>JAICXJ010000013.1 GCA_025980465.1 Frankiales bacterium | reverse complement strand
GATTGCTTGAGCCAGCCGAAGGTGAGCGGATTGCTTGAGCCAGCCGAAGGTGGCCGGATTGCTTGAGCCAGCCGAAGGTGGCCGGATTGCGAAGGTGGCCGGATTGAAGCCGATGGCGGGCTGGACAGCTCCCCAAGGCCGCTGCCGGCACTGTCCCGCCGGCAGCAAGCCGGTGACCGATAGGATCGGCCGGACGTCGATGAGTGGAGCAGCGATGACGTTCGCCGTGACCCCGGATGCGTTCAGCGACGAGGCGGATGCAGTGCGCGAGATCGAAGCTCGCGGCTGGCACGCGCTCACCTTCCCCGCGCCGGCGGAAGTCTCCGAATGGCACTGGCATGATTTCGAGGCGCTCATCTTCATACTCGAAGGGACCCTGCAGATCGAGTTCGAAGATGGCCGCGACCCGCTCATCTGCAGCCCAGGGTGCCGAGTCGACACCGACGAACGAGTCGTGCACCGCGAGGTCACGGACGGCTACCAGGCTGTGTTCGGGATCAGCGTCAATCCGGCGCAGATCACAAGTCCGATCAACAAGCCAGTGGCAGAACTCGTCTAACCGCTTCCCACCGCCGCCGGGCGCCGGCCGGCTCGACCGTGAGCTGCCAGATCCGCGGTACGCCGAGACGGTTGAGGTCACCGCAAACGCGCGTACGCCGTATCCGGCGTGTCGAGAACGTACCAACGGCAACCGCCGAGTTAGGCGGTTCCGACAATTCCGACGAAGCTCACCATCTCGCCGGGGTAGCCGCCGAGGTTGTGGGTGAGCGCGAGCGACCGAGAACCGTACGTGGAGATCCGCCGCTCCACCGGCGCCTGGCCACGAAGCTGCAGCCACGCTTCGTACATCATTCGCAGGCCGGACGCTCCGACCGGATGGCCGAACGACTTCAGTCCACCGTCGGGGTTCACCGGTAGCTCACCGTCGAGGTCGAAGGTGCCGGCCAGGACCTCCTTCCACGCCGTACCTCGCTCGCAGAACCCGAGGTCCTCCATCAACACGAGCTCCGTGGGGGTGAAGCAGTCATGCACCTCGGCCATCGCGAGCTCGTTGCGCGGATCGCTGATGCCCGCCTGCGCATAGGCATCCGAGGCAGATGCCGCAACCTCCGGGAAGTGGGTGTAGTCGTAGGACGGGTCCTCCAGCCCGGACCCGTTGCCCGCGACGAACGACAGCGCCTTGATGATCAGCGGCGACTCGGTGTAGCGCGCCGCGTCCTCAGCCCGGCACACGATCGCGGCAGCGGCGCCGTCGGCAACGCCCGCGCAGTCGAAGACCGACAGCCCCCCCGCGACCGGCGGCATCGCGAGCAGCTTCTCGATCGACATCTCCTTGCGGAACTGCGCCTTCGGGTTCTTGGCGCCGTTCGCGTGGTTCTTCGACGCGATCCGCGCCAGAACCGTCTTGATCTGTTCTGGATCCACGCCGTACCGCTGTGCATAGGCCGGGGCGACCATCGAGAACATCGCTGCCGCGGTCAGCGTTCGCTGGGTGCCGTCGTTCGGGATCGGGAAGGCGTTGAGCCCCTGATACCCGGAGTCCTTCACCTTCTCGACACCGACGGCCATGGCGAGGTCATACGCCCCGGACGCCACCGCGTACGACGCCTGCCGCAATGCTTCCGATCCGGTCGCGCAGAAGTTCTCGACCCGGGTCACCGGCTTGCCCTCGAGCCTGAGTGGGCGAGCGAGCGTGATGCCGCTCATGCCTGACTGGGCGGTGCCGAGCCAGTAGGCGTCGACGTCGTCCTTGGTGACCCCGGCGGCCCCGAATGCGTCGGACGTCGCCTCACGCAGCAGGTCGTCGGTGCCCTTGTCGAAGTGCTCGGCGAACCTGGTGCAGCCCATGCCGACAATCGCGACCCGGTCCTTGATGCCGTGCGAGCTCATGCCGCATCCTTCCGGCTCGGCCCATCGCCCGCCGCGCGCGACGGACGCGCCTTCCAGAAATAGTTGACGATCCCATCGGCGGTGAACAGCCGCCGAAACGTCATCTCGACTCGCATCCCGACGGCCACCTCCTCGGCGCTGACGTCGGTGAGCTCCACCGGCAGCCGCTCGCCGTCGTCGAAGTCCACGACGGCGAACACGACCGGCGGGCTCGGCGAGTACGCGAGCCGGTCGATCGTGAAGGTGGTGACCGTGCCGACCTGATCGGCGAGAACGCCCGCCGGTCCTTCCAACCCATACTTCCAATCTGTGCTCCGGCCGGCCGCACTCGAGGATGGTCGGGCCGGCTCGGGACGCCGCGGTGGCTCGACCGCCAGCAGCCCACGCCAGGTCAGGTAGCGGCCGTAATCAATCGGTGCGCCGGCGAGGATCTGCGACGCGACAGGCGCCGCCGGCTGGTACGACGAGACAGCGTCCGTCGTCCGGAACACCAGGGCCTCTGCCCCGTCCGACAGCACAAGCAGCACGATCGTTTGGTCTGGCGTTGCCTGCTCCAGCGCGCGGGCCAGCAGCAAGAACGGTTGGGCCGCGCCCGGGTTGCCGACGGTCGCCGCCAAGCGATCCACGATCTTCTCCGGCGCGACACCGGAGGCCTTCGCCGCCGCGGCGCAGGCCCGCTCGTGCATGCCCGCAATGATCAGCGCGTCCACGCCTGCCGCGTCCAGCGCGGCCTCACCGAGCGCAGCCTTCAACGCCTCCGTCGCCAGCGGGACGTACTTGGTCTCGCCGAAGCGTTCCTCCCAGACCTTCGCCCCCACATCGCCCGGCACCCGCCAGCGGTCGGTGAACTCCTCCGACAGGGACGCCGACCCGACGAGCTGCGCCACCACCGGACCGTCGCCGTCATCGCCGACGAGGGCGGCGGCACCGGCGTCGCCGCCTGCCGCCTCGTCGGCAGAGCCGGGCCGACCGATCCGAACGTCGCTCGCGACCGCGAGCGCGACCCCCGCGCCGGCCATCGCGGCACGCAGCGCGCCAACCGCCGACCGCACCGATCCCAGTGCGTCGTACGCCGCGGCAGTGCGGTTCATCCGAAGGGCCGCATGGATCGCGGTGGCGTTCGTCTTGTCGAGGTACGCCGGTGTCGTCGTGCTGAACCACACCGCTGCCGGCGAAACGGATCGCCCGCGCAGCGCCGCCCGTGCCGCCGCGACCGCCATCGTCGTCGCGTCCTCGTCGTACGACGCCACCGTGCGGCGGCCTTTGCCGCCTCCGGTTCCGGCGATCGGCGAGATCTGGCTCCGATCCAGCCGCCGGTGTGGCAGATGGACGCCCCAGCCGATGATGCCGCGCATGAGGCGAGGGTAACCTGACGACCCGTCAGAAACTCAGCTGCCGCACATCGGGGCACACTTGTCGCATGGCACGGGACGTCTCGGTCCGCGAGGCCGCCGAACTCATGCAGAACGGTGTCACGCTGCTCGACATCCGAGAGGACTTCGAGTGGGAGGACTTCCGGGCGCCGGGCGCCCTCCACATCCCGATGAGTCAGCTCTCGATGTCAACTGATCTACTGCCGCCCGGGCAGATCGCGTGTATCTGCCTTCACGGAAACCGCTCCGATGTCGTCACCGAGGCGCTCATCGGAGCCGGCTACGACGCGGTGAATGTCAGCGGCGGGATGGCGGCCTGGGCGCAGGCCGGTCTGCCGGTCGAGCGCGGCTGACTCAGCCAGTCAGCTCCTTGTCGGTGAAAGCGAACTGCTCCGCCAGGTCGGCACGGGCGGTCTCGCCGCCGAACTTCTCGATCTTCCCACCGATCAGTGGGATCGAGACCTTCGTCTCGATCTCGAGGTGGTGGTCGGTCCCACCGTCAGCCGATGCCGACAGCGTGTGCGTGCCCTCGATCCGGGAAGGCACGCCCTGCACCTCAACGAAGTAGGTGCATAGCCGCTCGCCCTTGCTGTTAGCGGCAGCCCATGACTCGTGCTGGATCGTGGTCTGGCTCGCAGCGAGGACCTTCTTCGCGAAGCCCGGCAGGTCAACCGTGACGGTTCGCCTCGTCACCACCTCGACCGTTCCGTCATCGCCGTCGGTGCGGTCCACCGCGACGTCGCGCCCGCCGAGCGCGACGTACTTGCGCTCGATGAAGTCCGGATCGCTGATCAGCTCATAGACCGCCTCGACCGGCGCGTCGTAGTGATGGTCGATCTGCATCCTCACGTGGCCACACCCTCGGTCGTCGTCTCGGCGTAGCGGGCCAGGCCGCCCGCCATCGCACCCATCAGCCGCCGCAACAACCACGACAGCAACCGGCCGGTACCCGGAATCCGCGGCTCGAACGCGCCGGCCCAGGTGATCCGGCTCCCGGTCCCGTCCCGATCGACCGACACGATCGCGCGATAGTCGCGAAACGGCATCCGGCTGAGGATCGTGTAGGCGAGGTAGTGCGGCGGGTCGTACTCGAGAATCTCCTCGCGGGCGCCGTACCACGTCATCCCCAGCCGACGAATCGCCCCGACGCCGCCGGGCGCGGGGTCGCCCTCACGCAGCCAGGAGCCCTGCCTGATCACCGGCAGCGCCCAGTTCGGCCACGACGTCGCGTCGGCGATCAGCGCGAACACCGCCTCCCGCGGCGCACTGGTGCGGACCCGAACGTCGTACGACGCCATTACCAGCCCTTGAAGGAGGCGTCGCGCTTGTCGATGAACGCCTTGATCGCCTCGTTCGCGTCCTCGGTGCCCATGATCAGCTCCTGCGCCCACGCCTCCTCGACCAGCGCTGTGTCGCGGTCACCGTCGAGGGCGCGGTTGATCAGTCGTTTGGTCATCGCGAGGGTTCGGGTCGGCCCGGTGGCGAGCCGGTCGGCCAGCTCCCGAGCGCGCGTCCGCACCCGGTCCGCCGGCGCCAGCTCGCTCACCAATCCCAGCGCCAACGCGTCGGCGGCCGGGATGTCGTCGCCGAACAGGTACATCCGCTTCGCGGCGGCGGGACCGACCAGACGGGTCAGCAGATACGCACCTGCGGCATCAGGCGCGATGCCGCGGCGAACGAAGACCGGCACCAGCTTTGCGCTATCCGCCATCACCACCACATCGCAGGCGAGCGCCAGGTGCATGCCGGCACCGGCAGCGGTGCCATTGACGGCGGCGATCACCGGCTTCTCGCAATCGAGCACCGATGTGACCGCCCGCTGCCAGCCGTTCGCGATACCGCGCGAAACGTCGCCGGGCGCCCGTTTCGGTGCCCCCTCGGGCTTCGACAGCTCCGGCATCGGCACCCGCAGGTCGGCGCCGGTGCAGAACGACCGCGTGCCGGTCGCGGTGAGCACCACCGCGCGCACCGCGAGATCGGCACTGGCCTGCTCGAACGCGGCGACCATGGCATCGCGCGTCCGCCAGTCGAGCGCCTGGTTGGCGTCCTCCCGGTCGAGCGTGATGGTGAGGACGCCGCCATCGCGTTCGACGAGAACGTTCGCTGCCCCGGCGTCGCTCACGAGACAGAACCGAACTGCTCGCGGAGCTTGAACTTCAACACCTTGTTCAGCGTCTCGTTGCGCGGCAACGCGTCAACCACCTCGAGGCGCTCGGGGATCTTCTGCATCATCAGACCGGCGTCGCGACACCACGCGACCATCTCATCGAAGCTGACCGGGTCGCCCGGCGACGCCGGCTCGACGACAGCCACCACCATCTCGCCGCGCTCCGCGTCCGGTACGCCGATGACCGCGACCTCGCTGACCTTGGGATGGCTGAACAGCACATCCTCGAGCTCACGCGCTGAGATGTTCTCGCCCTTGCGGATGATGACGTCCTTGAGACGACCGGTCAGTCGCAGGTGCCCGTCCGGGCGCAGGACGCCGAGATCACCGGTGCGGAACCACCCCTCGCTGTCGAACGCCGCCTCGTTGGCGGCTGGGTCGGTGTAGCCGACACACACCACCGGACCGCGAAGACGTACCTCGCCCTCCTCGTCGGGTGCGGCGACGGTGCCGTCCTCCTTCACGATCCTGATCTCGGCGCCGACGACCGGCTTGCCGTCGGTGTAGGCAAGCTGCTCGTCGGTGTCGTGCGGCGATCCCATCGCCATCATCGGCACCTCGGTCATGCCGTAACCGTGGACCAGCCGGACGCCCATCTCCTTGGCGACGTCATAGAACAGCTCCGGGGGCTTCGCTGCCCCGCCGCCAGACATGATTCGCAACGACGGGATCAGTGGCTCACCCGGTTGTTTGCGCTGCTCGGCGAGATACATCTGATAGAAGGCCGTGCTGCCGCCACACATCGTGACGCCGAGCTCGCGGAAAGTCTGCACCGCGTCGGCCGGCACGAAGGCCTCGACGAGCACCGCACCGAAGCCGGCAGCCAACATCATCAGCATGTAGTCGGGGCCGGCGATGTGCGAGTACGGGAATGCGATCGAGCCGATGTCGTCAGCCGACATGTCGAGCGCTGCACCGAGGCCGCGGCCGCCCGCCATCAGTGTCTGGTCGGTGTGCTGCACGCCCTTGGGTTCGGAGGTCGTGCCGGACGTGTAGTAGACCCAGCGGATCTCCGTGCCCGAGGCCGGCGCTGCGGGCAACGACGCAAGGTCGCCGGTCGGCAGGTCGAGGCCGAGCTCGAGGACCGTCGGCGCCCGGCCAAGCTCGGACGCGAGCTGTTTCGCCATCGCCCCGAAGTCACGGTCCTTCCAGACGCCGGGGACGACGAAGAAGTCGGGCTTGCTCTGCCGGAGTACGGCGCCGACCTCTCGCTCGCGATACAGGTGCAGCACCGGATTCTGGACCGCGCCGAGACGAGCGAGCGCCATCGAGACCAGCACGCTCTCGATGCGCGTCGGCAGCTGCCAGGTGACCGTCGTCCCGGGCCCGATGCCGAGCGATAGAAGGCCAGCCGCAACCTGCTCGGCACGGTCGGCGAACTCCGCGAAGGTCAGCCGCCGGCGATCGGTGTCGATGAGCATCGCCACATCAGGCGACAACTCAGCGCGGCGACGTACCAGCTCCCAGATCGTCGGCGCTTCCAGCAGTTTCCGGGCCACGGTCATGCACCGTAGACCGGTGCCGGCGGTGGCGCTTTGACGAGGAGTTCATGCACGACCCCGCCGACCTCGGACGGTTCCCATCGCGAGCCTTTGTCGACCCGCGGACCGTGCTGCCAGCCATCCGCGATCCCGATGATGCCGCCCTCCACCTCGAAGACCCGGCCGGTCACATCGCGCGAGTCCGCCGAGCCGAGCCACACCACCAGCGGCGACACGTTCTCCGGCGCCATCGCGTCGAAGCCGACCTCCGGCTTCCGCATCATGTCGGGCATCGCCACCTCGGTCATCCGGGTGCGAGCGGCCGGCGCGATCGCGTTTGCCGTCACTCCGTAACGGCCGAGCTCCGCCGACGCGACGAGCGTCAACCCGACGATGCCTGCCTTTGCCGCGCTGTAGTTGCCTTGCCCGACGCTGCCCATCAAGCCGGCGCCGGAGGCCGTGTTGATGATCCGGGCGTCGACTGCGGCACCCGCTTTGGACTGCTCTCTCCAGTACGCGCCGGCGTGACGCATCGTGCAGAAGTGGCCCTTCAGGTGCACGCGGAGCACCGCGTCCCACTCCTCCTCGGAGGTCGAGATCAGCATCCGGTCGCGCAGGAAGCCGGCGTTGTTGACCAGGACGTCGAGCTGCCCGAACTGCTCGATCGCGGTCCGCACCAGCGACTGGGCGCCGGACCAGTCGGCGATGTCGTCGGTGTTCGGGTAGGCCTTGCCCCCCATGGCGATGATCTCGTCGACAACTGTTTGCGCCGGAGCGGTTGATGCCCCGTCACCCTCACGTGACGTACCGATGTCATTGACGACGACACTCGCGCCCTCTACCGCGAAGGCCAGGGCGTGCGCGCGACCCAGACCGCCGCCCGCGCCGGTGACGATGACGACCCGCCCGTCGCAGATGCCCATCCCGATTGCTCCTTGTGACTTCCGACTGCGGCTAACGGAGGTACGCCTGGCCGCCGTCGACCATCAACGTCGACCCGGTGACGTAGGCGGCGTCGTCGGAGAGCAGGAACGCGACTGCCCGCCCGACATCCTCCTCCAGCCGGCCGACTCGACCGAGTGGGATCGTCGCGACGAATTCCTCGTACTCCTTCGGAGCGAACTCCGACCACATCTCGAGTCCCGGCGACATCCCGTTCGGGATGACGGCGTTGACGCGGATGCCGTCCGTCCCCCACTCGAGCGCGGCCATCCGGGTCATGGTCCGGATCATCTCTTTCGTGCCGGCGTACAGCGCGAACCCCGGCAGGTCATTGCGCAGCGCGGAGCCGGTGCCGAGGTTGACCACCGCACCCTTGCTCTCGACCAGCGCTGAGTACGCCGCCTGCATGAACCACAGCGAGCCGAGGAACCCGGACTCCCAGGTCCGGCGGGCGTCCTTCTCGGTGATCTCGAGCACCGGTCCGAGCGCGACCATCTGGGCGTTGTTGACGACGCCGTCGATCCGGCCGAACTCGGCCTTGGTCGCCTCGACACAGGCATCGACCTGGTCGCGAAACCGAACGTCGCACTGCACCGCGAGCGCTTTCACGCCACGGGAGCGAATCTCCTCGGCCGTCTTCTCGACCTTCTCCAGTGTCCGACCGGCGGCGACGAGGTGCGCGCCCTCGGCCGCTGCCGCGAGCGCAATGCCCTGACCGATGCCCTGACCGGCGCCGGTGACGATGACGACCTTGCCGTCCAAGCGACCCACGTCGACGCACCTTCCCGGACGAGTTTTTGAGGGTCGTCAGGAAAATCCTCACGAAGACTTTCTGACGGGTCGTCAGGTTATCGTCTAGGGCGTGGACCTGCGCGATTCGGCTGCCGAGAGCGCATTTCGCGAACAACTCCGCGACTGGCTCGCGGCGACGCTCCCGACAGTGGGTCCCGAGCCGGCTCATACCGACTGGCCAGGTCGCCGCGAGTACGACACCGCCTGGCAGCGGCTGCTGTTCGACGCCGGCTATGCCGGCATCAACTGGCCGAAGGAGTACGGCGGCCGCGGCGCCACACCGACCGAGCACCTGATCTTCCTCGAGGAGACCGAGCGGGCCGGCGCGCCGTACGTCGGGGTGAACTTCGTCGGTCTGCTGCATGCGGGCCCGACCATCGTGACCGAGGGAACTCCGCAGCAGCGGGGCGCCCACCTGCCGAAGATCCTCACCGGCGAGGAGATCTGGTGCCAGGGCTTCAGTGAGCCAGGCTCAGGCTCGGACCTCGCATCGATGCGAACCCGGGCAGCGCGCGACGGCGACCACTACGTCGTCAACGGCCACAAGATCTGGACCTCGCACGCCGAAGTAGCGGACTACTGCGAGCTGCTGGTCCGCACCGACCCCGACGCGCCGAAGCACAAGGGCATCAGCTGGCTGATGATGCCGATGGATGCTCCCGGCCTCACCGTGCGGCCGCTGACCACTGCGCTCGGCTCGGCGGAGTTCTCCGAGGTGTTTCTCGATGACGTCCGCATTCCGGTCGCCAACCGGGTCGGCGATGAGAACGACGGCTGGCGGGTGACGATGGTGACGCTGTCGTTCGAGCGCGGTACCGCGTGGGTCGATCAGATCGTCGATTCGATCCGGCTGATCGGTGAGCTCGCCGAGATCGCCAAGAAGGTGACCTCGCGTGACGCAACCGCGTGGGACGACCGCGGGCTACGACGAGAAATCGGTCACCTCGCCGCCGAGTTCGACGGCTTGTGGGCGATGACGAAACGTGGGGTGACCGAGGCCGGCACCGGCGTACCCGGACCCACCGCATCGGTGTTGAAGCTGCGCTACACCGAGGCTCGGCAGCGACTGATGGAGCTCGGCGCCCGTGTCCTCGGCCGGGCCTCGCTGTCACGGGCGGACATCGCTGGACTGCCGGCAAGCGAGTGGACGAAGGAAAGGATCAACTCGCTGTCCTACACCATCGCCGCCGGCACGTCGCAGATCCAGCGCAACATCATCGGCGAGCGCCTCCTCGGTCTACCGAAGGAGCGCTGATGCATTTCCTGCCGACCGAGGACCAGCTCGAGCTGCAGCGCGGAGTGCGTGAGGTGCTCGCGTCAGTGTTCCCACTCGAGAAGCTGCCGGACGGGTTCGACCAGTCGGCCTGGGACAGCATCGTCGAGACGGGTGTCTTCGCGATCCGCACCGATCTAGGGCTGGGACTCGCGGAGGCTGCCCTCGCGTTCGAGGAGCTCGGTCGGGTCTGCATCCCCGGGCCGTTCGTCGCCACCTTCATCACTGCCGGGTTCGCGGATGGGCCGGTGACATTTCTCGATCCGGCCCGGCAGCCGCTGCTGGTCCCGTATCTGGAGAACTCACAGGCGATCCTGATCCTCGGCGAGCAGCCGGTCCTCGCGCCGGCAAGTGAGGTCGTGGGAAGCACCGCCCTGACCGAGCCGCTCGATCCATTGTCCCCACTTCACGAGCTGCCCTCGGTCCCGAGCGGGACGGCCGTCGGCGCGGCCGCCGAGCAGCTGAAGCACGAAGGTGCGTTGCTGACCGCGGCGATCCAGGTCGGCATCGCGGCACGACTCACCGAACTGGCCGTCAGCTACGCCAAGACCCGCGAGCAGTTCGATCGCCCGATCGGGGCGTTCCAGGCCGTGAAGCACATCTGCTCGGACATGCTGGTCCGCACCGAGCTGGCCCGCGCGTCGCTGCACAGCGCTGCAGTGATCCTCGACGATCTCGCCAACGGTGAGATGGCCGTGCTCGATCCCGGTCGCGCGGTGTCGGGAGCGAAGTTGCTCGCCGACGAGGCCGCGACGGGCAACGGGCGCTCCTGCGTTCAGGTGTACGGCGGAATGGGCTTCACTTGGGAGGTGCCGGTGCATTTCTTCCTCAAGCGGGCCTGGCTGCACGCCACCGAATTCGGTACGGCGGACGAGCACGCCGAGGACCTCGCCGCCGCACTGTGAGCTCATTGGCGGAGCTGTCGGGAGTCGATCCCGCCGCGATCGCGGTCACCGACGGCGTCACGACACTGACCTGGGCGGAGCTCGACGAACGCAGCACGCGCGTCGGTAATGGCATCGAGGCCGCGGCTAGAGCGAATGGCCGGACTGCGCCGGGCTCACACGTCGCGATCTGCGTGAGCAACCGGACCGAGTTCGTGGAAGCAGTCCTCGGGGCCTGGCGGGCCGGCTGCGCGTACACCCCGGTGAAGACCGGCTGGACCGCATCGGAAGTCGGTGCCGTGCTCGACGACGCCGGGACCGCCGTGGTCATCGCCGACCGCGACGGCGGACGTACCGCCGCCGCGGATCGCGGCATCGCCGTCGTCGACCTCGACGAGAGGTACCACGAGTGGCTCGCGGCGCAGTCACCTGAACCGTTGGCGGATGACCGCTGTGGCTACAAGCTGCCGTACACCTCCGGCACCACCGGCCGCCCGAAGGGCGTGATCATGCGAGGTTCCGGGACGACTCCGTTCGCCGCCGGGTGGGCCGGTGTCGCGAGATGGGCGGAGTTGCTCTCGTTACCCGGGGAAGGCACCCATCTGTTCTTGTCGCGACTGTTCAACGGTGCGCCGCAGACGTTCGGGTTCGGGGCGATGGCGCGCGGTGCAACGTTGCGAATCCTGCCGAGGTGGGATCCGGCGACGGCTCTCGAGCAGCTGGGTGGACCAGAGGTGACATCGTCCATCGCGGTGCCGACGATGTTCCGGCAGTGGCTCGCACTCGACGGGATCGACCGCAGCAGCAGTCCTGCGCCGACACTACGGACGCTGCTGCACGGCGGCGAACCGTGCCCGATCCCGCTGAAGGAGGCGATGGTCGACTGGTTCGGCGACGTCCTCGTCGAGTACTACGGCTTCACCGAGGGCGGCATGACGGTCGTCGGCACCGCCGACTGGCGGAAGCGTCGCGGAACCGTCGGCAAGCCGATCGCGAACCTCACCGTCCGGATCCTCGACGACGCCGGCAACGATCTGCCGGCGAACAACGAAGGCACCGTGTACTTCCAGCCGGCCGGGGAGACCCGATACTTCAGCTATCAGGGCGACGACAACAAGACCGACGAGGCACATCACGGTGAGTCGTTCACCGTCGGCGACATCGGCTATCTCGATGACGACGGATACCTCTATCTATGCGGCCGGGTCGCCGACGTCGTCATCACGGCCGGCGTCAACGTCTACCCGGCGGAGATCGAGCAAGCGCTCTGCGATGTTCCCGGCATCGCCGACCTGTGCGCTGTCGGAGTCCCGGACGACGAACGCGGCGAGGTCATCACGCTCTTCGTCGCACTTCTGCCGGATGCCAACGAGGTGGCGACCCTCGCGGCAATCGAGACGGCCGCCGCTGGTCGGCTGGCGCCGTACAAGTGCCCACGAAGCGTCACGGTGATCGAAGCGATCCCTCGCGACCAGACCGGCAAGCTGCTGCGACGACTTCTCCGGGACCAGCACAGATGAAGGTCCTGGTGACCGGCGGCACCGGGTTCGTCGGCGCGCACACGGTGGTGGCGCTGCGTGCCGCCGGCCACGAGCCGCGGCTGCTCGTGCGTCGCCCGGAGCGCCTCGCGACGACGCTCGGCGCGATCGGTGTCGACATCGAGTCACTGGACATCGTCGGCGGGGACATGACCGACCGAGCGGCGGTACGGCGCGCCGTGACCGGCGCCGACGCCGTCATCCACGCGGCGGCGGTAGTTGCCGCTCTTGATCGCAAGCACGCCAGCGGGTCGGTCGAGACGAATGTCCGCGGAACGCAGGCCGTGATCGAGTCTGCCCTCGAGGCGGGCTGCCGCAGCATCGTTCACGTGTCGAGCGTCGCCGCCGTCTTCTCACCCCGCTACGAGGTGATCCACGCCGATCTGCCGCCGGTGGTCGACGCCGCGAACCCCTACACCAGGTCGAAGGCACTGGCCGAGCGGTGGGTGCGCGAGCGCCAGGCGGCGGGAGATCCGGTCGTCATCGTCTATCCGGGTGGCGTGATCGGACCGCCGATCGGCGAGGTCTTCGGCGACGCGGCCGAAGGCTTCGCCAGCATGCTGCGGACCGGCTTCCTTCCGCTGCACGACGGTGGGATCGGAGCGATCGACGCGCGCGATCTGGCCCAGGTCCTCATCGCCGCGATGCGGCCCGGCCTCGACGGACGTCGTTTCATGGCCGGCGGTGACCTCATCTCGCTCAACGAGATCGCAGACATCATCCGGCGGCTCACCGGTCGACGGTTCCCGGTGCTCGGCGTACCGGGCAGCGTGTTCCGCGGCTTCGGTCACGTCCTCGACGCCGTGCGGACAGTGGTGCCGTTCGAGTCGGTCTACACCGCGGAGGCGATGTCGCTGCTGACCCAGCCCCGACTCACCGACGACACCGCCGTGCATGCCGAGCTCGGGGTGGGCTACCGCGACCCGGCGGAGTCGATCGAGGCCTCGATCCGAGGCATGTACGCCTACGGCATCCTCACCGCCAAGCAGGTCGGGCGCCTCGCAGCGAGCTCTTGATGTCGTCACGCTCCGCCAGGCGGTGCGGACCCCGCTAATCTTCGGACATGGTGACGTGCGCCGCCTGCGGCACCGAAAATCCGGGGGCTAATCGGTTCTGCGGTCAGTGCGCGGCACCGCTCGCCGTCACGTGCCCCGCTTGCGGTGCAGCGGCGGAATCCGGACAGCGCTTCTGCGGTCAATGCGCGACCCCGCTGAACGGCGACCCGAACGCCACGGTTACCCCGCCGAGCACGCCGGCGTCAGCGGCGACTCCGGTCTCGGAACGCCGAGTCTGCTCGGTGCTGTTCGCCGACCTGGTGGGCTTCACGCCGATCTCGGAGGCCCGTGACCCGGAGGAGGTTCGCGAGCTGCTTTCTCGTTATTTCGAGGTAGCCCGGCAGGTCATTGCGCGCTACGGCGGGGTCGTCGAGAAGTTCATCGGTGACGCCGTGATGGCCGTGTGGGGCACCCCGACCGCCGCCGAGGGCGACGCCGAGCGCGCGGTGCGGGCGGCGCTCGATGTCGTCGACGCGGTCGCCGCACTCGGCGCCGAGACCGGGATCACCGAACTCGCCGCGCGAGCCGGTGTGGTCACCGGTGAGGTCGCCGTCACCGTGGGGGCGCAGCAAGAGGGCATGGTGGCCGGCGACGCGGTGAACACCGCCGCGCGGGTGCAGTCGGTGGCCCAGCCCGGGACGGTCCTGGTCGACACCGCATCCCGGCGGTTGGCGGCCGCGGCGGTGAGTTTCGACGACGCCGGCGAGCACACGTTGAAGGGCAAGGCCGAGCCGGAGCAGCTGTGGCGGGCGGCTCGAGTCATTGCCGGCGTCGGCGGCAACCAGCGAATCGACGGGCTGGAGGCGCCGCTCACCGGACGCGACGCCGAGATGCGGCTGATCAAGGAACTCTTCCACGCCGGCGCTGACCGGCGTACCCCGCGACTGGTCCTCGTCACCGGTGCCGCCGGGGTCGGGAAATCTCGGCTGGGCTGGGAGTTCGAGAAGCACATCGACGGGCTCGCCCGAACCATGTGGTGGCATCGCGGCCGCTGCCTGTCATACGGCGAAGGCGTCGCATTCTGGGCGTTGGCGCAGGCGATCAGGCAACGCCTCGGCATCGCCGAGGACGATTCGACCGATGGTGCAGCCCGGAAGATCGTCGACGGACTGAACGAGCTGATTCCGAATCCCGGTGAGCGGGAGTTTGCCGCCGTGCGCATCGGCCGGTTGCTCGGCGCACCAGTGGCCGGAGACACCGGCGCGCCACTGGCCCGCGAGGAGCTGTTCGCCGGCTGGCGACTGCTGTTCGAGCGGATGGCCGATGTGGATCCGGTCGTCTGGCTGATCGAGGACGCCCAGCACGCCGACGCCGGACTGCTCGACTTCGTCGACCACCTCGTTGATTGGGCGCGCGACCTGCCGATCTTCGTGCTCGTCCTCTCCCGCACCGAGCTCACCGAAACCAGGCCCGGATTCGGCGTCGGCCGCAATCGCAGCCTGCTCGCGCTTGACCCATTGGACCCCGCGTCGATGGACGCGTTGGTCGAATCGCTCGTGCCCGGCATGCCCGAGCCAGCGCGCGCCGCCATCACCGCGCACGCGCAGGGCATCCCACTGTTCGCCGTCGAGACGATCCGATCGCTGGTGGACCGCGACGTGGTCCAGCCGATCGACGGGGTCTACCGATTGGTCGGCGAGGTCGGCGAGCTGTCGGTACCGGACTCGTTGCACGGCTTGCTCGCCGCGCGGCTCGACGCGCTCGATCCGCCAGTGCGGGCGCTCGTCGCGGACGCCGCTGTGCTCGGCACCAGCTTCCCGGCCGAAGCCCTGGTCGCCGTGTCAGACCTCGCCGAGGACGACGTACGCCGCGGCCTGGACGACCTGGTCCGGCGCGAGGTGCTGGAGGTCTCGGCGGACCGGCTGTCCCCCGAACGCGGTGCATACCGCTTCGCTCAGCACCTGCTCCGGCAGGTCGCCTACGACACACTCTCCCGCCGCGACCGCAAGGCCAGGCATCTCACCGTCGCGGCCCACCTGCGCGAGAGCTTCGCCGACGACGGCGAAGAGGTCGCCGACGCGGTGGCCCGGCACTACCGGGACGCGCTAGCCGCGGTGGCTGACGACCCGGACGTCGACACCATCCGCGGCGAGGCGATCGCGATGTCGGGCCGAGCCGGGCGCCGGGCCAGGCGCGCCGGATCGCCCGCCGCGGCGGCTGACTCGTTCCTCGTCGCTGCGACCCTCGGAGTCGAAGCCGGGCTTGCGGACGCCGGCAGCTGGTGGGAGCAAGCAGCGGAAATGGCGGACATCGCCGGCCAATTCGACCGCGCCATCGACCTTGCCCAGAAGGCGCGGGAGTTGTACGAGGCAACCGGAAACCCGCGCGCGGCGGCTCGGGCGCAGACCACCATGGGTAGGGCCCTTGGACATCTCGGGCGGGTGTCGGAGGCATGTGAAGCGCTTGAGACCGCGGTCGGGGTCCTCCGCCAATCGCCGGACCGCGACACGGTGCGTGCCATGGGCGAACTTGCCAGCATGCGTGCCTTCGCCGGTGAGCGCGAGGTGGACACGTTCGCACTGGAGGCGCTGGATCTGGCGCAGGCCCTCGGCCTCGACCAGGCAGATGTCTCGGCCGTTTTCACCCACGCCGGCCTGGCCTACTCGTCGTCCGGGCGAATCGCGCACGCCGCTGCCCTCTTCGAGTACTCGGCCCGCCTCGCGGAGCGAGCCGGCGACCGCTTCTCCCAGGCGAGGGCGCTGAGCAATATCTGCGATGTGGTCGCAGGTTTCGATCCGGCTTACGGCATGGCGGCAGCGCAGCAGGCGCTCGACGTCGGACGGGCCCTGGGGGCGCCGAGGATGGTGGCCATCACGGTGGCCAACCTCACCGAGGCGATGCTCACGGTCGGTGAATGGGACCGTGCCCGGGTCCTGCTCGAGGAAACAGCGGCCGGTGGGCTTGGTGGCCTGCACTTCGTCGCCGGCCTGTCCGCGATGCTGGCGGCGCTGCAGGGCGAGGCGAATGCCGCGCGCGCTGCGTGGGATCGGGTGGAGTCCGGCACCGACAGTGAGGACCCGCAGGACCTAGCGCTCGTTGCGTGGGTACGGGCCGGGATCGCGCACGCCGATGGTGATCACGCGCTGGCGCTCCACCACGCAACCGCCGCCGTTTCCCACGCCGACGCGCTCGGCATCCGGCAGGACTCGATCAGGTGGGCATGGCCGCTGGCCGCCCGGTCGGCACGCGCTTTGGGAGACGACGCCGCCCTGCGCAATCTGGTAGGCGTGATCGACGACCACCCGGTCGGCCACATTCCCCCGGTACTGCGAGCCGAGGCAGACCTGGCCCGCATCGACCTCGGCGACGTGTCACCGGCGGAGGTTGATGCCACCTACGAGCGGGTGATCAGCACGCTCCGAGACCTGCCCGCGCCGTACAACCTGGGGTGGGCACTGGTCCACCGCGGTCGCGACGGCGACCTTGCTGAGGCCGCCGCGATCGCTGAGCGCCTCGGAAGTGCGCCGCTCGCCAAGCAGGCCGCGACCCGCTCCGCCCAGCCGGTCTGAGGCCGGCGCAGGAGGACGCGCCGCACAACCGGCGAATACTTCTCGGGTGCGCCGCCTCGCCGTACTCGTTGCGCTGAGCTGCGTGCTCGCCACGAGCCTGAACGGCGCGTCGGCCGCCCCGGGTCTCGCGCCGTACCAGTCGCCGACCTTCCGGTGCGAAGTCGTCCACCACTACGGAAACGGCATCGCGCCCAACCCGCTGACGCTGACGGACGACCCGCTGTGCGTCGTTTACAACAAGCGTGACATCACGATCGACAACGGCGGCGCGATCCGGTTCCTGCTGGCCGAGCCGGCACGGTTCGCTGTTGCGGGGAAGTGCCAGTACTGGCAGCGGGACCACTGGCGGATCAGGATCGACCGCGGCATGCGCCCCCTCGTGCAGTGGGACGGTAGCTACTGGTGGGACCTCAAGACGGGCATCGGCGGCGCGATCCTCCGCCACTTCCGGATCGCCGGCCAGCCGGTAGGCGCGGCGCAGGCGGCGGCCGCCATCGCCACGCTGAGCCCACCCGTGGCCCACGAAATCCGCAAGTACGGCGGCTCCGGATCAGGCGGCGGAGCAACCCTGGTGCTGCCGGCGCCGATCCCCTGCTGATGCGATGACGCGGTGCCCGGTGAGGACGCTGTGTCGCTGACGCGACGACAGCTGTTGTGGCTCGCCTCGATCGGGGCGACTGGGATGTCGCTGGTCGACGCAGTCACGCCGAATTCCGATGCCGCGGACGCCCGCCCGAGCGCCGGGCCGGACGGGCTGACGTCGGACCCGCTGACGATGACGATCGAGGCGTTCGCCGACACCCTGATCCCAGGGCACAAGCGGTACGCCGCCGACTACGCGGTCGCGGGCGTCTCGCATCAGGCCGGAGCGGTTCAGGCGGGCGCGCTGCCGTTCATGCGCTTCGGCCCGGTCGGCGTCGCGCCGGCGCTGCCGGCATTCGTCGCCGCGCTCGATGCCGCAGCCGTCGCTTACATCGCGTCACACCAGACGAGCGTCGATCCGACGCTGCCGCCGTTCGTCGGGCTCTCCTACCACCATCGCAAGGCGATGCTCGACCATCTGCTGAACGGCAAGAAGGAATCCGGCGACGAACAGCTGTTCTGGTTCGCATTCGCCGGTCTGGTGTTCCTCGCCTACCACACCGCCGGCTACCTCCCGACGGCCAAGGCGGTCCGCGACGGTCATCCCGGACTGAAGGCGATCGGGTTTCCGAAGCCCGACCGCGACGGCCTCTGGCGGTTTCCGGACTTCTCCTACCGCCGCAAGCTCGCTCGTCGCCATCCCCACACGACGCCGGGCGGTAACCCGCGGTGAGTGTCATCGAAACGACCGACGTCCTGGTCATCGGGTCGGGCCCCGGCGGCGCGATCCCGGCGTACCGACTCGCAGCGGCGGGCGCCAAAGTCGTCGTCCTCGAACGCGGGCCGTGGCTGGAGACCCAGGACTTCGAGCACTCGCTGCAGATCGGGACCTACACCCGCATCGTCGACTACATCACCGCGAACGGGGTCAGCATCGTCGCCGGCAACTGCGTCGGCGGCTCGAGTGTCGTCTACTTCGCTGCGGCGCTCCGCGCGCCATCGTTCGTCTTTCGCCGACGCGACGCGAGCGGACGTCGGATCTGGCCGAAGTCCTTCACGCGCGAGCTGTTGGATCGCTGGTACGACGTGGTTGAGCACACGCTGCCGGTCGCTGAGCAGACCTGGGATGACGTGCCGTACGCCGGCGGGGTATGGGCGGCGGCCTGCCATCACGCCGGCCATACCTGCAACCCGGTGCCGCTCGCGGTCAACCTTCGCGAGTGCACGAACTGCAACTGGATGCTGAACGGCTGTCGCTTCGGCGCCAAGCGGTCGATGTTGCTCAACTACCTGCCGGCGGCACAGGCGCACGGCGCAGCCATCCGGCCGCTGCACGAGGTACAGCTGATCAGCCCGGCAGTAACGCCCGGTTACTCCTACGCCGTCAGCTACACGAACGTCGACGCAACTGACTACCGGCTGACCACGGGTGCCGGGGTGATCGAGGCGAAGGTCGTGATCGTCGCGGCAGGCGCAGTGGCGACGCCGGCGATCCTGCAACGATCTGCGGTCACCCTCGGCGGCCTACCACGTGCCGTCGGCCGCTACTTCTCGCCCAACGGCGACCGGGTATCGATGGCCGTCCTCGACGAGCGCAAGCTGCACGAGGTGTTGAAGCTCGAGCGCAAGCCCGGCGTGGCCTACGAGGCGTTCCCGATCGGCAAGCCGATCGGTTCGATGACGTATGACTATCTCGACCCGAAGCGCCGCGCCGGCGACCGTTACGGGCTTCAGCAGATCTACTTTCCCACCATCACGAACATCCTGTCCGAGGCGCGCCCGGGCGGCGACTGGTTCGGACCCGGCAAGGAGCGGCTCACCGACCGCTGGCGGTCGTGGCTGACGCTGCTCGCGATGGTGGAGGACGGCAACGAGGGCGTGTTCGGCACGCCCCCACCGACCGGTGCCTTCATCCGGGTTGACTCCGCGGCCGCACTGTCGCTGCTCACCTACCACCCGACTGCGCGCACTCGCAAGGCGTGGGCCCGCTCCGACCGGGCGATCAAGTCGATCATCGAGAAGGACCGGATCGGTACCCATCTGGACTGGAGCGCGACGCCGAATGCACTGACGGCACATCCACTCAGCTCGTGCCGGATCGGAGATGATCCCGCGATCTCGGCCTGCGAGCCGACCCATCAGCTACGTGGCCATCCAGGGTTGTACGTGACGGACGGCTCGTCGGTGCCGACGTCGCTGTGCGTCAACCCGTCGCTGACCATCGCCGCGTTGGCCGAGCAGGCCAGTCGCCACATCGTGCGCTACGCGCATCAGGTGGGGATCAACGTGCACACCGACCAGACGCCGCCGCCGGGCAGCGGCTCGCTTCACCACCCGAAGTAGGTCCCCCGAAGTAGATACTCTGCGCATGATGGATCCGGCGGCTCCGCGATGGCGAGGTCAGGGTGGCCGCCTCGAGGTCTGGTACGCCACTGCGACGGACCGGCGTACCGGTGACGGGATCTGGATCCATCACGAGCGGGTCGCGCCTACCGAGGGCGAGCCCTACAGCCACGGCTGGATCGCCCATTACCCGGCCGGTGGAGCGCCGGAGCTCACCCGCTTCGGGCCGGATCGGGCGACGGTTGTGAACGCGCCGTCGACCTGGCTGGTGGGTTCGGCTGCCACGTCCGGCCCGGGCCGGCTATGTGGCAGGTCCGAACACGTCGAGTGGGATCTCACCTACACCAGCGACGCGCCGCCGATCTGGACGCTGCCGCGGTCGATGTGGGAGCGCGAAGCGCTGCCTTCCGCGCACGTCGTGGTCGCGCCGGGCGCAACGTTCGCCGGCTTCGTCAGGAGTGGCTGCCTGGTCCTGCCCTTCGACGGGGTCGGCAACGTCGCGCACATCTACGGTCATGGCAACGCGCAGCGTTGGGCCTGGCTGCACGCCGACCTCGACGACGACACCATTCTCGAGATCGTGGTTGCGGTCAGCCGCCGGCCCGGAATGCGGCGAATCCCGCCGCTGTCGTTCGTGCAGCTACGGCGTCGAGGCCAGCCGGACTGGCCGGCCAACCCGCTGCTTGCGGCACCGCTGTTCCGGGCCCGGCTCGGGTCACCGACCTGGCGGGTCCGCGGCGTCGTCGGGGCGCGCCGGCTCACCGCCACCGTCACGCAGCCGGACCATCGATGCGTCACCCTCGACTACACCGATCCGGACGGTGCGGGTGCCGTCTGCACCAACAGCGAGACCGCAGACGTCCACGCCGTAGTCGAGACCTTCCGCGGGCGCTGGCGAGTCGAACAGGAATGGTCGCTCCGCGGTACGGCGCACGCCGAGCTCGGCACCCGCCCCGGTCCCGGTTCGCGACGCCGCGGCGAACCGGCAGGTGGTGAGGGCCGCGACGATTGCTGACCGCTAAAGCGGATAAGCCTCTGGCATGACAGGACGCTCGGAGTCGCTGACCGAGCCGGCCAGTTTATGGTCACCGCGATGATGTCACCGTGGTGGCTGGTCTCGTTGCTGCTCATCCCCGGGCTGTTCGGGCTGACGCTTCTGATGAACTGGCTAGAGGTGTATTTCACCTACCGGCTCGTGTCCGAGGAGGTCGCCATCGTGTGGCAGTCCACCGAGTCGGCCGACGAACTCGAGCGGCGGGTAAGTGTGATCGTCGACCGCGTGATGACCGACCCCCGCTAGCGCTGGCGCGACTACAGCTTCAGGTCGTTGCCGACGGCGAACGTGTGGCGGCCGCCGGCGCCTAGGTAGGCGCCGACGGTCTTCTCCAGTTCGTCGACCGTCCAGGTTTCGTTGACCGTCCCGAACGAGCGGTCGAGCGTCGGTGCCGCCATGACGCCGACCTTGCCGCCGTACACCACGAAGACGTTGCCGGAGACGTGGTCGGCGGCCCTCGTTCCCAACCAGACGACGACCGGTACGACGTGCTCGACGGCCCACGGGTCGACCTCGTCGCCCTCGGGCGGCGGCGGGAAGGTCGCCTCGGTCATCGCGGTGCGGGCACGCGGCGCCAACGCGTTCGCGCGCACGCCGTACCTGCCGCAACCGTGCGCGACCGACAACGTCAGCGCAGCGATCCCGGCCTTCGCCGCGGAGTAGTTGGGCTGACCGGGCGATCCGAACAAGAACGCCTCAGACGCCGTGTTGATCACCCGCGCCCACTGCGGCGAGTCGGTCGCCTTGGACTGGTTCCGCCAGTACGCCGTCGCCGCCTGACAGGTAGCGGCGTGTCCCCGAAGGTGCACCCGGATCACGGTGTCCCACTCCTCGGCCGACATGCCGAAGATCATCCGGTCACGCAGCACGCCGGCGTTGTTGACGAGGATGTTGAGGTCGCCGTAGGTGTCGATGGCAGTGCGTACCAGCGTGGTCGCGAAGTCCCAGTCGCCGATGTCGCCCGGTACGCCGACCGCCTCGCCACCAGCGGCGGCTATCTCGGCCGCGACCGACTCCGCGGCCTCGCCGATGTCGTTGACGACGACCTTCGCGCCGGCGGCAGCAAGCCCCAGCGCCTCGGCGCGCCCGAGCCCGACGCCGGCCCCGGTGACGAGGGCAACGCCCCGCTCCAGCTCGGCCCCGGTGAACGACGGGATGAGCGGCTTCATCGATCGGCCCCCAGCATCACGGCGCTCGTCGGCACACCGGTGCCGCCCGTGACGAGCACATGCTCGGCGCGCTCGACCTGATTGACCGAGGTACCGCGGACCTGGCGAACTCCCTCGGCGACGCCGTTCATGCCGTGGAGGTAGGCCTCGCCGAGCTGACCGCCGTGGGTGTTGACCGGCAGCCGGCCGCCGATCTCGATGTTGCCGTTCGCCATGAAGTCCTTCGCCTCGCCGCGGCCGCAGAACCCGAACTCCTCGAGCTGGGCCAACACAAATGGCGTGAAGTGGTCGTAGAGCACTGCCGTCTTCACGTCGTCCGGTCCGAGCCCGGAGGTCTCCCAGATCTGTCGCGCGCAGGTGCCCATCTCGGGCAGCCCGACGAGTGAGTCGCGGAAGAACGAGCGCATCATCTGCTGGTCATCCGCCATCCCCTGCGCTGCGGCCTCGATGATCACTGCCGGCTGCTTGAGGTCACGCGCCCGCTCGACCGACGTGACGAGGATGGCCTGGCCGCCATCGGTCTCCTGACAGCAGTCGAGCAGGTGCAACGGCTCGATGATCCAACGCGAGTTCTGATGGTCGTCGATGGTGATCGGCTGGCCGTAGAAATGTGCGGCCGGGTTGTTCGCCGCGTGGCGCCGGTCAGCAACCGCAACCGCCCCGAAGTCGCGGCTGGTGACGCCGTACTCGTGCATCATCCGCGTCGCGAACATCGCCACCCACGAGGCGGGCGTGAGCAGACCGAACGGTGACGTCCAGGCGAACTGCGCCTCTTCTGCAGTCGCGCCCGCCGGCCGGTCCTGCACCCCCGCGCCGAACCGGCGACCGGATCGCTCGTTGAAGGCCCGATACGCGATGACGTAGTCCGACACCCCCGTCGCGACGGCCATCGCGGCGTACTGGATCGTCGCGCACGGCGCACCGCCACCGAAGTGGATCCGGCTGAAATGCGTCAACTCGTCGATCCCGAGCCCGCGCATGATCTCGGACTCCGGGTTGGTCTCCATCGTGAACGTCGACAGCCCATCGACCTGCGACGGCGAGATGCCGGCATCGTCACAGGCCGCGGCGCACGCCTCCAGTGCAAGCCGCAACTCACTGCGTCCGGAGTCCTTCGAGAACTCGGTCGCCCCGATACCGACGATCGCGGCCTTCCCGGCGTAGGTGTGCTTGCTCACGGGTTGAGCTCCAACTCGACCGTGCCGGCGACGTGTCTGCCGAGCGTGTTCGTGGCCGCGACCTCGACCACGACCCGGCCGGTCGTGGCATCGACGGATTTCACCGAGCCGGTGAACGTCAACGGGTGGTAGGGGTACGCCGGGGCACCAAGCTTGACCCGAAGCGCAGTGACGACGGCCTCCGGGCCGGCCCAGTCGCAGACGTAGCGCTCCATGAAGCCCATCGAGGTGTTGATGTTGAGAAAGGTGTCCGCCGAGCCCTTCTTGTGGGCCAGGTCGCGGTCATGGTGCACGTCTTGGAAGTCGCGGGTCGCGAGCGCTCCCGCGACGATCCGGGTCGGGGTGATCGGCAACACCCACAGCGGCAGCGGGTCGCCTTCACTGACCGATCCGACGGTGCGGGTTTCGGTACGCCGCGGCGGTGCCGCCGGCCGGAACCGCGGCAGCGTCACCGGCCCGCGGGAGTCTGTCGCGCCGTCGACCACGGCCGGATGGCTGTCCAGCCAGTCGACCTCGACCGGCATCCCGATCTCGAGTTGGTCGCGGCTGACACCGACCAGGTCGGCCACCATCCGCGGTCCCTCATCGAGCTCGACCAGGGCCACCGGGACGGGGTAGGCGAACCCGGGCGCCTGGGGGTAGTGGACGGCGACGTGCGAGTAGACCGTGCCGTGGCCTTCTGACACGACGTAGGCCATGTCGAACGAGCCGCACTGTGCGCACCGCGGCGACGGCGGGAAGAACACCCGCTGGCAGCCCTGGCACTGCGGCAACCGCAGCTCGTGCGTGCGGTAGCCATCCCACAACGCCTGGTTGTCACGGTTGATGGCCGGGCGCGGCCGCAGCGCGGGTGAGGCATCCGGCGGTTTCGGCTCGTCGTCAGTCGCCGCGGCGGGCCGCGCGCCGGTGCCGGGCCGGAACTTCAAGATCCGGAACAGCAGATCGCCGACGTGCTCGCCCTCGACGGTCGAGTACTTGGTGCGGGTGGTGACGAAGTGCCCAATGCCGAGTGCGGTCTGCTTCTCCTCGGAGACGTCCTCCATCACCTGGACGCCTTGCAGCAGGTCACCTGGCCGTAGATATCGAGCGAACTCCAGCTCGCTGTTGACGGCGACGACACCGATGAACCCCTCGGCCTCGACCATCGCCATCACGCGGCTCAGCGGGTCCTTCCCGCAGCGGCGGGCGAGCGAGGCCTGCGCCGGCAATCCCGGCCGAGTCCAGATGTCGAGGGTTGCGGGTGGCGCCACGATGCCGCCGTGCCGCGACTTCGCCGCGAACTCCGGATCGGTGTAGCAGGGGTTGTCCTCGCCCATCGCATCGCACCAGTCCGCGATGGCGGCGGTGCCGATCGCGTGCCGGGCGAGCGACGGTTCGCTGTGCTGGCCGACCACCTCCCGCATCCGCGAGAGCAGCTCGTCGCTCATTCAGCCACCTCTAGATAATTCCGTGTCATCGAGTAATGTATCTATCACAATGCGGTTCGAGGACACCAAAGAGGAAGTCGCGCTGCGGCGCGAGCTGCGCGAGTACTTCGCCACCTTCGACAGCTCTGGAGTCGACGAGGCGGGGGCCGAGAGCGTGGCCGCGCTAGCGGCGCCCGGCGAGAACGCGGCCGCGTTCCGCGAGGCGATCCGCCGGCTCGGCAAGGACGGCTGGCTCGGGTTCGGCTGGCCCACCGAGTACGGCGGCCAGGGCCGCTCGCCGATCGAGCAGTACATCGTCTTCGACGAGATCCAGCGCGCGGGCGTGCCGTTCCCGTTCGTCACGATCAACACCGTCGGCCCGACGATCATGCGCTTCGGCACCGAGGAGCAGAAGGCGGCGTACCTGCCCGGCATCCTCGCCGGCGAGATCAACGTCGCGATCGGCTACACCGAGCCCTCGGCGGGCACCGACCTCGCCTCGCTGCGCACCTCGGCGCGCATCGACGGCGACGAGTGGGTCATCAACGGACAGAAGGTGTTCACCTCCGGCGCCAACCAGGCCGACTTCATCTGGCTCGCCTGCCGTACCGAACCCGAGGCGCCGAAGCACGCCGGACTCTCGATCATCATGGTGCCGACGTCCTCGTCCGGATTCCGCTACACCCCGATCGTCACCGTCGGCGACATCGTCACCACCACGACGTACTACGACGACGTGCACGTCCCGGCGACGAGTCTGGTGGGCGAGCGCGGTGGTGGCTGGCGGATGATCACGACCCAGCTCAACCACGAGCGGGTCGGCCTGGCCGCTCTCGGCGGGCTGGCGTGGCGGCTGTGGGGCGAGGTCCGGGAATGGGCGGCCGAGCACGAGGCTGCGGGTACGACGACGAAAGTCATTGACCTGCCGTGGGTCCGCGCCGACCTGGCCGAATGCTATGCGCGGCTCGAGGCGATGAAGCTGATCAACTGGCAGCTGGTCGAGGCGGTCAACGAGGAGCGGCTCCAGCCACAGGACGCCTCGGTGGCGAAGTTCTACGGCACCGAGACGCATGTCCTCGTGTATCGCAAGCTGCTCGCCATCCTCGGCGCTGCGGGATGGATGCGCAGCGGCGCACCGAGCGCCGCGCTGCGCGGTGCGGTCGAACGGGCCGGTCGCAGCGCCCAGATCAACACCTTCGGGGGCGGGGTCAACGAGATCCAGCGCGAGATCGTCGCGGCCGCCGGGCTGAAGATGGCGAGGCGGGCCCGATGATCTCCAACCTGTCCGAGACCCAACGCGATCTTTCCGGTCTGGCCGCCGACGTCTTCGGTCGTAACGGCTCCCCCGAGCAGGTGACGAAGGCGGAGGAGACGGCCGACGGTTTCGATCCCGATCTGTGGACCGCGCTCGGCGACGCAGGTCTGCTCGGCGTTGCGATGCCGGAAGCGGCCGGCGGTCTCGGGTTCGGGATCACCGAGCTCGCTCTGGTGTGCGAGCAGCTCGGCAAGGTCGTCGCTCCGGTTCCGCTCATCACGACCGCCCTGACCGGCATGGTGATTGCCGAGCACGGAACCGTGGAGCAGACGGCCCGGTGGCTTCCCGGTCTCGCCGACGGGTCGGTACTGGCTGCAATCGCACCGCCGCAGTCCGTTGCCGATCTGCGCACCGACGGTGATCCCCCGACCGTGAGCGGCAACCTGATCGGCGTGCCCTGGGCGCACGTCGCCACCCTGTTGCTCGTCCCGTACGGCGGGCGGCTCTACCTGATCGACCCGGCCTCGCCCGCGGTCACGGCCGAACGAGGTATCACGACGTCCCGCGCCGTCGCCCTCGACCTACAGCTGAACGGCGTCGCGGCCGAGCCGCTGGGCGGCGACGGAGCCGCCGAGTGGTTGCGCCAGCGCTGGCTCACCCTTCTCGCCGCTACTGCGGCCGGCGTGACCGACGGCGCGGTGCGGCTCACCGCGTCGTACACCTCGGCCCGCGAGCAGTTCGACAAGCCGCTGTCGACATTCCAGGGCGTGGCACTGAAGGCGGCCGACGCCTACCTCGACAGCACCGCCATCCGCGCCGCTGCCCGCCAGGCCGCCTGGAAGCTCGACAACAGCGGCGGCGGGTCCGCCGCGCTGCTCGAGGTGCTGACCGCGGCCTGGTGGGCCGCCGAGGCGGGCCAGCACTGCGTGCACCTCACCCAGCACCTGCACGGCGGGATGGGTGCCGACATCACCTACCCGGTGCACCGCTACTTCCTGTGGGGCAAGCAGATCGAGCTGCTGACCGGCGGCGCCTCAGCGCTTCTGGCCGAGCTCGGCGAGGCGCTCGTGTCTCGCCCCGAGGCCGGCGACGCCGTGGTGCTCGCCTAACCGGACCTCGGGCGCGCCGACGCGCGCCACATGCCATTCTCGGCGGATGATCACAGCCGAGCAGCGGCGCTGGGTCCTGCTCAACGGGCTGCTTGCGACCGCGGTGATCAACACCGCCCTCAACCTCGCGATCGGGCTGTTCGAGGCTCGCGGTCAGCATCACGTGCCGACCTGGGGGATCAGCGCCGTTCACCCCAGCGTCACCAGCGATGCGATGGGAATCCTGATCACGCTGCCGCTCATCACCTGCCTCACGGTGTCGGCGGCGATCAGGCGCGAGCAGGCCAACCGGCAGCTGCCCCGGCTCGACCCGGCGGCGCTCGGCCGGCTGTCGCGGTTCGCAGTGAGCGGCGCCGGCCGCCGGGGACTTCGGTTCGCCGCCGTCACCTTCGCGATACTGGCGCCACCGCTCGTGCTTGCTACCGCGCTGGCCGCCACCCACGGGATGAGCCACGGCGCCTTCGTCACCTACCACGTCGTCCTCGCGGTGGCCCTCGGCGCACTTGTCACCCCGCTGATCGCGCTTACCGCGATGACACAGCCGCTCGCCTGAGGCGAATCACTTCGGCATAACTGGGAACAAAGCGGCTATGTACCGCCGTCCGCCCACCTGGCACCTGTACCCGGCCGACGTCCCACTGACCGATCGAGGGCGATGTGGAGCGGTCGGCTGTGACGATTTCGGGGAAGTCGTCGAAGTCCGCGCAAACTTGCGCGGGGAGATTGCTCCTCCGGTCGAGCCGGCGACCTCGATCTTCTGCCTGACCCATGCCCGCGCTGCCGGATACGTGGGGCCGTCGCATGTGCTTCCGCCCGAGCACTTGAGCGCGTTTCACCGGCTGCTCACGCGAGTCGCCAACCACCCCGTGATGGTGCCGGAGCAGGGCTAGCGCGACGAGGCCACTAGCCGGACTTAGCGGCGTCCTGCTTTTCCGCCGCGGCACGTGACGCTCCCCGCTCGAAGGCACTGAGCTCCTCCCGCAGGCAGTCGCCAAGCTGGCGCAGGTCAGGCATGAAGTCGCGGCATGACTGCAGCCCGATCGAGAAGGTCTCGCCGTAACTCCACGCCGTCATGTTCAGTCCGAGCGTCCGCGTGATCGGACCCATCGACCGGACCGCAACGACCGGCGCGCCGAGCAACGACAGCGGCCTGGGCCCCCTGACGTTCGACACAACGGCGTTGAACGCCGGACGCTTCGCGACCCGCTCCAAGACACTGAGCATCTTCAGGGTCATCTTGCCGAACAGCAGGTAGTAGTCCTGCCACACCGCGAACAGTTCGGTGTCGCCTCGCGCCCACTCCTTCGCTGCATCGAGGCTGTCCTTGACGAACCGCAGGCGCTGCATCGGATCCTCGATCTCGGTGCCGAGCGCGACGTACCAGTACGACGTCCGATTACCGAAGTCGTCGATCTCCTCTGGGCGGCGCAGTGACACCGGAAGGGCGCAGGTCAGGCCACGTTGCGGGGTCTCGTCGCGCGCTGCGAGGTATCTGCGGATCGCCCCGCCGCACAGCGTCACGAACACCTCGTTGATCGTCGCGCCGGTGATACTTCTCAGTTGTTGGATCTGCGCGAACGGCAACGTGACGTCGACGTACACCCGTTCCGGCCGCGGCAGCAGGTTGAAGCGGGTTGAGGGTCCCGACAACGGATTGACCACCGACGGCGCACCGGAGGCCTTACGGGCCCGGTTGTCCCGGCCCGCGACCAGCGAGCGGCGGACGACCGCCGGCAGCTGGCGATACTGCCGGCCCTGGCCTCGCAGCGCGAAGCGCGCGAGCTGGCCACGGGTGGGCATCGGCTCCGGCGGCGGCACCCGGTCGAACGGCATCTCCTCCTCGCCGTCGAATGCGATCTCCAAGAACCGCACACTCGCCGTGCCGTCCATGATCGAGTGGTGGATCTTGAAGATCAGGCCTACCCGGCCGGCTTCAAGACCCTCGACGATCGTCAACTCCCACAACGGCCGGTCCCGCTGGATCTGGATGCTCGCGATTCGCGAGACGACCTCCTCGAACTGCGCCTCGCCGCCCGGCGTAGGCAGCCGTTCCACGAACACGTGTCGGTCGACATCAAAGCCTCCGGTGTCGACGAAGACCGGCCGGCCCAATCCCATCGGGATCTTGAGGACCTGCCAGCGCATCGGCGGGAGCAGCGGCAGCCGTTCGCGGGCCCATCGCCGAATCTCCTCGGCCGGCACCGGCTGACCGTCGCGCGGACCGAGGATCGCGATCTTGATCGTGTGCATGTGCTGGCCGGCCGTCTCCTCCAGCACGTGTAAGGCGTCGACTCCGCTCAGCTGTCGCACTGGAGTTGTCCTACCCCGGCAGAGACCAGTGACGACGCGACAAAGCGGCGGCTCGCGAGACCGTTGTTGAGGATGTGGGCGCCCTGCAGCCACAAGATGGTCGGGCGCTCCCAGTGTTCCCACAGCGAGACCGCCTGGCCGGCGGTGACGAGCCGGTCGCCGACTGCGGCGTAGAGGAAGCGCCGGTCGTGATCGACCCGCGGCGCGAATGACAGCGGTGAAACGATTCGGCTCAGCGCCAACGGCGCCGGGTCGAGAACGTGACTGTCAATAACAGCCTGCTGACCCCAGCGGGCGCGCATTGTCGCACCGAGCATGGTCGCGACGTCCGCGGTCGGTACGCCGGCAACAACGGCCGACAGCCCGCCGGCCAACGATGCGAACAGCGACGCGACGTGACCACCGAGGGAGATGCCGAAGGCTGCGACCGGCAACTCGCTCCGCTCCCGGATCCAGCCGAGAAGCGAACGGGCGTCGGACACCGACTGCGCCATCCCGAGCAGGTTCGCGATCGGATCCACACCGGGGAACATCGGCGCACCGCCGCGCCCCCGGGGGCCGTGCATCGGGAGCACGAGATGCGCCACGTCAACTCCCAGCTCGCGGTGCATCCGGTGGCTCGCGAGCAGCCGCAGGTCACGAGGCTCCCCCATCCGATGGCCGTGGAGGACGATCAGCCACGGCCGCGGCCGGTCGCCGTGACGCAACAGGAACGCGTGGCCCCGCTGGTTGATCTCGACGTCGCACCAGCGCCGCATCCCGGGCACCTCGACCGGCGGCTGGTATCCGCTCGCGAAGGACAGCTGTTCGAAGCCGCGACGTTGGCTGAGCCGGGTCGCGGCCATCGGGGGCGGGTCGGGATGCCAGCGGACCGGGTCGCTCGCCACACCGGCGGCGGTGAGCAGCTCCAGCGCCTCGACCGCCTCTCCGAGCCGGTCATCGGTCATCGCCTCCGCCGTACGACGACTCATGAGATAGGCGGTCGACAGCGTCAGCTCATCGACGGCGACCGTCGCCCACGTCAGCGGGTTCGGTGCCAGCCCAGGGGTCTCGGCGCTCGCCCGGCTGGCGCGAGCGGCGAACCTGACCGACCGGGGAAGCACGCTTGCGAGTTCCAGCCACCACGGGCGCAGCACAGCAGCACTCGGGGGCCGGCTCGGCGCCTCCCCGAGGCCTTCAGCTGCTGCCGCGACCGCCATCTGACCCCTTTTCAGATCTCGTTCCTGGCACGGTATACGGTCATTCGAGTTTCCTGACCGCCGTTCGAAATGCTGCCTGGACATTGGGAGGATGCGGTGCCCCTCAACCGCGATTACATCGGTCGCAGGTACGACGCGGAAGGAACCTTTGAGGTCGGGCGCGAGCACATTCGCCAGTTCGCCGACGCGATCGGCGACCCGAACCCGATCTACCGCGACAAGGCCGCCGCGCAAGCCGCCGGCCATCCCGATGTCGTCGCACCGCCCACCTTCCTCACCACGATCGGCATGGCGCTTCGAGGCGGCGGCCCGATCGGTGACGAGGGGCTCGGCCTCAACTACGCGCTCGTCGTACACGGTGAGCAGCACTTCACCCACCACCGACCCGCGCGCCCCGGTGACGTACTCACGGCGTCGACGGTCATCGAGGAGATTCGAGACGCGGGCGCGAACGAGTTGATGAAGTTGCGACAGGAGATTCGCACGACCGATGGCGAGCCGATCTGCGACGCGATCAACGTCGTGGTCTCCCGCGGCACCGCGGCAGGAGCCAGCTAGGCCGCCGAAGCGGATCTCCGAGGCGCGCGGGCGCGCCGGGCCGGCCGCCAAACGGTTTCTGATCGTCCGCTCAGAAATAATTGAGAGGTGACGTCTGGGACCACGGCATCGGAGCCCGCGGCCCCGACATTTCCAGCCGGCCGGCGAGCGGGTCGGTTTCGACTCGAGCTTCCCACTGAGCAAACCAGCTCCCACGACGCCCGACCGCTACTGCTGACGCTCGGCCTGCCGACCTTCGGCCTGGCCTTCGCGATCACGGTCCTCACGACCTACGGCCCCACCATCCTGCTGTCGCTCACCCATTCGCCCGCCAAGGTCGGCGCACTGATCGGGGGCGAGGGCGCCTTCGCTCTGGTCATCCCGCTGATCTCCGGTGCGCTGTCAGACCGCCTTCCGTCCTCCACCCCGTCCGGGCGCCGGATGCCGTTCGTCTTTGTGGGTGCGCCGCTGTGCGGTGGGGGCCTCGCGCTGCTGCCGTTCGCCCCAGACGTGCAGCTCGGCGGCCTCACCGTGCTGGTGTTCTTCGTGGGGTACTACCTGTATTACCCGCCGTACCGCGCGATCTACGCCGACCTGCTGCCGAAGCGGATGCTCGCCCGCGCCCAGGCGAGTCAAGCCCTGCTGCGTGGTGCCGGTCTCGGGATCGCGCTTGTCACCGGCGGCCTGCTGCTCTCGGTGTGGACTGCGCTCCCCTTCGTGGTCGGCGCCGCTGTGCTGGGAGCCGCCACCCTCGCGCTGAAGCCGGTGCTTCGGCTCCAGAAGCACTGCGGTGACCGGGAGCCGGACCACGAGTCGGGGACGTCGACCCGAGAGTTGTTTCTGGAGAACCGCAAGCTGCAGTTGTTCTCCGCCGCGAATGCGCTGTGGGAGTTCAGCTTCGCCGGCCTGAAGGTCTTCATCGTGCTCTACGTCACGAAGGGACTCGGCCAGTCGAGCCGACTCGCCTCGGCAGTGATCGCCGTCGTCGCCGTTGCGTACATCGTCGGCGCGCCGATCGCCGGCCGGCTCGCCGACCGGTTCGGCATCATCCCGGTGATGGCCTGGTCGGCCGGGGTCTACGGCGCGGTGCTGTCGCTGGGAGTGCTTGCGCGGACCGTCACCCCGATGCTCGTCCTGCTACCGGTCGGGGCGATCGCGGGCGCGATCCTGATGACGCTGCCGCAGGCACTGGCATTCACCTTGGCGCCGGACAGTGCCCAAGGCGCGGCCGCCGGCCTGGTCGACTTCTCCCGCGGCATCGGCGTCGTGCTGGGGCCGGTCCTCGTCGGAGCAGCTGTCACCGGAGCCAGCTCGTTCTGGTTCCTCGCTCACACCCACGGTTACGCGATGATGTGGCTCGTGATCGGGCTGCCCAATCTGCTCTCACTCGGCCTACTCCGGAGACTGCGCAACGCCTGATCACCCGCGGACGTTGGGGGTTCCATGACGACGGTTGCGGGCAGGGATTCGAGGAGCACGAAGGAGAAGGAGTCATGAGCACCCTGACGGACTCCGGTCCCGATCGCGGTGTCGATCCCGGCGATGAGGCGAGCATCAACGTCGACCGCTGGCCCGCGATGCGGCCGCCGCGGCCCGCACCCTTGCGGGCAGCGGTCGCGCAGGTGATGCTGCGGCGGATCACGAGCAAGACAGGCATCCGGATCAGCTTTCCGGACGGTACGTCGATCGGCCGGGACGATGGCCCGACGTTGCGGGTGATCCACCCCGACCGCTTCCTCACCCGGCTCGGTCGGGACGGTCTGATCGGCTTCGGCGAGAGCTACATGGCCGGTGACTGGGACAGCGACGACCTGGTGGCAGTGCTCACTCCGATGGCTCGCGACCTGGGATCACTGGTCCCGAAGCCACTGCGGTGGATTCGCCGCTGGTACGTCGCGCGCCAGCCGGCCGCCGAGGACAACGACCATCGGGGCGCGAGACGCAACATCGCGCGCCACTACGACCTGTCCAACGACCTATTCGCGGCCTTCCTCGACGAGACGATGACCTACTCCTCGGCGTTGCTGAGCGATCACCATGACGACCTGGCGTCCGGGCAGCGGCGCAAGGTCGGCCGAATCCTCGATCAGGCGGGCGTCACCGAGGGCAGCCGGGTGCTCGAGATCGGTACTGGTTGGGGCGAGCTCGCAATCGCGGCGGCCAACCGCGGCGCGGACGTCACGTCCGTGACGCTGTCGGTCGAGCAGGCGTCGCTGGCGCGGCAGCGAATCGCGGCGGCCGAAGTCGCGGACCGCGTCGACGTACGGATCGAGGACTATCGCGACGTCCGGGGCAGCTATGACGCCATTGTCAGCGTCGAGATGATCGAGGCGGTCGGCGAGCGCTGGTGGCCGACGTACTTCCGCACCCTCGACGCCCGCCTCGCTCGCGGCGGCCGGGTCGGGTTGCAGGCGATACTCATGTCGTCACACGACCGGTTGATGGCGAGCCGTCGGTCATGGACCTGGATTCACAAGTACATCTTCCCGGGCGGCCTGGTGCTGTCCGAGCGAGCAATCGATGACATCTGTGCTGAGCACACCTCGCTGCGCGTCATCGACCGGCTACATATGGGTTCGTCGTACGCCGAGACACTGCGGATGTGGCGGGAGCGGTTCACCGCTCGAGCCGGTGAGATCGCGGCGCTCGGCTTCGACCGAACGTTCCGGCGGATGTGGACGTTCTACCTCGCCTACTGCGAGGCCGGCTTCCGAGCCGGATACCTCGACGTCGCTCAGCTGACTCTCGCCCGCAGCGGCGAGGCACCCGACGACCCCATCCGCTGGGACGTCGCGCGCGCGTGAACTCATTCGCGGTCCACCCCTTCCTCACCGGGCTCGGCGTCACCGCCGCCGTGTCGGTCGCACTCTTCGTCGTCTCGTGGCTGGTGGCGCTGGTGGTCGGTCGCTTCAACGTCGTCGATGTGGTCTGGGGACTGTCGTTCGTTGCGATCGGGGCGACGTCGTTCGCGTGGTCAGCGGGCCACGGCGCGGATCATTGGCGCCGCCTCCTGGTGCTCGATCTCGTCGCGATATGGGGTGCGCGGCTTGCCCTCTACATCGGGCTGCGCAGCGTCGGGGAGGGTGAGGACCCGAGGTACGACGCGATGCTGCGCAACGCGTCCAACCGAGCACTGCACGCCCTCGGCGTCGTGTTCCTGTTGCAGGCGGCGGTGGCCTGGCTCGTGTCGCTGCCGATCCAGGCAGCGATGTACATCCGGTCCGGGTGGTCCTTCCTCGCAATCGTCGGCACCGTCGTCTGGCTGCTCGGGGTCCTCTTCGAGGCGGTCGGCGACGCCCAGATGAACGCCTTCCGCAACAATCCGGCCAACCAGGGCCAGGTCATGGACCGCGGTCTGTGGCGCTACACGCGCCATCCCAACTACTTCGGCGACGCCGCCGTATGGGCCGGGTTGTGGTTGATCGCCGCCGAACACTGGATCGGCGCGCTCACGTTTGCCTCGCCGGCGCTGATGACCTGGTTCCTCAGCTGCAAGACCGGTAAGCCGCTACTCGAAAAGCACATGTCACGCACCAAACCCGGCTACGCCGAGTATGTGCGGCGAACCAGCGGCTTCTTCCCACTCCCCCCAAAGAAGGTGTGACCGGATCTGACGTGCGAGTCTGTGCACCGTGGGCGGGACCGTCGAGGAGCTTCGCGACCAGCTCGCATCAGTGCTCATGCCTTCCTTTGGTGAAGCAGTTGAGATCCGCGATCTGCGTCGGCTGACCGGCGGCGCAAGCCGCGAGACCTGGTCGTTCGATGCCGCGCACGCCGATGGCATCGACCCGCTGATCCTTCGTCGAGCGCCGGCCGGGGCACCCGCCGACAAGGCCTCCGCGGACCTCATGTTGCGTGAGGCGGCGGCGATGCGCGAGGCGAGCCGGGTCGGCGTACCCGAGCCGGAGCTGCTCGCGACCGGCGACGACTCCTCCGAGCTCCGGGCACCGTTCATCGTGATGCGGCGGATCGACGGCGAGACCATCGGGCGGCGAATCCTGCGCGATGAGCAGTACGTCGACGCGCGCCCGCGCATCGCTTCGCAGTGCGGCGCGATCCTCGGCGCGCTCCACACGATGGATCCGAAAACCGTGGCCGGCGCGCCGGATCTCGATGCACTCGCGGCATTGCGCGCGATGTTCGAGGAGACCGGCGTCGTGAGTCCGACCTTGGAGCTCGCGTTCCGCTGGCTGGCGACGCATCGGCCCGAGAGCAGCCGCAAGGTGGTCGTGCACGGTGACTTCCGGCTCGGAAATCTCATCATCGACCGTTCCGGCGTCGCCGCCGTTCTCGACTGGGAGCTGCTTCATCTCGGCGATCCGATGGAGGACCTGGGATGGCTCTGTGTTCGGGCGTGGCGGTTCGGCGGCGAGCAGCCGGTTGCCGGCGTCGGGACCTACGACCAGTTGTTCACGGCGTACGAGCAGACCTCCGGTCACCCCGTGGACCGCACCGTCGCCAAATGGTGGGAGTTGTACGGCACGGTGCGTTGGGGAGTGATCTGCATCCTGCAGGCCAACCGGCATCTCAAAGGAGCCGAACGCTCCATCGAGCTCGCTGCGATCGGCCGCCGGTTGTGCGAGCAGGAGTACGACACCTTGGGACTGCTCGAAGAGCTGCTCCAGGCTGCCGGCGGTCGGCGAGGAGGCGAACGTGGGACTGCATGACACCCCACCCGCGGCGGAGCTCGCGGCCGCGGTTGAGGACTTCCTGCGCACCGATGTGATGCCGGCAGTCGACGGTCCGCTGAAGTTCCAAGCGCTCGTCGCCGCGAACGTCATGGCGATCATCGGCCGCGAGCTGAGCCTCGGGCCGGCGCAGGAGCGAGGCCATCGCGAACGCCTCAGCGGTCTCGGCGTCGCGGACGATGCCCAGCTCGCGGCGGTCATCCGCAGCGGAGCGATGGACGACCGGTTCGGCGAGGTCATCGAGGCATTGAGACAGTCAGTCGCGGACAAGGTCGCCGTCGCCAACCCCAAGTGGGCGCGATAGGAATCCGGCATGGACTTCGCGTTGCCGCCGGACCTGGTCAGCTATCTCGCCGAGCTCGACGAGTTCATCGAGCGGGAGATCAAGCCGTTGGAGAACTCCAACGACAACATCCGCTTCTTCGACCATCGTCGGGAGGACGCCCGTACCGACTGGGAACGGGGTGGTCTTCCGAATCACGAATGGGAGGCGCTGCTTTTCGAGGCTCGGAAGCGTGCCGACGCCGCGGGGCACTATCGGTTTCCCTATCCCAAGGAGTACGGCGGCCAGGACGGCTCGAACCTCGCGATGGCGGTGATCCGCGAGCATCTCGCCACCAAGGGACTCGGACTGCACAACGACTTACAGAACGAGCACTCGATCGTCGGCAACAACGTCGCCCTACTGCTGATGCTCCACTACGGCAGCGAGCAACAGAAAGCGGACTGGATCGACGCTCTGCTCGCGGGGCGACGCCACTTCGCGTTCGGAATCACCGAGCCGGCTCACGGATCCGACGCAACCCACATGGAGACGACAGCAGTCCGCGACGGCGACGAGTGGGTCATCAACGGCGAGAAGACCTGGAACACCGGCATCCATGTCGCACAGTTCGACATGATCATGGCGCGCACCAGCGGATCTGCCGGCGACGGCCACGGCATCACCGCGTTCCTGGTCCCGACGGACTGTCCAGGCTTCGAGGTCGTCGAGTTTCTCTGGACCTTCAACATGCCGACCGACCACGCCCATGTGCGACTGAGCGACGTACGGGTTTCGGACTCGGCGATCTTCGGGGGCGAGGGGCGCGGCCTGCAGGTGGTGCAGCACTTCTTCAATGAGAACCGCATCCGCCAGGCCGCGTCCAGCCTGGGCGCAGCTCAGTTCTGCATCAACGAGTCCGTCGAATACGCCAAGGTCCGGGCGCCGTTCGGCAAGCCCCTCGCAACCAATCAGGCAATCCAGTTCCCGTTGGTCGAGTTGCAGACCCAGTGCGAGATGTTGCGCGCGTTGATCCGACAGACGGCCTGGCAGATGGACACCGACGGCGTTTTCGCCGCGTCACGAAACGTGTCGATGTGCAACTACTGGGCGAACCGGCTGTGCTGTGAGGCGGCGGACCGCGCGATGCAGGTGCATGGCGGCCTGGGCTACTCCCGTCACAAGCCGTTCGAGCACATCTACCGGCACCATCGCCGCTATCGGATCACTGAGGGCGCTGAGGAGATCCAGATGCGACGGGTCGCCGGTTACATGTTCGGTTTCATGTCCCAGCAGAAGCCCAAAGGCGTGACCGACTGATGGGGTACTAGTGACCGGAAAGCGTGGCGACCGCCACGATGACGGCAATCACCGCCGCAAGGATCGCCAGCGGCGCGAGCGGTTCGCCGGCCTGCTTGCTGCGCAGCGACATGAGCACCGGGAACACGCCCAGCAACACGATGCCGGTCGACACCGCCAACACGATGTAGAGGGCGACAACGCCCAAGGTGAGGAACGCGTAATGGTTGGGGTTGCGGGTAGCCCGGTGGACGGTCGGAGTGACCTGATAGCTGGGGCTTGCCGCCTGATAGCCCGGAGTCGGCATGGTGGCCACGACCGGCTGCGGCCCAGCTGGAGTGGTCGAGGCCGACCACGCCTGCCCGTCCCACCAGCGGAGCGATCCGCTGCCCGCCGGATCTGGATACCAACCTGCAGCTGGCGCCGTCATCTGTCCCTCCCGAATACCGCCGTACGTCAGTAGATCGGCGCCTACCCGCTTACCTTGAGCAGGCGCCGACCGACTGAGGAGATGCAGCAGCGGTCACTGCACCGGGCATCGACCCGGCTACCAGCGATACCAGCGGGCTCCGCTACCACCCCGGGCCACGAAGCCCACGATCCAGGCAACGAGCAGTACGACGGCGACGATCCACAGGACGTGTACGGCGAACCCGACTGCGCCGAAGAGAATCGCGAGTAGCAGAACCGCCAGGATGAGACCCATGACCGACTCCATTTCTGAGGCCCGGACGGGCTTCTTGTTTCGGCAGGATTCCGTCGCCGGGCAGTCGATAAACCGATGCTCTGAACCGTGATCTTGGCCGCGGAACAAACCCACACAATTCGCTCAACCGTTTAATCGGCACCCGCACCGCTCGCGTTACACCGGACGGGTGAGGGGTGGTTTCTCGCTGCAAATCAAGGGAATTTACATCCTCGACGATGGCGAGCGCCCAATCAGACGTGGCGTCACCGCTCGGGATACAGGAGGAACAAAATGGGTATGGGTGTGAGTCTGTTTCTCATCGCGGTCGGCGCGATTCTTGCGTTCGCCGTGAATGCGTGGACGAGCGTCGCGAACATCCAGACGATCGGAATCATTCTGATGATCGTCGGTGGGCTCGGGCTGCTGCTCGACCTCATCATCTTCGCGCCGCGCCGCCGCTCCACGGTCGTTGACGCCGGTTACCCGCAGGATGAGGTAGTCACGCGTCGCCGCACCATGGTCTAGGCACAGCAAGAACGCGAAAGGGCGGGAGACCGAAGCCGGTCCCCCGCCCTTTCGCATGCGCCGGGCTAGTAACCGATGCCGAGTCTCGTCATTGCGAAGTCGACGGCGAGGCGATGCCAGAGCCGCCATCTGAGGACCATTGCATGCATCTCACCGCGGATCGGCAGGTACTCGACCTCTGCGCCTGCGGCGGCGGCTCGCTCGGCGAACCGCCGCGATGCGCGCGGCGAGGTAACGCGGTCCGCCGTACCGTGCGCGATCAACATCGTCCGACCAGCCAGGTGCTCAGCCGAATCACCCTTCTCACACCACGGCGCGAGTGCGCAGATTCCAACGATGGCGTCGTCGCCGCCGACCGCGAGCGCCGTGCGACCGCCCATGGAGTGACCGAGCACCACAACCGGTACGTCGCCGTGCCGGCGGTGCGCCTCGGCTAGTGCCCATCGAGCGTCGGCTACCGGCGAGCACTCCGGCGCGTTCCAGCCGCGGCAGCGGTACCGCAGAAGCCACACCTCGACGCCATGCCGGGCACCGCGGCGCGACAGCGCACGGGCGAACGGCCGCATCCGCGTCCGGGTGAGTTGCCGGCGCGTTGTCGGAGCGAAGCTGTGGGCCTTGCCGCCTGGGAGCACGAGGACCACCGCGGTCACCGGCTCCTTCGCCGGCCACGTCTCCACGGTCGCCTGCCGATCGGCAAGCCGGTCGGCGGTGTTCGTCATCGGCGCTGCTTGCGGGCCCGCCGCTCCTCGATCGATGCCTGCTCGATGGGTCGCGCGGCCTCGAGGGTCGGCGCCGCACCGCCGAGGTAGGCGGGCTGCCACCACAGTTCGTCGGCGGTGGTCGGCGCCGGATAGGAGCGCTGCACCTTCTCGGCAAGAGTGGTGACCGCGTCGTACAGCGCCGCTGTGACATCGGCGGTGCTGGCACCCGCCGCGATGTGAAGCGGCGGCCCTACCTCGATGACGATCGGTACGCCGCGACGAATCCGGGGCTTACGTCCCGTGGTCCAGACCCGGTGGCCGCCCCACACCACCACCGGCAGCAGCGGCGCGCCGGACTCGATGGCCATCCGCGCCGCGCCGGACTTGAAGGGCCGCGGGACGTACGCACGGCTGATCGTGGACTCGGGAAAGACCCCGACCAGCTCCCCCTGCTGCAACGCCTCGACTGCCGCCCGATAGGCAGCAAGCCCGGCGGCGCGATCGACCGGAATGTGGTGCATGCCACGCATCAACGGGCCGGAGACCGAGTTGTCGAAGACTTCCTTCTTCGCCATGAACCGCACCAGCCGACGTTCGCGGAAGTGCGCGGTCAACCCGACGAACATGAAGTCGAAGTAGCTGACGTGGTTCGACGCCAGCACCGCGCCACCGCTCCGAGGAATGTGCTCGATGCCGACCACGGTGAACCGGAAGCCGAGCAGCCGGAACAGGAACAGCGCTACTCGGATGACCGGTCGATAAACCCACTCACGCTGACGCTTCACAGGTAGATCTTCGCGGGTGCGTCCCTCCCGGTTCGCGGCCACCCTGTCGATCAGCGGCGTGGGACCGACCTGACCGGTAGCAGCGCGCGGGCGACGCGGGTGAGGTGCTCCAGTCGCTGCAACTCGGCCGGTAGGAAGTCGGGACCCCCAATCCGGCCCGCCACGAGCGCGCTCGCCCGGCCGAACGGCACCGCCACGACAACCGCATCCGGACCAGCCGTCGCCGGATCGTCGTAGACCGTGTCGAGGGGCACCACGGCCGGCCCGGCCACCGGGATCCAGTCGGTGCGAAGCCCGTCGAGGGGGGCTCCTGAACTCGCCGCGTCCAGTCGGGCGAGGCCCAGGTCGAGCGCGGTCACCACCAGCGCATAGCTGATCTGCATGAGTGCCGGTAGCCCCTCGACCAGTGTCGACAGCGGCTGCTCCGCGGTGGCCGCGGCATCGAGCAGGCTCAGATCATCATGAATTCGCCGCCGCCCGTGATGGCGCTGAACGATGTCCACCACAACGCCGGGCACCGACGTCGCCGCGCTGACGAGCCGGTCCGCAAGTGACCCGTCTGGAAGCGCGACCACCAGGTCGTCGACGGCGTAGCCGGAGGTACGGTCGACCACCACGATGCTGTCGATGTCGGCGCCGGCGGACCCGAGCGCGGTCGCGACCTGACCGAGCACCCCGGGACGGTCCGGCAGCCGGACCCGAAGCAGGTAGCTCGCGCTCACTGCGGCACCTGGTCCTGTCGCACGAACACCAGCGCCGCGACGAGCCCGACCAGGGCAAACACCGCGCCCGCCCGGTACGCCGCATCGGCGCCGTGGGAGAACACGTGGTCGACCAGGGCAGCGCCACGCCGATTTCCCGGATGCGTCGCCGCGCTCTGCGCAGCGTGGCTGAACACCGTCACGAGCGCGGACAAGCCGAGAGTTCCGCCTACCTGCTGGCCGACATTGAGCATCGCCGATGCGATGCCGGAGTCCTCGTCGGACACCCCGCTGACTGCTGTCACCGTGATCGGCACGAAGACGCAGCCCATCCCTAGACCGATGAGAATGATCCCTGGAAGCACATGCAGCGGATAGGAGGAGGCGGGGGTCAGCGACGACAACACCAGCAGGCCGAAGCCGGCCAGGGTCGTGCCGGTGAGGATCAGTGGCTGGGGACCAATCTTCGCGATCACGCGGCTCGCGATCTGCGCCGTCGTCACGATGCAGACACTGATCGGCAAGAAGCAGAATCCCGCCTCGAGTGGCGTGAATCCCTTCACCTGCTGGATGTACTGGGTCAGGAAGTAGAACATCGCGAACACAGCCGCCCCGAGAATCAACATCACGAGGTAGCTGCCGACCCGGGTCCGGTTCCGAAACAGCCGCAGCGGCATCAACGGTCGGTCCGAGGTCGCCTCGATCATGAGAAAGCCGATGAGCAGGATCGCTGCCCCGGCGAAGGACTCCACCGTCACCTGCGACGCCCAGCCTTTGGTCGCAGCGTGGATGAAGCCGTAGACCAGTGCAGCCATACCCCCGGTCGAAGTGAGCGCACCCGGAATGTCCAGCGCCCCGACGTCGCGCCGTCGGCCGTGAGGAATCAGGCGAGGTGCAGCAAGTGCGATCGCGACCCCGATCGGTGCATTGACGAACAGCACCCAGCGCCATGACAGGAAATCCACGAGGATGCCACCGAGGATCAGACCCATCGCAGCGCCCGCGCCTGACACCGCCGCGTACACCCCGAACGCCCGGTTGCGCGCCGGTCCCTCCGCGAATGTCGTGGCGACCAACGACAGCGCGGTCGGCGACGCGACCGCTCCCCCCACACCCTGCAAGGCGCGCATCGCGAGCAACCAGCCTTTGTCCTGCGCGAACCCGCCAGCCAGGCTCGCCGCCGCGAACAGCAATACGGCAAGGCAGAACATCCGGCGCCGGCCGAACAGGTCGCCCATCCGCCCGCCCAGCAAAAGCAGGCCGCCGAAGACGAGTGTGTAGGCATTGAGGACCCATGACAGACCGGTGGCGGAGAAATGAAGGGCGCGATGAATGTGCGGCAGCGCGATGTTCACGATCGTGGCGTCAAGCACGACCATCAGCTGCGCTGCGGCGATCACCGTGAGTGCGAGGCCAGGGTGCGTGAGCCCGCTCGCGCTGCTTTCGTCAACGGTGAAGCTCGGGTCGGTCGAGATAGCCACGAGAGAATGGTCGCAGGAGGTGCCTCATCGCCCCGACAACCCTCGCCGCGAAGCTCGGCGTACGCGAAGGGTCGCGCACATTGGTGGTCGGTCCCGCACCGACCGACGTCGTGACCGCGCTGCTGGAGCCGGCACGGCGTCCGACACCTCGGCCGTACGACGTGATCGTCGCGTTCTGCCCCAGCCGTCGCGAGCTCGACCGCCACGCGGCCTCGCTGCCCGATCGACTGGCGACCGCCGGCGGCCTCTGGCTGTGTTGGCTCAAGCGAGCCAGTGGTGTTCCGACCGATATCGGAGAAGCCGACGTGCACCAGGCCGGACTGGCGACCGGTCTGGTCGACGTCAAGATCGCCGCCATTGACGAGAACTGGTCGGGGCTGCGTTTCGTCCGACGGCTCGCCGACCGATCGCGGTCGTGAGGGCCTCCCGGCGTCACTAGGGTTCCTCGCGTGACGATCGCACTGCCCGGGCGCGCCGACGTCGTCATCATCGGCGCGGGCCACAACGGTCTCGTCGCGGCCACCCTTCTCGCCCGCACCGGGCTGACCGTCACCGTGGTCGAACGTGACAGCGTGATCGGCGGCGCCACCCGCACCGAACAGCCGTTCGGGAAGGTGCCCGGGCTGCGCCAGTCGACCGGCTCCTACCTGCTCGGTCTGATGCCGCCAGAGCTCGAGCGGCAACTCGATCTGCGACTGCCCGTCGTACGACGCGATCCGCACTACTTCCTGCCGACCATGACCGGCCGCTACCTCCTGATGGGAAGCGACCGGGAGGCCACCCACCGCCAGTTCGTCGATTTCTTCTCCGACGCCGATGCCGCGGCCGACGAGCGACTGGCGGCTGAGATCGCTCAGCTACGCGATGACCTGGCCCCGGCGTGGCTCGTCGAGCCGCTCTCGCTCGAGGACACCGCCGAGCGCTACATCCGTCCGGAGCTGCGGACGACGTTCATCGAGCTGTGCCGGGGTGATGTCACGTCGTACCTCGGCCGATTCGGGTTCGTCAGCGAGCTGATCACGGCGATGTACGTCGTCACGGACGGGCTGTCCGGCCTGCATGCCGGGCCCGACGACCCCGGCACCGGTCACAACTTCCTTGCCCACAACATGTGTCGCCTGCCGGGTGCCGACGGCACCTGGATGATCGTGCGGGGCGGGATGGGCGTGGTGACCGCGACGATCGCCGACCGAGCCCGCGCTGCCGGTGCCACCATCGTTGCGGGCGCGCCGGTCGATCGCGTGATCGTCAGCGACGGCGTCGCCCGCGGCGTCGCGCTGAGCGACGGCAGGACGATCGACGCGACCGTCGTGCTCGGCGCCTGCGACCCGTTCACGCTCGCCGATCTCGCACCGCTTCCCGAGGCGTTGCGAGACCACCTCGCGAGCCTCCAGCGGCCCGGCACGACGTTGAAGGTCAACCTCGCTCTGCGTGACCTGCCGAGGTTCAGCTGCCTGCCTGACCTCGCGCCCTCGCCGTTCGGATCGACCATCCATCTGCTCTCGCAGGACTCCCCGATGCAGGCGGTCCGCGAGATGTGGGCGGATGTGCAGGCCGGACGGCTTCCCGACTTCCCGACGATCGAGTGGTACCTGCACACGACGGCCGACGCGTCGCTCCAGGACGACGCGGGGCACCATTCGTCCGCGTTGTTCGTACAGTCGGTGCCGTGGCAACCCGCCGGCTCGAGCTGGGACGTCGAGCTCGACGGCTACGTCGCGCACCTGCTCGAGGTCTGCGACCGGTTCGCCCCCGGCACGTCGTCCCTGGTCGTCGATACTTTTCCGCTGACGCCGCCGGGAATCGAGCAGCACTTCGGCATCCGACACGGGCACATTCACCACGTCGACAACTCGATCGGCTTCGATCGGCGGATGCCCTATGCGACCGGGATCGACGGACTGTACGCGTGCAGCGCCGGCTGCTTCCCGGCCGGGTCAGTGATCGGGGCCGCGGGCCACAACGCCGCCAACCGCGTCCTCACCGACCTCGGCCGGCCGAGCCTGGGTAGCACTAGCCTGTAAATCGCACTGTTCGCTCACGTCACAGGTGAAAGAGGCGACGCTCCCCATGGCTGTCGACGCCGGCCAGTTCGCAGGGTTCGGACCCAACGAGTGGCTCGTGTACGAGATGTACCAGTCCTATTTGAAGGACCCCGAGTCCGTCGACAAGGCCTGGTGGGACTTCTTCGCCGACTACTCGCCGGGTGACGCGCCCGGCGCGAGCACCAGCACCAGCCCGCCCACGCAGGCAGAACCAGCGGCGCCATCGTCGAACAACTCAGCCGCCGCGCAGCCCGCGCCCGCCGAGAAGGCACCAGCCGCCGCCCCGACCGCCTCCGCCCCCGCCGCGGAGCCTCCCGCGGTCACGAGCCGGGCGTTGAAGGGCGCAGCCGCCCGCACCGTCGCGAACATGGAGGCCAGCCTCCAGGTGCCGACCGCGACCAGCGTTCGGGCGGTGCCGGCGAAGCTGCTGATCGACAACCGGACGGTGATCAACAACCACCTGCGGCGCGGCCGGGGCGGCAAGGTCAGCTTTACCCACCTGATCGGCTTCGCGATGGTGCAGGCGTTGCTGGACATGCCGGCGATGAACCGGGCCTACGCCGAGGTCAACGGCAAGCCGACCGTCATCGAGCCGGAGCACATCAACCTGGGTCTCGCCATCGACCTGACCAAGGACGACGGCAGCCACACGCTGGTGGTGCCGGCGATCAAGAACGCCGAGACGCTCGACTTCGCCAGGTTCTGGGCGGCGTACGAGGACGTGGTGCGGAAGGCGCGCACCGGCAAACTGACCGCTGATGACTTCGCCGGTACGACGGTCAGCCTCACCAACCCGGGCACGATCGGCACCGTCCACTCGGTACCGCGGTTGATGCAGGGCCAGGGCACGATCGTCGGCGTCGGCGCCATGGAGTATCCGGCCGAGTACCAGGGCGCCGCTCCGGAGACGTTGGCACGGCTGGCGGTCAGCAAGATCATGACGCTGACGTCGACCTACGACCATCGGATCATCCAGGGCGCTGAGTCCGGCGAGTTCCTTCGTCGCATGCACGAGCTGCTGCTCGGCGACGGCTTCTGGGACGGCGTCTTCGCGGCGCTTCGCATCCCCTACGAGCCGATCCGCTGGACCAGTGACATCGCGGTCAGCCACGACGAGGAGGTCGGCAAGCCGGCCCGGGTGATCGAGCTCATCCACGCGTACCGGGTGCGGGGCCATCTCATGGCCGACACCAACCCGCTGGAATTCGAGTTGCGCCGCCACCCCGACCTCGACGTCGTCACTCACGGCCTCACCCTGTGGGATCTCGACCGCGAGTTCCCGTCCGGCGGGTTCGGCGGACATGCGCTGATGAAGCTCAGGGAGATCCTCGGCGTGCTTCGCGACTCCTACTGCCGCACGGTCGGCATCGAGTACATGCACATCCAGGACCCGGAGCAGCGCAAGTGGATCCAGGACCGGGTGGAGCGCGGGCACCAGAGCCCGGCGCGGGAGGAGCAGCTGCGCATTCTCGGCAAGCTCAACCAGGCCGAGGCGTTCGAGACGTTCCTGCAGACCAAGTTCGTCGGGCAGAAGCGGTTCTCGCTCGAGGGCGGCGAGTCGGTGATCCCGCTCCTTGATGCCATCGCGTCAGAAGCCGCGCACGACGACATGGACGAGGTCGTGATCGGGATGGCGCATCGCGGCCGGCTCAACGTCCTCACCAACATCGTCGGAAAGTCGTTCCGCCAGATCTTCAGTGAGTTCGAGGGCAACCTCGACCCACGTACCGCGCACGGCTCCGGCGACGTGAAGTACCACCTCGGTGCTGAGGGCACCTACACCGCGCTCGACGGCGAGACAGTGCGGGTGACGCTGACGTCGAACCCGTCGCACCTCGAGACCGTCGACCCGGTCGTCGAAGGGATCGCCCGTGCGAAGCAGGACGTGATCAACCGCGGCGAGACCGGCTTCACGGTGCTGCCCGTGCTGATACACGGCGACGCCGCCTTCGCCGGCCAGGGTGTCGTGGCCGAAACGTTGAACCTCTCGCAGCTTCGCGGTTACCGCACCGGCGGCTCGATCCACGTCGTGATCAACAACCAGGTCGGGTTCACCACCTCACCTGCCAGCGCTCGCTCCAGCGTCTACTCGACCGACGTGGCGCGAATGATCCAGGCGCCGATCTTCCACGTGAACGGCGACGACCCCGAAGCCGTCGTACGCGTCGCGGAGCTGGCCTACCAGTTCCGGCAGGCGTTCAAGAAGGACGTCGTCATCGACATGCTCTGTTACCGCCGCCGCGGTCACAGCGAGGTCGACGAGCCCAGCTTCACCCAGCCGGTGATGTACGACCTGATCGACGCGAAGCGCAGTGTCCGCAAGCTCTACACCGAGTCGCTGATCGGCCGGGGCGACATCACCGTCGAGGAGGCCGAAGCCGCCCTACGCGACTACCAGGGCCAGTTGGAGCGGGTGTTCGCCGAGAGTCGCGACGTCACCCCGGCGCCGCTCGAGGAAGTTCCGGAGGTACCGACCGGAGCGCCTCCACCGACGGCGATCACCGACGAGGTGCTCAAACGGGTCGGCGACGCGCAGGTGTCAATGCCCGAGGGATTCACCATTCACCCCCGGCTGCTGCCGCAGCTCGAGAAGCGAGCGCAGATGGTCACCAATGGTGGCATCGACTGGGCGATGGCAGAGACGCTGGCCTTCGGCTCGCTGCTGCTCGACGGCCACCCGGTGCGGCTTGCCGGTCAGGACTCGCGGCGCGGCACCTTCGGTCAGCGTCACTCGGTGATCGTCGATCGTCGTACCGCGGCCGAGCACACCCCGCTCGCCAACCTCTCGGGCGACCAAGCGCCGTTCTACGTGTACGACTCACTCCTCAGCGAGTACGCCGCAATGGGCTTCGAGTACGGATACTCGGTCGCGCGACCCGACGCACTGGTCGCGTGGGAGGCGCAGTTCGGTGACTTCGCCAACGGCGCGCAGGAGGTCATCGACGAGTTCATCTCGGCCAGCGAGGTGAAGTGGGGGCAGACCTGCAACATCGTCCTGCTGCTTCCTCACGGGTACGAAGGTCAGGGCCCGGACCACTCCTCGGCGCGCATCGAGCGCTACCTGACCATGTCAGCCGAGGGCAACTGGGTCATTACCATGCCGAGCACTCCGGCCAACTACTTCCATCTGCTGCGACTGCACACCCTCGGTGCCCGCAAGCGGCCGCTCATCGTCTTCACGCCGAAGTCGATGCTGCGGCTGCGTGCGGCAACCTCGATGCCGGATGAGTTCACCAGCGGCTCGTTCCAGCCGTTGATCATCGAGCCGGTCGCCGACCCGTCAGCAGTGCGACGGGTCATCCTCTGCACCGGCAAGGTCTACTACGACCTGGTCAAGCACCGGGAGAAGGCCGGGATCACCGACTCGGTGATCCTTCGCGTCGAGCGGCTCTACCCGCTGCCCTCGATCGAGATCAGCGCCGCGCTCGATGCTTACCCGGCCGATGCGACGGTCACCTGGGTGCAGGAGGAGCCGGCCAACCAGGGCGCTTGGCCGTTCATCGCGCTGCGGCTTCCCGAGCAACTCGGCGGCCGCCCGCTGCTGCGGGTCTCCCGCAACGCCTCGGCGTCGCCGGCGACCGGATCGCACAACACGCATGAGATCGAGCAGGCGGCTCTGCTCGAGGCCGCGTTCGCCTGACGTGTACTTCACCGACCGCGGCATCGAGGAGCTCGAGCAGCGACGCGGCGAGGAGAGGGTCTCACTCGCGTGGCTGGCCGAACGGCTGCAGACCTTCGTCGATCTCCACCCGGAGTTCGAGGTCCCCGTCGAGCGGCTGGCGACCTGGCTGGCTCGCACCGAGGACGAAGACGAGTAACCCGGGTTCGGGTTGTTACGTCGTGAGGACGATCTTGCCGAAGACCTCACCACTGTGCATCTTCTCGAGCCCCGCCCGCGCCTCGGACAACGGCAGGGTCGAGTCGATCTCCGGGCGGACCTTCGCCTCGACCAGGAACCCGAGAAGCGACTCGAGCTCGGCCTTGGTACCCATCGTCGAACCAAGCACCTCGAGCTGAAGGAAGAACAACCGCTGCAGCTCGAGCGGAGTGACACCACCACTGGTCGAGCCACAGACCACCACCCGTCCACCGGGACGAATCGACTTCAGCGAGTGCCCAAAGGTGGCATCGCCCACCGTCTCGACCACCGCGTCGACGCGGTCGGGCAGCCTCGCGCCCGGCTCGAACACCTCGTCAGCGCCGAGCCCGGTCGCCCGCTTCCGCTTGTCCTCGGAGCGTGAGGTGGCGAAGACCCGCACCCCCGCCGCGTGCGCCAGCGCGATCGCGGCAGTCGCGACCCCGCCGCCGGCGCCCTGGACCAGCACGGTCTGTCCCGGCTCCAGCCTGGCCTTCGTGAACAACATCCGGTACGCCGTCAACCAGGCGGTCGAGACCGAGCCGGCCTCTTCCCAGGAGAGCTCCGCCGGCTTCGCGACAACGTTGCCGGCGGGAACCGCGACCCGCTCGGCGAGCGTGCCGGGGTGGACCTCGGACAACAACGACCGCTTCGGGTCGAGCGTCTCGTCGCCACCGCCGCGCGCCGGGTCACCGATGACGGCGTGGACGACAACTTCCCTACCGTCGGCCGTCGTACCCGCCGCGTCACAGCCGAGGATCATCGGCAGCTTGTCCTCGCCGAGTCCGACTCCGCGCAGCGAGAACAGGTCGTGGTGGTTCAGAGCGGCAGCTTTGACATCGACCCAGATCCAGCCATCGGGTGCATCGGGCGGGTCGATGTCACCGACTTCGAGCGCGGCCAGCGGGTCGTCGTTGTTGAGCCGGGCAGCGTAGGCAGCAAGCACGAGAGCGACCTTATCGACCGCCGAGAACGCGGTTAGATGCGGGCGACGCCGTCCTCATGGGCGGCCTTCGCGACCGCGGCCGCGACCGACGGACCGACCCGCGGGTCGAACACACTCGGGATCACGTAGTCCTCCGCGGCGTCGTCACCGACGACCTCGCACAACGCATCCGCGGCCGCGAGCTTCATGTGCTCGGTGATCGCGCTGGCCCGGACGTCCAGCGCGCCACGGAACACCCCCGGGAACGCCAGTACGTTGTTGATCTGGTTGGGGAAATCGCTGCGGCCGGTGGCCACCACCCGCGCATAGTGCTTCGCGACGTCGGGGTGGATCTCCGGATCGGGATTAGCCATCGCGAAGATCATCGCGTTGGGCGCGAGCTTGGCGACGTTCTCCTCAGCGATCTTGCCGGCGGACAGGCCGATGAACACGTCGGCGCCGATCATCGCTTCCTCGATCGTGCCGGTGTAGTTGGACCGGTTGGTGATCGCGGCCATCTGCGCCTTGATCGGCGTCAGGTCGGTGCGGCCCTTGTGAATCATGCCCTTGCTATCTGCCAGACCGATGTCACCGATCCCGGCCTCGAGGATGATCTTGGAAACTGCAACCCCGGACGCCCCGGCGCCGGAGACGACAACTCGCAGCTCGTGCAGATCGCGGCCGGTGACTCTCGCAGCACTCTTCATGGCCGCCAACGCGACGATCGCCGTACCGTGCTGGTCGTCGTGGAAGACCGGGATGTCGAGGGCGGCTTTGAGCCGGTCCTCGATCTCGAAGCAGCGCGGCGCGCTGATGTCCTCGAGGTTGATCCCGCCAAAGCTCGGCGCCATCCGGATGACGGTGTCGACGATCTCGTCAACGTCCTTCGTAGCCAATGCGATCGGCACCGAGTCGACATTGCCGAACTGCTTGAACAGCAGCGCCTTGCCCTCCATGACCGGCAGGGATGCCTCCGGCCCGATGTCGCCGAGCCCGAGCACAGCCGTACCGTCCGTCACAACCGCCACGACCTGGTTCTTCCAGGTGTAGTCGTTGACGAGGTCCGGCTCGTGGTAGATCGCCATGCAGACCTCAGCCACGCCGGGCGTGTAGGCAAGCGAGAGGTCGTCGCGGTCGCGCAGCGGCACGGTCGACTGCATCTCGATCTTGCCGCCCTTGTGCAGCGCAAATAGCGGCGTGTCGTCGCGCGACGTCATGGTCACAGTCTCCAACGTCATGAAGGCATTCCCAAATGGCGCCACAGCAGTGGCGGTGAGGCGAAAAGACAGCCGATCAGGCGTCTGCGGCGTATGCCGCTGAGGGACACGGTGTGCGGGGATCACCCGGTAAGCCCCTATCTTGTCACACGATCGTTGCCGTCCGCTCGTCGGTATGGGGTGCAGAATGCGATCCAAGCGATCACAAAAAGGAGCCCGAATGCCCTGGAACAACCGCCGTTTCACCATCTCCGCGGGCCTGCTCGTCGTCACCCTCGGCGTTACGGCTGCCTGCAGCAGCAGTTCGTCCGGGGGAAACAGCAGCACCGTCACGTCGGGATCGAGCGGCGTCGACAAGACCGCCGCCGCTCTCGTGCCGGCCGCCATCAAGTCCAAGGGGACGCTGATAGTCGCGGCCGATGCGTCGTATGCGCCTAACGAGTTTCTTTCGAGCGACCAGAAGACGGTCATCGGCATGGACCCGGACCTGGCGAAGGCGCTCGGCAGTGCCCTTGGGCTCAAGATCCAGGTGAAGAACGTCACCTTCGACTCGATCATCACCGGCCTTGTCTCAGGCAAATACGACCTCGGAATGTCCTCGTTCACCGATAACAAGCAGCGGGAGCGCCAGGTCAACTTCGTCACGTACTTCAGCGCCGGGACTTCCTTCTTCGAGAAGAAGGGCAGTCCGGTCATCAACTCGCTCCGACAGTTGTGTGGCAAGAAGGTCGCCGTCGAGAGCGGCACGACGCAGGAGACCGATGCCAAGGCAGAGGCGAAGAAGTGCACGAGCGGAACAGTCAACGTCGAGTCATTTCCGACGCAGAGCGGCGCGAACCTTGCCCTGAGCAGTGGCCGCGCTGATGTCGCCATGGCCGACTCCCCGGTGGCGGCCTACCAGGTGAAGCAGTCGAACGGCGCTTTCCAGCTCTCTCCGAGCTCCTACGGCCAGGCCCCCTACGGAATCGCCGTCCCGAAGTCAGCCGGCACCCTTGATCAAGCGATCCTGGACGCGCTGAAGGCTCTCATCGCCAACGGCACGTACACCCGGATCCTGACCCACTGGGGAATCCAGTCTGGCGCGATCACCACCCCGGTCATCAACGGAGCGATCAGCTGACACTCAGGTGACCGCCGCCGACGACAGCACCGGCGCCGCCTCGCATCTGAAGGCGGTGCCGGTGCGGCACCCCGGCCGGTGGGTCGCAGCCGCAGTCATTGCGGTTGTGGTGGCGATGCTGATCCACTCCTTCCTCGCCAACCCGCTGTACGACTGGGGGCGGATCGGTCGCACGCTGTTCGCCGCACCGATCCTTCGCGGCACCCTAAAAACGCTCGAGCTCACCGTCCTCGCGATGGTGGTCGGTATTGCGGGTGGCATCCTCCTCGCGGTTATGCGCCTGTCGCCGAACCCAGTGCTATCGGCGTCGAGCGCGTTCTACATCTGGTTCTTCCGCGGTACGCCGGTTCTGGTCCAGATCGTGATTTGGTACAACCTCAGCTACCTGTACAAGCACATCTCGCTCGGGCTGCCATTCGTGCACGTCACGTTCGTGACGTTCTCGACGAACACATTGATCAGCCAGTTCGGCGCCGCAATCCTCGGCCTTGGTCTTAACGAGGCGGCGTACATGGCTGAGATCGTGCGCGCTGGAATTCTGTCGGTCGACGAAGGGCAATCCGAAGCGGCCTCGGCTCTCGGCATGCCGAGCTCGCTGATCATGCGCCGGATCGTCCTTCCGCAGGCGATGCGGATCATCGTGCCGCCGACCGGCAACGAGACAATCTCCATGCTGAAAACGACATCTATCGTCATCTACATCGCGCTGCCGGAGCTGTTCACAAGCGCGCAGAACTACATCAACACCACCTTTGTCTCGATCCCCTACTTCATCGTCGCCTGCATCTGGTATCTCGCGATGACGAGCGTCCTGACAATCGGTCAGGGCTATATCGAGCGGTATTACGGCCGGGGCTCGAACCGCAACCCACCATCCGGGGGTTTCCTCGAACGGATGGGGCGGGCATTGCGATTCGGTCGCCCGTGGCTACCAGGGCGTGACCAGATGGTCCTTTCGACCGGCAACAACGGTGACTAACCCCGATGCGCCGATGGTGCGGGCCGAGGGTGTTCGCAAGCGCTTCGGCGTCACTGAGGTGCTCAAGGGCATCGACTTGGAGGTCGGGCGCGGCGAGGTCCTGTGCGTGATCGGACCATCCGGCTCGGGCAAGTCGACCCTGCTCCGCTGCATCAACCACCTCGAGAAGATCCACGGCGGCCGGCTCAGCGTCGATGGCGAGCTGGTGGGGTACCAGCAGCGGGGCGACAGGCTCTACGAGCTTCGGGAGCGGGAGGTCGCGCGCAAACGGGCCGAGATCGGGATGGTGTTTCAGCACTTCAACCTGTTTCCGCACATGACGGTCCTCGGCAACATCATCGAGGCGCCGTGCCGCGTCAAGAAGGTGGCGAGGGATGAGGCGATCGAGCGGGCGAAGCGGCTGCTGGACCAAGTCGGGTTGGCAGGACGCGAGGACACCTACCCACGTCAACTGTCGGGCGGGCAACAGCAGCGCGTCGCAATCGCGCGAGCACTTGCCATGGAACCAAAGCTGATGCTCTTCGATGAGCCAACGAGCGCGCTCGACCCTGAGTTGGTGGGAGACGTTCTCGACGTGATGCGGGATCTCGCCAGGTCAGGAATGACCATGTTCGTGGTCACGCACGAGATGGGCTTCGCGCGGGAGGTCGGCGACAAGCTGGTGTTCATGGACGACGGCGTGGTCGTCGAGGCAGGCGTACCCCGCGACGTGATCGCCAATCCACAGCACGAACGGACCCGCAACTTCCTGTCGAAGGTCCTCTAGATCTACAGCCGCCCCGGACGCCGCCAGACTCTGAGCAGCCCGATCCCGAGAATGGCGTCGGTCGGCAACGCGCCGAGGTCGCGACTATCGGTACTTCCGTACGGGTTGTCGCCACCCACCTCGATGTGACCGGCTGGGTCGACAGCCGTGATCCGCTTGATCGACAGCGGCCGATCGGGAAGCGCCACAAGCACCACCCTCCCGACGCGTGGGGTACGACGCGGCCGCCCGTGAAGCACCAGGACCCGGTCCCCGTCGTGGAGCGTCGGCACCATCGACGGACCGCGCACCAGCGCGATCCGCAGCGGCCAGCGCATGATCACTCCCTGATGTGTAGCGGGATTCTGTCGCGGAATAGTGTCCTGGGGAGAGCAACAATTATCAGGAGGACTCATGCTGCCTAGGACCCGCTCGTCGCGCCTTGTCGTCTCCGCCCACTGCGACCTGCCCTGCGGTGTCTACGACCCGGCGCAGGCCCGGATCGAGGCCGAGTCGGTGAAGGCGATCATGGAGAAGTACCAGGACAACGACGACGCGGTCTTCCGCACCCGCGCCCTGCTGATCAAGGAGCAGCGCGCCGAACTCGTCAAGCACCACCTCTGGGTGCTGTGGACCGACTATTTCAAGCCGCCGCACTTCGAGAAGTACCCGCAGCTGCATCAGCTGTTCAACGAGGCGACCAAGGCCGCCGGCGCAGCGGGCGGCAAGGGAACCGTCGACCCGGCCGAGGGTCAGAAGCTGCTCGACAAGATCGCCGAGATCGACAAGATCTTCTGGGAAACCAAGCAGGCGTAAAGCCGGCGCAGCGGACGCCGAGCTAGACCCTTCAGGTACGACGTGGTGGGCACCTCATCGGTGCGTCCAGCGACGCCGGATGACGTGCCCATCGTCGTCTCGCTGATCAAAGAGCTCGCCGCCTACGAACGCGAGCCCGGGGCCGCCGCAGCGACCGAGCAGGACATTCTCGGCGCGTTGTTCGGCGAAGCCCCGAAAGCCTTCTGTCATGTCGCCGAGCTCAACGGCGAGGTGGTCGGATTTGCGTTGTGGTTTCTCAACTTCTCGACCTGGCTCGGCAAGCACGGCATTTACCTCGAGGACCTCTTCGTTCGCCCAGAAGCGCGCGGAACCGGCCTCGGCAAGGCACTACTCGCCACCTTGATCGACATCGCCCGCGACCGTGGCTACGGGCGCGTCGAGTGGTCGGTGCTGGATTGGAACACCCCGGCACACGACTTCTACCGCTCGCTCGGGGCGACTCCCAACGAGGAGTGGACTACCTGGCGGCTCATCCCGTGACGACGAAAGTTGTCAGCGTCTCCGGGTGTCATAGCCCCCGCTAACGCTGACAGGTGGTGTTAGGCAGCGCCTGCGGCTTTGGCTGCGGCGACCGCCTCGCCAACCTCACCGTTGAACGGCTCGCCGTGGCCGGGAAGGACGACGCGAGCCCGGAGCCCCGCGAGCGCGTCGAGCGAGGCCAGCGCCTGGCCGCTGTCGTCGTTCGACACGCGGGCCAGCAGGCGAGGTCCGCGAGCGCCGCTGTAGCAGTCATGTGTGACGAGCGCGTCTCCGGTGAACACCACGCCGCGGGCCTCCAGCAGCAGTGCCGAGGAGCCGGCGGTGTGGCCCGGGACATGCACCACCCGCGGTGCGCCAGGGACCGGTAGTACGACGCCGTCGTCGAATTCGGTGAGCTCCTTGACGGCTGCCGGGCGGAGGATGCCGTGGCCGACGAAGTAGCGCATCGTCCCCACGAACTCACGGGACAGGTGACGGACGACGAGCGGCGCCTTCACCGCAGACTTCAGCGGCGGCCGGCCGGCCGCCATCTTCGCGTCGGCGCGATGCACGTGCACGTGCGCGCCGGATGTGGTGCGCACCAGCTCGGCGCCCCCGGCGTGATCGGCATGTCCGTGGGTCAGCACCACAGCTTCGACCTGCTCGGGCATGATCCCGATCGCGGCCAGACCGCCCGCGATCTGGGAAGCGTCACCCGTGAGTCCGGAATCGATGAGCGTGACCCGCCCGCCGTCGACCACGGCGTACCAGTTGACCAGGTCCGGGCCGAGCCGGTGAACTCCCTCTGCAACCTGCACCGCGGCACCGTACCGGAGCGAACAATTCACCCGCAGTGTCGGCATGAAAACAGGAACGTGGGCTACTTTTGGTCTCAAAGCACGCGATCATCGTCTCAGGGGAATCGGGAGTGACAGAGGCCACCCAGACCACGGACGTCGCCGGCGCCAAGCCGCGCGACGTGGTCGTCATCACCCTGCCCGCGTCCAGCGCCTACCTGTCGGTGCTGCGAACCGCGACGGCCGGCCTCGCCGCACGGCTCGACTTCACGATCGACGAGATCGAGGATCTTCGGATCGCGGTCGACGAGGCGTGCGCGATGATGCTGCCGCAGGCCGTGCCCGGAGCGGAGATCAGCTGCGAGTTCGCGCTCGAGGGCGACACGATGACGGTGTCGGTCAGCGTGCTGACCCTCGACGGCGAGGAGCCGTCGCGCGACACGTTCGCCTGGACCGTGTTGGCCGCCCTCGCCGGTGACGTGTCGAGTCACTCCGATCCCGACCAGCGGGTGACCATCACCCTTCGCAAGCGCGGCGGTGGGTCGGTCCGATGACCAGCGACCCCGTCGCGCAAGCCCCGCGCGCCGGCGAGGCCGACACGGTGTCAGAAGCCAGCCCGGTGTCGCCGTCGGACGCACCTGAGACCGATGAGCCGGTGATCATCGAGAGCACCGACCGACCAGACCGCGCACTTGCCCGCGAGCTGTTCGGCGAACTCGCCGCTACCAGCGACGACGATCCGCGTCACCGCCAGGTGCGCGACCAGCTCGTGGAGATGCATCTGCCGCTCGTCGAGTACCTCGCCCGCCGATTCCGCAACCGCGGCGAGCCGTTCGACGACCTGGTCCAGGTCGCGACGATCGGGCTGATCAAGTCGATCGACCGGTTCGACCTCGAGCGGGGCGTGGAGTTCTCGACGTACGCGACGCCGACCATCGTCGGCGAGGTCAAGCGGCACTTCCGCGACAAAGGCTGGGCGATCAGAGTGCCGCGCCGGCTCCAGGAGCTCAAGCTCGCACTCACCAAGGCGAGCAGCGAGCTCTCGCAACGCAACGGTCGGGCGCCGACCGTCGCCGAACTCGCTGCCCACCTCGAGCTCACCGAGGACGAGGTGCTCGAGGGCCTGGAGTCCTCCAACGCCTACTCGGCGATCTCCCTCGACGCGCCGGACCTGGGCGACGACGACTCCTCGGCGATGTCGGACACCCTCGGCATGACCGACCAGGCGCTCGAGGGCGTCGAGTACCGCGAGTCGCTCAAGCCGCTGCTGGAGCAGCTGCCGCCACGGGAGAAGCGCATCCTGCTGCTGCGGTTCTTCGCGAACATGACCCAGTCGCAGATCGCTGCCGAGCTCGGCATCTCACAGATGCATGTCTCGCGGCTGATCACGCGGACCCTCGCCCAGCTTCGCGAGGGCTTGCTCGCCGAGGGCTGACGGCCGGGCTCAGATGCCGCCCAGCGCCTGGCGGCTCGCGGGCAGCGAGACCGCCACCAGGGTGGCGACCCCGACCGCGATCAGCGGCGCCATCAGGTAGGGCAGGGTGTGAATCTGGCCGATGCCGATCACGATCGAGAAGAACTGCACCAGGTACGTCGGGGTCTGCGCCCACCGCCGGACCTGCCAGATTCCGCGAGCAGCGACCAGGATCGCGCCGGAGTACACGACCAACAGGACGCCGAGAAGCACCGCCGTGCCACGATCGTGCGGATGCCCGAACACTGCGCGCAGCAGCTCGACGATGCCGTAGACGCCCAGGGCAGCCGCCTGCACCGCGACCAGGAGCGCGGTGACGGACAAGCTGGTAGGACGTTGCATCTCAGCGACTGACGGTAGACGACGCGCCACGGTGCGATCGCCACCACGGGCGGGCTCAGAGCGGACCGATATCCTCTTCAGATGCGGGCACTGTTGGTGGTCAATCCGAAGGCGACCGCCACGTCGGCGCGCGAACGCGACATCCTCGTGCGCGCCCTCGGCAGTGACCTGAAGATCGACCTCGCTGAGACGACCCACCGCGGCCACGCCGCGGAGCTCGGGGCGCAGGCGGTCGAGACCGGCCAGGACCTAGTCGTCGTCCTCGGCGGCGACGGCACGATCAACGAGGTCATCAATGGCCTGCTCGGACCGGGTGAGTGGTCCGGCCCGTCGGCCACCACGCCGGCGCTCGCCGTCGTACCGGGCGGCAGCACCAATGTCTTCAGCCGGGCGTTGGGGATCTCGCGTGATCCGGTCGAGGCGACCAGCGAGCTGCTCGAGGCGCTGCGTGCCGGCCGGAGCCGACGGCTCGGGCTGGGGCGGGTCAACGGTCGCTGGTTCACGTTCACCGCCGGGCTCGGGCTCGACGCCGATGCGGTACGCCGGGTCGAGCTCGCGCGGGCCAAGGGCAAGCGAGCGACGCCGTCGCGATATACCCGCTGCGCCCTTCGGGCGTACTTCGCCGCCGATCACCACCAGCCGCACCTCCGGCTGGAGATTCCGGGAGAGGAGCCGATCGAAGGGGTCTTTTTCGGCATCACCGGCAACACCTCGCCGTGGACCTACTTCCGGTCCCACCCGATCGTGCTCACCCCGGATGCCTCCTTCGAGACCGGACTGGACCTCGTGATCCGGCAACGGATGGGGCTGGTCGGCACGTTGTGGGCGGCCGGCGGAATGCTGACCCACAGCGGCATCCGCGGTCGCAAGACCCGGCGCTTCGTCGATCTCAGCGAGTTCCGGCTCGTCGCCGACGAGCCGGTGCATCTCCAGGTCGACGGCGACTACCTCGGCACCTGCGACGCTGCCGCGATCCAGGCGGTCCCGCACGCCCTCCGGGTGATCGCCTAGCCCCTCAACGACTGGTCAAACAGCGCATTCAGTTAGATGGTGGGCGCCTTGTGGATCACGGTGTGAGATGTAACACAGGGTTTGGCCGCCAGATTCGGCTGAGGATGCTTGCTCCGAGCTAAGTCAGGATCTAGCGTCAGGCGGAGAGCTCTGGACAGCCCCCCGGCAACGCAATAGCGTGCCGGAAGCCCGGTTAGACCAAGACCCGGCAGGAAGTCCGGAGCACTTCGTGAAACTGTTCACAAAGGTGGACAGCGCCACGAAGTGGGTAGCAGACGGACGCGGCCACCCCCGCCGCGCCCTGACGGAAGGACGTAACGCATGGACTGGCGACACCGAGCCGCCTGCCGTGACGAGGATCCGGAGTTGTTCTTCCCGATCGGCACCACCGGGCCGGCCCTCCTGCAGGTGGACGAGGCCAAGGCCGTCTGCCGGCGCTGTGAAGCGGTCGACGCGTGCCTGTCGTGGGCGCTCGAGAGCGACCAGGACGCCGGAGTGTGGGGCGGGTTGTCGGAGGACGAGCGCCGCGCCGTGAAGCGGCGCCGGGTCCGCACCGCCCTCCGAACGGCCTAGGTCCGACGATGGCGGAGGATTACATCCGCCCACCGATCGTCGCGAGCGAGGCTCCCAACCGCCGGGCTGCGATCTGGCGATTCCGGATCTACGTGATCATCGCCGTGGCGCTGCTCGTGGTGGGGATCGTCTTGATCTTCACAGCCGTCACCGGCAACAGCAATGACAACGGCGTCGTCGGCGGCCTGATCCAGGCTCCGCACAACTACTTCTTCGCCGGCAACGTCCGGGCGTAGCCGACACCGCGACGGACCCAGGCCGCCAACGCCGGGTCGTCAGCAACCACGTCCGGGCTCACCCGCAGCCAGCCCTTCATCGGGCCGCGGGCCATCTCGAACTCCTCGGCCCCCGGCTCGGTGAGCAGCGCCTCGGTCTGCTCCGGGTCGATCCGCACCAACAGCCCACCCTGATGACTCACCGCCACGCTCATGTTGCCGCCGATCAGGAACGCCAGCCCGCCGAACATCTTCTTCTCGACCACGGTTTCGCCCGACAGCTGCTCGCGGACCCGGTTCGCGAGATCCTCGTCGTATGCCATGACGCGGAATCTAGTGCTCGGGCCGGTCTGTCGGGATGGCGATCACGATGGAGGCGCGGGTCCCGCCCTCGGGCCGGGCGACCAGGCTGAGCGAGCCGGCGAGCTCGCCCTCGACGAGAGTGCGCACGATCTGGAGCCCGAGCCGGTCCGATCGCTCGATGGCGAACCCCGCTGGCAGGCCGCGACCGTCGTCGATGACATCGACCGAAAGGGTGTGGTCGGCACCGGGGCCGACTGCGACAGTGACCGACCCGGCCGCGGCGCCTGCCTCGCTCGCCGGCCCGTACCCGTGCTCGACGGCGTTGTGGACCAGCTCGGCGAGCACCATCGCCAGCGGAGTCGCCACCTCCGCCGAAAGTACGCCGAACGATCCGGATCGACTGACCGGCACATGTGAACCGGCGACCTCGGTGACCATCGTCAGCACCCGGTCGGCGACCTGGTCGAAGCTGACCGCCTCCTCGATGCTGCCGGACAAGGTCTCGTGGACCACGGCGATCGAGGAGACCCGGCGAACCGACTCCTCGAGCGCGTAGCGCGCCTCCTCGACGCCGACCCGGCGGGCCTGCAGCCGCAGAAGTGCCGCGACCGTCTGCAGGTTGTTCTTCACCCGATGGTGGATCTCGCGGATCGTGGCGTCCTTGTTGAGCAGCGCGCGCTCCCGCCGCCGGAGCTCGGTGACGTCGTGCACCAGCACGACCGCGCCGATGTGGTCGCCGTCGAGCTGAAGCGGCAGCGCGCGTAGCGCGATCACCGCGTCGGCGGCCTCGACGTCGGCGCCGGCCGGTGTCCGCCCCCGGGTGACCAACACTGCCGGGTCACCGAGCGGCCCGGCGACCCGCCCGGAGAGGGCGGTCGTGACCGCCACCAGCGAATGGCCGCTCAGGTCGCCGGGATGGCCGAGCCGTCGGTACGCCGACAACGCATTGGGACTCGCGAACGCGACCACCCCGTCGGCATCGATCCGGATGAACCCGTCGCCGACCCTGGGTCCGCTGCCCTCAGCCGCCGCTTCCCCCGGGTACGGCCAGGAACCTTCGGCGAGCATCTGGGCGAGATCGTTGGCACTACGAAGGTAGGCGATCTCCAGCTGGCTCGGGGTGCGCGCGGCTGCCAGGTTGGTGTCTCGCGCCACAACCGCTACGACCTCACCGGCTACCCGAACCGGTAGCGCCTCCTGTCGCACCGGGACCTCCGACCACACCGGGTCCCCCTCGCGGCAGATTCGGCCCTCGGTCAGCGCGAGCGCCAGCTGGGGTCGCTCGCGGGCGGTCACGGCCCGACCGACCAGGTCATCCTGGTAGACGGTCGGACCGGTCGTGGGGCGCATCTGCGCGACGACGACGAACTTCTCCGCGTCTTCGTCCGGGACCAGAAGCAACAGGTCGGCGAACGAGAGGTCGGCGAGGAGCTGCCAGTCACCGACCAGTCGGTGCAGCGTCTCGGCGACGCCGCCGGCCCGCGGCCTCGCCGCGTCGGCGAACCCGCGCGCCGCCAGCAGCTCGTCCATCGTCGGCACGCATCAAGGCTAGAAGGATCGCGGCGCGCCGCTGCTTTCGAGCGCTGCGAAGCCGCTCGGCGAGGATCACGTCGTACGCCGGTCGAGGATCAGCCGGTTTCCCGCGAACAGCGCCGTACCGATCATCGACAGCAGCGGGATCGCGACGACGATCAGCAGCATCGTCTGCCACGGCAGGGTGAAGTGCGGCCGGCGTAGCGCGTGAAGCACGGCCCAGGCCGGTATCAGGCCGGCGACCAGACCCTGCACCGCCCCGAGAAGCGACACGGTGCCGGCCTGGCTGGCTACCAGCAGCCGTCGGGTCATCGGACGACCGCCGACGGCTGACAGGGTCACGAGGTCGGGCTTGCTCTCCGCCATCGACAGGCCGACCGAGACCGCGGTGGCGCCGAGCATCACGATCGCGGCTGCGATCGCGAGAATGATGAGCCCCGTCGAGTAACGGGAGTGGTAGCCGGTCTCCATGGCGATCGAGGTGGTCGGCGGGATCTGTGCGTTGGCACGGTCGATTTGCTTCTGCGTTGGCGTCGTCGGCGTTACCGGGATCTGCATCACCAGCGAAGTCCGGGCATGCATTCGCGCCGCCGCCCCTGGACTGATGAGCGCGCTGGTTGCGGATCCGCGGTTGCCGATATCGACGACGTACGGCGAGCCCACGGCTGCCGCGGGCACGAAGCCGTTGTTGCCGGTGTACCCGATCTGCGTTGCCGCCGGACCGCGTGCTGCGTCGGAGAAGACCAGCGGATGACCGGCCCGAAGCGCTTGCTCGGCCGCTGCATCGGTGCGCTGGATCAGGAGCCGCAACAGGGCAGGTCCGCCGACCGCGATGCCTTGGTAGCTGCCAACGGAGCCGTTGATGTAGATCTGCGCGCACCCCGACCGCACCCTGACGCAGTTCACCTGTGGCACATCGAGGACTCCGGTGGCAGCGAGGTCGCGCTGCAATGTCGCGTCGATCCGAGCGAGCGTTGCCGCTGGTTGCGGGTTGTTGAGATAGAGCACCGGCTGGCCGATCCGACCGAACGGCATGAAGGACGCCTTCTCGTTGTGGTCGGTCGTCGCGAGGTACGTCGACACTGCGACCGCGCCGGAGACCGCGGCCATGATGGCGGCCACGGCCGGACCCGAGCGGCCCCGGTGGCGCGCGGCGTCGCGAAGCGCCAGCCGCGGTGCCAGGCCGACGTACCTGCCGAGCCGCGAGATCAGGCCGACCAAGGAGGGCGCGCACAACACAAAGCCGAGCTGAGACACGACGGCGCCGACCAGGATGACCCGGAAGTGGAAGTTCAGCGTCGCGCGATAGGCGATCACGACGCCGGCGACAATCATGACGATCCCGACGATCGGAACCCGGCGGGGGCTACGCACAACGCCGCGACGCCCAGACAGCGCGAGCACCACGTCGTCCCGAGCGGCTGACCTTGCCGGAAGTACCGCGGACAGGATGCCGGTCACCAGGCCGAGCAAGATGACGCCCAGAATGTCCACCCATCGCAAGTCGAAGTGTCCGGGCGAGTGGTGCGCCCAATTCGCCACGTACGGCAGCGCGGCCGGTGACAACGCGATTCCCAGCGCCGCACCGATCAGCGTTGCGATCAGCCCGAGAACCACCCCGCCGGCCAGCACGATCCGACGTACGTCGGCCGCGCCGCCGCCGGCGGCCGCGACCACCGCGAGGTCGTGACGCTGCCGGCGCGCTCCGACCGCGAACGCGGCACCCGCAAGCAGGCAGACCTCGAGGATCGCCATGCCGATCGCGACCGTCTCGACACCTACTGCGTCACGGGTGGTGAGCTGACTGTGCGAGGAGTAGGACGGCACGCCCGGCGGCGGGTTTTCGATAGCGGCTCGCGACGCGACCACGACCCCCATTCCGTTGAGCATCGCGACCTCGCGCCAGGTCACCGGGCGTCTGGTCTGAACCAGCTCGATCACCGCCGTGTCGCCGTAGTTGTCCGTGTGCGGCAGGGCAACCGCGCCCGGCAACACGTACAGCGCCTCGTTGCGCAGGTCGACCGGGTCGCGCACGATCGCTGTGACGGTCCGTGACTCAGCGCCAACGGTCAGCCGCGCTCCGACGTGCAAACCGAGCCGCTGGGCAAGCCGTGACGTGACGGCGACCTGGGAGGCGTTCTGCGGCATCCGCCCGGACTGCAGCGAGACGATGCCCTTGGTCACCGGCTTGTCCAGCGCCAGCTGCGTGATCGTGGTCACGACGCGCAGGTCGTTAGCGCCGACGACCCCCGTGAACTGGGCGAGGGCCGTCGACGACGTCGCACCGAGCACGCCCAGTGCCCGCCGGGACAGCGCCGCATAGCGCGGACTGCCGACCGTCAAGTTGGGGACCTGGGCGCTGGCCGATGAGGCGTCGTTGGAGAACCCGCCGTACAGCGGGTCGACGGTCTGCTGCACGTTGCCACCCACCAGCGCGATTGCCGCGTCCGCTTGGCCGATCTCGCGGGTCACCCGCTCGCTCGGGCTCAGCTGCATCGTGCGCGCCAGGACGTCGGCCCCGGTCAGGCCAAGAACCGGGATCGCCACCATCGCGATGATCAGGACACTGCGGCCTTTGTGTCGCCAGGCGTCGCGGCGCGCGACGCGCAACGCGGCGCGCCACGCACTGACTCTCATCGACCCGCTCCCCCAGTGAGCAGCGAGCCGGCAGTCGGCGGCGTGCCGGTGTCGTCGACCATCAAGCCGTCACGCAGGAAGATCACGCGGTCGGACCACCCGGCCAGCCGGGCATCGTGGGTGACGAGAACGGCCGCGGCGCCCTCATCGCAACGTGATCGCAGCAGCTTCATCACGTCCTCGCCGGTGACGGAGTCGAGGGCGCCGGTCGGCTCGTCGGCGAGGAGCAGCCGCCGCGGGCCGACCAGGGCCCGAGCAATCGCTATGCGTTGCTGCTGACCGCCGGACAGCTCGTCGGGGAACCGACCCGCCACGCCGGCGAGGTCGACGTCCTTCAGTGCTGCCAACGCTTCGGCGCGTGCCTTGCGGGTGCTCACTCCGTCGAGCTCGCGCGGCAACGCAACGTTTTCAGCGGCGGTGAGAGCCGGGATGAGGTTGAGCTCCTGGAAGACGTAGCCGACGCTTCGGCGGCGCACCTGCGCCAGGTCGGCCCGGGTCATGCCGGCAAGCGCGACACCCTCGACGGTCACCTCGCCGGCGCTCGGACTGTCGAGCCCGCCGGCGATGTTGAGCAACGTCGACTTGCCGGATCCGCTGGGGCCCATCACCGCGACGAACTCTCCGGCTCCGACCTGCAGCGAGACGCCTCGCAAGGCGTTCACCGCCGTCGCGCCCGAGCCGTGGACTCGTGAGACCTCGAGAAGTTCCAGAACCGCGGTCATCGCACGGCCTCCCCATCGTCAGCAGTAGCGGCGGCCTCGGCGGCCCCATCGGACGTCGTACGTGCCGTCGTGGCTCGGCGACGGGCGAGCCGCTCCTCGGTGGCGTCCAGCCACCGCACCTCCGCCTCAGTGGCAAAAATCAGTGAATCGAGCACGATCGGCCAGGACAGGTCGTCGCCCGCGGCATCGGCTGCGCGACGCAACCGCGTGTAGTCCTGCAGTGCACGCATGGTGTCGGTGCGTTGGGCCTGCACCACCGCATGCAAGTCGGCGCCGGGCATCTCAGCGGCCATCGCGAGCTTGATCGCGAGCTCGTCGCGCGGCCGGTCCTCGCGGTGCACCGGAGTGGCGAACCACGCGGCAAGCTCCGCCCGACCGAGCTCGGTGAGCGCATACGGCTTGTGGGTGTCGTCGTCACCCCCGTCGAGGGCGACCACCAGCCCGTCGCGCTCGAGCCGGGACAGCGTCGTGTAGACCTGGCCGATGTTCAGCGGCCAGGTCGAGCCGGTCCGCTCCTCGAAGTCCACTCGAAGCTGATAGCCGTGACGCGGCCCGTCGGCGAGCATCGCGAGGATCCCCTGCCGGATCGACATTCCGCTCTCCTGCCTGTCGAGAGCTACATACTCGGTATGTAGCCATACGCAGTATGCATACTCGGTATGTAATCGTCAAGCAGCTGAGCAGATCAGTGGTCCAGACCGCCGTCTGGGAGGCTCAGGGACGTGGGATTCGGGGCCCGGTTCGATGTCGCCGTCGACGGTGCGGTGCTGGCCGGGCAACGCTGGAAGAGCTCGGCTCCTCGGGTGGTCTTCCTTCACTCCGGCGTGACCGATCAGCGGTCCTGGTACGCCGTCATCGATCGACTCCAGTCGGCGGTTGACGCGGTGACATATGACCGGCGGGGGTACGGCGCGACTCCGCCGGGCAGCACCGGCTTCCGCCATCTCGACGACCTCGACGCGGTCGCTGGCTCGCTCGGTGATGAGCCGGTGGTACTGGTCGGCAACTCGATGGGCGGCGGGCTGGCGCTCGACTACGCGATCACGGCGCCCGAACGGGTCGCGGCGATGCTGCTGATCGCACCCGCGATCAGCGGCGCGCCGGAGTTCGAGAGCCTCGATCCCGCCACGTTGGTGCTCGGTGACCGGATCGAGCGCGCGTATCAGGACGCCGACAAGGAGCTACTGGTCCGTCTCGAGACCTGGCTGTGGCTCGACGGACCGGGCGCGCCCGAGGGCCGGGTGAGCGGAGCGCCCCGCCGGCTGGCCCAGGAGATGAACCGGCGGGTGCTGTCCCACAACGCTGCGGAAGGCGCCGGTGCGAGTGGCATTGCCGCCTGGGACCGGCTCGGTGAGATCCAGACCCCGACGCTCGTCGTCGCGGGCGAGTACGACGTACCACTGATGATCGATCGCTCGCGCACCCTCGGTGAACGACTCGGCGACGGCGCGTTTCGCACTCTGCCCGGAACCGCCCACCTGCCGTCGTTGGACCAGCCGGATGTGGTGGCAGACCTGGTCAGCGAGGTCGTCAGCCAGGCCGGCTGACGTCGTGCCGGAAGACCGATCAGGCGACGAGGCCGACCCGCCGAAGCTCGACGGTCAGGTCGTGCGGGTTGGTCGAGGCCGTCATCGCCGCGTCCAGCGTGATCACGCCGTCGCGGATCAGCGAGACCAGGTGCTGGTCGAAGGTCTGCATGCCGTAGTAGGAGCCGTCGGCAATCAACGCGTTGATCGTCGAGGACTTCTCGGCGTCGACGATTGCGTCGGCGACGCGGCCGGTGTTGACGCAGACCTCCATCGCGACGCAACGCCCTTCACCGTCGGCCCGCGGCACCAGCCGCTGGCAGATGATGCCGCGAAGCGCGCCGGCGAGCGAGATCCGGACCTGCTTCTGCTCGTGTGGCGGGAAGAAGTCGACGATGCGAGTGATCGTCTCCTGAGCGTCCGTGGTGTGCAGGGTCGACATCACGAAGTGACCGGTCTCGGCCGCGGCGAGCGCCGCCTTGACGGTGTCCTGGTCACGCATCTCACCGACGAGGATCACGTCGGGGTCCTGCCGCATCGCAGCACGAAGCGCGACGTTGAAGTCGTCGGTGTCGACGCGGACCTCACGCTGGTTGATCATCGCCAGCTTGTCGAAGTGCAGGATCTCGATCGGGTCCTCGATCGTGACGCAGTGGACCTCGCGGTTGGCGTTGATGTGATCAATCATTCCGGCCAGCGTGGTGGTCTTACCCGAACCGGTCGGACCGGTCACCAGCACCAGGCCGCGTGGCTCGAGTGCGAGGCTTTCGAGGACCGGCGGAAGCCCGAGATCCTGCAGCGGGATCGCACCCACCGAGACCCGCCGGAAGACCAAACCGCAGGAACCGCGCGACCGGAACGCGTTGACACGGAATCGGCCCACCCCGGCGAGGGAGTAGGCGAAGTCCGCCTCACTCGTCCGGTCGAACTCCTCGACGAGGTCCTCCCGGAGCACCTCGCGCACCATCTGATCGGTGTCGGTAGGCGTCAGATCGCGGGTTTCGAGCTTGCGTAGTCGGCCGTCGATCCGGACCCTCGGGGGTGAGCCCACCTTGCAGTGCAAGTCGGATCCCCCGCAGTCGACGAGCGCCCGCAGAAACGGCTCGATGATCAGTCCCGTGGTCACACGGAATGCTTCGGCGCGAACGAGTGCGACCTTGACTCATTTCGGGCGCGGGGTTGAGCCGAACGGCCTACCGGGCCCGATCTCCCGGCGCCGGGTCACTCCACCGTCGCGATCAGGTCCCCTTCCTGGACGACCTGGCCCTCCTCGACCTTGAGGTCGACGGTGCCCGAACCCTCGGCCAGCACCGGAATTTCCATCTTCATGGACTCGAGAATCACGAGGGTGTCACCATCGGCGACCTGATCGCCCTGGGCAACCACGACCTTCCAGACGTTGGCGACCATTTCGGCCCGAACCTCAGCCACCCGTAATCCTCCCGACGATGACGACCGTCCCGGACTCTATCGGGGACGCCGTTAACGGTTGTCGATCTCGCGCTGAAGTCGTTCCGCCGTCGACTTCCAGTGCTCCGCCTCGGCCTGCCATTTGCGAAGCTCAGTCATCAGCCGGCCCATGACCTCCTCCGAGACCCGATCAGGTTCACCGGGTACGACGGCTCGAGCCTGCCGGCGAGACACGACGTACGCCGCGGCGACTATCGCGACGACGATGACGACGAAGACGCCGGCGACCACGACCTTGCCCACCGGGTCAGGTTCTCCGCAGTGTCATCGCCCCGACCACTTCGGGGGACGCTTCTCGAAGAACGCGCTGATGCCCTCGGTCACATCCTTCGTCGTCGTCAGCAACGACAGCTGCGCCTGCATTGCCTCGAGCGCGACCGGCAGCGGACCGGTCTCCATCGCTGCGGTCCACGCCGCCTTGCCGAGCCGAATCGCCACCGGCGCAGAGCTGGCGAGCTTGCCGACGTACGCGTCAACATCGGCGTCAAAGCTGTCGTCGGGGAAGACCCGCGAGACCAGACCCATCTGGTACGCCGTGTTCGCGTCGAACCGATCGCCGATCAGCATCCGGTCCATCGCGTGCTTCGGCGAAATGTGCCGGGCGAGCAGCGCACTCACCATGAACGGCCAGAGGCCCCGGTCGACCTCCGGCATCCCGAACTCGACGCTCTGTTGGGCCAGCACGACGTCACATCCGCTGGCCAGGCCGATGCCACCGGCGAGACACAGGCCCTGCACCCGCGCCACCACCGGCACCGGGCATTCCCGCATCGCGACGACCAGCTTGGCGAGCAGCCCGCGACCCTCGTGCTGCTCGAGGCCGGTCGAGTCCTCCGACATGACCGCGAGGTCGGCGCCGGCGCAGAAGATCTTCTCCCCCGCCGATCCGACCACGACCACCCGAACCTCGTCGTCGGCCGACGCTGCCCGTACGCCGTCGAGCAAGCCTCGCATCACCTCGGCGGACAGTGCATTGCGCTTGTCCTCACGGTTGATCGTCAGGCGTAGCACGCCGTCGCTGCGCTCGGTCAGCAGGTCAGTCATGAACGGATTCTCTCGATGATCGCGGTGTCGTAGTCGCCCGAGGTGAACTCCGCCGAGTCGAGCAACTCGGTGAAGAACGACAGGTTCGTCTTCGGGCCTTCGATGCGGAACGCCTTCACCGCCTCGCGGGCTCGGCTGATCGCCTCCTCGCGGTCCGGGCCCCACACGCAGAGCTTGGCGAGCAGCGGGTCGTAGTACGGCGTGATGGTCGTCCCGGCGGCATACCCGGCGTCGACCCGCACGTGATCTCCTTTCGGCTCCTCCCACACCGTGATGTGACCGGGCGACGGCAGGAACCGTTTCGCGTCCTCGGCGTACACCCGGAGCTCGATCGCGTGCCCTTCGGATCTGATCGCGGTCATGTCGACACCGGGTTCGTCGCCGGCCGCGATCCGTAGCTGCTCGGCGACGATGTCGATGCCGGTCACCATCTCGGTGATCGGATGCTCGACTTGCAGCCGGGTGTTCATCTCGAGGAAGACGTAGTCCCCTGCGATCGGATCGACCAGGCACTCCACGGTGCCGGCGTTGCGGTAGCCCACCGCCTCGCCGGCGAGGACGGCGCCGGTGAGCATCCGCTTCCGCAGCTCCTCGGACACACCCGGAGAGGGCGTTTCCTCGGCCACCTTCTGATGGCGGCGCTGGACCGAGCAGTCGCGTTCACCGAGTGCGACGATCCGCCCGTTCGCGAGCCCCAGGACCTGCACCTCGACGTGGCGGGCGCCGGAGATGTAGCGCTCGAGCAGGATCGAGGGCGAGGCGAAGAACCGCTCGGCCCGCGAGCGCGCGGTTTCGAACGCGGACCGCAACTCGGCCTCGTCGTTGGCAACGCCCATGCCGATGCCGCCGCCGCCCGCCGCGGCCTTGACCATGACCGGGTATCCGATGTCGGTGGCGGCGGCGACCGCCGCGGCGACGTCCTGGACCGGCTGGCTCGTTCCAGCGGCCACCGGAACGCCGGCGTCGGCCATCAGGTTCCGGGCGTTGATCTTGTCGCCCATCGCGGTGATGGCTGCCGGCGGCGGACCCACCCAGCCAAGGCCGGCGTCGATCACCGACTGGGCGAACTCGGCATTCTCGGCAAGGAAGCCGTAGCCCGGATGGATCGCCTCGGCGCCGGAGCGCTTCGCTGCTTCGAGGACCTTCGCGATGTCGAGGTAGGACTCGGCCGGCGCCGCCGGTCCGAGCAGGATCCCCTCGTCCGCCTCCCGAACGAACGGCAGTGCCTCGTCGGCCTCGGAGTACACGGCGACGGTGCGGACTCCGAGGGCGGTGGCGCTTCGCAGCACCCGCCGAGCGATCTCCCCCCGGTTGGCGATCAGCAGCGACTCGAACACGGGAAGGACACTAGTGTCCCGCGCTATTCGCGCCGCCACGGGACACTGGACGGCATGGTGTTGGCGCTGGTGATCCTCGTCGGCGCCGTGATCCTCGCCAGAATCACCGGTGGCCGGCTCGCGGCCTTCACCGAGCTGCGGGTGCGGGGCCTGCGATATGTCGTCATCGCGATAGCAGGACAAGCAATCGGCGCCGTCCTGGCGGCTACGACGCAATCAGGGACCTACTACCTCGCCGGGCTGGCGCTTTCCGCCGCCGGCGCGCTGGCCTTCTGCCTGCTCAACTTCGCCCTTCCCGGCGTACCGCTGGTCACCCTGGGACTCGCCGCCAACGCACTCGTCGTCGGCCTCAACGGCGCGATGCCGGTATCGATCTTCGCCGCGTCACGTGCGGGCGTATCAATCGGCACGATCGCGGAGGGCAACGATCCGCGTCACACCATCGCCGGCTACGGCTCGACCTGGCGGACCCTCGGCGATGTCATCCCGGTGCCGCTTCCGGTGGTGCCGGAGGTGGCCAGCCCCGGCGACGTGCTCGTCGCGGCGGGTCTCGGCGAGCTGGCGATCGCGGTGATGCGACGGCGTCCCCAGCCCGCCCCGGTCACGCAACCGCGCGAATCTGCCGTAGCGTTGCCGGGTTGACCAGATCTGCCGCTGAATCGCCGAGGAGCACTCACATGGCCAAGAAGGCCCGTAAGCGTCGCGCCCGCAAGAAGAGCAAGGCCAACCACGGCCGTCGCCCGAACGCGTAGCGCGAGCTAGCGCCTCGTGACAGGGGACGCCTGCCAGGCGTCCCAAGCACTTTCCACGATCTGTCCGAGGTCGAACTTCGCGGTCCAGCCGAGCTCGTCGCGGATCCGGTCGACCGAGGCGACGATGCGGGCCGGGTCGCCGGGCCGACGCGGGACAACGACGGGGGGAATGTCGATCCCCGTGACGGCGGTCACCAGGTCCACCACTTCACGCACGCTTGACCCGCTGCCACGCCCGATGTTGTACGTCGCCGTGCCGCCACCGTCGCTCAGGTGCTTCAGCGCCGCGACGTGAGCATCTGCGACATCGGCGACGTGGACGTAGTCGCGGATGCAGGTGCCATCGGGGGTCGGATAGTCGTCGCCGAAGATCCTCGGTGGCTCGCCGGCCGTCAGCGCCTGCAACACGAGCGGGATCAGATTCAAGGCGGCGGGATCACCGAGGTCGCGCGCCGCGGCGCCCGCGACGTTGAAGTACCGCAACGAGACGACCCGCATCTTCGCGGCCTCGGCGACCGCGCGAGACATCCACTCCCCGATGACCTTGGTCTCGCCGTAAGGACTCATCGGCAGGCCGTGGGTGTCCTCGGTGACGAGATCGACGTCCGGCATGCCGTAGGTCGCGGCGCTCGAGGAGAACACGAACGAGTCAACACCGGTCTCGGTCGCTGCCTCGAGCAACGAGAGCAGCCCGGCCACGTTCTCCCGGTAGTACAGGAGCGGTTGCTCCACCGATTCGCCGACCTGCTTCTTCGCCGCGATGTGAACAATGCCGGCGACGCCATGGTCGCGAAGGGTGGCGCGCACGAGATCGGTGTCGAGCACGCTTCCGCGGACCAGTGGCGCGTCGCCTACCCGCCGCGCGTCACCGGTAGAAAGATCGTCGAGAACCACCACCGGCTCGCCCTGGTCCCGGAGCACCTTGACGACGTGGGCGCCGATGTATCCGGCACCGCCGGTGACCAGCCATGAGGTCATAGGGCGCTAGTCAACCCGATATTCCACGCTGGTGATCTCGACCCGCACTTCGGCGAGCTTGGCGCGCAGGCGCTCCTTCAGGTCCTCGGGCGCAGCGTCGCTCCCGCAACAACGGGCGACGAGAGCCTTGACCTCCTTCTCGATGCCGAACTCGCGCAGGCAGGGCCCGCACTCGTCGAGATGGTCGCGGACTTCGGCGCGGCCGTGTTCGTCGAGTTCCTCGTTGTCGAGGTAGAGGTAGACCTGTCGAATCACCTCGACGCAGTCGACATCATGCGGGTTGCCGCAACTCATCTGCTCCACCCCGTCACGTCGTACTCCCTGCATCGGCGTTCGGACGGATGAAGCCACGCTCGAGGGCGTAGCTCTCCAGGGCATCGCGCAGCTGCCGCCGACCGCGATGAAGTCGAGACATCACGGTGCCGATCGGCGTATCCATGATCTCGGCGATTTCCTTGTAGGCGAATCCCTCGACGTCGGCGAGATAGACCGCCATGCGGAACTCCTCCGGCAGCGACTGAAGGGCTTCCTTGATGTCGCTGTCCGGCAGGTGATCGAGTGCCTCGGCCTCGGCCGACTTCAAACCGGAGGAGGTGTGGGACTCGGCGCTCGCCAGCTGCCAGTCCTCGACGTCGGCATCTCCCGACTCCTGCGGCTGGCGCTGCTTCTTCCGGTAGCTGTTGATGAAGGTGTTGGTGAGGATCCGGTAGAGCCAGGCCTTGAGGTTGGTGCCTTCCTGGAACTGGTGGAACGCCGCGAACGCCTTGACGAAGGTCTCCTGGACGAGGTCCTCGGCGTCGCTCGGGTTGCGCGTCATCCGCAGCGCCGCGGAGTACAGCTGATCGAGGAAGGGCAACGCGTCGCGCTCGAATCGCGCGCTGCGCTCCTCGACCGTCTCCTCCGCCACGTTGCTGCCTTTCAGGTTGGCCGATCCCCGCCACGTCGCGAAGCCCCCGGGTACGGCGGGGCGCACAGCGGATGCTGACACGCGAGTTCGCGACGACCCTATCCCTGCCGCGTCGCGGCCCGGGGACCCTGTACGCCGAGGCCTGACCCTCGCAGCAGCCGAACGCCGACGATCAGCATCGTTCGCTCGAGACGTGAGGCCGGTCACGGATGGGTCAACGCCCGACGGTCGCGGCCGATTCCCGGTCGCACCCGCTCAGCGTAGGGTGCCCAGCCAATCAGCGACGACGGCAGCGGCCTCGCCTGCTACGCGCCGCAGCGAATGATCACCGTGAACCTCGATCACATTGGCGCCCGCCGGAAACTGCGCGCGGGTGCCGAAGGGATCGGAATCGCCTTGAACGACCAGGCTCGGGACGCCCACCGCGGTCAGCTCATCGGCCCGGGACTTCTCCGGCCGGCCCGGCGGGTGAAGCGGGAACGCGAGTGCCACCACGGCGTCGGCGCCGACCGCCGTCGCGGTTCGGCAAGCGACCCGCGCACCGCTGCTGCGACCGGCGACCACCAGCTGGTCGCCTCGCTCCGTGGCGAGCGCGGCGACGGCGGCGGTCCACGCCGCATCCAGGCGGGCCGCCGGTTCAGGCGCCCGGCGGCCTTGGACCCGATAGGGCTGCTCAATGCGGGCGACCGTCCAGCCGTCGTCGAGCAGCCGGGTGCCGACCGCGACGAGGTCGACCGCGTCGATCCCACCACCGGCGCCATGACCCAGGACGATCAGGCCGCAGCCAGTGCCCTTGGTCGACAGCGAGACCCGCGCCGTACCGCTCGGGGTGTCGACCTCCCGTGCCCGGGCGGCGAGCCGTCGGCTACCTGCGGGCCTCATGCCGCTGCTGGCAGTTGACGCAGCGCTCCGCCTCCGGCCGTGCGTCGAGGCGCTCCTCGGGGAGGTCACGACCGCAGTCGATGCACTGGCCGTAGCTGCCGGCCGCCAGCCGCTTCAGCGCGTCCTTGACGCGGGAACGTTGCGCGTCGATGACCTCCAAGGACGCCTCTTCGCGATCGACCTCGCCCACGTTCGAGGCGTAGTCAGCCGGATGCTGGTCGAGTTGCTCGGTCTCGCCACCGGACTCGCGCTCGCGCGTGAGCACGCTCGCTGACCGGTCCAGGTCCGCGAGCAGCGTCTCGAGCCTGCTGCGTACCGCTTGCTGATTCACCTGCTGTCTCCTTGTCGGTGGCGAGGCACCCCGAAGCCACCGGCTCACGCCGGCACGCTCCAGTCTGTCCCAGAGGTGTTCCCACAACACCTGCCGCCGACACGATGGGACGATCTAGACGTGGGATCGACCTGGCCGGCGCCGCTGGCCGCCGCGCCAGCCGCTGCGACGGTGCGGCTTCCAGGCTCCAAGTCGATGACCAACCGCGCCCTGGTCCTCGCCGCCCTGGCACCGGGCCAGTCGCGGATTCGACGTCCGCTGCTCAGCCGAGACAGCTCGCTCATGACCGCGGCGCTGCGGGCGGTCGGAGCCGACATCGATGATCGCGATGACGACGCATGGACGGTCAGCGGCGGACGTTTCACCGACACCGGTGCGCAGATCGATGTGGGCAATGCCGGCACCGTGCTCCGGTTCGTCCCCCCGCTCGCCACGCTGGCCAACGCCTCGATCGGCTTCGACGGCGACGCCGCAGTACGACGGCGACCGGTCGCGCCGTTGCTCGGCGCATTGCGTGGCCTCGGCGCCGACATCGACGACGGCGGCCGCGGCGCGGCGCCCTTCGTCGTTCATGGCGCCGGTCAGCTACCCGGCGGAGCGGTCAGCGTCGACGCATCCGCTTCGAGCCAGCTGGTCAGCGCGTTGCTCCTCAGCGGTGCCAGCTACCAGCGAGGCGTCGACATCAAACACATCGGCAGTCGTCCGGTGCCGAACGCACCGCACCTGGCGATGACGGCACAGATGCTGCGGAGCCGCGGTGCCTCGGTCGAGTCGACCGCAGATCATTGGCGGGTCGCGCCGGGCGAGCTCGCCGCGATGGAGGAGACGATCGAGCCGGACCTCTCAAGTGCCGCACCGTTCCTGGCGGCGGCGGTCGTGACCGGCGGCGAAGTCGTGATCGATGGCTGGCCACAGCGCTCGGCGCAGCCCGGCGCCCTGCTGCCGGAGCTGCTCGGGGCGTTCGGCGCGACCTCGCGGGTCGAACCGGACGGCCTGCACCTCAGCGGCCCCGGGACCATCGCGGGTGCCGATCTCGACCTGCGCGACGCAGGCGAGCTGACCCCGGTCCTCGCCGCCGTCGCGGCGGTCGCCTCGTCGCCCTCCCGGTTGACCGGCATCGACTACCTGCGCGGCCACGAGACCGATCGGCTCGCTGCCCTGGCCAACGAGCTGAACGCCCTCGGTGCCGACGTCACCGAACTGCGCGACGGCCTCGCGATCTCGCCGCGACCGATGCACGGCGGTGTGTTCGCGACGTACGACGACCACCGACTGGCGATGGCGGCTGCGGTCATCGGGCTCGTCGTACCGGACGTCGAGGTCGAGAACATCGAGACGACAGCGAAGACGCTGCCTGGCTTCGCACAGCTGTGGCACGACGCCCTCGCGGGCCAGGGAGCGCCGCACTGACCCGGCAACCGGTCGACGACGAGGATCGACTCGGTCGAAGCGGCCGAGGGGGGTCGCGGCCGCGGAGTCGGCTGCGCCCGAAGCACGACGATGCGTTGACCGCCCGCGTCGTGTCGGTCGACCGTGGCCGCTACGGCTGCCTGCTTGCGGACGGAGCGCTGAGTGTCGCGATGCGCGCTCGCGAGCTGGGTCGCCGCGCGATCGCCGTCGGTGACGAGGTCGAGGTCGTCGGCGACACCACCGGAGGGCCGGATGCACTCGCTCGGATCGTGCGGATCACTCCTCGCCGGTCGGTGTTGCGTCGCAGTGCCGACGACGCGGATCCGGTCGAGCGAGTGCTGGTCGCGAACGCAGAGCAACTCGTCGTGGTGTGTGCAACCGTCGACCCGGCACCACAGCCGCGACTGATCGATCGGTGCCTGGTCGCGGCGTACGACGCCGAGATCACGCCGATTCTGTGCATCACGAAGGTGGACCTCGCCGTTCCCGACCAACTCGTCGAGGGGTACTCGCGGCTCGACCTGCCGATGGTGCGTAGCAGCAAGCCGGATCGCGCCCGAGCGGTCGCCGAGCTGAAAGCGCGGCTCATCGGTCACGTGACGGTGCTGGTCGGATCGTCAGGCGTCGGCAAGTCGACGCTGGTCAACGCGCTGGTGCCTGACGCAACCCAACGCATCGGCGAAGTGAGCGCTCGCACCGGCAAGGGTCAGCACACCACGACCGCGGCGATCGCGCTGCCGCTACCCGACGGCGGATGGGTGATCGACACACCCGGGATTCGGTCGTTCGGTCTGGCGCACGTCGACCGGGATCGGCTGGTGCACTGCTTCCCCGACCTCGTCCCGGGCACCGCAGCGTGCCCGACCGACTGTGATCACCTCGATCCCGAGGTCTGCGAGCTGGACGCTTGGGTTGCCGCGGGCAACGCCTCCGCCGCGCGACTCGACTCGCTACGGCGGCTGCTCGTCAACCGCGACGAGTCCTAGCGCGCCACCGTAGGCCCGGGTCTCGGCGGTCGGCTGAGCCATCACAGAAACCGGCGTCGGCCGACCGCCTCGTAGGCGTGCGGGCAACGCGATGCGCTCGAGCGGAAGGAACGCCAGGATGCACAGGACGTGCGGCAGGAAGCTGATCGTGATCGTTGCCTCGGAGAACAGATGGAAGGTGAGCATCGCGCCGACCGCCGGGTAGACCCATCGGTCGCGCAGGAACAGCGCCACCGGGCTGAGCAGCTCAGCGACCAGAGTCGCCCACTGCAGCACCACCAGCAGCAGCGGGTGATGAAGCAACGGCCGGCCGAACGCAGT
>JAICXJ010000048.1 GCA_025980465.1 Frankiales bacterium | reverse complement strand
TACCAGCTGAACTTCGGCGGCAACATGGACTTCAAGAACATGTTGGAACGCAAGCGGTTGCAGTCGAAGAAGATCTCGAAGACGCAGTCGGTCACGTCGCAGATCCCGCACGAGATGCGCGGCGCCGACGTCCACATCGGTCCTTCGGATCACGTGCCGTGGCTCGACGACCGCAAGTGGGCCTACGTCCGCCTCGAGGGCCGTTCCTTCGGCGACACCCCGCTCAACCTGGAGTACAAGCTCGAGGTGCACGACTCGCCGAACTCCGCCGGCGTGATCATCGATGCTGTCCGCGCGGCGAAGATCGCCAAGGACCGGGGCGTCGGTGGCCCGATCCTGTCGGCCTCGTCGTACTTCATGAAGTCCCCGCCGGTCCAGTACAGCGATGACGAGGCCCGCGCGGCCGTCGCCGACTTCATCGCCGGCAAGATCGAGCGGTAGCCGACCCGGCACGTCACTCGATGCCGTTGCCAGAAGGTACGCCGTCGCGGCGCCGAGCTCGGGCTCGATCAGGACACTAGATCAGCGCGCCGAGCAGCCCGCTCAGCAGGCCTGAGCAACTCGGGTCCGGTGCCGGCTTCGGCTGCGGGTCGACCGACGACGACGTCAGCGTGGCAGCCGGCGTCGGCGTGGGGTCCGGAATGGACACCGACAGCGTCGGCGCCGAGGACTTCGTGGCGGGCGAGGCTGATGCCGAACCCGCCGGGGGCGTTGCGGCGGCCGGCGACGCGGTCGCCGCCGGCTTGGGCTGCTTCGTCGGGAGAATTCCGCCGATCAGCTTGTGCAGCACGCCGCCCACCGTGGTGACCAGTCCGCCGACGATGCCCTTGGTCGGTGTCGGCGCCGGCTTCGGCGGGTTTCCACCCGGGTGCGTTGCCGGCGGCGCTCCGCCCGAACCGCCAGCGGCAGCCGCCGGGCCGGTGTTCCCGCCACCCCCGCCGGTTGCGCCGCCGGACGGGCCGCCGATCGCCCGGGTGCCAGGCGGTTGCGCCGAGACCGTTCCGATCTTCCCGGCCGGAAGGACACCCTGCAGCGAATGCAGCGCGTCGACCACGGCCGCCGCACGCGAGCGGAGCAGGTGAACCACTACGCCCCACGAGCCACCCTCGGCGCGCCACCCGACGACATGGTTGTACCGGTCCTGCGGCGTACCCCCGGCCGACCTGGTCGCATCGGCGATCGCGACCGGAAGCACCTGCTCGCTACGGCTCACGCCGACGCCGGCCGGTAGCAGGGTGCCGGTCCAGGATGCCTCGACGGCCCTCGCGGTCGAGCCACCGGTGGTGTTGATGCCACGAGCAAGGGTCTTCATGGCGAGATCGTCCGAGACCAACTGGGGCGCCGCCCGCGATTCGTCACTGGAGTCGCTGAGCCGCAGCGGGGTCGGCGTGCCGGGAAGCGCATCGCCGTTGATCACCGTCTGCCAGAGCGGCGCGACCGCCAGGTGGCGACCGCTGCTATTGGTCACCGAGGCGGGGCCGGCCAGCGAGCCGACCCGCACCGACACCGATCGGTCGGCCTCGGTCGCCGAGCCGGACGGCACCGTGACTGTGTCGGACCCGACGTCGAGGGTCAGACCGGGCCCTTCGAGCGCGTCGATCACCGCAGTACCGGTCCGCAGCTGTTGGCGGGCGCCGTCAATGACCGCAACCGCCGCCCCCGCTCCGATCATCGTCACCCGGCCCCGGGTGAGCAGTTCCGCGTTGCCGTGGCGGGTGGTGGAGACGACCTCGCCGGGCGCCACGACCTCACCGGCGGTCGCTGGCCGGCTCGCGCCGTCCGGCGACACGATCTGGGCCGCCAGCGCCGGGCCGAGCGTGGTCCGCGCATGGGCGACCGGACCGGCGCCATGAGTGAGCGCAACGATGGTCCCGGCGGCGATGACCGAGACCGCGCTGACGCCAATCGTCAGCGGCAGATGCCCGGTTCGCCCCATGTGTGAATTGTGTTCGCTGGTCCCGCTGCGTTCCATAGCCTGAAATGACCATCACGGGACTATTCGGGTGTCCCGCATGACTAGCCCATTGGGCGCTAGGCCGTTACTCCATGCTCAGCAGCCCAGGATCGCAGCGCGGCGACGGCGTCGTCGTGCGCCATCGGACCGTGCTCGATCCGCAGGTCTTTCAGGTACTGGTAGGCCTTGCCCACGAGCGGCCCCGGCGCCACCCCGAGCACCGCCATGATCTCGTTGCCGTCCAGGTCGGGTCGGATGTTGTCGAGGTCCTCCTGCTCCCGCAGCGCCGCGATGCGCGCCTCGAGCGAGTCGTAGGCAGAAGCGAGCGCCTGCGCCTTCTTCGCGTTGCGGGTGGTGCAGTCCGAGCGGGTCAGTCGGTGCAGCCGGTCGAGCAGCGGGCCGCCGTCGCGCACATAACGCCGTACTGCCGAGTCAGTCCAGGCGCCACCTGAGTAACCATGGAAACGAAGGTGCAGCTCGACCAGCCGGGCGACGTCATCGACAACGTCCTTCGGATAGCGCAGCGCGGACAGCCGCGAACGCGTCATGGCGGCCCCCACCACCTCGTGGTGGTGGAAGCTCACCTTGCCACCCGGCTCGACTGACTTGGTCTTCGGTTTGCCGATGTCATGAAGCAGCGCCGCGAGTCGAAGCACCAGGTCCGGCCCGTCGGGCTCGAGGGCGATCGCCTGCTCGAGCACCGTGAGGGTGTGGGCGTATACGTCCTTGTGCCGCCGGTGCTCGTCCACGGTTTCGCGCAGCCGGCCGACCTCAGGCAGAACGTGCTCGGCCAGCCCGGTGTCGACCATGATCGCGAGGCCCTCCCGCGGATGCGCACCGAGGATGAGCTTGGTCAACTCGTCGCGAATCCGCTCGGCACTGACGATGGCGAGCCGCTCCGCCATCTCGGTGATCGCCTGCAACGCCTCAGGCGCGACCTTGACGCCGAGCTGCGAGGCGAACCGCGCCGCCCGCAGCATCCGAAGCGGGTCGTCGTCGAACGATCGGGCCGGCTCGATCGGCGTCCGCAACACGCGGGCGGCGAGGTCGCCGAAGCCGTCGAAGGGGTCGACGATGGGTTGCGCAGCGTCGACCGGCAGCGCCACCGCCATCGCGTTGATGGTGAAGTCCCGGCGGGCGAGATCCCCCTCGATCGAGTCGCCGAAGGAGACCTCTGGTTTACGTGACGCCGAGTCGTAGGAGTCGCTGCGGAAGGTCGTGATCTCACACCGGAGGTCGCGGACCTGTACGCCGACGGTGCCGAACGCGATCCCGGTGGTCCAGGTGGGGCCGAGATTTCCGACCAGCTCGAGGGTCTGCTCCGGACGAGCGTCGGTGGTGAAGTCGAGGTCGGCGGTCGGCCGGCCGAGCAATGCATCACGCACCGATCCGCCGACCAGATAGAGCCGGTGACCGGCCGACACGAAGCGGTCCGCGAGCGGATCAGTGACCGGGCGGAGCCGGATCAGCTCGGCGATGGCCGCGCGGGCGGCCTCGCCGTACGGGTCCGACCGGTCGCCAGGCATGGCCTCAACCCTAGGAGACGGGCCAGCCGGCCAACCGGCACGAACTCGCCAATGCGCCAACCGGGAGGAGCCGGCGCTCGCCCCTACTATCGGAGGCATGCCCGCCTCCGGTCGCCGCCGACTCCGCCGGGTGGAGGAGACCTCGGCGGGCGGGCTGGTGCTCGACAGCGCCCACGACGCGGCAAAAGCCGCTCTCATCGGACGCCTCGACCGCCGCGGCAGGCTGCGCTGGTCGCTTCCGAAGGGGCACGTCGAGGCGGGTGAAACGGCCGAGGATGCCGCCATTCGCGAGGTGGCCGAGGAGACCGGCATCCAGGGTCGAGTCCTCGCACCGCTCGGCACGATCGACTTCTGGTTCGTTGCCGACGGCCGCCGCGTCCACAAGACCGTGCACCATTTCCTGCTGCTCGCCCAAGGTGGCGAGCTCAGTGACGAGGACGTCGAAGTCGAGCAGGTCGAGTGGGTCCCGCTGACCCAGCTCGCGGCCCGGCTCGCCTACGACGACGAACGCCGGCTGGTCGAGCGGGTCCCGGCGCTGCTGGCAGACACCGGTTGACGGGAAGATCCGCTCGGCTGCTCTGGGCCGCAGGGTTGACGCTGTTGGCTCTGACGGTCATCGCCGCGCCGGCGGCGGGCGCGCCGAATCCCAGCCCCACGGTCACGGCCGGTACGGCGCCCGCCACGGCGACGCTGCCGATCCAGGTCCGGCTCACGTCGATCGATCCGGTCGCACCCCAGCCCGGCGACACGCTCGTGATCAACGCCACCGCGAAGAACCTTTCGGCTGCGGCGGTCAGCGACCTTGGCGCCGAGCTGCTGATGGGCGGCACGGTCTTCGCCCGCAGTAGCTTCGACAACTTCGCCGCCGACGCCAGCGGCGATGTGCTGAACCAGGGCCTCAGCCTGGTCGCACCGGTGCATCCACTGCCGCTGCCGACCCTGGCGCCCGGCAAACAGGAGACCTTCCAGATCTCGGTGCCGGTGAACAACCTCAATCTGCCGACGAACGCCTGGCAGGTCCACGAACTCGGCGTGTCAGTCGACGGCGCGACGTCCGCGGGGGTCGGGCCGGTCGGCGCGTTGCGCACGTTCCTGCCGTGGGCACCGCGCTCCGCCCGGTTCGGACTGAACCCAATCCAGCTGGCCTGGCTCTGGCCGCTGATCGACCGGCCCCACCGCGGCGTGACGGCCACCTGGTTCGACGACGGCCTCGCCACTGAGCTCGCGGCGAACGGCCGGCTCAGCCGGCTGGTCGCCGCGGCCGCGACCGCTGCGACTGAGGGCAGCGATGCCAGAGCCGGCCGCAGGGCCGCGCAACAGCAGCTCAACTCCGGTCACCGCAAGCACCACCATGTGACGCTGCCAGCGGTAACGACGCGCAACGTTCCGGTGACCTGGGCGATCGACCCGATGTTGGTCGACGACATCGACACGATGCGATCGCCGTACCAGGTCGCCGGATCACCCAGAGCGACCACCGGCAAGGGCACCAACGCGGCACGGAGCTTTGTCACCGCGCTCCGCTCGGCCGTCGGCTCCTCCGACGTGGTTCCGCTGCCGTACGCCGACCCGGATGTGACCGCCGCCGTTCGCGCAAACCTCGGGACACTGGTCGGGGTCGCCGCCACGACCGGACGCCGGCTACTCGCCAGCGCCCTTCCGAGCGCCCAACTCATGGACCAGACCGGATGGCCGGCCGGCGGATACATCGACGCCCGCGGAGTGAACGCGCTCTACAGCGACGACATCACCAACCTGGTGCTCTCCGATGCCGCACTGCCACCGCGGGTGCCGCCGTCCGCAACTCCTTCGGCTCACACCTCTCTGGCGACCGCGGCCGGCCCGGTATCGGTCGTGCTCAGCGACTCGAAGCTGTCCACCGCAGTGACCACGGGCGCCAGCGCGGGGGCGCAACCAGGCCTTGCCCTGCAACAATTTCTGGCCGAGACGTTGATGATCGAGACCGAGGCGCCGGGCGAGCATCGCAGTGTCGTGATCGCTCCCGGGCGACGATGGAGTCCAAGCGCGCCATACGCCGATGCGTTGCTCGCAGACACCGGCGAGGTCCCGTGGCTCACGCCGGTGACGCTCCAGCACGTCATCGATTCCCCGATCGACACGTCGCTGGCCCGCAACCCGCTGTCGTATCCAAGTACCGTCCGCCGCACCCAGCTGCCGCCGGCGTACATCGACAGCGTGTCAGCGCTCAACCGCGACACCGCCGAGTTCGCGAGCATTCTGGCCTCATCGCCGACCGAGACCCGGCCGTACGGCACCGCCGTCCTTCGCGCCCTCTCAACCGCCTGGCGCGGCGACCCATTCGGTCGCAACGACCAGCTCGCGGCGGTGCGGCAGAGCCTGCAGACGGAGATGGCCTCGGTCCACATCGCGACTCACCCGCTGAGTTTCATCACCTTGACCTCGCACGGCGGAAAGCTTCCGGTGACCATCGCCAACGACCTCGATGCGCCGGTCAACATCACGCTGCAGCTCGACGCCAATCAACGGTTGACGTTCTCCCACGGCGGTCAGGTCAGCGTGTCGATCCCGGCTCATCAGCACGTCGCGGTATCGATCAAGGCCTCCGCAAAGACCTCCGGGGTGTTCCCACTGGAGGTGCACCTGCTGACTCCGGGCGGGAAACGCTACGGCGGCGCGGTGAAGTTGTTTGTTCGTTCCACGGTATACGGCACGATCACTCTCGTGATCACTGGTGCTGCGACCGCCGCGCTGCTCATCGCGGTGGCAATCCGGCTGACCCGACGCGGGCTTTCGGCACGACGACAGGCCGCCGCGTCATGATCACCACTCGATGACCGACGTCGCCCCGGCGAGCGGCCGCAGCGCCCTCGCCCGTAGCGGGCTGGCCATGGCAAGCGGCACCTTGGCCTCGCGCGGGACCGGCTTCATCCGCACGGTCGTCATCGCGTATGCACTCGGTGTCGCCAGCGTCGGCAACGCCTACATCATCGCGAACACGGTGCCGAACGCGCTCTACGACCTGCTGCTCGGCGGCGTGCTGTCGGCCCTCGTCGTACCACTGCTGATCCGTGCGGCTCATGAAGAGGACGACGACGGCGAGGTCTACGCGCAACGGCTGCTGACCATCGCCGCGGTAGTGCTGACCGCGGTCGCGGTCATCGCGGTCATCTTCGCGCCGACGATCATCTCGATCTACGCCCACAACGCGAAGCCGGCCCAGAAGACCCTTGCCGTCACCTTCGCGCGCTACTTCTTGCCGCAGCTGCTGTTCTACGGCCTCGGAGCGATCTTCGGCGCGATCCTGAACGTCCGCGACAGTTTCGCAGCGCCGATGTGGGCTCCCGTCCTCAACAACATCGTCGTCATCGTCGCCGGCATCTCGTTCACGGTCATCACCCACTCGACACCGAAAGCCGGACACCTCAGTCACGCGCAGATCCTGGTACTCGCACTGGGTACGACGGCCGGCGTCATCCTGCAGACCGTCGCGCTGTTGCCGGCGTTACGACGGGTCGGGTTCCACCTCGTCCCGCGATGGGACTGGCGGCACGCCGGGCTGCGGCGGGCCGGGCCGTTCGCCGGCTGGGTACTCGGCTACGTGATCACGAACCAGCTGGGATACGTCGTGATCTCGGACCTCGCGGCCGCCATCAATGGCGGCCGGGGTCAGGTGGCGATCTACTCCTACGCCTACATCCTGTTCCAGCTGCCGTACGCCGTTGTCGCCGTCACCGTCATCACCGCGCTGTTCCCAGGGATGACCCGCAGCGCCACTCGGGGCGACAACGCCGGCGTCGCATCGACGCTCGCCGACGGGCTGTCCCTCGCCGGCGTGGTCATGGTGCCGGCGACGCTGTTGCTCGTCGTGCTCGGCACCCCGATCTGCGTCCTGGTGCTCGCCCACGGCCACACCACCCTGTCGGGCGCGCAGGCGACCGGGCACGTGCTCGTGGCATTTGCCGTCGGGCTGCTGCCGTTCTCGATGTTCCAGATGCAACTGCGCGCCTGGCTCGCGATGCACGACTCGCGCACGCCGATGCTGGTCAACCTGTTGATCACCGGCGTGAACCTGTTCATCGATCTGGTGCTCTATGTCCTACTGCCGGTGCACGACAAGGCGGTCGGGCTGGCGGTCGGATATGCCGCGTCGTACTTCCTGGGCGCGGTGATCTTCGCCGTCCAGCTGCGCGGGCGAATCGTCGCGACCCGCCGGACCTACGTCATTCGCACCCATGTGCGGCTGATCGTCGCTGCCATCCTGGCGGGATTCCCGACGTACCTGCTCGGCGACCTCCTTCAGCACGCTGCCGGGCACGGCCCAGTCGGCTCGCTGGCAACCATCGTCGTCGCCGCTCCGGTCGGGCTGTTCTGCTTCCTGGTGATGGTTCGCCGGATGCGCGTCCGAGAGCTCGATCAGCTGCTCGCGATGGTGCCGGGGGGACGTCGGCTGCGAATCTGAGCCGGCCTGACTATGCGGCCGGTCGCTGAGGTAGGCCGAATGGCTTAAGACGGCAGCCCGACCGGCCGAAACTCGCCCTATGCGTTCCCTGCGCGACGACCGCGGCGCGATGCGGCTCGTCACGGTCACCCGACTGGTCGTCATCCTCGCGATCATCGGGGTCATCGGCTACGACAGCTTCTCCTGCATGTCGACGCGGGTGAGCACCGAAAACGACGCCCAGAACGCCGCCTACGCCGCGAGCGAGGCGTGGCACAGCGCGGCATCGAACCCCGGCGTGGCGATCCAGAATGCCTACCAGGCCGCCGTCGCCGAGGTCGCGAACAACTCGTCGGAGACCGTCCAGCAGGCCGGATTCACCGTGGACCCCGACGGCACCGTGCACCTCATCGTCACCCGGAAGGCCAAGACGCTGGTCTTCCACAGCATCGGTTTCCTGAAGCAGTGGACCATGGTGAACGAGCACGGCGACGCCAACTCCGTCAACTAGCCCGCCATGCTCCAGCGCCTTCGGCATGTACTCGCCCTGACCGCAATCGTCGGCATCGTCGCGACGACCGGTGTGGTCGAGCGGGCGGCTGCTGACCCCCTCGCGACGGCCCAGGCGCAGGCCGCGGCGCTGAGCAGAACCGTCCAGCAACTCCAAACCCAGGCCGAGGTCGCGACCGAGCGCTACGACGGGCTCGAGTCAGAACTCGCCCGGGCGGTGGCGCAGCAGACCGCCGCCGATCAGGCGCTCAGCGCGATCCAGGCGCAGGCCGCCCTGGCCCAGCAGCAGGTCGTCGACCGAGCTCGGGCGCTGTACGAGACCGGCGGAGACCCGGCCGTTCTCGCCTCGATGCTCACCGGCACCGACCCGATGAACGCGCTCGACCGTTACCACCTGGCGACCGCGGTGATCGACTACGAGTCGAATTCCGCCCGGCAGGCGGCGAAGACGGTGAGCCGGGCGGCCGCGCTCGACCAGCGCGACGCCACGATCTCGACCAGCGTCACGAGGCTGCAGGTCAACGCGGCCAACCAGGCCGGCCGGGTCCGCAATCTGCTCGCCACCCAGCGCACAGCGCTTCGCGCGGCCACCTCGACGGTGCGCCGGATCGTGCAGGCCGACCAGGCGGCAGCCGCGGCGGCTGGTGCGCATGACTTCGTCAGCGCGGTCCAGTCGGCGGGCGGCGCGATCAACCTCGGCGGCACCACCCAGCCGCCGAACGACGTCGTCGCGGTGGCCATCGCCGCCGCTCGCAGCAAGCTCGGGGTGCCCTACCTGTGGGGTGGCACCGGCCCGGACGCCTTCGACTGCAGCGGCCTGACCCAGTGGGCGTACGCCCACGCCGGGATCCAGCTGCCGCGGGTGGCGGCGGATCAGTACAACGCCGGTCCGCATCCGTCGCTCGCCGACCTCGAGCCAGGCGACCTGTTGTTCTGGGCGACCGACGTGACCAACCCGGCGACGATCCATCACGTCACGCTCTACATCGGCAACGGGCTGATGATCGCCGCGCCCCACACCGGCACCGTCGTACAGATCCAGCCGGTGTACATGCAGGGGTTCATCGGCGCGACGCGCCCCTGGGCCTGACCTGACCTCTTAGCATCGGAGGGATGCAGGACGTCGAAGCGGGCGCCCTGCTCGGAGGTCGCTACCGGCTCGATCGTCACTCCCACATCGGTCGAAGCGGCCTGCTGCTGTGGCGAGCCACCGACGAGATCCTCGAGCGGCCGGTGGCCGTTCACCTCCTCGAGGGGCTCACCAAGGCGCAGGCGAAGGAGCTCACCGCTGCCGCAGCGCGGGCCGGCGCCGTCCCGGAGGCCCGATGGGTCCGGGTCCTCGACGTCGGAACCGAGGACGTCGAGCGCCGTCAGCGGGTGTGGATCATCAACGAGTGGGTCGACGGTCAGTCGCTCACTGCGCTGCTACGCCGCGAACCACTCAAGCCCGCCGTCGCGACCGAGCTGATCACCTCCTGCGCCGAGGCCGTCGTCGCCGCCGAAGCAGCCGGAGCCCGTCACGGCGCTCTCCATCCGGACGAGGTGCTGCTGCCGGTCGACGGCGCCGCCCGCCTGACTGGACTCGAGCTGCACCACGCCCTTGCGGTCGCCACCGGCCGCGACGAGCCGGGCTACGACGACACTCGAGGGTTGGGGGCGCTGCTGTTCGCGGCGGTGACGGGGCGTTGGCCGCTACCGGGCTGGAGCGGCCTGCCGGCGGTCAGCCGCGGCGACGGCTACCACCCCCGGCAGCAACGCGGCAGCGTTGGCCGCGACCTCGACGACATCACTGCGCGAGCGCTGCTAGGACAGTTTCCCGACGCCTCGGCGCTCGCCACAGCACTCGCAACGCTGCCGAGCCAGCCCCCGCTGCCGCCGGTCGAGGACGTCGACGAGCCCCGGTATCGGGCCGTCCGCCGGGCCGCATGGTGGGTGGTACCGCCGGTCCTCGTCACCGCGATCGGCATCGCCGGCTGGGTCACCGGCCGCGACCTGGGGCAGGTCCCGGGTGCCGACCGCACCTCGGCGTCGACCTTCCGGCAGCCTTCCCACCACAGCCACCGCGGCGGCAACCGCCTGGTGTGGTCGACGCCGCCGGGCATCACCAGCTTCGACCCGGCTGGTGACGGATCGGAGGACCCGGGCGGGGTCGGGCTCGCCATCGACGACGACCCGACCACGGCCTGGACGACCGACACCTACCACGGCAGTCGGAACTTCGGGGGCCTCAAACCCGGCGTGGGACTACTGCTGGACCTCGGTCGGCCGAAGCGGGTGAGTGCTGCCCGTCTGCTGCTGTCCGCCGCCGGCGCCGACATCGAGCTACGGGCCGGCGACGCCCCCCCACAGCAGGCGTCCGACCTGGCAGTGGTCGGCACCGCCGCGGGCGCTGCCCAGTCCAGCCGCCTCACATTGAAAGCACCTACCACCGCGCGGTACTGGCTGTTGTGGATCACTTCGCTGCCGAAGACCGGTTCCGACGACTACTCGCTCGGCGTCGACGAGATCGCCCTGTTGAGCTGACCGCCCGGGTCCCGACGCGGCTGCCGCAATCCCTCAAAGCTCCCCGATCGGCCGCTCCCCGGCCGATACCCTGCGAACTGATGAGCGACGTCCCGCTCGGCGACGCCGACCTGCTGGCCCGGCATGTCGATGGCGACCCCGACGCCTTCGCCGAGCTGGTGCGCCGGCACCGCGACCGGCTGTGGGCAGTCGCGCTGCGGACGCTGCACAACCAGGACGACGCCGCCGACGCGCTTCAAGACGCGCTGCTCTCGGCGTACCGGGGCGCCGCGGGCTTTCGCGGTGGCTCAGCCGTCACCACCTGGCTGCACCGCATCGTCGTCAACGCCTGCCTCGACCTGGCCCGGCGACGGTCGGTCCGGCCAACCCAGCCACTGCACGACAACCCTGACTCGGCGCCGACCGCGCCCGATGCGATCGCCGGCCGGGAGACCTCGCTTGCCGTGACAGCCGCGTTGCGGACGCTGCCGGCCGAGCAGGCCGCCGCGGTGGTGCTCGTCGACGTCGAGGGCTTCAGCGTGAACGAGGTCGCCGAGATGCTGAACGTCCCGACCGGGACGGTGAAGAGCCGCTGCGCCCGCGCTCGGGCCCGCCTCGCCGACCAGTTGCGGGACCTCGACCCGCGCCGGAGCGGGAACGAGCCGCCCGCTCAACGCGTCCAATCACCAGCACAGTACGGCGAGGAGCACGCGTGAGCAGCGACCGGCCACCATTCCACGAGGGGCCTGCCGACACCGGCCAGGACCACTTGTCGATGGACGAGATCGCGGATCTCGACGAGGGGCTGCTCGCACCGGAACGGACCTCCGCCGCGCGCGCCCACTTGCAGCGCTGCGACGAGTGCTCCGCACGCGCGAGGGCACTCGCGGACACCACCGCCGCGCTTCGCGGACTCGGCCCGATCTCCATGCCCACCGATGTCGCACAGCGGCTCGAGACCGCGATCGCCGCGGAGTCCGAGGCTGGGTCCCCGCGCCTGCACGCCGTACCTTCCGGCGCGCCGGAACCAGCCATCGCGAGGGGTCAAGCAACCACGGTCGTGCCGGATCTCGGCGAGGTCCGGGCGCGTCGCACCGGCCGTCCATCGCTCGCCGCCAGCGCGGCGGCCGTCGTCGCCATCCTCGCGATCAGCGCGATCGTCATCGGTCACGGTGGCGGGCACCACAACCCGTCGCTGCAAGGCGCGAACGCGCCGGGTCAGACCCTCAACGGCGCGGTCGGCGCCTCGCAGTCGGTGCGACCGGTCTCGACCGGGCGGACCTACACGCCCACCAACCTCGCCTCGCTGGTGCCCGGCCTGCTGGAGCAGCAGACGCCGGCATCCGGCGGCTCTACCGCCGCTGGCCTGCCGGTGCCGGGCGCAAGCTCGCCCGACCGGGTCGGCGCGGCCGGCGCCGGGACAGCTGCATCGGGCGCGGGCACAACGTCCGCCGGAACTGGCGCCGCCACCAACAAGCACAACGGCACCCAGCCCAGTGGGTCGGCCCCGACCGCCGCAGCCGTGCCACGGACCCAGTTCGCCCCGCTGACGACCAGCGCGACGGTGCCGAGCGCGCTGGCCCGCTACCGCACCTCGGGAGCGGCTCTCATCGACTGTGCCCAGCGGTTCGCCCCGACCCTGGGCGCCGTCCCCGAGGTGGTCGACTTCGGTCGCTGGACCAACAAGACCGCGTCGCCTCCGATCCGGCACGAGCCGGCGCTGATCCTGGTCTTCGCCGACCCGGTGAACAGCGGTGCCGTCGACGTCGACGTGGTCGCGGCCGGCTGCGACAACGCCTCGCTGCTCACTTACAAGCAGGTCAGCGTCCCCGGTTAGCCACCACCGGAGCGTCGGGGCGGCCGGAGGACTACCGCCCACAGCACCGCGCCACCGATCGCGCACAGGTACGGCGCGCCCACCAGCGACCAGGGTCGCAACGGGTCATGCGGTCCGTTCGGATACAGCCGGAATCCGAGCGCCGTACCGAGAAGGCCGGCGGCCGCGCCGACGACGGTCAGTGCCACGGCCGGCGCTCCGGCCCGGTACGACGCCAACCCAGCGAGCCAACTGGCTGCGAGCCCGACCAGGGCCGGTACGACGAGAGAGAAGATGTGGGTGTTGACCCACTGGGTGGCGATCCACCCGCCGAGATAGGCCGCGGGGCTGCTCGCCGCGATGGCGCGGACGATCAGCTCGAGGGCCCCGGCCTGACGGCGTGCCATCGCTGCGTGACACGCCTCGCATCCGGCAGCGCCGAACCGGCGAGCGTCGGCATGGCAGCGTGGCCGGGAGCACACCGGACAGCTGTCGAAGCCGGTCCGGCCCGGATGCACCGCGCAGCGAGTGGCAGCCGGGGCGGTCGTCACGACTGCCAGCCTTGCACGGGAATCTGCTCGCGGGACTCGACGTTGTCTCGCCGGCGGCGATAATCGATCGCCACGCGACTACCGTCGCCCAGCTTTGGGGAGCTTTCATGACCGACCCGGTCCGCGATGTCATCATCGTCGGCTCTGGTCCCGCGGGCTACACCGCCGGGCTATACACCGCACGGGCGAATCTGCACCCACTGCTGATCGAGGGCACTCAGTACGGCGGTGCGCTCATGAACACCACCGAAGTCGAGAACTTCCCCGGCTTCCCGGACGGCGTACAGGGTCCGGAACTGATGGACATGATGCGCAAGCAGGCGGAGAAGTTCGGCGCCGAGATCGTCACCGACGACGCGACCGAGCTCGATCTCACCGGCGAGGTCAAGCGGGTCGTGGTCGGCGGCGAGGAGTACCGCGCGAAGGCGGTCGTGCTCGCCATGGGCTCGGCGTACAAGGAGCTCGGGGTGCCCGGCGAGAAGGAGCTTTCCGGGCACGGGGTGTCCTGGTGCGCGACCTGTGACGGGTTCTTCTTCCGCGACCAGCCGATTGCCGTGATCGGCGGTGGCGACTCCGCCGTCGAGGAGGCGACCTTCCTCACCCGCTTCGCCGAGTCGGTCACGATGGTGCACCGCCGCGACACGCTGCGTGCGTCGAAGATCATGGCCGATCGAGCGCTATCGAACCCGAAGATCCGCTTCGCCTGGAACAGCGTGGTCGAGGAGATCGTCGGCGATGGCAAGGTCGGCTCGGTGACGCTGCGCGATGTCAACTCGGGCGAGACTTGCTCACTGCCGGTCGGTGGCGTCTTCGTCGCGATCGGACACGATCCCCGAAGCGAGCTGGTGCGGGGTCAGGTCGATCTCGATGACGAGGGCTACGTAGTGGTCGACGCACCGCGGACCCGTACCAACCTCCCGGGCGTGTTCGCCTGCGGTGACCTCGTCGACCACACCTACCGGCAGGCCATCACGGCCGCCGGGACCGGCTGCGCGGCAGCGATCGATGTCGAGCGCTACCTCGAGGATCTGAGCCAGCACTGAGACTGTCCCCCGGCGCGGGGAACACTGAGAGCGCCCAGACCGTTGACACAGTCGGTTGACCACAACAGACCACGTTGATTTCCAAGGAGATGTGAATGGGCGCCGCCACGAAGATCGTCACCGACTCGACGTTTGACGCTGAGGTACTCGGCAGTGACGTACCGGTCCTCGTTGATTTCTGGGCCGAGTGGTGCGGACCGTGCAAGATGGTCGCCCCCGTCCTCGAGGAGATCGCCTCCGAGCACGCCGACAAGATCACCATTGCCAAGGTGAACGTCGATGAGAACCCCGAGATCGCTCGCCGCTACCAGATCCTGTCGATCCCGACGATGTCGGTGTTCTCAGGTGGCGAGGTGGTGAAGTCGATCGTCGGAGCAAAACCCAAGGCGGCGCTGCTGCGTGATCTTGAGGGTTACTTGTAAGCCCCGACTCCACCAGACGCACTCCGAGACCGGCCGCGAAAGGCCCTTCGCGGCCGGTCTTGCTGCAGCCGCAAGGCTGCGTACCATCGGCGCGTGCCACTGTTCCGTCTTGGGGATCGAGGCGCCGTCGTCGCCGAGATCAGGGCGAAGCTGGCGCTGCTCGATTTGCTCGATGCGCCCCCCGAGACCGACGAGTTCGACGCATCGACTGACCGCGCCGTGCGCGGTTTCCAACAGGCCCGCGGTCTGCGAGTGGACGGCGTCGTGGGCCCGGAGACGTACCGCTGCCTCGATGAGGCCCACTGGCGGCTCGGCGACCGGGTGCTGTCCTATGTCGCAGCCAAGCCATTCGTCGGCGATGACGTGGCCGTCCTGCAGCAGCGGCTGCTCGAGCTCGGATTCGACCCCGGTCGGTGCGACGGGATCTTCGGCGTGGCAACCGACGCCGCGTTGCGGGACTTCCAGCGCAACATCGGGCTACGAGCCGACGGGACGCTTGGTCCGGGGACGTTGCGCGCGCTCGACCAGCTCCGGCGTACCGTGACCGGCGGCTCACCGTCGGAGCGCCGGGAGGAGGAGCGGCTGCGTCGCAGCGGCGCAACGCTCACCGGGCGGGTAATCGTGCTCGACCCCGGACACGGGGGTGGCGACACCGGCGTCTGCGGCCACGGCCTGGTTGAGGCAGCGGTCATGCTCGACCTCGCCGCCCGGATCGAGGGTCGGCTCGGCGCACTGGGTGTCACGACCTACCTGACCCGCAGCGCCGATGCCAGTCCCGGCGAGGCGGAACGGGCGCGGTTCGCCAACGACGTGGCCGCCGACCTCGTTGTCTCGCTGCACCTGGACGCACTCGAGGGCTCGAGTGCGTGCGGCAGCGCCAGCTTCTACTACGGGGCCACGCTGCCGGGCCGGGTCACCCGCTCCGCGGTGGGCGAGAAGCTGGCCGACCTGATCTCCCGGGAAGTGGCCTCACGCACCGACCTGGTCGACGGCCGCACCCACCCGAAAGCGTGGGAGTTGCTCCGGCTGACGCGGATGCCGGCGGTGCGGATGGAAGCGGGCTACCTCAGCCATCCCGGCGACGCCGCCCGGCTGGCCTCGGGAGACTTCCGCGACGCGCTCGCTGAAGCCGTCGTCGCTGCACTGCAGCGGCTGTACCTTCCGGAGCATCTGGACATCCCCACCGGCCAGTTCCGAATGCCCGCGCTATCACACTGACCCGCTACGAGCCCGACAGCGACACGCCCTTTAGGACGAGAACTTTCCAGAAAGTTCAAGTCTCAAGCCGGGATTAAGGGTCGGCCACCGATCCTGGCGCTGGAGTTTCGGCGCGATCAGACCGGGCGAAGGGCGCCGGTGGTTTCGGGGGTCATCGAGCCGAGCAGGCGCTCCAGCGCCACCTCGACGTCCTCCCGCCACGAAGCGACCGACTTCAGCTCCAGCCGTAGCCGCGGGAACCGGTGATGAGGCCGGACCGTCTTGAACCCGACCGCAAGGAGATGGTCGGCAGGGATGATGCAGTGACCGATCCCCTCCCACTGGGCGTCACCGAACGCCTCGACCGCCTTGACTCCGCGACGCATCAGGTCCTTCGCCACGCCCTGGATCAGCATCCGGCCCAGCCCGCCGCCGGCGAACTCGGGCAGGACATGTGCCGTCATCAGCAGGACCGCGTCCGGGGACACCGGCGATGTCGGGAACGCGAACGACCGCGGCGCGTAGCTGGGCGGCGCGAACAGCACGAACCCGGCCGCGACCGAGTCGACGTAGAGAACCTTGCCGCAACTGCCCCATTCGAGCAGCGCCGCGGAGACCCAGGCTTCCTTCTCGAGGTCGGTGTCACCGCTTTCGGCTGCCCGGGCGCCGGCAACCGGGTCCAGCTCCCAGAAGACGCACCGGCGACAGCGACCCGGAAGGTCGTCGAGGTTGTCGAGGGTGATGTTAGCGAGACGACGGGTCATCTCACGCGCTCTCCCGACTTCGGCTGTCGCGGCACCCCGGAACAGGCCAGCCGGGGAAGGCGGAGAAAACGATAGTGCCACGCGGGCGGATGGGCCAGCGTTTGACAATCAGTCCTCGGATGGTGCCAGTGAATGCTCGCTCGCCAGATCGGGAGCGAGGACGTCGATCAGCCGCTGCAGGTCAGCGAGCGACGCGAACTGGACGACGAGCTTGCCTCTGCTCTTGCCGAGCTCGACGGTCACGCGGGTCTCCAGCAGGTCCGACAGCGACTCGGCCAACCGGGCGAGGGCCGGCGACTGAGCCGGACGGCTCGCCGCCGCTCGCTTGGTCACCGGCCGCTCGCCGGTGGAGACGGCCTCCTCGGTCGCCCGCACCGACAGCCCCTCGGCGACGATCCGCGCCGCGAGCGTCTCTTGGGCCTCAGCGTCCTCGAGGGCGAGCAGCGCCCGGGCATGCCCGGCCGAAAGGACGCCGGCGGCGACCCGGCGCTGCACCGACGGCGGAAGGCCGAGCAGCCGGATCGTGTTGGTAATCTGCGGGCGGGACCGGCCAATCCGTTCCGCGAGCTGCTCGTGGGTGGCCCCGAACTCCTGGAGCAACTGGCTATACGCCGCAGCCTCCTCGAGCGGGTTGAGCTGCTGGCGGTGCAGGTTCTCCAGCAGGGCATCGCGCAGCAGGGCATCGTCCTCGGTGTCCCGCACGATCGCGGGGATGGCCGTGAGACCGACCTCCCGCGCCGCGCGCCAGCGCCGCTCGCCCATGACCAGCTGGTACTGACCGGGACCGAGCTCACGGACGACAATCGGCTGAAGCAGTCCGACCTCGCGGATGCTCGTGACGAGCTCCGCCATGGCCTGCTCGTCAAAGGCTGCGCGTGGTTGCTTCGGGTTGCGCTCGATCGCCTCGATCGGCAACTCCTCGAACCGCGCCTTGCCGGGTACGTCGTCGAGCACGGCAGACGGGATCAGCGCGCCGAGTCCACGGCCGAGACCGCCGCGTCGTACGTTCATGAGCTCTCCTGTTCAGCCGTGTCGAGGCTGGCCCGCCGCCGGTGGATGTCAGCCACGCTGCGCCAGATCGTAGGCGGCTGCTTCGTAGGCGCGTGCACCACGTGACGCCGGATCGAAGGTCATCACAGTCTGGCCGAATCCCGGCGCCTCGGAGATCCGGACGCTGCGCGGGATCACGGAGCCGAGAACGAGCTCACCGAAGTGATCCCGGACCTCGGCGGCGACCTGGTCGGCGAGCCGGGTCCGCGCGTCGTACATCGTGAGCAGAATCGTCGACACGCGCAGCTCGGGATTGAGGTGGTCTTTGACCAGGGTGATGTTCGCCAACAGCTGCGAGAGCCCCTCGAGGGCGTAGAACTCGCACTGAATCGGAATCAGCACCTCGCTGGCAGCCACCATCGCATTCAGCGTCAGCAGCCCCAGCGAGGGCGGGCAGTCGATCAGCACGTAGTCGACGCTGTGGGACACGGTCGCCAGCGCCCGCCGCAGCCGAGACTCGCGGGCCACCATCGACACCAGCTCGATCTCGGCACCGGCCAAGTCGATGGTGGCCGGGGCACACCACAGGTTCGAGATGTCGGGAACCGCGACAACGATGTCGTTCAGCGCGCGGTCGCCGATCAGCACGTCGTACACCGAGGGCACCGACGCCTGATGGTCGAGGTTGAACGCCGTCGAGGCGTTCCCCTGCGGGTCGAGATCGATCACGAGCACCCGCAGGCCATGCAGGGCGAGCGCTGCAGCGAGGTTGACCGTGCTGGTCGTCTTTCCGACCCCGCCCTTTTGGTTCGCGACGGTGAGCACCCTGGTACGGCGCGGCAGCGGCCAGTCGCGGGGCGCGCTCGCGGGCGCGGCTGTTGGCTCCTCGGCGTCGAGGGCGGGCTCGGACTCGCTGATCGTTTCACGTGAAACCTCGCTCAGCGCGGCGGCGATTGCCGCGGTCGCCGGCACCGAGGTTTCACGTGAAACCGAGCGCTCCGGAGCTGGCTGACTCCCGTGCCCGCCGACCTCCGTGGTGCCCGGCCAGCCGACCCGCGTCACGGCCGGCTTGGCCACCTCAGGCCAGCCGAGGCCGGTGGTCATGGTTCCCCTTTCGCGCTCGACCGCGGGCTCCCCGCTCGGCCGCGCGCATTCCGACTCCGCTTCGCCACGCGTTCGGCCCGGCTCACGCTCGCAACATGGGCGGTCTCCCCGAGAGCATCCTCGACGGTCAGTAGCTGTACCTGGAAATCGGGGTGTCGCGCGAGCTCGGCGGATTCTTGCGCGACCGACCGGCCTTTGAGTGCCAGCAGCCGCCCGTTCGGCTCGCACAGCGGGAGGGCTAGCTCAGCCAGGGCGGTAAGCGGAGCGACGGCCCGGGCGATGACGATCGCCGCCGGCGCGGCGGTGGCCTCTTGCGCCCGCGCATGAAGCACGCTCACCTGCGGCAGCTCGAGCGTAGCGAGGCAGCGCTGCAGAAACCGGACCCGGCGCGCCATCGGCTCCAGCAGCGTGACCGAGAGGTCAGGTCGCGCCAGCGCCACCGGAATGCCCGGCAGGCCAGCGCCCGAGCCGAGGTCAATGACCGTGGCGCGCGCCGGGATGAGTGGTGCAAGCGCGGCGCAGTTGAACAGGTGGCGGCGCCAGATCCGGTCGGCCTCCCGTGGCCCGATCACACCTCGTTCGATCCCGTCGGTGAGGAGAAGCTGCGCGTACCAGCGTGCCAGCGGTGCGTTGGGACCGAAGCAGCGGTCGATCGCCGCCGCGACGAGCGCAAGCGCGGTCTCGTCGGGAACGCCGCGCCGCGCCGCCGCGCTGGACGCCGAGGTCACGCCGGGCGGATCACGATCCGGCGCTCGGGCTCCTCACCCTCGGACTCGGTGATCACCCCGTCGATGTCCGCGACCGCGTCGTGGACCACCTTGCGCTCGAACGGTGTCATCGGCGCGAGCCGCTCCGGCTCGCCGCTGTCGACGACCCGTGCCGCCGCGTCCTTGCCGATGCGAGCGAGCTCCTCGCGGCGGCGCGCTCGGTGGCCACCCACGTCGAGCATCAGCCGGCTGCGCACCCCGGTCTCCCGGTAGACCGCGAGCCGCGTCAGTTCCTGCAGCGCATCAAGGGTGACCCCGCCCGGTCCGATCAAGCGGTCCAGGCCATCACCGATGATCGACACGGCAGCTCGGTCGGCCTCGACGTCGATGTCGATGTCACCGTCGAGGTCGGCGATGTCGAGAAGCACCTCGAGATAGTCGGCGGCGATGTCGCCCTCCCGCTCGAGCAACCCGACCCCGTCGCCGGTGCCGGCTTCAGCCGCCGCGTCGGCGCCGTCCTCGATGACGGCCGCGCTCGGAGGCGCCGGATCGCCAGCGTCAGGCGTGGTCTCAACCTCGGTGTCGATCGGGCTGTCCGGGCTCGTCATCGTCGTCCCTTTTTGCGCTTCTTTGAACGGTTTGGATTGGGCCGCGCAGGGTTCGTCGGACCACTCGGACGCGGCGGAGGCGCCGAGATCGCGCCGCCGGGCGGCAGCACGACATCGCCGGTACCACTCGGTTTCGACGCAGGGGTCGGCGGGACCGTCGGCGCGGCCGTCGGCTTCGGGGTCGGGCCGCGTGGCGGCAGCTTGGGCTTCGCGCCGACCGCCGGCCCAGCCGGAGTCACGACCGGGCCCTCTTCCGGCGCGTCCATTCGCCGAATCACGATCGCCTGCTGGCCCATGCTCCAGACGTTGGTCGTCAGCCAGTACAAGAGGACACCGATAGGGAAGTAAAAGCCGTAGCCGAGGAACAGCAGCGGGAAGACGTACAGCAGGATCTTCTGCTGCTGGGCCATCGCAGTGTCTGCGGCCGGCCCGTTGCGAGCCATCAACTGCCGCTGGGTGATGAAGGTGGTGGCGCCCATCAACACAGTCAGGATCAGCGCCAACGTGCGGGTGGAGCCCTGGCTACCGCCGAGCGCGTGCAGGATCTGATGACTGGTCTTGAACGATGCCGAGATCGGAACGTTGAAGATCTTGGCGCGGGCAGCGCTGAGAATGTCGTGCTGGGAGAAGCCGGCGATGTTTTTCGGGTAGCACGCCGCGGTCGTGATGGCCGTGCAATGACTGATCGGCTTGATCTCGCGCAGCGTGTGGAACAGCGAGATGAAGATCGGGATCTGCAGCACCAGCGGGAGGCACCCGGAGAACGGGTTGGCGCCGGCTTCCCGCCACAGCGCCATCATTTCCTGGTTGAGCTTCTCCTTGTCGTTCTTGTACTTCGCCTGCAGCTCCTTCATCTTCGGCTGGATCGCCTGCATCGCCCGCTGGTTGCGGATCTGCTTGACGAACACCGGAAACAAGACGAGCCGCATGCCGACAGTGAGCAGCACGATCGACAGCGCCCACGACGCCCCGCTGTTGGCGCCGAAGACGTGCGCCATGCCCTTGTGGATGCCGGTCAGCAGGAATGCGACCGCGTGGTACAGCGGGTTGAGGAAACTCACAACTGCGCTCCTCGCGGGTGGGCCGGAGCAGACGCGGTCGGCGAACGGCGTCTGGTACTGGTCGGTACCGGATCGTGACCGCCGGCAGAGAACGGCTGGCAGCGTGCCACGCGCTTCAGCGCCAGCCAGCTGCCGGCGAGTGCGCCGTGTTCGGTGATCGCGGTCATCGCGTACGAGCTACAGCTCGGGTGGAACCGACAGTGAGGGCCGACCAGGGGCGAGACCCAGCGCCGGTAGGCGCCGAGCAGCGCCAGCAGCACTCGGCTCGGTAGCCCCTTCACGCCGTCGCCTCCGGTCTCGATGCCCGGCCACGGGGCTTAGTGGCCGCCGAGAGTGCGGAGTCGAGCGCAGTAGCGAGCGATTGGAAGCTCTCGCCCCCGGCAGCGGGGGTCGCCCGGACGACGATCCGGGAGCCGGCGGGCAGCCGATCGAGCCGACTGGCCATTACATGGCGGAGCCGGCGGCGCAGGAGGTTGCGGGCGACCGCGTTGCCGACGCCACGCCCGACGATGAAACCCACCCGCGGCACCCCGCGACCCGTGCCTGGATGGGAATGAAGGACCAGCCCGGGCGCGCTCACGCGCCGGCCGCGGCGTACCGCGAGGGCGAAGTCGTCACGACGGTTCAGCCGTGCAGATGCCGGCAGCACTTGCGGCCGCGGCTGACTACGCGGACAGGGCCGAGCGGCCCTTGCGGCGACGCGCGGAGAGGATGGCGCGACCGGCGCGAGTGCGCATCCGCAGGCGAAAGCCGTGGGTCTTGGCCCGCCGACGATTGTTCGGCTGGAACGTGCGCTTGCTCACGAGGGGTACTCCCACCAGAGGTGCTGAACGAGCCAGCGCTCACCGAGCACGCTCGTGCGTCCCGGCGTACGCGGGCGCGCCCGCCACGGTACGGGCGGCGCGGATGCTAGGTCAAACCCACCAGCGAAGAAGTGAGCGCCCGATGAACGGCTCGTGACACGCCAGTCAAGGCGACACGCCGACCCAGCACCGCCGATTGTGGGGAACCGGTTGAAGCCCGCTACGCAACCGCGTTATCGTTCCGCCTCGCCGGCCTTCCCCAGACCGTCCTCAACGGTCACACCTCGCGTGTTGACGTCGGCAGCTGGCGTCGGCAGGGTCCGGAATTCGTTGCAGTTGCTCACCTCGATCCACAGTCTGTGGATACAGGTGTGGACGACTCGATTGATTGTGGGCTGAGTCGTCATTCACACCGCAGGTTTTTCGCTAGCGAGTGCACCCGGGAGCGCCGTTGTCCGATCAGGTCCTCGACCTTGATTCCGTGTGGACCCGTGCGATCGCTGGTCTTGGTGAGGACGTGGTCTCGGCGCAGCAACGCGCCTGGCTGCGACTGACCAAGCCCCTGGCATTGGTGCAGGACACGGTCGTGCTCGCGACGCCGAACGACTTCGCCCGCGACGTCCTCGACACCAGACTTCGACCGCTTGTGGTCGATGCGCTGTCCCGCGAGCTCGCCCAGGACGTGCGCGTCGCGGTCACCGTCGAGTCGGACGAAGCCCCGACCACCCCGGCTGCTGGGGAGACCGAGTCGAGCCTGGCCGTCCCGACGGCGGAGCCCTACCCGAGCGAGATCCCCGAGCCGGGCGCAGCGGAGCCGCCGCGGCGTACTCCGAGCGGCGAGCCCAACCGGCTCAACCCGAAATACCAGTTCGAGACGTTCGTCATCGGCTCGAGCAACCGGTTTGCACATGCCGCCGCCGTCGCGGTGGCCGAGGCGCCGGCCAAGGCCTACAACCCGCTGTTCATCTACGGCGACTCGGGGCTGGGCAAGACCCACCTGCTGCACGCGATCGGGCATTACACCCGAGCGCTGGTGCCGGGGAGTCGGGTGCGCTACGTGAGCTCGGAGGAGTTCACCAACGACTTCATCAACTCGATCCGCGACGGCCGCGGTGAGATGTTTCGCAAGCGCTACCGCAACATCGACGTCCTGCTGGTCGACGACATCCAGTTCCTGGAAAACAAGGAACAGACCCAGGAAGAGTTCTTCCACACCTTCAACACGCTGCACAACGCCAAC
>JAICXJ010000062.1 GCA_025980465.1 Frankiales bacterium | reverse complement strand
TTCAACAACGACCCGTGGTGGATCACGATCATCAAGTGCGTCGTCGTGTTCGCCTTCCTCGTGCTGACGACCTTGCTGATGATCTGGGGCGAGCGCCGGATCATCGGGCGGATGCAGGCGCGTCCGGGGCCCAACCGGGTCGGGCCGTTCGGAGTCCTCCAGGGCCTGGCCGATGGCATCAAGCTCGCCCTGAAGGAAGACCTCATCCCGGCGATGGTCGATAAGCCGCTCTACATCCTCGCGCCGGTTGTCGCGAGTGCGCCGGCGTTCCTGTCCTTCGCCGTCATACCGATCGGACCGGTGGTCTCGATCGGCGGCCACCACACGCCCCTGCAGATCACTGACCTGCCGGTGGCCGTCCTCTACGTCCTGGCGATGGCGTCGATCGGCGTGTACGGGATCGTGCTGGCTGGCTGGTCCAGCCAGTCGCCGTACCCGCTTCTCGGGGCGCTTCGCTCAGCCGCGCAGGTCATCTCCTATGAAGTGGCGATGGGGCTGGCGCTGGCAGCCGTGTTCCTCTATGCCGGTTCGCTGTCGACCTCCGAGATCGTCACGGCGCAGCACAAGCTCTGGTATGCGCTGCCGTTGATCCCGTCGTTCCTGATGTACATCGTGTCGATGGTCGGCGAGACCAACCGCGCTCCGTTCGACCTTCCGGAAGCTGAAAGCGAGCTGGTCGCCGGCTTCCACACCGAGTACGCATCGCTGAAGTTCGCGATGTTCTTCCTCGCCGAGTACATCAACGTGACGACGGTGTCGGCCCTGGCGACCACCCTGTTCCTTGGGGGCTGGCGAGCGCCGTGGCCACTGTCGCTGGTCGGCAACGACACGCTCAACCACGGCTGGTGGCCGGTGCTGTGGTTCCTCGGAAAGCTGCTCTGCCTCCTCTTCTTCTTCATCTGGCTGCGCGGCACACTGCCTCGGCTTCGCTACGACCAGTTCATGAGGTTGGGCTGGAAGGTGCTGATCCCGTTCAGCCTGGTCTGGATCCTCGTCGTCGCGTCGTTCCGGGAGCTGACCAACGAGGGCAAGACCCGACTCGCGACGTTGGCCTATGTCGGGATCCCGATCGCGGCCCTGGTTCTCATCTGGTCGTTCGCCGCGGAGTCGCGCATGAACAAGCGCGCTCAGGAGGCCGCCGCCGAGCAAGCCCGCATGCTGGCAGCCGGCCCGGGTGACTACCCGATTCCGGTGCTCACCGGAGCGCCGACCGTCGACGTCGCGGCGGTGTCGGCCACGACCGATGGGCCCGCGGAGGTGCTGGATGTCTGACGAGATCGAGAAGGTGTCGGTGGATGAGCGCTCTGAGGGTCGCAAGCAGTCGCCCCTGAAGGAACTGCTCGCCCCGATCGCCGGCTTCGGCGTGACCTTCCGCACGATGCTCACCCCGACCGTCACCGAGCAGTACCCGGAGGACAAGCGGCCCACCTCGCCGCGCTACCACGGTCGCCACGTGCTGAACCGGCACGCCGACGGCCTCGAGAAGTGCATCGGCTGCGAGCTCTGCGCATGGGCGTGTCCGGCAGATGCGATCTACGTCGAGGGCGCCGACAACACCGAGGAGGCGCGGTTCTCGCCGGGCGAGCGGTACGGCGCCGTCTACCAGATCAACTATTTGCGCTGCATCTTCTGCGGCTTGTGCATCGAGGCGTGCCCGACGCGGGCGCTCACGATGGGCAACGAGTACGAGCTCGCTGACGATAGCCGCGCCGACTTGATCTTCACGAAAGACCAGCTGCTGACCCCGTTGCTTCCTGGGATGGAAGCTCCGCCGCACCCGATGCGACTGGGTGACGCCGAGCGCGACTACTACGCGCCGGAGGCGAAGCGGCCCTCGGAGCGCAGAACATGACCCCTCTCGCCCTGACGGTCGTCGCCGCGGCGTCCTCGTCTTCCGGGGCGCCCGCGACGCTGCATGAGGCAGTGCTGTTCTGGTTACTTGCCCCGATCGCGGTCGGCGCAGCCATCGGGATGGTCCTTGCGCGCAGCGCGGTCCATGCCGCAGTCCTACTCGCCGTCGTCATGCTGAGCCTCGCGGCGTTCTACACGGCGGAGAACGCGCCGTTCCTCGCCGTCGTACAGGTGGTCGTCTACACCGGCGCGGTGCTGATGTTGTTCCTGTTCGTACTGATGTTGATCGGCGTCGACTCGACCGATTCCCTGATGGAGACGCTGCACGGCCAGCGGTTCGCCGCGACGGTGATCGGTCTCGGCTTCGCAGTCCTGCTGGTCGCTGCCCTCGCGGGCGCGCTCGGCAGCTTCCATCCGCGCGGCGTCGGCGGCGCCGAGGCCGGCAAGGGCAACGTGACCGCCATCGCCGAGCAGCTGTTCAGCCGTTACGTCTTCGCCTTCGAGGCGACGAGCGCCCTGTTGATCACGGCCGGACTCGGGGCGATGGTGCTTGCCCACCGCGAGCCACTGCAGGCGCGGCGCACTCAGCAGGAGCGGATGCGCGAGCGGACCGCCCGCGGCGGTGGTGAGATGGCGCCCTTGCCTGGACCTGGTGTGTACGCCGACCACGACGCCGTCGACACCCCCGCGCTTCTACCGGACGGCAGCATCGCGCCGGCCAGCGTGGCTGAGCACCTTCAGATCTCGCGCGCAAAGCCGCACGTTGACGTAGCCGAACGAGAGATCGGGAACCCGAGATGAGAGTCGACTACTACCTCTACCTATCGGCGGTGCTGTTCACGATCGGCGCGGTGGGAGTCCTGGTCCGGCGCAACGCCATCGTCGTGTTCATGTGCATCGAGCTGATGCTCAACGCGGTCAACCTGTCGCTGGTCACCTTCGCCCGGATGGACGGCAACCTCGACGGCCAGATCATCGCGTTCTTCGTGATGGTGGTGGCGGCCGCCGAGGTGGTGATCGGGCTCGCGATCATCATGTCCATCTTCCGTTCCCGACGATCGGCATCCGTCGACAACGCCAACCTGCTGAAGTACTGAGGCCGCCACCAACATGACCTCGACGACTCATTACGTCGCCGCGACCGGCGTCTTCCACCTCACCTTCCTGCTGGTGCTGCTTCCGACCGTCGGTGCGGCAGTTCTCCTGCTCGGTGGCAGGCGGACCAACCCCTGGGGACACCTGCTCGGCTGCGCCATGCCGATCCTGTCGTTTGTGATCGGGGTCATCGAGTTCGTTGCCCTGATCGGCCGCGACGGCGGCCAGAGCCGGCAACTCGATCAGCACCTCTGGAGCTGGGTCCCGGCAGGCAGCTTCCACGCCAATGTCAACCTGCTGCTTGACCCACTGTCGCTGGTTTTCGTGCTGCTGATCACCGGCGTCGGCTCGCTGATCCACGTCTACTCGGTCGGCTACATGGAGCACGATCCGGACCGGCGCAGGTTCTTCGGCGAGCTCAACTTGTTCGTCGCCGCGATGCTCCTGCTTGTCCTTGCCGACAACTATCTGGTCCTCTACGTCGGCTGGGAAGGCGTCGGCCTCGCGTCGTACCTGCTGATCGGCTTCTGGTCGCACAAGCCCAGCGCGGCTGTGGCGGCGAAGAAGGCGTTCCTGGTCAACCGGGTGGGCGACGTCGGCCTGTCTCTCGCGATCATGTTGATGTTCACGACGTTCGGCACGTTCGCCTTCGACGGCATCTTCAACGGCGCAGCGTCCGGTCACGCGCATTCCGGGACGATGACGGCGATCGGGCTGCTGCTCCTGTTGGGCGCCTGCGGCAAGAGCGCCCAGGCACCATTGCAGTCCTGGTTGCTCGACGCGATGGAAGGTCCTACCCCGGTCTCGGCCCTGATCCACGCGGCCACGATGGTGACCGCGGGCGTGTACCTCGTGGCTCGCTCAGCGGCCATCTACGACGTCGCTCCTCACGCCAGGGTCGCGGTCGAGGTCGTCGGAGCCGTAACCCTGGTGATGGGGGCGATCATCGGTTGCGCGTACGACGACATCAAGAAGGTGCTCGCCGCCTCCACGATGAGCCAGATCGGCTACATGATGCTGGCCGTCGGAATCGGCCCGGGCGCATACGCGATCGGCATCCTGCACCTGCTCACCCACGGCTTCTTCAAAGCGAACATGTTCCTGTCGGCCGGTTCGGTCATGCACGGTAACAACGACGAAGTGAACATGAGGCGCTACGGCGGGCTCCGCAAGGTCATGCCGGTGACGTTCGCGTGCTTCAGTTTCGGCTACCTCGCGATCATCGGGATGATCCCATTCTCGGGCTTCTTCTCCAAGGACAAGATCATCGAAGCTGCGCTCGACAAGGGCGGCTTCGAGGGCGGCTTCCTCGGTACGATCGCCATCGTCGGCGCCGGACTGACCGCCTTCTACATGACCCGGCTGATGGCGATGACGTTCTTCGGCGTCAAGCGGTGGCCGAAGGACGTCCACCCGCATGACGCGCCGCGGGTGATGCTGATCCCGATGGCGATCCTCGCCTTCGGCTCGTTGGTCGCCGGCTACCTGCTGATCCTCGGCGGCTCACTCCAGCACTTCCTCACCCCCGCAGTTGGTGGAAGCGTGGAGGTCGGGGCCCACACGATCTCGCCGGTGGTGCTCAGCCTCATCACTCTTGCCGTCGTCGCCGGCGGTGTGACGTCGGCCTGGTACTTGGTCGCGCGCAAGCCGATCCCGGCCGAGCCCCCGACCTACGTGACGCCGGCCACCAAGGCCGCCCGCGCCTCGTTGTACGGCGACGCGTTCAACGAGGGCGTGTTCATGCGACCGGGCGCCTACCTCACCAGGGCGCTCGTCTTCTTCGACAACCGGGGCGTCGATGGGCTGGTCAACGGCCTGGCGGCTCTGGTCGGTGGGACGAGTGCCCGATTCCGTCGATTGCAGACCGGCTTCGTGCGCTCGTATGCCTTGTCGATGCTTGCCGGCGCGTTAGCGCTCACCGCGACGCTCGTCTTGGTGAGGGTGGGGTGAGGCAGCGATGAGCTCCGGGTTCCCCTGGGTCACCGTGATCGGCGCTATTCCGCTGGCTGGAGTGGTCGCGATCATGGCGCTACCGAAGTCGCGCGAGCTGCAGGCTCGCGGTATCGCGCTGGTCGCCTCCCTGGTTGCCTTCGCCGCGTCGGTCGGAATGGCGATCGACTACAAGACGCACGGCTCGCGGTTCCAGTTCACCCAGGACTACAACTGGATCAAGGCGTTCGGTGCGCACTACGCCGTCGGCGTCGACGGCATCGCGTTGGCGTTGATTCTCATGACGACAGTGCTCGCGCCGGTGTGCGTGCTTGCGTCCTGGCACGACGCCGACCCCGACCCGGCCGAGGTCGCGTACGCCGAGCGCGGCGACGCGCTGCATGCCCGTGGCCCTCGGCTGTTCTTCGCATTGTTCCTCGCCACCGAGACATTGGTCGTCGGGGTCTTCGGCTCACTCGACGTGTTCTTCTTCTACGTCCTGTTCGAGGCGATGCTCATCCCGATGTACTTCCTCATCGGCTCGTTCGGCGGGGCGCGTCGCTCCTACGCCTCGGTGAAGTTCCTGCTGTACTCGCTGGCCGGCGGCTTGCTCATGCTGGTCGCGGTCATCGGCCTCTACGTCGTCTCGGTGCACCAGCTCGGTCATGGGACCTTCGACTACCGGGTACTCACCGCCCCGGGCGCGCTGCACATGTCGCACGGCGAGCAGATCGCGCTGTTCTTGGGCTTCTTCATCGCGTTCGCCATCAAGGCGCCGCTGTGGCCGTTCCACACCTGGCTGCCGGACGCGGCCAGCGAGGCGCCTACCGGCACCGCGGTGTTGCTGGTCGGCGTGCTCGACAAGGTCGGCACCTTCGGGTTCCTGCGGTACTGCCTGCCGCTGTTCCCGTATGCCTCGCGGACCCTCGCGCCGTATGTCCTCGGGCTCTGCGTCATGGGCATCCTGTACGGCGCGCTGCTGGCGATCGGGCAGAAGGACCTGAAGCGGCTCGTCGCCTACTCGTCGGTCTCGCATTTCGGCTTCATCGCGCTCGGCGTCTTCGCGTTCACGACGCAGGGCGGGTCGGGTGCGACGCTCTACATGGTCAACCACGGATTCTCGACCGGCGCGCTGTTCCTCGTCGTCGGGTTCCTGGCGTCCCGGCGGGGCTCGCGGTTCGTCGATGACTTCGGTGGGGTCGCCAAGGTCGCTCCGTGGCTCGGCGCCATGATCCTGCTCGCAGGACTATCGGCGCTGTCGCTGCCCGGCCTGTCGACCTTCGTGAGTGAGTTCCTGGTGCTGGTCGGCACCTTCACGGTGCATCGCTGGTTCGCGATGCTGGCGACGTTCGGGATCGTGCTCGCCGCGGTGTACGCGCTCTGGATGGTTCAGCGCACGATCCACGGCCCGGTGGTGCCGGCGGTCGAAGGATTCAAGGACCTGTCTCTGCGGGAGAGCTGGGTCATCGCGCCGGTGATGATCGCCATCGTCGGACTGGGTATCTACCCGAAGCCGCTGCTCGATGCCATCACCCCCGCCGTGCAGCAAACGAACTCGGTGGTACGCAGCCACGACCCGACGCCGTCAGTCCCCGAGCAGTCGAGGACGAATCCGGCGCCGGCTGAAGTCGCCATCAACGGCGGCACCGTTTTCCGGAGTGCCAAGTGAGCGACTTCCACTCTCCGTCGATCGCCTACACCGCGCTCGCACCGATGCTGTGCATTGGTGCCGCCGCAATAGTTGGCGTGCTCATCGACGCCTTCGTACCCCGCGCACTGCGGTGGTCGGCACAGATCGCTGCCGCGTTGCTCGGCCTGGTCGGCGCATTGATCGCGGTCGCCGTGCTCGCCGGTACGCACACCGTCACTGCCGACACGGCGCTGTCGATCGACGGTCCGACACTGTTCCTGCAGGGCACGATCGCGGTCCTCGGGATCGGCAGCGTCCTGCTGGTCGCCGATCGGTCACCCGCGCTGGACGGCGGCGCGTTCGCGGCTCAGGCCGCCTCAACCCCGGGGTCGGCTGATGAGCGGGCTGGAATCCAGGCCGGGCGGATTCAGACCGAGGTATTCCCGCTGCTGATGTTCGCCGTACTCGGGATGATGATCTTCCCGGCATCGAATGACCTGCTCGTGCTCTTCGTCTCACTCGAAGTGCTGTCCCTCCCGCTCTACCTGCTCTGTGGACTGGCCCGCCGCCGCCGGCTGCTCTCGCAGGAGGCCGCCGTCAAGTACTTCCTGCTCGGCGCGTTCTCCTCGGCCTTCTTCCTCTATGGCCTGGCGCTGCTCTATGGGTACGCCGGAACGGTCTCGCTCTCGGGGATCCAGGCGGCGACACTCACCGGACAGCACAACGACACCCTGCTCTTCCTGGGTCTCGGGCTGTTGTCGGTCGGGATGCTGTTCAAGATCGGCGCGGCACCGTTCCACAACTGGGTGCCGGACGTCTACCACGGCGCCCCGACCCCGATCACCGCGTTCATGGCATCCGCGACGAAGGTCGCTGCGTTCGGTGCCTTGCTGCGGGTCTTCTACGTTTCCTTCGCGGGGCTGGGCTGGGAGTGGCGCCCGGCTGCGTGGGGGGTCGCGATCCTCACGATGGTGGTCGGCTCACTGTTCGCCGTGACCCAGACCGACGTCAAGCGGATGCTCGCCTACTCATCCGTCGCCCACGCCGGCTTCATCCTGGTCGGCGTCATCGCGCTGAACAGGTCGGGCCTGTCCGGCTCGCTGTTCTACCTGCTGACCTACAGTCTCACCACGGTCGGCGCATTCGGTGTGCTCACGTTGGTCCGCGACCCCGATGGCGAGGCGACTCACCTGTCTCGGTGGGCCGGACTGGGTCGGCGTTCGCCCGTGATCGGAAGCGTCTTCGCGCTGTTCCTGCTCGCGCTCGCCGGCATCCCGTTGACCTCGGGCTTTACCGGAAAGTTCGCCGTTTTCTCTGCCGGTGTGTCCGGGGGAGCGACGCCGCTGGTGATCGTGGGCGTGATCACCAGCGCGATAGCGGCCTTCTTCTACATACGCGTGATCGTGATGATGTTCTTCGCCGAGCCGGTCGCCGATGGCCCGATCGTCGCCACCCCCGGGGGTGCCACCGCTGCGTCGATCGCGATGGCAGTCGCCGTCACGATCGTCCTGGGTGTGTTCCCGCAGCCGATTCTCGACATGGCCAATCACGCGGCGCCGTTCTACCACTAACGGTGGATCGGCCCTCTCAGCGAAGCACCGCTAGCGTTGAGCCATGAGCACGGCACGGGCGCTCGGCATGACGGTCGACCCAGACCTCGATGCGGCGCTGGATCGCGGCCTCGCGGCCGTTGAGTCGAGGCTGCGCGAAGCGGTGAAGACCTCCGACGACTTCGTGAGTGAGGCCGCCGCCCACCTGGTCGCTGCAGGGGGTAAGCGGTTCCGACCGTTGGTGACGCTGCTTGCCTCGCAGTTCGGCGACGCCGATGCGCCGGGAGTGGTGCCCGCGGCCGTCGTCGTGGAGCTGACCCATCTTGCGACGCTCTACCACGACGACGTGATGGACGAGGCCGACATGCGTCGTGGCGCGGAGTCGGTCAACACCCGATGGGGGAACGCCATCGCGATCCTCACCGGTGACTTCCTGTTTGCTCGAGCCTCCGACGTGCTGGCCGACCTCGGACCGGAGGCGGTGCGGCTGCAGGCCCGCACCTTTGAGCGGCTGGTGCAGGGGCAGATCCGCGAAACGGTAGGACCGCAGGACGGCCATGATCCAGTCGAGCACTACCTGCAGGCGCTCGCCGACAAGACCGGGTCCCTGATCGGTACGTCGGCGCGGTTCGGCGCGATGCTGTCAGGGGTGTCGGCCGACCAGACCGAGCTGCTCACGCAATGGGGCGAGCGTATCGGCATCGCATTCCAGCTCTCCGACGACCTGATCGACGTGGCGTCCGATTCGGCGGTCTCTGGCAAGACCCCCGGCACCGACCTCCGCGAGCACGTGCCAACCCTGCCCGTCCTGCTGCTGCGACGCCGTGGTGCCGCCGCGGACGCCGAGCTGATCGCGACGCTTGACGGGGACCTGTCGAGTGACGCGGCGCTCGCGGAGGTGTTGCGGCGACTCCGGGCTCACCCGGTGATGGCCGAGGCCGGCGAGGTCACCGCCCGGTGGGCACGGCAGGCCCGCGAGACGTTGGGCGCGCTGCCCGACGTACCGGCCCGGACGGCGCTGGAGTCGCTCTGCGATTTCGTGGTCAGTCGAGCGAGTTGACCGCTAGTGTCGCGAGACTGACTCACGACACTAGGACCCGGCGAGGATCTCGGTGCCGCTGGGCATCGCGGCTCGGGAGCAGTCGACCAGGACAGGCGACTGTGGCTGCGGGTCGATCGGACCCGGCGCTGCCTCGCCGCTCGGATCCAGCGCATGGCGGAGTGCCTGCGCAAGAGCGTCCGGGCGGTCGTTCTGGAGGTAGTGATTGGCGCCGGGCACCAGGTAGAGCCGGTTGGCGCCGGGCTTGAGCATGAGGAAGTTGTCCCACGAGTAGGTCGCGACCCGGACTGGTGACACCGGGTCGCTCATCCCCCAGATCACGGTCGTCGGGACGTCGAGAGCACTCAGCGCCGCCAGCCAATCGGTCTCGTGCTCGGCTCGCTCGACCAGATACTGGATTGTTTCGTGCAGCACCTTCACGCCGTCGTCATGGGCGAAGGTAGCGGTGAGTGCCTCAACCTCGGCGTCCCCCGGCTGACGGGGCGGAGAGAAGGTCAGCAGGCCCATGCCCTCCGCCAGCATCGCCGGGGTCATGATCTCCAGCACGTTGGGTGCACTCGACGGGTCGAGCACCAGCCGCTGGAAATCGGTGAGATTGGACAGCGGCAGGTAGATGTTGCCGTTGGTGAGGACGAGGTGATCGACCTGCGTCCGGGTGCGGCCCGCGGCGGCCTCGATCGTGTGCAGCAGCGACACGCTGGTGCCCCGGTCATGCGACACGACGACGGCGGATTCGCAACCCACCACCTCGGCCAGGTAGTGGTCCAGCAGCGCCGCGTCACGAGCGAGGCTGTAGCCCCAGCCGAGCGGCTTGCCGGAAAACCCGTAGCCGGGGAAGTCCAGCGCACACACATTGAACGCATCACTCATCAGCTCGACGAGCTCGATCCAGTCCACGCTGCAGGTCGGGAATCCGTGGACGAGCAGCAGGGTCGGCCGAGTCGGATCTCCTACTTCGACGTGGAAGACCTCGACCGGTTCAGCCGATTCGTCAGGCGGCGACCAGGAGAATCGCGACCCGCGCTGGCGCCAGGCCTCGGCGCGATCGGCTACTTCCATTGCGTTGGTCATGCCGACCGTGCTACCACGATACAAACAAGGGGTAGGAATCAGGGGGTAGGCAATGCGAAAGACTTTGTCCCGAATCTGCGTCGTCGCGATCGCGGCCACAGCGAACGCATTCGTCCTTGCGCCGGTTGGCGTCGCACACGCCGATCCAGGACTTGATGGCTGCACCAGCAGTTACTCGCCATACACGGAGCCAGACCTTGCCGCCATCGATCCAGGCATCACCCCGGACCTGTTCGCGGCGATCGACAAGAACGGCGACACGGTGATCTGTTTCAAGCCGTACCCGAACGGCACGCACCATGGCCACGGCGGCAACCTCACCGACAACAACTCCGCGACGCACGACTAGTGCTGTAAGTCCGAAGTTCGCTAGCCGAACAGCGCTTTGGCGATCAAGTCGTTCATCACCTCGGTTGCCCCACCACCGATCCCGAGGATGCGGGCGTCACGATAGTGGCGCTCGACCTCGGAGTCGCGCATGTAACCCATTCCACCGTGCAGCTGCACCGCTTCGTTGACGACGAACTCGCACGCCTCGACGCATTGGTTCTTCGCCATCGCGGCTTCCGCGAACAGGCCCTGCTCGCCGTTCACAATTCGCTCGGCGATGGTGTGCGCGTAGGTGCGTGACACGTCAACCGCCCGTGTCATCTCGACGAGCTTGTGCCGCACGACCTGCTTGGCGATCAGTGGCTTGCCGAAGGCGATCCGGTTGCGGACGTGCTCGATGGTGAGGTCGAGCGCCCGTTGAGCGACGCCATACGCATGCACAGCAAGCCCTAGCCGCTCGCCCCCGAACTGGGTGGCGACCTGGCCGAACCCCGAGCCCTCGCCGCCGATCATGTTTCGCGCCGGCACCCGCACATCCACGTAGGCAAGTTCGCCCGTGTCGCTGCACAGCCAACCCATCTTGCGAAGCCGCCGTACGACGGTGAAGCCTGGCGAATCGGTGTCGACCACGATGAGCGAGATGCCGTGATGCGCCTCGTCGCCAGTGCGGACCACCGTCGTGACAAAGTCCGCGCGGGTCGAGGATGTGATGAATGTCTTCGCGCCGTTGACGACGTACTCGTCGCCGTCACGTACCGCGCGCGTGCGGATGGCTGAAACGTCGGAGCCGGCGTCGGGCTCGGTGACCGCGAGCGAGCCGATCTTCTCGCCGGCCAGCGCCGGCTTTGCGTAGCGGTCGATCAGATATCGATCGCCGGAGTGCAGGATGTGCGGGATCGCGATTCCGTGCGTGAACAGTGCCGAGAGCAGCCCGCTCGATGCGCCTGTGTAGAGCATCTCCTCCTGCACGATCATGTTGTCGATCGCGTCGCCGCCCTGGCCGCCAAGCGATTCGGGTGTTGAAATACCGAGCAGCCCGGCCGCCGCGGCCGCCTTGTGCAACGACCGCGGCACCTCGCCGTCGTCTTCCCATTGGTCGAGGTAGGGCACGATCTCGCGGACTGTGAAGTCGCGGACGGTCTGCCGGAGCGCGACCCGCTCCGGTGTGTTCCAAACGTCAGTCATGTGGTGAGTCCTCGAGGAGGGAGATCGGGATGTCGACGTACCGAGACCGCAGCCACTCGCCGAGGCCCTTTGCCTGTGGATCCTGCCTGGTCGACGAGGCGACGCCCTCGCCGAGTAGGCCCTCGATGATGAAGTTGATCGCCCGGAGATTCGCAAGGGGGTGGCGCTGGACGGGAAGGGCCGCGGTCTCCGGCAGTAGCTGCTTGAAGCGATCGACCGTCAAAGTGACGTCCAACCAGGCGAAAGCCTCGTCGCTACGCGCCCACACGCCGAGGTTGGCGTTGCCACCCTTGTCGCCGCTTCGGGCTCCGACGATCGAGCCGAGTGGCAGCCGCGAGGTCGGACCCCAACCGCCCGTCGGCGCCCGGCTTCCGCTCCGCCGCGGCGGTGCCTCCGCCGGCCCGTCGGTCGCTGTCGCCGCAACTTCGTGAGTCGTGCCGTCCTCGAGGACGACGCGGTGCTCGACCAGCGCGTTTGGCAGGTAGATCGCCCGGTAGACGCCGTACGGCGTTGCCTCGCCTGGCGGAGAGGTCATGGTGGCGCCCGGGTACGACGCGAGCGCGATCTCGACGGCTGCGCCGGAGAACGGCCTGCCGATGCGCTTTCCCTCACTGTCCTTGACCGAGACGGTGAAGCGCGCGACAGCTCGCTCGTTGGTATCGGCGTCCTCGTGCTCGGTGTGCGACAGCGACCATGACACCTCCTCGACCTCGGCCAGTACCGGCGCGAGCTGGCGTCGGATCAGGTCTGCCTTGGCATCGATGTCGAGGCCGGTGAGCAGGAAGGTCATCGAGTTGCGAAAGCCCCCGAGGGTGTTGATGCAGACCTTCGTCGTCGCGGGTGGCTCGAGGCCCCGCACCGCCGAGATCTTCACCCGGTCGTCCCCAACCTGTTGCAGCTGGATCGAGCCGAAGTCCGCCGATACGTCGGGGTTGAGGTAGTGCGGGCCCTGGATCTCGTAGAGCAACTGCGCCGTGACCGTCCCGATGTCCACCAGGCCGCCGGACCCGTCGGGTTTGGTGATGATCGAGGAGCCGTCCGCAGCGATTTCGGCCAGCGGAAATCCGACGTAGGCGATCCCCGGCACCTCGGTGAAGAACGAGTAGTTGCCGCCGGTTGCCTGCGCGCCGCATTCCAAGACGTGACCGGTGACGAGCGCGCCGGCGAGCGCGTCGTAGTCCTCACGCGCCCAGCCGTGCCACCAGGCGGCCGATCCGATCACGAGCGCAGCGTCGGTCACTCGTCCAGTGACGACCACCTGGGCGCCGGCGTCGAGTGCGCCGGCGATTCCCCATCCACCGAGGTAGGCATTGGCGGTGATCGTGGCTTCGGGGAGCTCGATCCCGGCTCGTGCGAGCTCGTCGCGGCGGGGAAGCAGGTCATCGCCCTCCACGTGAGCGACATTGACCCTGAGGCCGAGCTTGTCGGCGATCTCTCGAACCGCGACCGCGCAGCCCGCGGGGTTCAGCCCACCCGCATTGGCGACGATCTTCACACCGCGTTCCCATGCGATGCCGAGGCAGTCCTCGAGCTGTCGGATGAAGCTGGCGGCGTATCCGCGCGAGGGATCCTTCGACTGGGTACGCCACAGCAGCAGCATCGTGAGTTCGGCGAGATAGTCGCCGGTGAGGATGTCGAGGTCGCCGCCTTCGAGCATCTCCCGCATCGCCGCGAACCGGTCGCCGTAGAAGCCGGAGCAGTTGCCGATCCGCAGGGGACGCGCCACGCTCGGACGCTACCAACCCGCGGGCCGTAGGCTCGGGTAGTGCGGCGGCTGGCGATGCGGGTGTTCCGCCGAGCGCCTCGTTGGCTGCGTCGTCTGATCATCCACTCGTTCACTCCCTCCTTCACGGTCGGTGCCGTGATCGCATTGCTGCGCTCGGACGGCAAGTTGCTCCTCGTCGAGCAGCGTCACAGTCCCGGGTGGGCGCTTCCCGGCGGCCTGCTCAGCCGGGGCGAGAATCCGCGCGATGGCGTCGTGCGCGAGGTCGCCGAGGAGGTCGGGCTGACCCTCATCGCTGACGAACTGCCGATTCCGTACGCGGTCCTCGCCCCCGAGGCCCGGCGGGTCGACGTCGTCTTCGTCTCCCGCGAGGGCGACCGGGTAGGCGGCGCGCGCATCGCCGACGAGCTTGAGGTCACCGGCGTGGGATGGTTCGCCCTCGATGCGCTTCCCGACGTGAGTGAACCTACCGTCGACATTCTGCGGGGCGTCCGACTGTTGTGACCGACCTCGCTGCGCTGGTGCTCGCGGCCGGCGCCGGCCGCCGGCTTGAGCCCCTCACCCGGCTTCGCCCGAAGCCGCTGTGCCCGATCGGCGACACCACACTGCTCGATCGCGCGCTCGACCTCGCCGGCCAGGTCGTCCAGCCCGGCTCCATCGCGGTCAATGCTCACCATTTGGCCGAGCAGATCACCGCTCACGTCGGTGATCGCCACTACCTCTCGCTCGAGCAGCCCGAGGCACTGGGTACGGCGGGAGCGGTCGGCGCGATCGCTGGCTGGCTCTCCGGGCGGGATGTTCTGATCGCCAACGGCGATGCCTTTCTCGATCCGCCGCCGGACGTCTCCGATTTCTTAGCGGGCTGGGACCGGCAACGACCGAGGTTGCTGGTGGTGGCGGATCGGGACCGGCCCGACTTCGAGGACTGCTGGCGGTTCGCCGGGCTGTCGCTGTTGCCGGGTGGGCTGGCAACGAGCCTTCCCGCGACACCCGCCGGTCTCTACGAGGTGGTCTGGCGCACGCGCGAGATCGACCTGGTGCCGTTTGACTCGACGTTCATCGACTGCGGCGATCCCGCGTCGTACCTCGCCGCCAACCTCGTCCTCTCCGGGGGTACGTCGGTCATCGGCGCTGGCGCTGACGTGCGCGGCGTGATCGAGCGTTGCGTGGTCTGGCCCGCCGCCAGGGTCGGGGAAGGCGAGCGCCTCGTGGGGTGTATCCGGGCGCTCGACCTCGACGGCTCGGATCTGACCGTTCAGACCGAAGACCTACGATCGCCAAAGTGAGCACCACTCCCGTGACGATCGGCCGTCCTTCGGCCGCCCCGGCGCCGTTGCGGCTCACCCTCGATTGGGGTCACGGCGATGCCGTGTATGTGTTTGAGGTCGGCCTGGCGTGCTGCGCGGTGGAATTCGCTGCCGCCTCGGTCGAACGCGCCGACGTGTTGCGGTCGGCGGCGGATGGGCCGGGCTCGGCAAGTGTCATCGTCGTGTCCGGCACGGTCACCGACAAGCTGGCGCCCGCGGTGAAGGATTTCTACGACCGGCTGCCGGCTCCGAAGTACGTCGTCTCCTTCGGTGCGTGCGCCAACTGTGGCGGGCCGTACTGGGACTCCTACTGCGTCACCAAAGGTGTCGACCAACTCGTGCCGGTCGACGTGTACGTGCCGGGCTGCCCGCCGCGGCCGGAGGCGTTGATCGACGGGCTTGCCGAGCTGCGCCGGATGATCGAGGGCGCAGCGTGACTGCTCGCGAGGTCGTCGCGGCGATCGGGGATGTCGTTGATCCGCTGGCCGTCGAGGAGTCCTTCGGCGTGCTGACGGTGGACGTGTCGGCCGCCTCCTGGCGGACGGCGGCGACCGGCCTGCGTGACGACCCGCGGACTGCGGCCCGCTTCTTCGACTGGTTGTCGGCGTACGACGATCGCGACGCCGGTCTCGCGGTCGTGGTCCGGGCCTGGTCGGTCGAACGCGGGGGCGGGGCGATCCTGCGTTGCCACGTTCCGCGCGACGAGCCGCGGGTCGACAGCCTCACGCCGGTGTGGGCCGGTGCCGGCTGGCATGAGCGAGAGACGTTCGAGATGTTCGGCATCTACTTCGAGGGCCACCCGCACCTCGTGCCGTTGCTGCTGCCGGACAGCTTCGAGGGCCACCCGCTTCGCAAGGAGTTCGTGCTCGCGACTCGGGTGGCGAAGGACTGGCCCGGCCAGAAGCAGCCTGGCGAGTCCGACCGCGATGTGGCCGGAGAGGACGTCGGCCGTCGCCGACGGCGAATCCGGCCGCCGGGGGTACCGGCGCCGGATTCGTGGGGTCCGGCATGAGCGGCGGCGACGTCCCCGCCCGCAGCCGAGGTGTGATCGCGCTCGTGGCCGACAACTGCACCTCGTGCATGCTCTGCGCTCGAGAGTGCCCGGACTGGTGCATCTACATCGACTCGCACAAGGAGACGACGCCGGCCCAGGCGGAAGGCGGCAGACCGCGAACCGTCAACGTGCTCGATCGGTTCGCGATCGACTATTCGCTGTGCATGTACTGCGGAATCTGTGTCGAGGTCTGCCCGTACGACGCGTTGTTCTGGTCTCCGGAGTACTCCTATGCGGCGACCGGGATCGCGGAGTTGACCCAGGAGCGCGACGCGCTCGGCGAGTGGTTGCCGTCGGTACCGGACTCTGACGCGTAGGTTCGAACATTGTGATCCGCACGCGGCTGTATCGCGACGGCAATTGCGTCGAGGAGAACTTCGACCCGGCCCGAATCTCCGACCATCTCGAGTCCGGCGCCTGCGTGGTGTGGCTCGACCTGGAGGCGCCGAACAAGAACGACCTCACTCTGGTCGCCGAAGAGTTCGGGCTGAATCCGCTGGCCGTTGAGGACGCCACGGCAGAGCGCCAGCGTCCCAAGCTCGACCATTACGACGACCACGTCTTCATGTCGGTGTACGACGTGCGTCTCGATGATGCCACCAGTGAGTTGACGTCGAATGAGCTCGCCGTGTTCGCCGCGGACAACTACCTGATCACGGTTCGCAAGACGCCCGGCTATTCGATCGACCCGGTGGTTGCGCGTTGGGACGACAACAAGCATCTGGCCTCTCATGGTGTCGGCTACCTGCTCTGGGGTCTCCTCGACGTCGTCGTCGATGGTCATTTCGACACCGTGCAGCACCTCGACGAGAAGGTTGACGAGCTCGAGGACCTGCTCTTCGACCAGCGGGATGTCAGCAACGCCGTGCAACGCCAGTCGTTCCAGCTGCGGAAGTCGCTGGTACGGATCCGGCGGGTGGTGCTGCCCACCCGCGAGGTGCTCAACGCGCTGATGCGTCGCGACTTGAAGCTCGTCGACGACGCGATGATGCCGTACTACCAGGACGTGTACGACCACGTGCTGCGCGCAGCGGACTGGACTGATTCACTCCGGGACCTGGTCTCGACGATCCTCGAGACCAACCTGACGATTCAGGGCAACCGGATGAACGAGATCATGAAGAAGGTGACGTCGTGGGCGGCGATCGCTGCCGTCCCCGCCGTCGTCACGGGCTACTACGGCATGAACGTGCGGATCTTCCCCGGCGCCGGCACGACGACCGGCGGCTGGGTCGCCCTCGTGATCATGTTCGGTGTGGTGGCGGCCTTGTATGCGATGTTCCGCAAACTCGACTGGCTCTAGGAGGCTGCTGAACAATGCGCTGTCCTGCTGCGCGTCGCCCGGACGGCATTATTCAGCAGTCTCCTAGACATCCCTCAGCGATAGTTCTCGAACTGCAGCGGGATGCCGATGTCGGCGGCCTTGAGCATCGCGATCACGGCTTGTAGGTCGTCCCGCTTCTTGCTCGACACCCGCACCGTGTCGCCCTGCACCTGGGCCTGGACGCCTTTCGGTCCGTCGGACTTGATCAGCTTGGTGATCGTGCGAGCCTTCTCCGCGTCAATTCCCTGCCGGATCGCTACCTGCAGCCGGGAGGTGCCGCCCGCGGCGGGCTCCGGGTCGCCGTGATCGAGTGCCTTCAGCGACACCTGTCTCTTGACCAGTCGCTCCTTGAACACGTCCAGCACCGCCTTGACCCGCTCCTCACTGTTGGCGGTGACCACGACCGCGGCGTCGCCGGACCAGGTGATCGAGGCGCCGGTGCCCTTGAAGTCGAAGCGCTGTCCGATCTCCTTGCTGGCTTGGTTGAGCGCGTTGTCGACCTCCTGCCGCTCGACTTTGCTCACGACATCGAACGACGAATCCGCCACCGCTGAACCTCCCGCTATCCTGTCCGTCGCGCACCCCTCGAGTGCCGCAGGCGGGTTGCCCGAGTGGTCAAAGGGAACGGTCTGTAAAACCGTCGGCTCAGCCTACGTTGGTTCGAACCCAACACCCGCCACGACGAATGGATGTGCACCCCGGCTGGGGGGCACGGTAACCTCGTCGCGCCGCCCCCTTAGCTCAGTCGGCAGAGCGTCTCCATGGTAAGGAGAAGGTCTACGGTTCGATTCCGTAAGGGGGCTCCACGCGGCCGTCAGGACCACCTGTCGGTCGTCGGTAAGGCGGAGTAGCTCAGCCAGGTAGAGAAAGCGGCTCATAATCGCTGTGTCGCCGGTTCAAGTCCGGCCTCC
>JAICXJ010000038.1 GCA_025980465.1 Frankiales bacterium | reverse complement strand
GCTCAGGGTGCGGCCGGCGCTCAGGGTGCCGCGGGCGCTCAGGGTGCGGCCGGCGCTCAGGGTGCCGCGGGCGCTCAGGGTGCGGCCGGCGCTCAGGGTGCGGCCGGCGCTCAGGGTGCGGCCGGCGCTCAGGGTGCGGCCGGGTCTGGCACGCAGGGCCCGCAGGGAGCTCCCGGCAGCCAGGGACCGGCGGGCACCGGGGCCCAAGGTCCGCAGGGCGCGCAGGGTGCCTCAGGCAGCTCGGGCGTCACGATCGTCAGCTCGAGCTTCATCAACGTTGCCGGCAACGGCTTCCAGAGTGGGGTGCAAAGCTGCCCGGCGAGCGCGCCTCACATCATCGGAGGCGGGGTGTCGACGCAGGGCAACGGGAATGACAACGTCAACGAGTCCTTCCCGGTGACCAGCGGCACTCAGGGCTGGCAGGCCAGCGTGACCTCGATCGTGAACAACACGACGCACATGACGATCTACGCGATCTGCTCGGCGTAGCGAAGCACTAGCGGCGGCGGCGGCCCGGGTTTCCTGGCCCGCCGCCGCTGGCATTTGGCGTTGAAGGGACCTGATTGAGCACGGACGCACCGCGGGTCAGCGTCTTCACTCCCAGTCACCGCAACACCTACCTCGACGAGTGTCTGGAGACGCTGTTAGCCCAGACCTACGACGACTGGGAATGGGTCGTCCTGCTCAATGGTGGCTCGCGCTGGCGGCCGCCACTGGAGGACCACCGGGTGCGAATCGTCGTCGCCGACGACGTCCAAGGAATCGGCGCCTTGAAGCGGCATGCCTGTTTGATCACTCGCGGGGAGTACCTGGTCGAGCTCGATCACGACGACCTGCTCGCCTCGACCGCCCTCGCGAAGATTGTGGCGGCCTTCGAGGAGCACCCCGACGCCGGATTCGTCTACAGCAACACCGCCCAGATCCTCGGAAACGGAGCCCGGGACGACTCCCGGTTCGACCCGGCCCATGGCTGGACCTACACCGAGGTCACCGTCGACGGCCGTTCGCTGTTGCAGACCGACGCCCTCGCGCCAACACCTCACAACGTAAGTTTGATCTGGTACGCCCCGAACCATGTGCGGGCCTTCAGACGATCGACCTACGACGCGGCAGGCGGCTACGACGCCGAGCGGGTGATCCTCGATGACCAGGATCTGATGTGCCGGATGTATGCCCAGGCCGACTTCCACCACATCGGCGAAACGCTGTACCTGCAACGAATCTACGGCCGGAACACGCAGACCGAGGCTGAGACCAACGCGACCATCCAGCGCGAGACGATCGATCTGTACGACAAGTACGTCCAGTCGAACTCTCTCGCGTGGGCGAAGCGACGCGGCCTGCTGGCGCTCGACCTGGGTGCGGCCCACAACAAGCCGCCTGGCTACCTCGGAGTCGACCAGTACGAAGGGCCCGACGTTGACATTGTGGGCGACGTCACCAAAGGCATCGATCTACCCGACTCGAGTGTCGGCGTCATCCGGGCGGTCGACTTCCTCGAGCACATCCCCGACAAGATCGCGATTTTCAACGAGCTCTATCGACTGCTTGCGCATGGCGGCATGTTGCTCTCGTTGACGCCGAGCACGGACGGTCGCGGCGCCTTCCAGGACCCGACTCACGTCGCGTATTACAACGAAAACAGCTTTTGGTACTTCACCGAGCGGGAGTACGCACGGTTTGTCCCAGAGATCACCTGTCGCTTCCAAGCCAGTCGACTGGCCACGACATTCATGTCCGACTGGCATCGCGAACATGACGTGCCGTACGTCAATGCGAACCTCATCGCGATCAAGGAGGGTCCGCGACAGGGCGGCCTGTACCTGTGGTGACGGTGCTAGCGGACGAGGATGTCGTAGATCTCGTATCCGAGCCCGGTCATCCCGACCTCGACCCGCAGATCCTCATCAGTCGGTAGCTGGACGAGGGCGCAGCGGCTGCGTAGCGGCCCCTCGTCACTCGGGTTGAGGAAGACGTCTCCTGCAGTCTTTGACCGTCGCGCGAAACTGCTGCCGGCATAGATGGTGCTGGGGCCGACTGCCAGACCGCGGCTGTACCCCGCGAGATAGGCGAGGATGGTGGTGGTGGTCTCCACCGTTCCGGTGCGTGAGTTGCAGAACAGCAGCTCGTCTCGATACGGACAGACGGTGTGTGGCTGCCCCAGCCCGTCCTTGACAACCGCATCGCGGTCGATGTTGTAGATGTATCCCTCAGTCGTGGTCCGCCAGGACGTCTCCGCGCCGCCGCCACCGAAGGCGGAACACAAGATGTCGCCGTCCGCAACCGCGACCGAATTGATGTGGTGGGTATCAGCCCTGGAGTTCGTCGGCGACCAGTAGGTGCGCGGATTGGCTAGCTCGTTCCCCACGAGTTGATAGCTGATCACCTCGTCCGTCCCGGTCGAGGCAATGAAGACCTCATCACCTCGCCGACAGATTGAGTGGGGATCCTGGATCTCGGGCAGTGATTGCACGGCCAGTACCTGCAAGGTGGCCCGGTCGAGAACACTTAGCCGGGTGGCGAGGGTGGTCTCTATTGCGCTCAGATGGAAGATTCGCGACTCATCGCCGCAGATCCCGACGCCGCTGACGGCGCGATCTCCGCCCAGGCCGATGTCGACCCACTCGTAATGCTGCGTGACGGCGTCCATCCGCAGCAGGCAGGTCGGCTGTGGATCGACTGCCTTGTTGCAGATCGAGATCAGGAGTTCGGGTCTCGGCGATCCCAACGGGTCAGATCGCAACTCGTCCTCCCTGACGCGGGCCGTCTTTGAGGGCGACCAGGGTTGCTCTCACGTACGAGATGTGGTGCGCCTCATGCCACTCGCTCGGGTACAACGTGAACAGCTCGGCGGCGAGGAAACGGCATTCGATCTGAGGGACGAAGCGCCGCAGGTCGTTGTCGGTGAAATACCAGAAGCTGTTCTCGTTGTAGTACGTGACGTGTGCCGGGTCTTGGAAGGCGCCACGGCCGTCACTGCTGGGAGTCAGGGTCATCAGAACGCCGCCATGGGCCAGGACTCGATAAGCCTCGTTGAAGAACGCCACCTTGTCGCGAACCCTCGGCAGGGCGTCGTAGGCGCGGATCAGTCCGACGCTGTCGGGCGGGAGCGCGGATCCGTCCGCGAGGGACGCTGCCGTGACCCGAGTGCCGTCCTCTCCGGTCAACGGCGAGTAGCCCTCAGGTCGATCTTCGGTCACGCCGATGTCAATCGCCGCCAGCCGGTTGCGTTCGCACCACGCCAGCGCATTCGGCTCAAGGTGTCGCTGGTAGCTCGTCAGCACCTCGGCGTCGTTGTCCGCCGAGACGGCCCCATCACCGGGCGCCTCGAGGTACACGGGCCGACCGATCGGCTCGATCCCGGCGTGTTGGTACATCCGGCACACGAGATCGTGCCGCGCGGTTGAGGCTGACGTGGTGCTGTAGCCGCCGATCTCCTCGTATGCCGACCGGCGATACGCCAGTACGTGATCTGGCACGTAGCGAGGATGCGAAACATTGTGGGGTGTAGCCGGAAGATCGGTGATGGCGATCAACTCGCCCCCGGCCAACTCCACCGTGTCGGATGACCATCCGAGCGCAGGGTCATAGCGAACGCTGAGCCAGTCGGCGTCGGCCATCCGAAGACAGCTACCGCCGACGACCATAGCGAGATCCGGCCGGGCGTCGAGTCGGCTCTGAATCGTCTCCAGGGCATCCGGGAGTAGTTCGTGACCAACGTCGAGCTCCACGACCAGGTCACCCAGCACGACGGCGCAGGTCATTCGCTGGCTGGCGACGCCCGGCGCAACGCGATCGTCGATCACCAGGCGAATCCGCGGATCGCTGACCGCCGGTCGCCAGCGGGCCCCGCCGCTGAGTGACACGATCCACTCCCAGTTGCGTTGGGTCTGGCACAGAAGCGATCGAAGACTCAGGTCGAGGCCGGCCGGGCGATCGGTCGTCGTCACGACTGAGAGCACCGGTCGCTGTGCCGAAATCGAAGCCATCGCTGGGATCAGCCGGTCTCGAAGAGTGCGAGGTTGGACTTCACAGAGGCGAGCCAGGGTTCCGGCACGGGCCGATCCCGAAGGATGATCGAGTCTGCGTAGCACTCGCCGCGTCGGTCGACGTACCAGGCGGCGACCGAGCGCTCGAATCGAAGTCCCCAGTCGTAGACGTAACTCTCGACGAACAATCCGTCGTCAGGCGCTGCAATCGCCATGCCGGCCTGCGCGAACAGATGCGCCAGCGGATACATCGCACGGCGCCGATAGCCGCGGGCCAGGTGGTACAGCGGTTCGGCGCGGTTCGGACTCAACGAATACGCCTTGAGCAGCGCCGGTACCGCCTGCGGCCAGCTCTGCTCCATCAGCAAGATACCGATCTGGTACTGGGCGTAGAACTCTTCCTCGACCGGACCGCCCATTCGCACCCGCCGCCGGTACAGCCCGATCGCTCGGGTTGTCTCGCCCAGGTCGCGAAGGGTCTGGGCAAGGTCGAAGACGGAACGTGGGTTGTCGGGGTTGGCCAGGAGGTCTTGCATGAGCAGCGTCCGGTCTCGCACGAGCCGGTCAGCCCGGGAGTTGCCGTCGGCGAGGTGGCGGATACGTAACGAGGCGATGAACTCGCGGCGCCCCGGCGTGTCGCTGGTGATCGATTCGTGGGTCACGCCTTCGAAGTACCAGGGCCTCCTGCCCCGCACCAGACTCGGCATCAGATAGTGGCCCACCTCATCCTCCGTGACGTCGACCAGGAACGAGTCCACGTCGGTTCGTTGCAGCTCCTGATCCCATCCCGGGTCATGTTCGACAACGAAGTCGGCGTCCAGCAACAGCAGCCAGTCCGCGGCATTGCGCGCCTCCCTCATCAACTCGCTGCGATTGGTTCCGAAATCGCGCCACTTGCTCCGTAGCAGCTCGCCTGGCAGGTCGCTGAGCTTGCGCTCGATCAGCGCACAGGTGTCGTCTGTGGATCCGGTGTCGATGATCAGCCAGCGATCAGCGAGCGGCAGCGCCGAGTCGAGGCAGCGCTCGATGATGGCTGCCTCGTTCTTGACGATCATCGCGATGCAGACGGTGGGCTTTGGCGGCACGGATTCCAGTTCCTCGGTGACGGGTGGCGCCATCGTAGGTTGAGCCTGCACTGCTTGCCGGATGCCGCTCGTAGCATGGAGAGGTGACGACGCTCCTCGAACGGCGCGGTGCGGTAGCCGGCGTCGGCGTCGACGCCGGCGTGCCGGCCCATTACGGCGACCCGCTTCGGGAGCAGCGAACTCTCTACGCCGATGGCGGCGTCATCGACCGCTCCCACCGGGGCATCATCAGGGTGGAGGGTGCGGACCGACTTGGCTGGCTTCACAGCCTCACCTCGCAGCATCTCGACCGGCTGCCCACAGGCGAGATCCGCGAGGCTTTGGTGCTCTCGCCACACGGCCACGTCGAGCACCACCTGGTGGTCTGCGACGACGGCGAGGCGACCTGGCTCACCGTGGAGCCGACCACCTCGGCGGCGCTCGCGGCTTACCTCGACTCGATGCGGTTCATGCTGCGGGTGGAGGTCGGCGACGTCACGGCGTCGTACGCCGTCATGACAACAGTGTCCGGCGATGTCGCGACCGACACGCTCGTGCCACGTGATGAGCTGGCGGCCCGGGTCGATGCCAGCGGCCTCCCGCTGGTCGGCCACGCGGCCTGGGAGGCGCGCCGGGTCGCGTCCCGGCTACCTCGGCTCGGGTTCGAGACCGACCATCGCAGCCTCCCGCACGAGCTCGGCTGGATCGGTCGAGCCGTCCATCTAGACAAAGGTTGCTACCGAGGTCAGGAGACCGTTGCGAGGGTGCACAACCTCGGCCGGCCACCACGCCGGCTGGTCTTCGGCTACCTCGATGGCACGTCGGATGAGATGCCGCCGCCGCACACGCCGATCGAGCTCGACGGCAAGGCTGTCGGGTACCTCGGCACCGCGGTACAGCATTCCGAGCTCGGTCCGATTGCCCTCGGCGTGATCAAGCGGCAGACCGACGACGACGCGCAGCTGACGGTGGCGGGTATGGCGCTGAAGGCCGAACGTGTCGTTGACGCGTAGCCGCGCGTCTTACAGCCCGAACAGCCCGATCTTCTTCTTCACCTTCTTGGGGTCCGGGGCTGCCGGCCGTGGTGCGCGTGGCGAAGCAGGGGACTTCGCCTCGGGGTCGTCGTCGATGGTCAGCGACGACAGCTCTCGAAGCAGGGCCGCTGTGTCGGCGATGTCGGGAAAGGCAGCGGGGGGCTCGGGCAGCTCCGGCTCCGGCGGCGGAGCCTCCGCCATCTCAGGCTCGGGCTCGGGGTTGGGCTCTGGCTCCTCGACCGCGCTAGCCGAGTTGTTCAGCTCGATCAGCAGTGCGGTGGCCGCGGCTGCCTCGTCCGCCTGACGGGCGGCCGCCTCGGCGGCCTCCTTGTCGGCCTTGCGGCGTGCCTCTCGCTCCGCCTCGGCTGCCGCAGCGGCGATCGCCGCCTCCTCGAGCGCCAGCCGCTCGGCTTCCTCGCGAGCGAGCCGCTCGGCTTCGACTGCCGCGGCGCGTTCCGCCTCTTCGGCGGCCAGTCGAGCAGCCTCCTCCGCGGCCAGCCGCGCAGCCTCTTCGGCCGCTAGTCGCTTCGCCTCCTCCTCCGCGGCGAGTTCGGCGGCCAGTCGCTCCGCCTCCTCGGCGGCCAGCCGCGCAGCCTCTTCCCGCGCTTGCCGTTCGGCTTCTTCGGCGGCGAGGCGAGCGGCCTCGGCAGCCTGCCGTTCGGCTTCCTCGCGCTGCCGATACTCGTCCCACGCGGCCGCTTCGGCGGCAGCACGCTCGGCGGCGATCCGCTCGGCGTCCTCACGGGCGGACCGCTCGGCCTCCTCGGCGGCGAGGCGCTCGGCTTCCTCGGCGGCGACTCGTTCGGCTTCCTCGCGGGCGAGTCGTTCCGCCTCCGCGGCCGCGATGCGCTCCGCTTCTTCGGCGGCGACCCGCGCGGCCTCTTCGGCGGCGGCTCGTTCAGCTGCGATCCTGGCGGCTTCCGCTCGCGCAATTCGATCGGCTTCCTCGCGGGCGAGGCGTTCGGCCTCCTTGCGGGCCGCTCGTTCGGCTTCTTCCGCCGCGGCGCGAGCGAACTCCTCGGCGGCGGCTCGCGCGGCCGCCTCGGCGGCGTGCCGCTCGTCGTCCTCGGACTTGTGGCGCGCGACCGTCTCAGCCTGTAGCGCCGTGATCCGAGCCCGCTCAACCTCGAGGTCGACGAGCCGGGGCGGCTGATCCGCGGTCAGTGAGGCGCTGTTGAGATCCCGGTCCGGCCGCAACGCCTCGGCGAGTTCCTGCGCGATCACCAGCTCTTTGGCAGCCGCGCTGCGCAGCCGGCGCCGCTTCCCTTCGGAGTCCTGGGTGGTACCCGAGCTGCGATGAACCCTGCGGGTCTCGAGCAGCGGATCGAAATCGTCGGCCACGGCCGGCGACGAGCCGAGCACATCGGACAGCGCCGAGGAGACTCTGGCGATCGACGCAGCGAAGGATTCGGTCGAGTGGCGGTGCACCGCCACCGTCATGGCGTAGCTGTCATCGGCTTCCGGGCCTCGCTGGCTCGGTGGGTGGCTGGCCGATCCCCCGCCATCGGTGCCGAGGGTTTCGGACGGCCCGCCGGCCACCTCGCTGACGACCCGGGCGAGCCGGGACAAGGCGTCGTCGGCAAGTGGCCGCTCGGGTTCGTCCGCCGCCTCGATGAGCTCCCCGGCGAGTGCCGAGCCCAGCAGGCTCGCGCCGTACGGCTCATTGCCCTCGATGTCGACGTGTTCCTCGATGTCGACCAGGCCGGCTTGCACGAGAGAGACGATGACCTGGCCGGCTTCGAACAGCGTGTAACCGCAGTCTCGGGCCAGATCGGCGACCGTCCGCTCGCCGTCGATCTTGCACAGCATCGACCAGGCGTCGTTATCGAGCGTGGTCTCGGCGGCCGCACCTTCGTTCGTCGACAGCATCGGGACGGCGGTCGGCCCGTGCACCACCGCGGAGATGTTCTCCCACTCGTACCCGCGGTCGCGAAGCGACTCCAGGACGTCGACGACGACGAGAGGCGGGCCGACGTCCTCGCGGGTCTTCGCGTTCTTGCGGAACCGCCACTGGCCCTCGTGCCAGCGCAACAGGTCCCACAACGATTCGTGCAGCTGCTCTGTGACAAATGCCTCGACGACCGGCTCGTCGACGTACCCGAGGTGCACGAGCAGCTCGCCGAGGCGCCAGCCCTGGAGCTCGGATTGCTGGGCCTCCTGCGCCTCCGCGAGCGCTTCCGGGGCGAGCGCGCCGGAGGAGACCAGCTTCGCGCCGAGCTGCGGCCGCAGGCCGGGAACAGACACTGCGTAGAGCAATCCGGACTTGAGGTAGACGAGTGCGTCGTCAGCCTTGCCGTCACTGATACACAGGCAGCCGGTCGCGGCGTCAGCGGCGAGTTGGAGCAGTAGCGGGGCGAGCGGAGTCGAGGTCAGGTCGCCTTTGAGCATGGACGACCTCCTTCACCGCACGCCGGCTCCGCTTGACTTGCTCCTGTTCCATCGGCAAGGCACGCCTCCGTGTTGAGCCATCCGGCCCAATCCGCCGCTGGAATCGGCATGTCGGCGTGACACGATGGGATCGTTGTCACTCCGGGTGCTGCGCGTAGGCGCACCACCCGCTCCGGGTACGAGAGGCGCAGTCGATGTCCTACGCAGGCGGGAACCGCCGGATTGACCGTGTTCTGGCCGACGACTACCTCACCGGCATCTCAGATCGGTCGCTCGACGAGCTCCGTGCAATGCGCGCCGAGGCGGAGCAGGAAGAGACCGATCTGTCCTATTTGCGGAGATTGCTGCAAGGCCGGCTCGACATTCTGCGTGCCGAGCTGGATCGCCGGGCCGGCCGCGGATCCGGTGGCTCGCTGCTGGAGTCGTTGCCGGGGATCCTCGCCGACGACGCCGGGTCCGGCCCCCATGGCCTCGGTCGGCACCTGACCGTCGAACCCTCCCGGGTCGACTCGCACCGTCGGTACGTCGAGGCGCTGGTCGCGGACACCGATCTGTCCGATCCTTCTCGCCACGATGACGATGCGCTGGCGCGGCTTCTCGACGTCCTCGAGCGCGAGGAGAGCGACGTGTCGGGCAAGCGCAAGGCGGTCCAGGTCGTGATGGACGCCTGCACCGCCGAGCTCACCCGGCGCTACCGGGACGGGCAGGCCGACGTCTCCGATCTGCTGCCCAGCGAGAAGAACTGAGCGGCAGTCATCCGGTCGTCGCCGAGGTTGTTCGAGGCGGCTTCGTCGAGGGCCATCACAGCGGCGCGGTAGTCGTCGTTCGTGGTGACGAGATCGTCTATGAAGTCGGGCCGGGGACCGTCGCAATGCTGCCGCGCAGCTGCGCCAAGCCGCTTCAGGCGACTGGAATGCTCGAGCTCGGACTGCGGGTCGATGACGAACAGCTCGCCCTTGTCTGCGCCAGTCACACCGGTCAGCCGGCGCACGTTGATGTGGTCAGGCGAATCCTGGCCGACGTCGGCTTGACCGAGACGGCGCTCGACAACACCCCGGGCATGCCGGTCGATGCGGCCGCCCGGCGCGCCCTTGTCGCGGCCGGCCAGCCGCCGACCTCGATCACCCACAGCTGCTCGGGCAAGCACGCCGGCATGCTCGCGACGTGCGTCACCAACGGCTGGCCGACGGCCAACTACCGCGATCCCGACCATCCGCTGCAGGTCGAGCTGCGCGCGACCGTCGGTCAGCTGACCGGCGACGAGGTGTGCGCGACGGTTGTCGACGGCTGCGGCGCGCCGCTGTTCGCTGTCACGCTTGCCGGTCTGGCCCGGGCGTTCGCCCGCATCGTCACGGCGTCGGAGGCGACGAGCGCAGGACGGTGTGCCGCGGTGATGCGCAGGTATCCAGAGCTGGTCGGCGGCACCGGGCACCATGTCACGCGGCTGATGGCGGGCGTACCGGGACTGCTTGCCAAGGATGGCGCTGAAGGCGTCTATGCCGCGGCCATGCCGGACGGACTCGCGGTTGCGGTAAAGATCGAGGACGGCGGCGACCGGGCTCGGTTGCCGGTCCTGGTGGCGGCGCTGCGAGCGGTCGGCGTCGATGCACGAGGGCTCTCGGAATTCGAGACCGCGCCGGTGCTCGGGCACGGCGAGCCGGTCGGCGCACTTCGCGCCGTGCTCTAGCCTGTCGCGGTCACGGCCGCGAACCCATTGCAAAAGAAAGAAAAATTGGCGCTTGCTGTGTGCTTGCAATAGTTAGCGCCAGGGCCTAAGGTGGCGTCGTGGCAAAGCTGGATGTCCGCAACCTGGGCGATTACATCCGCGAGCAGCGATCTGCGGCGCAGATCTCGCTTCGGCAGCTTGCCGCACTGGCCGGGGTGTCCAACCCGTATCTCAGCCAGATCGAGCGCGGGCTGCGCAAGCCGAGCGCCGAGATCCTGCAGCAGATTGCCAAGGCACTGCGGATCTCAGCGGAGGCGTTGTATGTGCAGGCCGGCATCCTCGAGGAGCGGTACGGCGACAGCGACGTCCCGGCTGCGATCCTCGGCGACGCACACCTGGCGGAACGCCAGAAGCAGGTTCTGCTCGAGCTCTACGAGGCGTACCGGCGAGAGAGCGCGGCGAGTGGCGGCGCTGCCCCACAAGCCGGCCAGACCACCACAACTTCATCGACATCTCGTACTCGGACAGCTCGTCGCGCGAAGCCGCGTGCGGCGGCGGAGGGCGAGCGCACCACCGGAAGTGGCGCCAACGCTTCCTGATCGAGCAACGGCCCGGGTGTGAACCAACACTCGACCGTCGACTCCACTGTTCGTCCGCGTGTCAAAAACGTGGCACGCATACCGGCCCATGGAGGTCAACGAATCATGCCAACCGTCCCCACCATCGACGCCAAGCCGCTGTACGCCATCGCCGGCGTTGGCGAGCTCGCGGTCGAGACGCTGCGCGCCCAGGCGAAGGCCCTTCCGGGCATCGCCCAGTCGCTGCGGCTCGACCTGACCACTCAGGCGCAATCGCGCCGCATCGACCTCACCAAGCAGGCTCAGTCGCTGCCGACCGAGCTGCGCAAGCAGGTCGAGACCCTGCCGACCGAGCTGCGTAGGCAGGTCGACGAGCTCCCGGAGACCGTTCGCAAGCAGGTCGAGGAGCTGACCGCAACCATTCGCAAGCAGGCTGAGGAACTCTCCGTCACTCTTCGCAAGCAGGCCGAGACGCTGCCGACCGAGCTGCGTAAGCAGGTCGACGAGCTCCCGGAGACCGTTCGCAAGCAGGTCGAGGAGTTCACGTCGCGGGCGACCAAGTCCTACGGCGAGTTCGCCGCTCGGGGCGAGAAGTTCGTCGCGGGTCTGCGGGGCGACGCACCGAAGAGCGCGGCCAAGCCGGCTGCGAAGAAGCCGGCTGCGAAGCCGGCCGCCAAAAAGGCTCCGGCCAAGAAGCCGGCTGCTGCCAAGGTCAGCACGCCGGCCGCCACTGCGCCGACCAGCGCGCCCGCTGCGACCCCGGCTCCGGTCTTCGAGGCGCCCGCCCAGCCGACGCTGAACGGCGACAACAGCTAGGGAACCACTGATCAATGCACTGTCCTGCTGCGCATCGCCCAGATCGACGCCTGGACTGCGTTGTCGTCGGAGCCCGTAGCTCCGCTACGGGCTTCTCCTGCGCCTTGCCCGCCGCCGACTGAACGCCGCGACGGACGGCATATCAGCGATTCCCTAGTCACCTGAAACGAGCTCCCCGGCGGGTATGAGCCGCCGGGGAGCTCGTTTGTTCTCAGGCTTTTCGCAAGCCCTCCGCGCCTAGCATGGCTTATGACCGACGAGGCCTGGCAGCTCCCGCCGCAGCCTGACCCCGCGGTTCCGGCGCCGGATCTGCATCCCTACCCCTCCCTGCGCGAGCGGCTGAAGAAGTTCCTCGCTCCGCTCGCTGCGGTTGGTGCGTTCCTCGCGAAGTTCGGTGTGCTGTTGGTCAAAGTGCCAGCACTGAGCGTCGTCGGCACGATGGCGGTCTCGATCGCGGCGTATGCCACGTTGTGGGGCTGGAAGTTCGCTCTCGGCTTCGTGGTCCTCATCCTGGTCCACGAGCTTGGTCACGTCATCGTGCTGCGGATGCGGGGGATCAAGGCAGGGTTGCCGGTGTTCCTGCCGTTTCTCGGGGCCTTCGTGTCGATGAAGGAGCTACCGCGTTCGGTCTACGAGGAGGCGGAGTCCGCTCTGGCCGGCCCGATCTTCGGCACGGCCGGCGCTTTCGTCGCGGCGTACGTCGGGCACGAAACCGGGTCAGGCCTATGGCGAAGCCTGGCCTTCACCGGCCTGTTCCTCAACCTGTTCAATCTGTTGCCCGCGTTGCCCCTCGACGGCGGCCGGGTCGCGGGTGCACTTCATCCCGCCGTGTGGTTGATCGGCCTCGTCGGCCTCCTGATCTTCGAGATCTATCGGCCGAGCCCGGTCATCCTCATTCTGCTCGTGCTCGGGGGCTATGAGCTGTATCGCCGCTGGCGTGATCGCAACAGCAGCGCGTCACAGGTGTACTTCGCCCTCCAACCGGCACAGCGCCTTCGCATCGGTGCGGCTTACGTCGCGCTGATAGTCGTCATCCTGATCGGCATTCACGCCACCTACTCCGTGCGTCACCTGCACTAATCTCGCGAGTCAGTCCCGGTTGGGAGGCGGTGCATCGCGGCCGTCGAGCCACTCGCCCCCGAACCACATTCGCGGATCGGACAGCAGCTCGATGCCGATGCCGTCGGGATCGCGCAGGTACATCGACTCGGGGATGCCGCGCTGCGGACCGTCGTACCGGATCTCCAGCTCGTCGAGGCGAGCGCGCAGCTTCGCATGGCTGTCGGGCGAGACCGAGATCGCGATGTGCTGTACGTTGCCGAAGCCCTCCGGCGCGGGCTCGAGGCCAAGGCCAGGGAAGTCGAAGAACCCGAGCAGCGTCTCGTTGCCGAGATCGAAGAAGAAGTGTGTGGAGCCCGGGTAGTCCCGGTTCTCGACCAGTTCGACGAGCGGGAAACCGAGCAGACCTTGATAGAACGAGATGGTCTGCTCCACGTCGCTACAGATGAACGCGGCGTGATGGATGCCCCGCCCATTAGTCGGCGGCCGGGTCGCGGGCGGGTGAACGTACTTCGTGCGCAACTCGTCGCGGCGGCGCGCCAGCGAAGCGAGTTCGGCTGCGTCCGGCGGTGTCATACCCGTTAGCGTCCCACTGCGTGAGTGTTCTGGAGATTGCCGGCGTCGACGTTTGGTTCGCCCGCGGGCCGCAGGTGCTGACCGGGATCAACCTGACCGTCACCGCGGGCGAGCACTGGGCGCTGCTCGGGCCTAATGGCGCGGGTAAGTCCACGTTGCTCTCGCTGGCATCAGCGCAACGGTTTCCCTCCCGGGGCACTGTCACCATCCTCGGCCACCTGATGGGTCGCGTCGACCTGCGCGAGCTGCGCCGCTCGATCGGAATCGTGGACGTCCGGCTTCGACTTCCGGCCGAGCTGTCGGTGATCGAGTACGTCGAAACCGGCGCGACGCAGACGGTGCAATCACTGGGTCCGCCTGCCGAGGCGATGCGGCAGCGGTCACGAGAGCTGGTCGAGCGGCTCGGGCTGGCCGCCATCGCCGATCGCTCGATCGCAGTGTGTTCGCAGGGCGAACGGTCCCGGGCCCGGCTCGCCCGCTCGCTCGTCCCTCGCCCGGCTCTGCTGCTCCTCGACGAACCGGCGGCAGGTCTCGACCTGCCGGGACGCGCCGATCTGCTCAACGCCATCGAGTCCACCGTCGCCGCCGAGCCGGCGCTTGCCAGCATCACTGTCGCGCACCACCTCGAGGAGCTCGCCGCGTCGACCACCCACGTTGCACTGCTGCGCGAAGGACAGATCGTCGCGCACGGTGACGTCGGGCTGCTGGGTGACGAGACGGCGCTGTCGGAGTGCTTCGGCCGGCCGGTGCGGGCGCAGCCGGTCGCCGGTCGATGGTTCGCGATCGCCGAGTAGGTGCGCCGTTAGGCTTCGGCCAGAACGATTCCCATGAACAGCGATGCCAGCGCAAACAGCCCGGTCGCGGCTCCCCAGATCGCGAGTCCTTTCCGCGACGTGGCCCTGGCGTGCAGGTACGCGGCGATGCCGGAGAGTGCGACGAATCCGAGTTTGGCCCACAGCGTCGCCCGGTAGTGGGAGTTGTGGTCGACGGCGTGCTGGTTCGCAGTGATGTTCCAGATTCCGGTAATGATGAGGACGCCGAACGCCGGCCAGGCGATCCGGTTGAACTGGCGAGCGACCGCTCGTGGCACGTCCGCTCCGGCCTTGCGCAACACCGGAACGAGCCCGGCGAGCGTGAGCTGGCCGCCCACCCACAGGGTTGCCGCAAGCACGTGGAGGAACAGCCTCAGATCATCGACGGTGACCGACAGCACGCTGCGTAGTCTTTCAGGTCGCTTGACTGCGTTGAGAGCGCTGGCCCAATACGCTGATCAACATGGCAGTCTTGCTGTTCCCGTTGCACGGGGCGCTGTTCATCATCTATATCGTCACGCGCATCGTCGTGCTAGCGGCATTGATCGACTCGGTGCTGCATCCGGACAGTGCTTACGTCGCCAACGGCAAGCAGACCAAGATGTTCTGGATCCTCGTACTGGTACTCGGTTTCTTCCTCTCACTCGTCGGTCTGATCGCTGCGATCGTGTACTTCGTCGATGTGCGACCGGCCGTGCGTGGCACCAGCGGTCGAGGTGGTTCGTCATCCGACGGTCCATACGGTCCCTATCGTCGCTGACGCCGCGACGCCGCGACGCCTCGCGGCATAGCCTGCCAAACGTGGGCACCCATCGGCTCGAGCTCGACGACGCGACCCTTCGCGAGTGGGATGCGCAGGTGTTGCGCGCCGACGAGGAAGGGATCGTCCTCGACCGGTCGGCCTTCTATCCCGGCGGCGGTGGTCAGCCGCCCGACGCCGGGGCGCTCCTGTGGGGCGGAGTGCAGACGCGGATCGCCGGGGCTCGAAAGACTGCCGATGACGTCTACCTGATCCCGGTCGAGGGTGATCCGCTACCGAGCGTTGGCACCGCGGTTCGGGGCGCGCTCGACGATGATCGTCGTACCGCGCTGATGCGGACCCACTCGGCGTTGCATCTGCTCGCCGGCGTCGTTTATCGGGACACCGGCGCGCTCGTGACCGGCGGCAACATGGAGCCACTCGAGGCCCGCATGGACTTCAACCTTCCCGAGGTGCCGGAGGGTTTCAAGGAGTCGGTCGCCGCCGCCTGTGCGGCCGAAGTCGCCGCCGACCGCCGCATCGACGTGAAGGTGTTGCCGTACGACGAGGCATTCGCGATTCCGGACATCATCCGAACCGCAACGAACCTGCTACCGCCCGGCCTCACCGAGGTGCGGATCGTCGACATCGTGGGCCTCGACACCCAGGCCGACGGCGGAACGCACGTCGCGTCGACGAAGCAGATCGGCGCCATCGAGGTCGTCAAAGTCGAGAACAAAGGCAAGGGCTTCCGCCGGCTCCGAGTCCGGTTGCCGCAGTGATCGCAGGAGACGACGCGGTATCGCGGATGCCCGTGCCGCGCTATGGCGAGGCGTCGCTGGCGGACGTGATGCCCTCCGTGCTCGCTGCTCTCGAGGTCGGTGCCGATAACCGGCTCGGGCTGGAGCCGGCGCAGCGGGTTGTGGTCATGTTGGTCGACGGCATGGGTCTGCGTGGTCTTCAGTCGCACGCCGCTGCCGCGCCGTACCTGTCGTCGTTATCCGGCCGCGTGCTGACTGCGGGTTTTCCCTCGACGACAGTGACATCGCTCGCCTCGCTGTCGACCGGTGTGCCCGCCGGACAGCACGCGATGACCGGCTACACGTCGTACATGGCGGACGTCGATGCTGCCGTCAACTGGCTCGCCTGGCGGCCGGTCGGCAAGGGCGGCGACGACCTGCGTGAGGCGCTGGTGCCTGAGGTGGTGCAGCCGGAACCGACGATGTGGGAGCAGGCGGCCGCCGCCGGCATCTCGGTGGCGATCGTGAGCTCCGCGCAGTACGAGGGCTCCGGGCTCACCCGAGCGGTCTTTCGTGGCGGTGGGTATGCCGGCACGACGATGAGCGGTGACGCGGTGGCCATGGCGGCGGACTTCGCCGATCGTGGTCACCGGTCGCTGGTCTATGCGTATGCCTCCGAACTCGACTTCGTCGGTCACGTCCGCGGCCCGGCGAGTGATGCCTGGACCGCTCAGCTCGCCCTGATCGACAAACAGATCGAGCTGCTCGCGGGGAGGCTGCCGGCGGGCACCCTGCTGCTGGTGATGGCCGATCACGGCATGACGACGCTCGTCGCCGATGAGGCGATGGACGCCGATGCTGACGGCTCGCCGCTTCGTGAGGGCGTACTGGCGCTCGCCGGCGAGCCGAGGATGCGTCACGTACACGCTCTGCCGGGCGCCGCCGAGGACGTGCTCGCCACCTGGCGCGAAGTGATCGGCGACCGCGCCTGGGTGATCAGCCGAGCGGAGGCGATCGGGTCCGGGCTCTTCGGGCCGGTGGTCACTCCGCTGGCGAGCGAGCGGATCGGTGACGTTCTCGCCATCGCACGAGACGGTTTCGGAGTGTTGCAGCGGCGTCGCGAGTCGTTGTTCTCCGGGCTGATAGGTCACCACGGATCGGTCACCGATGACGAACTGCTCGTGCCTTTGCTGTCGGCGACGATGTGATCGACGGCGTCTCGCACCCGCAAATCGAGGCGGTGCTCGGCGACATCGTCGACCAGCACGTCGATGCCGTCGTCAATGCCGCCAACAGCGGGCTGATGGGTGGCGGCGGCGTGGACGGAGCCATCCTGCGAGCCGGCGGCGATGCGCAACTCGCCGCCCGGCGCGCGCTCCGTGACCGGATCGGATCGCTGCCGGCCGGGGAAGCGGCGCACTCCGACGCCGGTGACATGAAATGCCGCTGGGTGATTCACGTCGTCGGGCCGGTCTACAGCCGGTCGGAGGACCGCTCGCCGCTCCTCCAGTCGTGCTACCGCGAGGCGCTTCGGGTGGCGGACGAGCTAGGCGCCAAAAGCGTTGCGTTTCCTGCGGTTTCGGCCGGCATCTACGGATGGCCGATGGCAAGCGCGGCGGACATCGCAGTCGCCACCGTGCGAGCGACACCGACAGACGTCGAGGTGATTCGGTTCGTGCTGTTCAGCCAGGACGCCCACCAGGAGTTCGCCCGAGCGCTGTCGAGCGGTACCGAGTAGGTCTGCCTTCCAGCGAAGATTCCCCAGCTTCGAGGCGGAACCCGTCGGGTACTCCGCAATTTGCGCTGGGCAATCGCTGGCTCAGGGCGCGGAACGCAACCTGAGCCGTGTCAGACGTTCATCGCGGCGGACCAGGATTCGAGTAGCGAGCGGTCGCCGTCGACCTCGAGCGAGCTCCAGGGCATCCGGCCGTACGTCGCAAGGAGCATCGCGTTACTCGTCCCGTGCGCTGTCACGTCCGGTGCAGTGATGATGTCCAGCCGGCGTGGGCCCTCGGGTTCGAGGTGAAGGTGCCGGACATCAGCGTCGCTGGGTCGCAGCACGACCGTGCCGACCGGCCCCGCGACGTTGTCTCGTTGGTAGACGCGTCGCGCGATGACGTCGATGACCTCGTCCAGGCCGTCGGCGGCCAGCTCGGCGTCGATCGGCTGCCGCACGCCGTGCGCGTTCTGTGCGTCGAACCGGTGGACTGACGACTCGTGTGCCATCCGACGGGCCCAAAACGTCGCATCACCATGCCCGTTGAACACCCAGGTCCAGATCGGGGTGTCGGGGTCGCACTCACTGAGCGCGGTGACCAGGTCGTCGAGCTGGTGGCGCAGCAGGTCGAGCGGGTCGCCGTCGGGTGGCTCCGGAAGCTTGTCGGGCCGCTCGGTGGCCCGGCTCGACACGTACATCGTGACGTTCGCGTAGACCTGCCAGACATGGCGGAGGAGATCCGCGATCGTCCAGTCACCGCACGTGGGGACGGCTGTGTGCAGTCCCTGACTGGCGGCGGCGAGGAGGGCCTCACCCTCCCGACGGATGGCGCTGACGAGCTCGGCGTACGGCGGCGTCGTGGTCATTCAGTGGCCTCCCGGTGGAGCTTGTACTGCGCCGCCTGTGCGCGCGGACGGACCACGAGGAGGTCGACGTTGACGTTCCACGGCCGGGTGACCGCCCACGCGATGCAGTCGGCGACATCATCAGCTGACAGCGGGCCCGGCACGCCGGCGTACACAGCATCCGCCTTAGCCCGGTCACCGCCCAAGCGATTGAGGGAGAACTCCTCGGTGGCGACCATGCCCGGCGCCACCTCGATCACCCGCACCGGCCGACCACACAGCTCCAGTCGCAGGGTCTGCGAGACCGCGCGCTCGGCATGCTTCGCCGCGGCGTAGCCGGCGCCACCTTCGTACACACCATGACCTGCGGTCGACGTCACCGTGACGATCACACCGTCGCCGCTGGCTTCGAGCATCGGCAGCAGTGCGCGGCTGGTCCGCATCATGCCGAGGACGTTGACCTCCCACATGGCGCGCCAGTCCGCCTCATCTGCTGCTGCGACGCTCTGGACCCCGAACGCGCCACCTGCGTTGTTCACCAGGACGTCGCACCGTTGCAGGGACTCGGCGAGCGCCCGCACCGACTCCGCGTCGGTGACGTCGAGAACGACGGGTCGGGCTCCGGTCTGCTCCGCGAGCTGGGCGAGTCGGTCAGCGCGTCGCGCGGCGGCAACGACCTCGTAGCCCTCGCCGATCAGCCGCCGGACCGTTGCGGCGCCGATTCCGCTGCTCGCCCCGGTCACGACTGCCGTCTTCTTCGTCACAGGTCGAGCCTACGAGCGGCCCCGGACCGGGACGCTGGATGTGATTGCGACGGCAACATCGGGCAGGATGGAGCACATGGCGTTGCCGCGGCGGGTCGCGACGCTGTCGGTGCATACCTCGCCGCTGGACCAGCCGGGATGTGGTGACGCCGGCGGCCTCAACGTCTATGTCACTGAGGTTGCCAAGCGACTCGCCGAGCGGGACATCGCCGTCGACATCTTCACCCGGGCCACCAGTAGCGACCTGGCGCCGACGGTCGAGCTGGTGCCGGGCGTGACGGTTCGCCACATCGTCGCCGGTCCGTATGAAGGCTTGGACAAGAACGACCTACCGGCGCAGCTCTGCGCGTTCACCAGCGGGGTGTTGCGCGAGGAGGCCGCGCACGAACCGGGATGGTTCGACCTGGTGCACTCCCATTACTGGCTATCCGGTCAGGTCGGCTGGCTCGCAAAGGAGCGATGGGGTGTGCCGCTGGTGCACACGATGCACACCATGGCGCGGGTGAAGAACGCGCTGCTCGCCGCGGGTGACGCACCTGAGCCCGCGATGCGCGCCATCGGTGAGGCGCAGGTGGTCGACGCCGCGGACCGGTTGATCGCCTCCACCGCCGAGGAGGCGGCACAGCTCGTCGACCTCTACGGTGCCGATGAGACCCGCGTTGAGACCGTCGCTCCGGGCGTCGATCTCGACCTGTTCACCCCGGGTGACCAGCGGGCGGCTCGGGCGCGGCTCGGCGTCGCGCCCGACGCGACGGTGGTCTTGTTCGTCGGGCGAATCCAGCCGCTGAAGGCGCCTGATGTCGTGCTGCAGGCTGCGGCGATCCTGCTCGAACGCTGCCCGGAGCTGCGCGACCGGTTGGTGGTTGCGGTCGTCGGCGGACCGTCCGGCACCGGCCTCGCCGAGCCGGAGCAGCTGTCGAAGCTGGCCGGAGCGCTGGGGATCGCCGACGTCGTCCGGTTCGACCCTCCGGCTCACCGCGAGGTGATTGCTGACTACTACCGGGCAGCCGATGTCACCGTGGTGCCGTCGTACTCGGAGTCGTTCGGGCTGGTCGCGATCGAGTCGCAGGCCTGCGGCACGCCGGTCATCGCCGCGCGCGTCGGTGGGTTGCTGACGGCGGTTGCCGACGGGACATCCGGACTGCTGATCGACGGTCATGATCCGGTGTCGTACGCCGCAGCGCTGCAAAGCATCATCGAGAACCCGGCACGACGTGCCACCCACTCGCGGGGTGCCCTCGCCCACGCTGCGCGCTTCGGCTGGTCGGCGACCGTCGACCGAATCCTCGAGGTCTACTCGGCGCTGTGACCGAGCCGAGCAAGGAGCAGCTCGCCGAGATCATGCGCGCGACGCTGGTCGAGCGAGAACTGGAGTACGACGAAGAGCCGCCAGGCGCGTTCCTCGTCAGGCTTCCTGGCTCCCACAAGCTCGCGACGATGACGTGGTTCGTCATCGGCGACCACTCGCTGCACGTCGAGGCGTTCTTCTGCCGGAAGCCGGATGAGAACCAGCAGGAGTTCTGGCGCTGGTTGCTCGAGCGCAACGCCAAGATGTATGCCGTCGCGTTCTCCGTCGACGTGCTCGGCGACGTGTACTTGGTCGGGCGGTTGCCACTGAGTTCGGTCGAGCCGGAGGAGCTGGACCGGGTCCTTGGCGCGATGCTGACCTACGCCGACGAATGGTTCGACGCGGCACTGGAACTCGGCTTCCGATCCTCGATCGAACGCGAGTGGGACTGGCGGGTCAAACGTGGTGAGTCACTGGCGAACCTGCAGGCGTTCGCGCGCTTCGCCGACCCCGCGAACCGCAACCCGCGCCGGGCCCGCGAAGCGTGACGGAGACAATTGCGCGATGAGGCTGATCCTGCTTCGCCACGGCGAAAGCGAGTGGAACGCCGCGAACCTGTTCACGGGTTGGGTCGACGTCGGCCTCACCGAGAAGGGATTCGGCGAAGCGGTCCGCGGCGGCGAGCTGCTCGCCGAGCACGGCTTGCTGCCGGACGTCGTCCACACCTCGGTGCTGAAGCGCGCGATCGCCACAGCGGGTAACGCGGTAGCGACCTGTGACCGGCAGTGGATCCCGGTCCGACGCAGCTGGCGCCTCAACGAACGCCACTACGGCGACCTTCAGGGCAAGGACAAGACGCAGGTGCGGGAGAAGTACGGCGACGAGCAGTTCATGATCTGGCGGCGGTCCTACGACGTCCCGCCCCCGCCGATCGCGGACGAGGCGGAGTACTCGCAGGCCGGTGATCGTCGTTACGCGAAGCTGGCGCCTGACGTGGTGCCTCGCACCGAGTGCCTCAAGGACGTCGTCACCCGGCTGCTGCCGTACTGGTACGACGCGATCGTGCCGGATCTACGCTCCGGTGACACCGTCCTCGTCGTCGCTCACGGCAACTCGCTCCGCGCGATGGTCAAGCACCTCGACGGTGTCGGAGACGAGGAGATCGTCGGGCTGAACATCCCGACCGGAATCCCGCTGGCGTACGACCTCGACGATCAGCTGCGCCCGGTCACGCCGGGCGGTCGTTACCTCGATCCCGACGCCGCTGCTGCCGCGATCGAGGCGGTCAAGAATCAGGGCCGCTAGTGCCGTGAGTTGGACGCGCCTAGTCCGACGCGCTCGGCGCGGTCTCGACGGGTGGCGTCGCCTGTTCAGTGGGGATGGACTGCGTCGGCGAGAGGCTCAGTCCATCGGGCGAGACGACCGGAACCTGCACGGTGCGTGTCACGCCCGCCTCGGCGAAGCTGAACTGCACCGGCACCGTGGTGCCGACGGTCGGAGCCTTGCCGCTGATCGCGATCGTCGCCGCCGACGGGTCGATGTCCGGGTCGCTGGCTGAGACGACGATTCCGTGTGGAAGCGACAGTGATCCGCCGCTGATCGTCGCCACTCCGATCGTCGTGGAGACTCCGGTCAGCTGGTCCGTCGTCGGCCCGTCGTTGACCAGCGCCACGACGAGATAGGCATTCGGCCCGGGAGGCGCGGCTTTCGTCGAGCTCCCCGACACCGCCGGAAGGCTCACCAGCGGAGTCGTGATGAACGCATCGCGGATCTGCACCCCGCCCATGCGGAAGTTGGCGGCCTGCACCTGGCCGTGCTCGTGGCTGGTGAAGTCCTTCGCCTCGAGGCCGCAGCCGGCGAGAACCGGTAGGGCGAGACCGAGTGCGGCGGCGCAGGTCGCGCGGCGGCCGAGACCCGGGCGCTGGATCACGCGTACTCCTCGACGAAGACCGATCAGGGGCGCGCCGCCGTTGGGCGACGGATTCGGGTCAGCGTACTGAGTGTCGCCCGACCCCCGGTGCGCCCCCCGCCCCGGTCACCGACCGGTGAGATCCGGTCCGCCGGAGCCGACAAACGCGGCGACCAGGACGGCGACGGCGACGATCACTAGCTGGAACGCGTGGTGTCGTGCCGAAGCCGCTCGCAGGACGGACGGCAAGGCAGCAGCCGCGGCCACGTCGACGACCACCGCGGCGATGGAGAGCGCGGTAGGACCGACCGCGACCAGGACGGCGATCGCGGCGGCCGCCAGGAGAGCACCGGCCACCACCGTCGAGTGGACCGGTCCGACCCGTTGCGGCAAGCCACGGACCCCGGTCAGTGCGTCCTCCGCAGCGTCGCCGACCGTGTTCGCGAAGTGGGCGCCGACACCGCACAGCACCCCGGCCACGATCAGTGTGGTGCGCGGGTGCGGCGAGCCGGGCAACAGTGCAGCGGCGACGATCGGCACCAGCCCGAATGCCAGGGCGTAGGGCAGTGGGCTGGCGACGGTCCGCTTCAGGCCGAGGTTGTATCCCCAGGCCAAGGCGAGCGCGAGGAGATGCGCGAGACCGGCGCGCCAGCCGAGAGCGAGGGACAGCGGTACGTCGAGCACCACGGCGACCAGCGCGCATCGGGCGACCAGGCGCCGGCTGACCTCACCGGTCGCGATCGGCTTGTCGGACCGCCGGGCGAGCGTGTCGGCCGGCGCGTCGATCGCGTCGTTCGACCATCCGACCGACAGCTGGCCGCACAGGACCGCGACGCCGAGCAGCGCGGCGCGGTCTCCGACGCCGGCCGCTACCGCGGTCGCGACCACCAGTGCCGTCACGGCGAGGCAGGGCAGCGGGTGAGTGGCGCGGACCAACGCCCACGCGGTGCCGGCAGGCACTTTCAGGCGGGCGGGAGCAGGAAGCCCTGCAGCGGTGCGTCGAGCCGCCTCGCTGTCGACGCCGTCACCCCCTGTTGGATCGCGGAGATCGTTCCGTTTCGCTGGACCAGGACCGCGGTGACACCGTGCGGCTGGAACGTCGCGGCCAACGTGGCGTTGCCGTCGTACAACACCTCGACCGTGTTGTAGCCCAGCGTGTTGGGCAGCGCTGCCGCGTCGGAGTCCGACAGCGACGGCACGACGACGGTCAGTGGCAGGTTCACGCTGTCGGCCTGCTGCGCGACCGTGCCGAGCAGGGCCGCGCAGTCGCAGTGCGTCGGCACCAGCGCGAGCACCGCAGGACGAAGCGCGCTGGTGTCGGTGGGTCCGTGGGCGGTGTCGCCCTGCAGGACAGCCTCGGGGAGCAGTCCACCGACGGTGCCGGGCGAGGCGGTGGGATGGGCGAGTGGGAGGGCGGTCGTGTTCGACGTCCCCGCTGTCGGCGCCATCACGGTGAGCAGAGTGGCAACCAGGCCCGCAACAACCAGTGCCGAGGTCACGACCAGCAGTGGAGCGGCACCGCGGAGTCGCCGCAGCCGATCCCACCGTGACCGCCAGATCGCCAGCCGCTGCTCCCGCCGGTAGGCCTGGATATCCGCCTGGAGCGCACTGATGTCATCGGGGATGACGATGTCAGGCCAGGACGGATCGGCGGCGCTCGATGCGTCGCGCGGACGGTCGTCGTCGTCCGGCATCGGCTCAGTATGCGCCTCACGTTGCCGCGGTGAAACACCCCTGTCGCAGCGCCCTTCGATGCACGCCGCCCCGGCTTCTGTCAAGACCTCAATCGGTCGAGATCAAGGCTCTGACCTGCGGTTTCACCGAGTCGGGGGCGGTCTTCGTGACCTTGCTGCGTGATATCCTGGGTGCATCGGAAGGGGAACATCGCACATGACGTTCACGGTCGGCGAGACGGTCGTCTACCCCCATCACGGGGCTGCACTCATCGAAGCAATCGAGACCAGAACCATCAAGGGCGAGGAGAAAACCTACCTCGTTCTCAAGGTCGCCCAGGGTGACCTGACGGTTCGCGTGCCGGCCGACAATGCCGAGTACGTCGGAGTTCGCGACGTCGTCGGAGCCGATGGTCTGGAGCGGGTCTTCGAGATCCTCAAGGCGCCCCACACCGAGGAGCCGACCAACTGGTCGCGGCGGTACAAGGCCAACGTCGAGAAGATCGCCTCCGGCGACGTGAACAAGGTCGCCGAGGTCGTGCGTGACCTGTGGCGGCGCGACCGGGAGCGCGGCCTGTCCGCCGGTGAGAAGCGGATGCTCGCCAAGGCTCGCCAGATCCTGGTCAGCGAGCTCGCCCTTGCGGAGGGCACCAACGAGGACAAGGCGGAAGCCATCCTCGACGAGGTTCTTTCCGCCTGACGTTAAGCGGGCGCGCCCCGACGCCAGTGTGGACCTCGTCTTGGCGTAGTTGATCTGGTCGCAACCCCATCGCCGAGATGAGTGAAGTGATCATGGAAAAACGCCGATATTTCTGACGTGAGGATGCGCCGACGCCCATCCCCTCGGCTGCGCGCGCCTAGCGGCGTCGTCGAGATCCTTCGGTTGCTCGTGGTCGTGTCATTCGCCGGATTCGGGTACGAAGTCGGCCGAACCCTGGTCACCCACTCGCGCGAGCATCTTCTCGGCCCGTTCGGCGGCGCCGCCGTCGGCGTGATCGTCGGCTCCGGGATCGGGTACGTCGCCGGCGGCATCTTCGCGCGCACCGCGGCCTCGACTGCTGACCGGACCGAAGCAGCCCTGCGCGAGGTCTCGGCCGACACGCTGATCGCCGGCGGGTTCGGCGCACTTGCCGGTGCCGTGTTCGGTGCGGCTGTCGGTTGGCCGTTGTTCTTCGTCCCGCAAATGCTGGTTGCCACGAGTCTGTTCTGCATCGTCATCGTGCTCAACGGATACGTCGGCTTCCGGGTCGGTGCCGCAAAGCGCGACGACGTGCTTGCCGTCATCGGCGGTCGCGCCAGAGTCGAGCCTCGGCGCCCGTCGGGCTCAGCCCTTCCCAAGCTGCTCGACACCTCGGTCGCCATTGACGGCCGGATCGTCGACGTAGTCCGGGCCGGGTTCGTGCACGGCAAGATCGTCGTGATGCGCCCCGTTCTCGATGAGCTCCAGCGCCTCTCCGACCTCGACGACCCGGTCCACCGGGCGCGAGGAGTGCGCGGGCTACAGGTTCTCGACACGTTGCGGCGGGAGCCGTTCGTCGACCTCGAACTGGTCGACGATCTCGCGCCGGACATCGAGGAGGTCGATGCCAAGTTGGCGCGCGCCTCCCTCGAGCACGACATGGCTCTGCTGACCTTGGACACGAACCTTGCGAAGGTCGCCGCGCTGTCGGGCGTTGTCGTCCTCAACCTGCACGCAGTCGCACTTGCGCTTCGTCCGCCGGTCGTGGTGGGCGAGGATGTAACGGTCCAGCTGATCAAGGCAGGTCGGGAGCCGGGGCAAGGCGTCGGCTACCTCGATGACGGGACGATGGTGGTGGTCGAGCGGGGCAAGGCGCTCGTCGGTCAAGATGTAACTGTGCGGGTGAGCAGTGTGCTGGTGACGGCAAACGGCCGCCTGGTGTTCGCGAACGTGAGCGGCGGCCAGGCCAACCTCCGCGCATCAGCGGCCGGGACATGACCGCGGCCGACGACGTCGTACCGCTCACCCAGGCCCTCGACGGGTCGCCGCGCATCGGAATCGGCGTCGACGTCCACCCCTTCGAAGTCGGCCGGGCGCTCGCGCTGGCCGGCTTGTCCTGGCCCGGCGAGCGTGGACTGTCGGGTCACTCGGACGGCGATGTCGTCGCCCATGCGATCTGTGACGCCCTGCTGTCCGCGGCAGCGCTCGGCGACCTCGGCAGCCAGTTCGGGGTCGACCGTGCCGAGTGGAAGGACGCCACCGGGATCGAGATCCTCACCGAAACCGCGCGGCGGGTGCTCGGTGCCGGCTGGGCGATCGGCAACGTGGCAGTGCAGCTGATCGGCGAGCGACCCAAGCTCGGCCCGCGTCGACAGGAGGCGCAGACCGCACTCTCGCGGGCGGTCGGTGCGCCGGTCGCTGTGTCGGCGACGACGACCGACGGTCTCGGTCTGACCGGTCGCGGCGAGGGCCTCGCTGCCATCGCCACCGCGCTGCTGCTCTCCCGCTAACCGCACGACGGTCCGTAGGCTCATAGGAGTCAGACGGCGGCGATCGCTGCCGTCCGTTGTCGGTGGAGGGTGGGCACGTGGCGCTGCGGCTGTACGACACCCTCACCCGTGCGATCCGCGACTTCGAGCCGCTGACGCCGGGCGTCGTCTCGTTGTACGTCTGCGGACCGACCGTGCAGTCCGCGCCGCACATCGGCCACGTCCGCTCGGCGGTCGCCTTCGACGTCGTACGCCGATGGCTGACCGCGAGCGGTTACGACGTGCAGCACGTCCGCAACGTCACCGACATCGACGACAAGATCATCGTGAATGCCGCGACTCAGGACGTGCCGTGGTGGGCGCTCGCCACGACAGTCACCCGCCAGTTCGATGCGGCGTACAGCGCGCTCAACTGCCTGCCTCCGACCGGTGAGCCGCGCGCCACCGGTCACGTCCCCGAGATGATCGCGTTGATCCAGCGGCTGATCGACTCCGGTCATGCGTATGCGGCCGGCGGTGACGTGTACTTCGACGTCCGCTCGCACCCCGCCTACGGCGAGCTGTCCGGCCAGCAGCCGGACGCGATGCAGCAGCCGGAGGACCTCGGGCACAAGCGCGACGCCCTCGATTTTGCGCTGTGGAAGGGCGCCAAGCCGGGTGAGCCGGCGTGGGAGACGCCGTGGGGCCCGGGCCGTCCGGGCTGGCACATCGAGTGCTCGGCGATGGCCACGAAGTACCTCGGTCCTCGCTTCGACATCCACGGCGGCGGCCTCGACCTGGTGTTCCCGCACCATGAGAACGAGCAGGCCCAGTCGACCGCTGCCGGGGATGGCTTCGCGAACTTCTGGCTCCACCACGGGCTGCTCAACACCGGCGGCGCCAAGATGAGCAAGTCGCTGGGCAACTCGCTGTTCGTGCCGGACATTCTCGCCGCCAACCGGCCGGCCGCTGTGCGTTACTACCTCACCGCGCCTCATTACCGTTCCGAGAGCGAGTGGAGCGACGCCGGCATCGCCGAAGCCGACGCGGCGTATTCGCGCATCGAGGGATTCCTGCAGCGCGCAACAGAGCGCTACGGCGAGCCCGGTGATGACGCAACCGTCCCGGCCGAGTTCGCCGCAGCGATGGACGATGACATCGGCGTCCCAGCCGCGATCGGCGTACTCCACGACACGGTGCGCGCCGGCAACAGCGCGCTCGCCGACGGTGACGACGCAGCCGTGCGGGAATCGGGGGCCGCTGTCGCCGCGATGACGAGGGTGCTGGGCTTGTGGCCGGGCGACTTCGCAGCGACCCGGGAGCAGGGCGGACTCAGGCGGGTCGTCGATGAGCTGGTGCCTGCGCTTCTCGAGGCTCGGCAGTCAGCGCGCGAGCGCAAGGACTTCAGTGAGGGCGACCGGATCCGCGATTCGCTGGCGGCCGCCGGCGTGGTCGTCGAGGACACCCCGGACGGGCCGCGCTGGCGGGTGCAGGAACCGGGCTCCTGATGGCGAGCAAGAAGGGTCCGTCAAAGGGCACCGGCGGCCACGGTCGTCGCAAGCTGGAAGGGCGCGGTCCGACGCCGCCGGCGAAGGAACGCACTGGGCATCCGGCTCAACGTCGGGCTCGATCTGCCACCCGGCGGGCCGACGAGTCGACCCGGAATCAGCAGTCAGGCCGCCGCGGCTCGACGACGGAGGATGTCGTCGCGGGTCGCAATGCTGTCGTCGAGGCGCTTCGGGCGTCGGTGCCGGCGACGGCGCTTCACATCGCGGTCGGTCTCGAGCGCGATGATCGGCTGGTCGAGGCGGCGAAGCTCGCCGCCGACCACCAGATTGCTTTGCTCGAATCGAGCCGGCCGCAACTCGATCGCCTCACCGGCGGCGCGCCACATCAGGGGATCGCCCTCGTCGTGCGGCCCTTCGACTACAGCCATCCCGACGACCTGCTTCGCCGGGTGCTCGAAGAGCCCAAGCCCGCGTTGATCGTGGCGCTGGATGGCGTGACCGATCCCCACAACCTCGGCGCGATCGCCCGGTCAGCCGCCGCCTTCGGCGCTGACGGACTGCTGGTGCCGGAGCGCCGATCCGTCGGAGTGACGCCGGCGGCGTGGAAAGCGAGTGCCGGCACTTTGGCCCGGCTGCCGGTGGCAAGAGCGACCAATCTGGTGCGGACGCTGAAGTCCTATGCCGAGGCCGGTCTGATGCTTGCCGGCCTGGATGGTCGCGGGGAGATCGACCTCGACGCGTTCGAGCTCGCCGCCGGCCCGCTGGTTCTCGTCGTCGGTGGTGAAGGGCGTGGCCTGAGCCGACTGGTGTCACAGACCTGTGACCTGACGGTGCGCATCCCGCTGGCCGCCGAGGTGGAATCGTTGAACGCCTCGGTTGCTGCCGGGATCGCGCTCTCCGAAGTCGCGCGTCGCCGGTAGGCGCCAGCGACGGAGCCGGTAGGCGCCAGCGACGGAGCCGGTAGGCGCTATCCACACAGCGGTAACTGAGTTCCGCTGTCCGGTAAGCCGGCTTCCGTCCTGCTGCTGACGGGTCGTCAGCACTGGTGAGTCGCCACAAGAGGCTCAGCGAGCACTTTTTGGGACGTGAGTCATAGTTTGACCCGATCTGACTGATTTTCGCAGTACCGTGGCTGCCCGTAACCCCAAGCCCTCTCGCTCGTTGTTGTGACGAGGTCCAATGTTCACGAATATGGTTCGGTAATTACTATTTGTCCCAGGTCGTGTGTTCTGCATCACACCCAGCCCCGGAGGCATGACCCAGATGCGATCGATGAGGCTCCGCCAGGTGGCGCCGAGCACCCCGAGAACTGAAGATGAGGACGACCTCCTTGTCGCGGCCGCCCGCGCCGGAGACGACGCCGCCCTCGCCACCTTGCTGACGAAGTACCGCAGCTTTGCCCGGTCGAAGGCGCGGTCCTACTTCCTCGTCGGTGCCGACCAGGAAGACATCATCCAGGAAGGCATGATCGGGCTGTACAAGGCGATCCGTGACTTCAACCCCGAGCTGACCTCGAGCTTCCGGGCGTTCGCCGAGCTCTGCGTGACGCGCCAGATCATCACCGCGATCAAGACCGCGACCCGCCAGAAGCACGGTCCGCTCAACAACTACGTCTCGTTCTCGCGGCCGGTACTCGCCGACGAGGATGGCGACCGGTGTCTCGCCGACGTACTTCCGATGACCGCGATCAGTGATCCCGCCGACCTGGTGATCTCCGCGGAGCGGATCCGCGCGTTGCAGGAGCATTTCGACGCCGCGCTCTCCGACCTCGAGGCCGAGGTGCTGCGGTTGTACATCGAAGGCAAGAGCTACCACGAGATCGCCGAGGTCCTCGACCGTCATGTGAAGTCGATCGACAACGCGTTGCAACGCATCAAGCGCAAGCTCGACCAGCACCTCCAAGCCCGCGAAATCGCCGACGTTTCCTGACCCTCAGCGAGCGATCCGCTGCGTTCTCGGTCACTTGCGTGCTGCAGCACGCGGCGTTCCCTGCGGCTGATCCCGCTCGGCTCAGGGGCGCTACCTGAGCGGTACGCCCTGGGGTTGGGTGAACACGCCGCGCGGGTCGTAGGCACGTCGGGTCGCGATGAGCCGCCCAAGGTTTGTTCCGTAGTACGCCCGTTGCGGGCCGCTCAGCGTCGGGTCGGCATAGTTTTGATACGCCTCACCGTTC
>JAICXJ010000078.1 GCA_025980465.1 Frankiales bacterium | reverse complement strand
GGCAGCTCGTGCGCCTTGGCTCGGTAGACCCGGCCCTTGTTGGTGAAGAACAGGATCCAGTTGTGGGTCGAGGTCACGAAGAAGTGCTCGACGATGTCGTCGGTGCGCAGCGCGGCACCCATCACGCCCTTGCCACCGCGCCGCTGCGCCCGGTAGAGGTCGGTCTTCGTGCGCTTGGCGTAACCGCCGCGAGTGATCGTGACGACCACGTCCTCCTGTGCGATCAGGTCCTCGAGGCTCATGTCGCCCTCGTAGGCGATGATCCGCGACTTGCGCTCGTCGGCGTACCGCTCGACGATCTCGCCGAGCTCCTCACTGATGATCGTCCGCTGCCGCTCGTCACTTGCCAGGATCGCCTCGTACTCGGCGATCTCGGCCATCAGCTCCTCGTACTCGTCGAGCAACTTCTGCCGCTCCAAGGCCGCGAGCCGGCGCAGCTGCATATCGAGGATCGCGGTCGCCTGGATCTCGTCGATCTCGAGCAGCTCCATCAACCCGGTGCGGGCTGCGTCGGCCGACTCGCTCGCCCGGATCAGCGCGATGACCTCGTCGATCCGGTCCTGCGCCTTGACCAGCGCCGAGACGATGTGCGCCCTCTCCTGCGCCTTGCGCAACCGGAACCGAGTCCGCCGAACGATGATGTCGACCTGGTGTTCGACGTAGTGCCGGACCATCTGAGCGATGTTGAGGGTCCGAGGTACGCCGTCGACCAGCGCCAGCATGTTGACGCCGAACGAGTCCTGCAGCTGGGTGTGCTTGTAGAGGTTGTTCAGCACGACCTTGGCGATGGCGTCGCGCTTGAGCACGATGACCAGGCGCTGCCCGGTCCGCAGTGAGGAGTCGTCCTTGATGTCGGCGATCCCCTGCACCTTGCCGTCGCGCACCAGGTCGGCGATCTTCTCGGCCAGTGCGTCCGGGTTCACCTGGTACGGCAGCTCGGTCACGACCAGCTGCTGGCGGCCCCGGGAGTCCTCCTCCACCTCGACGACGGCACGCATCCGGATCGAGCCACGGCCGGTGCGAAGTGCCTGGTCGATTCCGTCGCGCCCGACGATGAGCGCTCCGGTCGGGAAGTCCGGACCCTGCACCAAGCCGATGCAGGCCTCGAGCAGCTCGTCCTCGGTCGCGTTCGGGTGGGCGAGCGCCCACTGCACGGCCGCCGCGACCTCGCCGAGGTTGTGCGGCGGGATGTTGGTCGCCATACCGACCGCGATGCCGGCGGCACCGTTGACGAGCAGGTTCGGGAACCGGCTCGGCAGCACCAGCGGCTCGAGCGAGCGGCCGTCGTAGTTGGCGGTGAAATCGACGGTGTCCTGCTCGATGTCCCGCAACATCTCGATCGCGGCAGGCGTCAGCCGGCATTCGGTGTATCGCATCGCCGCTGGCGGGTCGTTGCCCGGCGAGCCGAAGTTGCCCTGGCCGTCGACGAGGGGAAGCCGCATCGACCACGGCTGGGCAAGCCGGACCAACGTGTCGTAGATCGCGGAGTCGCCATGCGGGTGGTACTGGCCCATGACGTCACCGACGACGCGACTGCACTTGGAGTAGCCGCGGTCGGGCCGGTATCCACCGTCGTACATCGCGTACAGCACCCGGCGGTGCACCGGCTTGAGGCCGTCGCGGACGTCGGGAAGGGCGCGCGACACGATGACGGACATCGCGTAGTCGAGGAAGCTGCGCTGCATCTCGACTTCGAGCCCGACCGGCTCGACGCGGCCGCCGGGCGGCGGAGGGAGCGTTTCAGTCACGGTGATCCTTCGCTACAGAATGTGATCAGCGGCTAGGTCGGCGATTCGGCTCGCTCGTCAGATGTCGAGGAACCGAACGTCCTTGGCGTTGCGGGTGATGAACGAGCGGCGAGCCTCGACGTCCTCTCCCATGAGGACGCTGAACATCTCGTCGGCGGTGGCCGCGTCATCCAGCGTGACCTGAAGCAACACCCGGGTGGCCGGGTTCATCGTGGTCTCCCACAGCTCCTCGGCGTTCATCTCCCCGAGACCCTTGTATCGCTGGATGCCGTCGTCCTTGGGCAGCTTCTTGCCGTCGGCGTTGCCGGCCTCGATCAGCCCGTCCCGCTCCCGGTCGGAGTAGGCGTAGTCGGGCGGGTGGGGCTTGTTCCACTTCAGCTTGTACAGCGGCGGGGACGCGAGGTAGACGTGGCCGATCTCGATCAGCGGCTTCATGAACCGGAACAGCAGCGTGAGGAGCAGCGTGCGGATGTGCTGGCCATCGACGTCAGCGTCGGCCATCAGCACGATCTTGTGGTAGCGCAGCTTCGCAATGTCGAAGTCGTCGTGGATGCCGGTGCCGAGCGCGGTGATCAGCGCCTGCACCTCGGTGTTCTGCAGCACCCGGTCGATGCGCGCCTTCTCGACGTTGATGATCTTGCCGCGGATCGGCAGGATCGCCTGGTAGACCGGGTTGCGCCCGCCCTTGGCGGAGCCACCTGCCGAGTCGCCCTCGACGACGTAGAGCTCGCACTCCTCCGGGTTGGTGGACTGGCAGTCGGCCAGCTTGCCGGGCAGGCCGCTGGACTCGAGCAGGCCCTTGCGGCCGCGGGCGAGGTCGCGTGCTTTGCGCGCGGCGATCCGGGCCTGGGCGGCCTGGGCGGCCTTCGAAACGACGATCTTGCCCTCACGCGGGTTGCGCTCGAACCACGAGCCGAGCCAGTCGTTGCAGGCCTTCTGGACGAAGGACTTGGCCTCGGTGTTGCCGAGCTTGGTCTTGGTCTGACCCTCGAACTGCGGGTTGGCGATCTTCACCGAGACGATCGCGGTCAGTCCCTCGCGGATGTCGTCGCCGGTGAGGTTGTCGTCCTTGTCCTTGAGGATCTTCTGGTCACGCGCGAACTTGTTGACGACCGAGGTCAGCGCCGCCCGGAAGCCTTCCTCGTGGGTGCCGCCCTCATGGGTGTTGATGGTGTTGGCGAAGGTGTAGACCGACTCGGCGTACGACGCGTTCCACTGCATCGCGACCTCGAGCGCCATGTGCTGGGTCTTGTCCTCGCTGTCGAAGTGGATGACCGAGTCGTGGACGGACTGCTTGGTGGCGTTGAGGTGCTTCACGAAGTCTTCCAATCCGCCCTTGTAATGGAAGACCGACTCGTGGGGGACCTCCTCGCGCTCGTCACGCAGCGTGATCGACAGGCCGGCGTTGAGGAACGCCATCTCCTGAAGTCGCCGGGAGAGCGTCTCGAAGGAGTACTGCGTGGTCTCGAAGATCTTCTCGTCGGCCCAGAACGTCACCGTCGTACCGGTGTCGGTGGTCGCCTTGCCCCTCTCGAGCTGCCCCTCGGGCTTGCCGCCGTTGATGTAGGCGCGGTTCCAGACGAATCCGTCGCGCAGGATCTCGACCTCGAGCCGGCTCGACAGGGCGTTGACAACTGAGACCCCGACGCCATGCAGGCCCCCGGACACGGCGTAGGACTTTCCGTCGAACTTGCCGCCGGCGTGCAGCGTGGTCAGCACGACGTCGACCGCGGGCCGCTTCTCCACCGGGTGCTTGTCGACCGGGATGCCGCGGCCGTTGTCGACCACCCGGACACCGCCGTCGGCCAGCAGCGTGCAGACGATGGTGTCGGCGTAGCCGGCCAACGCCTCGTCGACGGCGTTGTCGACGACCTCGTACACCAGGTGGTGCAGGCCGCGCTCACCTGTCGATCCGATGTACATGCCGGGGCGTTTGCGGACAGCCTCGAGACCCTCGAGGACAGTGATTGACTTGGCGTCGTACGACAAGTGGTTCTCTCCTGGCTGCGGCGGTGGCTCGAACGGAGGGCATCACTCGGCCAGAACGCGCTGAGCGCCTGCCCGGGGGATATCCGATCTCAAGTCTACCCGTGCTCCACGACAGAAACGGCCTTTAGGGCCGCCTGTGGACCGGCGTGGCGAATCAACACCTGGCAGTCCTAGTCCCCCCACGCGGGAATATGTCTACCAGGCCCTCTCAGGGCTCTCAGTGAGGTGCGGTTTTGGCGTCGGTCGACGGGCGCTCAGACGAGCGGCGAGGCGGCCACCCCCGGCTGGTCTCACGGGCCACGCGCCCGGCGGCCCGGGACTCACCCGTAGGTGTCCCGCGGCCCACGCCCGGTGACCCGAAGCGGGCCATGCCGCCAGTCGGGAGAGGTCGGGCCGCGCACCTTGAGCCGGACGACGACGTCGGGGCCGACCTCGGCCGCGATCCGGCCCAGGATCTGCCGGTTCATCAGCCGCAGTTGGGTCGCCCAGGCGGTCGATTCCGCCACGCACGACAACTCGCCCGCCTCGAGCCGCTCGGGCTTACAGTGCTCGGCGATCTCCGGTCCGACGATCTCGGCCCAGCGGGGCAGCAGCCCGGCGGCCGTCAACGGCTTGGTCCAGCTCCGGTCATTGACCAGGTCCGACACGGCATCGCCGAGCCGGGCCGGATCACGCGGGTCCGGCCCGGCGCCGCTCCAGGTCTGCTCGCTCCCGCTTCGGGTCGAGGTGCGTCGGACCGGCTTCGCCTTCCGCGCCCGGGCCAACAGCCTGCGCGCCGGGTCCGGCGGTCGCTCACCGGACACGGCGTACCTCCCCGGCCGCGACGTCGAACCGGCCGCCGGCCAGCTGCTCCGGCACGTCACCCACCACGGCGGCGGTGATCAGCACCTGCTCGGCCGGTGCCACGAGCTCGGCCAGCGATTCCCGCCGGGTCGCGTCGAGCTCAGCAAAGACGTCGTCAAGGATCAGCACCGGCTCCCCGCCGTCGGCACGCAACAGGTCGTAGGCCGCCAACCGGAGCGCGAGCGCGAGCGACCAGGATTCGCCGTGGCTGGCGTATCCCTTCGCCGGCAGCCCGCCGATCGACAGCGCGAGCTCATCGCGGTGCGGACCGACCAGCGTGATCCCCCGGTCGAGATCCTTGTCACGGCTGGCGGCCACCGCGGCCGACAGCGCCGCCGCCAGCAGCTCCCGGTCAACGCTGTCGGCGATCTCCGGCGGGACCGACGACTGGTAGTCCAGGGTGGTCGGGCCGCCCCCGCGACTGACCGCGGCGTAGGCCTTGTCGACCAGCGGTCGCAGCGACTCGACCAAGTCGTGGCGACCCGCCAACAACTCCGCTCCGGCCGTCGCGAGGTGGGAATCCCACACGTCGAGGGTGCGCAGCTCGGCGCCGGCCCGTCGCGCGTTGCCCGCTGACTTCAACAGCGCATTGCGCTGCTTGAGGACCCGGTCGTAGTCGGCCCGGACCGCGGCGTACCGCGGCGCACGGGCAACCAGCAGGTCATCGAGGTAGTCCCGGCGCCCCGCCGGATCTCCCTTGACGATCGCCAGGTCCTCCGGAGCGAACAGCACCGTGCGCAGCGTGCCGAGGATGTCGCGGGCGCGTGAGACCGGTGAGCCGGCGAGGCGAGCCCGGTTGGCTTTACCGGGAGTGATCTCGATCTCGAGAAGGGTGTCCCGACCGTCGCGCACGACCAGACCTCGAACGATCGCTCGGTCGGTGCCTTGCCGCACCAGCGGCGCGTCATGCGCGACCCGGTGGCTAGCCAGCGTGGCGAGGTAGCCGACCGCCTCGATCAGGTTGGTCTTGCCCTGCCCGTTCGGCCCGATGAACGACGTCACCCCCGGTTCGAGGGCGGCCTCCGCCTGCGGATAGGAGCGGAAGTCGGTGACGGCCAGCCGGGACAGATACATCCGGAGTCTTACGACGGGTAGGCGTCAGCGGTCGAGCCTGGCGCAGCGACATCGGCGCCGGGGGAGTCGGCGCCCTTGGCCGACTCCACGGCGTGCCCGCCGAACTGCTGGCGCAGCGCCGACACCATCTTCATCGCTGGCGAGTCTTCCTGCCGGGAGGCGAACCGGGCGAACAGGGCGGCGGTGATCACCGGGAGTGGTACGGCGTGGTCGATGGCGGCCTCGACGGTCCAGCGGCCCTCGCCGGAGTCCTGCGCGAATCCCCTGAGCTTGGTGAGGTGGTCGTCCTCCTCGAGCGCTCGCACGGCGAGGTCGAGCAGCCAGGAACGTACGACGGTGCCCTTCTGCCACGAGGTGAAAGTCGCCCGGACATCGGTCACCAGCTCGGTCGCCTCGAGCAGCTCCCAGCCCTCGGCGTACGCCTGCATGATCCCGTACTCGATGCCGTTGTGAACCATCTTGGCGAAGTGGCCGGCGCCGACCGTGCCGGCGTGGACGAACCCGCAGCTGCCCTCAGGCTTGAGGGTCTCGAAGATCGGCATCAGCCGGGCGATCGCGTCGTCGGGCCCGCCTGCCATCAGGCCGTAGCCCTCGGTCAGTCCCCACACCCCGCCGGACACCCCGCAGTCGACGAAGTCGATGTTCTTCTCGGCGAGCGCGGCGGCATGGAGCTGGTCATCTGTGTAACGGGAGTTACCGCCGTCGATGACGAGATCGCCGGGGGACAGCAGCGAGCCGAGCGCCGCGACGGTATCGGTCGTCGGCTTCCCGGCCGGGACCATCACCCAGACCGCGCGCGGCGCGTCGAGTGCAGCGATCAGCTCCTCGAGGGAGCCGACATCACGATGCGAGTCCGCCGACTGGTCGAATCCGACGATCTGGTGCCCACCACGCCGGAGCCGCTCGGCCATGTTGCCGCCCATCCGGCCAAGTCCGATCATTCCGAGCTGCACTGGTGCCTCCTTGCCGACGGCCTGCGATGCCCGGCGGGCCTGCTTCGCCGCGAGCGGTCAGGCTGACGCTAGTCAGATCTCCTGAACGCCGGGTTGGGTGGTGCCCGATCGATCGCCGCGAGACGCCTGACGGCGGGACCGGATCCGGCGCCTTTAGGAGGCGAGCCGCACCGGCATCAGCAGGTAGCGGTGGTCACTGCCGCCGTCGCCGTCAGGCTTTCCGGTCAGTACCGCAGGTTTGGTCGGACCGGTGAATGACAGCTGCGCCTCGTCGGAGTCCAGCGATCCGAGGCCGTCGAGGAGGTAGGTCGCGTTGAACGCGATCGTCAGCGCTTCACCCTCGAACTCAGCCGGCAACGACTCACGCGCCTCCGCCTCGTCAACACCGCCGGCCTCCAGCTCGAGCCCGTCGGCAGCGAACGACAACCGGATCGGGGAGGTGCGCGAGGCCACCAGCGCGACCCGGCGGACAGCATCGGTCAACGCCGCCGAGTCGACCCGGGCAGTCGCCGAGGAACTGTCCGGCAGCAGCGACCGGTACTTCGGAAACTCACCGTCGAGCAGCCGGCTGGTCGTTGACCGGTCGGCACCGGCAAGCCCGATCAGCCCTTCGCCCGTGCCGGCCCCCGCCAGCGCGATCGAGATCTGGGCCCCTGAGGTCAGTGACTTCGCCGCCTCGGCGAGCGTGCGCGCCGGCACCAGCGCCGTCGTCTGCATCGCCGGCTCCACCGGCTGCCAGCGCAGCGTCCGAACCGCGAGCCGGTAGCGGTCGGTCGCGGCCAGGGTCACCTGCTCGCCGTCGATCTCGATGCGAATTCCGGTGAGGACGGGCAGCGCATCGTCCCGACCGGCTGCGGTGGCCACCGCCCCGACAGCGGCGGCGAAGGCGTCCGAACCCACGCTGCCCGACGCGGTCGGCATCTCCGGCAACGTCGGGTACTCCTCCAGCGGCAGCGTCGGCAGCGTGAACCGCGACGAGCCGCAGGTCAGCACGACGCGGGCCCCATCGGTCGCGAGGTCGATCGGCGCCGGCGGAAGGCTGCGGGTGATCTCGGCCAGGAGCCGGCCGGGCACCAGCACCGAACCTGTTTCAGCGACGGTGACCTCGATGTTCGCCTGCGCTGAGACCTCGTAGTCGAAGCCGGACAGCTGCACACCCTGGGCCCCATCGGCCACGATTCGCAGCCCAGCGAGGACCGGAAGGGCGGCCTTCTGCGGCAGGATCCGGCTGGCCCAGGCCACGGCATCGGCGAAGCTGTCGCGCTCAACTCGGATCTTCATGACGATGGCGTCCTTTCGGTCGTGCACAAGTTTCTGTTGTCGGAGTGACAAGTTTTGACATCTGTCGTGGTCGTAATAAGTCCGGTGGAAACTGTCGACAACTCCCAAAACCGCAGGTCAGGGCACCACGCGCCGGTGTGAACCGGTGTGGATTCCGCTGCGGACACTCCGGCCGGCCGGGGGACAACGGGATCGGCCCCCAGGATTGAACGAACTGCGCACGAAACGTCCACAAGGTTGTCCCCAGGCTGTGTACGGAGCAACCTGATGTGCCGCCGGGCGGCAGCCGGCGAGGGGTCAGCGGGGAGCGTCGTACCGGGGGGCGGGTGGCCGCCCTCATCCGCGGGCCTGGCTCTTGATCCGGTTGGTCAGCTCGCTGACCTGGGTGTAGACCGAGCGGCGCTCGGCCATCAGGGAGCGGATCTTGCGGTCGGCGTGCATCACGGTCGTGTGGTCGCGGCCCCCGAAGTGCTGACCGATCTTCGGCAGCGACAGCTCGGTCAGCTCACGGCACAGGTACATGGCGACCTGCCTCGCCTGCACCAGCACCCGGCTGCGGGAGGAGCCGCACAGGTCCTCCATCGAGATCGAGAAGTACGCCGCGGTCTGCGCCATGATCGTCGACGCCGTGATCTCCGGTCCGGCGGCATCGGCGATCAGGTCCTTCAGAACGATCTCGGCGAGTGCGAGGTCGACCGCCTGGCGGTTGAGGCTGGCGAAAGCGGTCACCCGGATGAGCGCGCCCTCGAGCTCGCGGATGTTCGAGGCGATCTTGCTGGCGATGAACTCCAGCACCTCCGCGGGCGCATCGAGGTGCTCGGCAGCCGCCTTCTTACGCAGGATCGCGATCCGGGTCTCGAGCTCGGGTGGTTGGACGTCGGTGATCAGTCCCCACTCGAACCGGTTGCGCAGCCGGTCCTCCAAGGTGATGAGCTGCTTCGGAGTGCGGTCGGAGGTGATGACGATCTGCGAGTTGGCGTTGTGCAGCGTGTTGAAGGTGTGGAAGAACTCTTCCTGGGTCTGTTCCTTGCCCTCCAGGAACTGGATGTCATCAACCAGCAGCACCTCGACATCGCGGTACTTACGGCGGAACTGATGGGTCTTGTTGTCGGT
>JAICXJ010000045.1 GCA_025980465.1 Frankiales bacterium | reverse complement strand
GCTGAACGTCGCGGGCCGGATAGATCCACTGCTGCGACCCCACGAACACGACCGATCCGCCCTGGCGCTTCAGGAACGGGAACGCCGCCTTCACCGCAGCCGCCGTACCGAAAACGTTGACGTCGAAGGTCTTGCGCCACTGCTCATCTGTTGTCGTCTCGATGCCGCCCATGCCGCTGTCATTGCTGGCGCAGATGGCAAGGCCGTGGAGGGCACCGAAACGGTCCACCACCGATTCCATCAGCGCCGCGAGCTGATCGACGTCGCTGATGTCGGCCGACCGGAATCCCACCCGGTCCCCCGACGGGTCGAGCTCGGCCGCAACCGCGCGAAGGTTGTCCTCGTTGCGCGCGGCGAGAAAGACGTTGGCGCCGTCGCGCACTGCGACTCGAGCGATCTCTTTGCCGAGACCGGCGCCGACACCGATCACGAGCACCGACTTGCCGTCGAGCATCAACTGACTCCGTTTCTGAATGTCGTCGACTGCCGCCGACCTTCGCACATCGGACTCAGCGGTCGGCGGCAATGTCGTCAACGACCTCCTGCAATGTCGCCAGCCGATGATCCTCAGCACCGACGATTCTCACCAGCCACCCTCTCGCCGCTTCAACGTCGACCTTGCCGAACCGGACGAGCTCCTCGATGTCAGCCCAGTCCTTGCGCCGATCGAAAAGGGCCTTGAACACCAGGAGGTCGGTCGCAGCGAGGATCGGCACCGTCGCATCCAGCATCGGCACGAGCTCCGCTCGCGAGTCAATCGCCTCGTGCAGGGCGTGCTGAGGGAAGAACAGATCGAGCGGGATGGCCGGGCCGCCATCCGGCAGCGGCCAACGCAACCGCACCTGACCCTCCTGACGCACCGCGACAACATCGCTGTCTGTCCAGGGGACATCGGGGGGAAGCAGGCTGAACACCACCTCCGGCTTCTGGGCATCCGCGCTGACGTTGAGGTCGATGTCGTTCGTCGCTCGAGCCTGCGCGACGTGGTAGGCGAGGGCGAGTGCCCCACCGATGGCGTGCGCGACTCCGGCGCGGTCCAGCCGCCGATGTACCTCGACGGCCCGCTCGAGCACGATGAGCGGCGACGTGGCCACGAGGAGCAGACGCCTAGGCCGTCAACCGGCGAAAGGACGGGTATTCGAGCCGCCCCGGTTCACGTCGCGGCAACGCGATCGCGAGCGCCGCGACCTGTTCGAGCTGTGCCGCCGCGTCGCGCGCCCGCTCGACCGTCGTCGTGACGTCCACCGATCCGCCACACGCCTCGATCAGCCGCAGCAGGGCATCGCCACTGGGCACCCGCCGACCGTTCTCATAGGCACTGATCAGCGTCGAGGCGACCCCGCTTCGCCGGGCCAGCTCCTTCTGCGACAGACCGGCGCGCAGCCGCACCGCCCGCAGCAGATCCCCGGATCGGCTCATCTCATGATGATAAGCCGGGGTTAACGGATTGCGCTACCCACTGTTCGTCGTTAGCCCGCTTCCCGCAACAAGTTGTCAGCGCCACCGGGGGCCATAGCACCCGCAGATGCTGACAACGTTGGAGTGTTCGGTCACACGTTGAAGCGGAACTCCACGACGTCGCCATCGGCCATGACGTAGTCCTTGCCCTCGATCCGCGCCTTGCCGGCGGCTCGGGCAGCGACGATCGAACCGGCGTCAACGAGGTCGTCATAGGAGACGATCTCGGCCTTGATGAAGCCCTTCTGGAAGTCGGTGTGAATCACGCCGGCGGCCTCGGGCGCGGTCGCACCCTTCTTGATCGTCCAGGCCCGGGACTCCTTCGGACCCGCGGTCAGGAAGGTCTGCAGACCAAGGGTCTGGAATCCGACCCGGGCGAGGATGGCCAGCCCGGACTCCTCCTGCCCATACTCGGCGAGCAGCTCGGACGCGTCGGCAGCGTCGAGCCCGATCAGCTCCGACTCGAGCTTTGCGCTCACGAACACCGCCGGCGAGGGCGCGACGAGATCGGCGTACTTGGCCCGCATCCCCTCGTCCCCGAGATCACTGTCATCGAGGTTGAAGACGTAGATGAAGGGCTTGTCCGTCAGCAGGAACGACTCGTGAAGTGCGGCGCGGTCGAGCGACGGGTCACTGGAGATCGGTCGGCCGGCGTCGAGGACGGCGCGGGCGCTCTGCACCGCCGCGAGCTCGGCCCGCTTGTCCGGCTTCATCCGTGCCTCGCGCTCGAGCTTGCCCAGCCGGTTGTCGAGGCTCTGCAGGTCCGCCAGGACCAGCTCGGTGTTGATGGTGGCGATGTCGTCGGCCGGCTCGATCTTGCCATCGACGTGGGTGACGTCCGGGTCATCGAAGACCCGCACCACCTGACAGATCGCGTCAACCTCGCGAATGTTGGCCAGGAATTTGTTGCCGAGACCCTGACCCTCGCTCGCACCGCGGACGATGCCGGCGATGTCGACGAAGCTCACCGTCGCCGGGACGATCTTCTCGCTGTTGAACATCTCGCCGAGTACGCCGAGCCGCGGATCGGGAACGTTGACCACGCCCACGTTGGGGTCGATCGTCGCGAACGGGTAGTTGGCCGCCAGCACGTCGTTCTCAGTGAGCGCGTTGAACAACGTGGACTTGCCGACGTTCGGCAGACCAACGATTCCGATCGACAGACCCATTTCTCCATTGTCAGCTACGCCGCGACCGGCGCGGCAGCCGAAAACTGTCGGACCCCCGCGTCACGATTTCGGCCATGGACATCGCCGCCGTACTTCTCGCGATCGTCACGCTCACCGCTGGGCTGGCGCTGGGCTGGATGCTGGCACGAACCCGCGCCACGACCGCGACGGCGGAGGCAATCGCCGCAGCCCGAGCCGATTTTGCGACGGCAGCCGCGGAGCGTGACGCCGCTCGCTCCGAGCTCGCCCAGGTGCGGCAGGAGCGCGACGACGCCGCAGCGGCACTACGTACGGCAGAGGCTCGGCTGGTCGCATCAGACACCAAGCTGAAGACCCAGGACCAGATCGATGACGAGCTGAAGCAAACCTTTGCGCTGCTGTCGGCCGAGGCGCTGCGCAGCAGTCAGCAGCAGTTCCTCACCCTGGCCGACGACAGATTGAAGCAGGCGGGAGTGCCGATCGCCGAGTCGCTGGAGAAGGTCGGGCGGCAGCTCGGCGAGATCGAGCGGAACCGCGCCGGCGCTCAGGAGGCGCTCAAGCAGCAGATCGAATTCGTTCGCGACACCGGTGAACGGCTCAAGGTGGAGACGGCCGCGTTGGTCAGCGCGCTGCGCAAGCCGCAGGCTCGGGGTCAGTGGGGCGAGCTTCAACTACGAAAGTGCGTCGAGTACGCCGGAATGCTCGACCGCTGCGACTTCTCCGAGCAAGCTTCGGTGACGACGAGCGACGGCACGCTCCGGCCGGACATGATCATCAATCTCGTCGGCGGCAAGACAATCGTGGTCGATGCCAAGGTGACACTGGTCGGCTACCTCGACGCGCATGAAGCCGTCGGCGATGACGCGCGCGCGGAACATCTGGCGCGGCATGCCCGTCATCTCAAGCAGCACGTCGATGTCCTTGCCGCGAAGTCGTACTGGTCGCAGTTTCCGGCCACACCGGAGTTCGTCCTGATGTTCGTCCCGGGCGACGGACCGCTCAACGCCGCCCTCGAGCAGGATCCGACGTTGCTCGAGTACGCCATGACGAAGCGGGTGCAGATCCTCGGTCCGATGGCGTTGGTCCCGACGCTGCGCGCCATCGCGTATTCCTGGCAACAGCAAGCGCTGGCGGACAACGCCCGTGACGTCTTCGACCTCGGGCGCGAGATGTACAAGCGGCTCGGTGTGATGGGCGATCACATGGACAAGCTCGGCCGATCACTCACGAGCGCGGTGAAGGCTTACAACGGCACGGTCGGTTCGCTGGAGAAGAACGTCCTGGTGACGGCGCGGAAGCTGAACGCGCTTGAGGTGGTCGACGCGGAGCTGGCTGCGCCGAACCCGGTCGAGGAACCGGTCCGGCCGCTGGGCGCACCCGAGCTGGTTTCCGCCGCCGACGACGCCCGGCAGATCGTCGTACTTCCTGGGTCCGAGGCCGGCGTGTTGGAGCCGGAGCGACGCGACGACTACGGGATCGACGCTGGAGATGTCGGACATGACCGTCGCGCCGACACTCGAAGACTGCACCTAGAGACTCCGGCGCAGGCTGCCGATATCTCGTAGGTGACGTCGCGCCCGTCGCCGGACGGCATCGCGCAGCTACAGTTCGCCGCAGCTGCGCTGAAGCCGTACGAGCCGCCACGGCGGAAGCGCCGCTGGCCGCGGTGGCTGACAGCAAAACGGCTCGCGCTGATCCTCGTCGCCGACCTGGTGATCGCAACCATCGGCTGGCACTACCTAACCCGTCCCCACGCCGGCGCGGTGGCTTCCGCCCTCGAGCAGACCGCCTCCGACGCCGGTCACGGCCGCTGGCAGAACGTCTACAACGACCTGTGCAGAGACGACCGGGCGCAGTTCAGCGAAACCGACCTCGCGACCGCCGGTCGCGCTGCCCTGCTGCAACTTGGCGGCGGATTGCGCGGTGTCACCGTGAGGTCGGTGCGCAACGTCAGCCAAGCACTCGGGCCACTCGACATCCCGAATGCCGCGCAGGCTAGCGGCCTGCTCGAGCCGCTGATCGGAGCGCCGAGCCCGTACACGGTCACGTTGGTCCGGGAACTCGGCGGCTGGCACGTCTGCTTGTCCGCCGGCGGTTACAGCGCCCAGGCGATGGGTGTCAGCCAACCGCTGGGCGGCAACTTCACGCCCTAGACCGACGAGGCGTCAGGGTGTCGGCCGCGACCGACGCAGCTCATGCGGCAACGCGAAGACCAACCGCTCCTCGGCAGTCGTTACTTCGCTGACATCGCCGTACCCATGGCTGGCGAGCCAACCGAGTACGTCCCCGACAAGCGACTCGGGCACCGAGGCGCCACTCGTCACCCCGACCGTGGACACCTCGTCCAGCCATCGCTCGTCGATGTGCGAGACGTCATCGACGAGGTACGCCGCACCCGCCCCGCTGTCGAGAGCCACCTCGACGAGACGCACCGAGTTCGACGAGTTGGTCGAGCCGACGACGAGGACGAGATCCGCCTCGGCCGCAATCCGCTTCACCGCGACCTGCCGGTTCTGGGTCGCGTAGCAGATGTCGTCGCTCGGCGGGTCGATCAGCAACGGGAACCGCTCGCGCAACGCGGCGACGGTCTGCAGCGTCTCGTCGACCGACAGGGTGGTCTGCGACAGCCATGCGACTCGGGAGGGATCCTCGACCTCGAGACCGGCGACGGCATCCGGACCGTCGACGAGGTGCACCCGTTCCGGGGCCTCGCCAGTGGTGCCGACGACCTCCTCATGACCCTCGTGCCCGATCAGCAGGATGTCGACGTCCTCGCGGGCAAACCGGCGCGCCTCGGCGTGCACCTTGGTCACCAGCGGGCAGGTGGCGTCGATCGTGTGAAGCTTGCGAATCGTCGCTTCCTGGTGGACCGAGGGCGCCACGCCATGAGCGGAGAACACGACGACCGCACCCTCGGGGACCTCGTCGGTCTCCTCGACGAAGACTGCGCCGCGAGCCTCGAGACCGGCGACCACATGCGAGTTATGAACGATCTGCTTGCGGACGTAGACCGGCTCGCCGTACTGCTCCAGGGCCCGCTCGACGGTTTGTACGGCGCGGTCGACCCCGGCGCAGTAGCCGCGGGGAGCGGCCAGCAGCACCCGCCGCTGTGGATCTGCAGCCGTCCCGGTCACCACTCCATCGTAGGTTGGCGCCATGCCGCTCGAATCCAGCGCGGAGTCGCCAGTGCCGGTCCGCACCGTGGCCAAGGCGCTCACCGACTGGATCGGTCGGCTGGGCCGGCTGTGGGTGGAGGGACAGGTGACCCAGATCACCCGACGGCCAGGCCAACCGACAGCCTTTCTCGTGCTTCGAGACACCGCTGTCGAGATGTCGCTTCAGGTGAGCTGCCGGGCCCGGCTCATCGACGAGCTTGATCCACCGCTCGCCGACGGCGCGCGGGTCGTGGTGTGGGGGACGCCGGAGTACTGGGCGCAGCGCGGGTCGCTCACCTTCGCCGCGACCGACATCCGGCCGGTCGGCATCGGCGCGCTGCTTGCCCGCATCGAAGCACTCCGCGCGACGCTGGCTTCCGAGGGGCTGTTCGCCGCCGAGCGCAAGCGAGCGCTTCCATTCCTGCCGCGCCAGATAGGACTCGTCACCGGGCGGGCAAGTGCCGCCGAGCGGGACGTCGTCGACAACGCGCGGCGCCGCTGGCCCGGCGTCCAGTTCAAGCTCGAGCCGGTCGCCGTCCAAGGTCCCTACGCCGTCACGGAGATCGTGGGCGCGCTCAGCCGGCTCGAGGCTGACCCGAACGTCGACGTGATCGTCGTCGCGCGGGGCGGCGGGTCGATGGAAGATCTGCTGCCCTTCAGCGACGAGGCCCTGGTCCGGGCCATCGCGGGGATGTTCACCCCCGTTGTGTCAGCGGTCGGTCACGAGACCGACGTGCCATTGATCGATCACGTCGCGGACCTGCGGGCCTCGACTCCGACTGACGCAGCGAAGCACCTGGTGCCCGACATGGCAGAGGAGCTCGACCGGATCGGTACGGCGCGCAGACGCACCCGTCAGGCCGTTGTCCGAACGCTCGAGGTCGAGCAACACCGGCTCGACGCGCTTCGGTCCCGGCCGGTCATGTCCGACCCAGGCGGCCTGCTGGTCGGATGGGGCAACGACCTCGCGCTGCTGCAGGACCGCGCCGTTCGCGCCGTCACCGGCATGATCAGCCATCGACAGCACGAGGTGGAGGCGCTGACTGCGAGGGTCACCGCACTGTCACCGCAGGCCACCCTCGAGCGCGGCTATGCGGTCCTCCAGCGCGGCAACGGTGCAGTCGTGCGCGACGCATCCAGCGTGGCCAGGGGAGAGCGGCTGACCGGTCGGGTTGCTGCCGGGACGGTGGCGCTCATCGTCGACCAGGACGAGCAGGAGACGAGATGAGCAAGGACACACCGAGCTATGAGCAGGCGCGCGACGAGCTCATCGACGTGGTACGGGCGCTGGAGGCCGGCGGCGCGACCCTGGAGGAGTCGCTCGCTCTCTGGGAGCGAGGCGAGGCGCTGGCGAAGGTCTGTCAGCAGTGGCTGGACGGCGCGCGGGCGCGGCTCGACGCGGCTCGTCCGGACGACGAACCCGACACCGACGACTAGTGGGTTCGCGAACGCAGGGCGGCTGCTAGGTCTTGGTCATCGGTCAGCCCCGCGCTGCCCGTGATGATCACGGTCAGGCCATGGCGGGTCCGGACCAGGGAGGTCTCACCGCGTTGACTGACTCGCGTGCTCCAGGCTGCGCCATTGATGACGGTGGTGCCGGAGCGGGCGAGGCCGCGAGCTCCGAGGACTGATCTCACGAAGGTGGCCGGGTCGGCGTTGCCCTCCTCGAGACCGGCGTACGTCGACTGCGGAGCAGCGAAGCCGATGTGCAGGTGGGCGACCGAGCCGGTGTGGGTCAACGACTCTGACGTTGCCTTCCAGTCCGTGGACAGGCTGATCGGTACCAGAGCCGCCGTACCGGTGACCTGATGGAAACCGATCACGACGTTGGCGTAGTCGATCGCCTGGATCTTTTGTGACTTGCTCGGATGCAGCAGCCCCGGCACGAAGATCAGCGACACCGCTACGACGACCGCAACGAGGCCGAGCGAGCGGACCATGTCGAAGACGGTGTCCTTCGCGGACTTCGGCTTCACGACGCTGTCAGAGCTGGTCACGGATCGCCACGATCTCGTCAAGGACCCCAAGGCATTCATCGGCCGAGCTGAAGAAGTGCGGCCCGATCCGGATGCCGCTGCCCGGGCGATGGTCAACGAGGAAGCCCCGCTCGATGAGCGCTTCGTGGATTCGGTGCGAGTCGCCCGGCTCGACCGTGACGTGACCTCCTCGATCGGCCGCGTCGTACGGCGACCGCAGCTCGAAGCCGCGTTCGAGCGAACCGTCGGCCAACAACTGGGTGAGTGACTGCGAGCGCTCTCGGATCGCCCCGATGCCGATATCGACGATCGCCTCGTACCCCGCCGACGCGGCGTAGGCGGCGGGGACGTTCGGTGTGCCACCGGCAAAGCGGCCGATGCCCTTCGCGTAGTCGATCTCGTCCCACTCGAAGTCGAATGGTCGTTCGTGGGAGATCCAGCCAATGGCACTCGGACGCAAGCTCTCGACGAGATCCGGTCGGACGTAGAGCCAGCCGTTACCGGGACCACCGCACAAGAACTTGACCGAGCCACCGAGACATACGTCGACGTCATGCGCCCCGACCTCGATGGGTACTGCGCCGACGGCCTGATACGCGTCAAGGATCAGGGTCGCGCCGTGCTCCCGCGAGGCTTGCTGGACCGGGGCGAGATCGAGCAACGCTGACGTGCGGAACTGCACCAGGCTCACCGAGACGATCAGGGTCGCGTCATCGATGGCGTCGACGAGCCGCTGGGTGTCGATGGTGAGGCCGTCGGACTCGAACGGCACCACGACGAGCTCACCGCCGAAGCGGCGGGCGTGCTCGGTCCACATGTAATGAGTGCCCGGCCAGTCCGCCGCTGTCGTGACGATCTTGTTGCGGCGCCCGCTCAGATCGAAGCAAGAGACGACCGACGCGAGCACATCCGAGACGTTCTGCCGCAGAATCGTGGTGCCGGGGGCGGCTCCGATCGCTGTCGCTACCAGGTCGGCGACCCTGGTCATCTCGTCGAACCAGCTGGTCCAGGCGACGACGCCGCGCTCGTTCCACAGCCGGGCGTAGTCGGCGAGCCGTTCGGTCGTTCCGCGGTGCATCGCTCCGAGCGAATTGTTGATCAGGTACGCCGCACAACGCTCGAGGATCGGATAGTCGCTGCGCCGCGACAGCAGGTCCTCATGGGGGGTCGCCGGGCTCACCAGACCAGTCTGGGCCAACCGCGCAGCGGCCTGACACCGCGAGGTCCGAAAACCGCCAGAGATTGTCGGGCGCGGCGGGCAGGATGAGCCCATGCACACCGACCACGGCCGCTGCTACCGAGCGGTTGCCAGTCGCGATTCACGGTTCGACGGTCAGTTCGTGACCGCCGTCCGGACCACCGGGATCTACTGCCGGCCGTCCTGCCCGGCGCAGACCCCGAAGCCCGAGAACGTCAACTTCTACCCGAGCGCCGCCGCTGCGGTCGCCGCCGGCTTTCGCGCCTGCAAACGGTGCCGGCCGGAGGCCGCCCCCGGAACCCGCGACTGGGATGTCCGTGGCGACCTGGCCGCCCGCGCACTGCGTTCGATCGCCGCCGGCGCAATAGACGGTGACGGCGGCGTACCTGCGCTGGCCCGCTCGCTCAACGTCAGTGAGCGTCACCTTCACCGGGTCCTGGTTGCCGAGGTAGGTGCCGGACCGCTGGCGCTGGCCCGAACCCGCCGCGCCCAGACCGCCCGGCTGCTGCTCGACGCCACCGACCTGCCGATCTCGGAGATCGCGTTCGCGGCGGGGTTCGCCAGCCTGCGCCAATTCAACGACACGATGCGCGAGCATTTCGGCGTCGCGCCGCGCGACATCCGGCGCCAGCCCGCGCGCCGGCTCGCGTCGACGGGTGCCTTGACGCTGCGCCTCGGGGTCCGTGAGCCGTACGCCGCCGAGTCGCTTCTCACCTGGCTTCGGCTCCACCTCGTCGTCGGCCTGGAGGATCTGACCGGCGGTACGTACCGGCGGGTGCTGCCGTCAGGCGGGATCGCCACGATGCAGATTGCGGCGGATGGCATCACGCTGACGGCGAGCGTCGACGACGTCCGGCTGCTGCCCGACACGGTCGCTCGGTGCCGACGGCTGCTCGATGCCGACTCCGATCCGCTGGCGGTGGACGCCACCCTCGGAGCGGATGCGATGCTCGCGCCCCTGGTGGCTGCGCGACCAGGACTGCGAGTACCCGGAACGACTGACGGCTTCGAGGTCTTGTCGCGCACAATCCTTGCCCAGCAGGTCTCGCTAAGTGCCGCCCACACCTTCGCCCGCCGAATTCTCCAGGCCTACGGCAAGCCGCTCGACGCCCCGGTCGACTCGCTCATCGCGCGCTGGCCGACCTCGGAGGTGCTGGCGGACGCGTCGTACGAGGGGATCGGGCTGACCGGCTCCCGGATCCGGTCGCTGCGCGCCGCTGCCGCCGCGCATGCCAGCGGCGAGCTGGTGCTCGATCCGAGCGCGGACCGGGACGACGCGAGGCGAAAGCTGGTCGCACTGCCGGGGGTCGGCCCTTGGACGGCGGAGTATGTCGCAATGCGCGCTCTCGGCGACCCGGATGCCTTTCCGGGCACCGACCTCGTGCTGCGCCGGCGGGTCGTCGGCACCGATCCCGAGCGATGGCGACCCTGGCGGTCGTACGCCGCGATGCACCTCTGGCTCGATCACTTGCTCACGGATGGAGACGGGAAATGACAATTGAAGCAACCACTCTCACGACGCCGGTCGGCGAGCTGTCACTACTGGCCCGTGATGACGTCCTGGTTGCCGCCGGGTTTGGCTCGATCGAGGAGATCGCCAGCCGAATCGGTGGCGAGCCGGTCGTTCGTCGACCCGATCTCGGTCGACTGTCGGCGGGGGTTGCGGCGTACTTCGCCGGCGACGTCACCGCACTCGACGACCTGCCGGTCGAACAGCCCGGCGGCCCGTTCTTCCACGCCGCCTGGAAGGTCATGCGCGAGATACCCGCGGGCGAGACGATCACTTACGCCGAGCTCGCCGCGAGGGCTGGCAGCCCCAGGGCGGTACGGGCGGCGGGAGGCGCCTGTGCCCGCAACCTGATCGCGCCGATCGTGCCGTGTCATCGGGTGGTGCGCAGCGGCGACAACGCGCAGCTCGGTGGTTATTACTACGGCTTGCCCGCCAAGCAGTGGCTGCTTGCCCACGAACGACGGGCCATCGGCTCCGGGTGACGGTAGTAAGGACGCATGGAGTTCGACGACGTCCTACGGCGGCGCCGCATGGTCCGCCACTACGACGACCGGCCGGTTGATCCCGGTGTCGTGGCAAGGGTGCTGGCGGCCGGCCTTCGCGCTCCGTCCGCCGGCTTCTCCCAGGGCTACGCCCTGTTGGTCCTCGAGTCTGTGGCGGACCGGGCCCGGTTCTGGGAGGTCACGGAGACGCGGCAGGAGACGGCGAGCTGGCCGGCTGAGACCAAAGCCGGGGTGATGCGCGCTGCAGTGATTGCCGTGACGATGTCGTGCAAGCGGGTCTACCTCGACCGGTACGCCGAGCCCGACAAGGGGTGGACCGACCGCGACGAGGCCCGTTGGCCGGTCCCGTTCTGGCACATCGACACCGGCATGGTCGCGCTGCTGATGCTGCTCAAGGCGGTCGACGAGGGACTCGGCGCGCTGTTCATCGGGATGCAGCCGGAGGTGATCCCGTCGTTCCGGGCGGCTTTCGGCGTACCGGAAGACCACGACGTGGTGGGTGTCGTCTGCTTCGGGCACGAGGCGTCCGCCGCTCCTCGCCGTGATCTGCGTTCGCGTCGCCGAGAGACCGCCGATGTGATCCATCACGGTCGGTGGGGCGCCTAGCGAGACCTTGCCACGACCGGCGCTCCGCCCACCCGACGAAGCAACTCGAGAAACTCATCGGCCATCCGCAGCGCCGCCATCTCGGTCTCCTGCACTGCAACCTCGCGACCGGCCTCGGCGACGACGCTGGTGAGCACAACGACCAGCGTGTCGCCGAGCGGGCGCTTCTCGGTGTTGAGGAGCGAGCCGTTGACCCGCACCCACTCGCGGTAACGGCGACGGGCAATCAGCTCGAAGCCCGGCGGGCCGCCACCGTCGAGGAAGACCCGAGCCAGGTCGCGCTCCTCCCAGCAGCCATGCAGGTACGCCCGGGACCCGGCGAGCCACAGCTCCATCGCGTCGGAAATACCGGCAAGACGGGCCTCTCGGACGGCTTCGTTCGCACGGTGCTCCTGCCGACGCTGGTAGTCGTCGAACAGCGCAAGGTAGAGGTCCGCCTTGCCGCCGAAATGGTGGTAGAGGCTGCCGACGCTGGCTCCGGCCTTGGCCACGACATCGGTGATGTTCGCGTCGGCGAATCCGCCGACCGCAAATACCTCGCGGGCCGCCGCCAACAGCGACGCCCTCGTCGCCTGGGCACGCCGGGGTGTTCGATCGCCGCTCGCCCGACCGTTCGGCACCTGCCCACTGTGCCATGGCAGGATCAGGTCATGAACTCCGAGGCTGGTGTCCCCGGACAGCTGCGGGTCGACGGCGAACGACCCGACCGCAACCTCGCTCTCGAGTTGGTTCGGGTCACCGAAGCAGCTGCAATGGCGGCCGGTCGGTGGGTCGGCCGCGGCGACAAGAACGGCGCCGACGCAGCCGCCGTCAACGCGATGCGCGAACTGGTCTCGACCGTGACGATGAAGGGTGTCGTTGTCATCGGTGAGGGCGAGAAGGACGAAGCGCCGATGCTCTACAACGGCGAGGAGGTCGGCGACGGCAACGGCCCAGAGTGCGACGTCGCAGTCGATCCGGTCGACGGCACGACACTGACGGCCAAAGGAATGAGCAACGCGATCTCGGTGATGGCGGTCGCCGACCGAAAGGCGATGTACGACCCGTCGGCGGTCTTCTACATGGAGAAGCTCGTCACCGGTCCAGCGGCAGCCGACCTGGTCGATCTGCAGGCGCCGGTCGAACACAACATCCACGCGGTCGCCAAGGCGAAAGGCTGCTCGCCGGAGGACGTCACGGTCGTCATCCTCGACCGACCGCGCCATGACGCGCTGGCGCGAGAGGTCCGGGAGGCCGGCGCGAGGATCAAGTTCATCACCGACGGTGATGTCGCCGGCGCGATCATGGCCGTGCGCGAGGGCACCGGTGTCGATCTGCTGCTCGGCATCGGCGGCACGCCGGAAGGGATCATCGCGGCCTGTGCGGTCAAGTGCCTCGGTGGCGTGATCCTCGGCAAGCTGTGGCCACGGAACGACGAGGAACGACAGCGCGCGATCGATGCCGGGCACGATCTCGACCGGGTGCTCGGCACCGACGACTTGGTAAAAGGCGACAACGTCTTCTTCGTCGCGACCGGGGTCACCGACGGCGAGCTGCTCGAGGGTGTTCGCTACCGGGCGGGCGGAGCCACCACCCACTCGCTCGTGATGCGTTCGAAGAGCGGGACGATCCGATCGATTCACAGCGACCACGCGCTGCACAAGCTGCGGGCCTACAGCTCGATCGACTTCGAACGCCACGGCTGAGGCCCGCTCGCTCCGACCTGGGACAATTGGTCCATGAGCGATGAGGAGTACCGCACCGAGCACGACTCGATGGGTGACGTACGGGTTCCCAAAGCCGCACTGTGGCGGGCGCAGACCCAGCGTGCGGTCGAGAACTTCCCGCTGTCGAAGGTCACCATCGACGCCGCGCTGATCGGTGCTCTCGGTGCCATCAAGGCGGCGTGCGCCGAGGTCAACGGCGAGCTCGGAGTGATCGCGACCGACCTGGCGAAAGCGATTGCCTCAGCCGCTACGGACGTCGCCAACGGTCAACACGATGACGCGTTCCCGATCGACGTCTACCAGACCGGGTCGGGCACCTCGAGCAACATGAACGCCAACGAGGTGATCGCGACGCTCGCGTCACGGGCCCTCGGACAGGACGTCCATCCGAACGACCACGTCAATGCATCGCAGTCGTCGAACGACGTCTTCCCATCGGCGATCCACGTCGCCGCGACCCGGTCGATCATCAACGACCTCATCCCCGCGCTTCGCCACCTCGAGGCGTCGCTGTCACGCAAGGCCAGCGAATGGGCCGACGTCGTGAAGAGCGGTCGCACCCATCTCATGGACGCCACCCCGGTCACGCTGGGTCAGGAGTTCGGCGGATACGCGGCGGCAGTCCGCAATGGCGTCGAGCGGCTCGAGGCCTCGCTTCCACGGATCGCGGAGCTCCCCCTTGGCGGGACCGCCGTCGGCACCGGCATCAACACCCCGCCCGGCTTCGCCGCGAAGGTCATCAGCCGGCTCTCCGACTCACTCGGCATGCAGTTCACGGAGGCGCGCGATCATTTCGAGGCGCAGGGCGCGCGGGACGGCTTGGTCGAGGCGAGCGGGCAGCTGCGGACGATCGCAGCCGGGCTGTACAAGCTGGCCAATGATCTGCGGTGGATGTCCTCCGGGCCACGGGCGGGCCTCGGCGAGATCCATCTCCCGGACCTGCAGCCGGGATCGTCGATCATGCCGGGAAAGGTCAACCCGGTCATTCCCGAAGCGGTCTGCCAGATCGTCGCGCAGGTCATCGGTAATGACGCCGCGGTCGCGTTCGGCGGCGCGGCCGGAAACCTCGAGCTGAACGTCATGCTTCCGGTCATCGCACGCAATCTGCTCGAATCGATCCGGCTCATCGCGAACTGCTCGCGGTTGCTGGCCGACCGCTGCATCGACGGCGCGACCGCCGACGCGGAACGGTGCCGGACCTACGCCGAGTCATCGCCGTCGATCGTCACCCCGCTCAACCGCTACATCGGGTACGAGAACGCCGCGAAGGCAGCCAAGAAGGCAGTCGCAGATGGCCTGACTGTGCGCCAAGCGGTGATCGACCTCGGCTTCGTCGGCGATGGCGAGGGGCAGGTCACCGAGGCGCAGCTCGACGAGGCGTTGGACGTGCTCGCGATGGCCTATCCGCACGGTCGCTGACCGCCGTGCGACGAACCGCTAGTCGGCGGCGACGGCCGTAGGCGCTGCCTCGCCGGACCGCGGCGCCGGAGCGCTCACCGGCGCACCGCCATCGCCCGCAGCCGCGCGGGCGAGGGCCAGCTGCCAGTGCGACAGCGCCACGCCGATCGCCGCGACTCCGACCGGGAACAGCCACGCGATGGCGCCGCTCGGCTTGTCGGCCATCACCAGCACCATCCCGAGAAAGCCCCCGGTCGCGATATGACCGACGTCCCACATGATCGGGTTGAGGATCCGTTCACGCAGGTCGGCGGGTACCGGTCCGTCGGGCGTCTGCCTGATCTGCTCGACGATGGCCTTCGTGCGCGGCGCCAGCAGCCCCCCGGCCAGACCCTCGATCACCACGATCGTCGCGATTCCGGTGATGATCCATCCGTCGCTGAAACGGAACGCATCATCCGTGTTGTGGCCGAGGTGAACAAGCCACGCGCCCAAACCCAGTAGGACAAGCGCCAGCACCGGAAGCAGCGGTTCGAGTCGGTGCATCACAGCAGCCAGCGGCCGTACCTCCCCGATCGTCTTCGCTCGACCGAGCACATGGAACGTCGCATGCAGCACCGCAGCGATCATGAAACCCGCAATCGCCACGCCGATGTGCAAGAAAAGAACGACCCCGCCCGTGGTGACATTCATCGTGGCCCTTCCCGCCGGCAGCCCCCCGAGGAGCCTGACGATAACCAGTCGTCGTGTCCGAGATCGCCGTTTTTGCAGAATTCGCGAGCGGGCGAGTCGAGCACCCGGATCACCAACTGAGCCGGTGCACGTCGTCACGGGCATACCGCGACAGGTGCCCGACGAGATGCTCGCGGAAAGCCAGCGCAACGACGACGCCGAAGACGAATCCAACGACGTGCGCGAGATAGGCGACGCCGGCGCCGTCGGCGACGCCGGCACCGTTGGTGTAGAGCGCCTGTAGCGCAAACCAGCCGCCGAGCACCAACCAGGCAGGCAGTCGCAGCGGGATGAAGAACAGGAACGGCACCAGGCTGGTCACGCGCGCCTTCGGGAACATCACGAGATACGCCCCGAGGACACCGGCTATCGCTCCCGACGCCCCTACCAGCGTCTCGGTGGATGAGGCGTTTCCAGCCGCGAAGCCGTACGCCGCGACGTAGCCGCTGGCCAGGTAGAACAACAAGAACTTCAGCCGACCCATTCGGTCCTCGACGTTGTTACCGAAGATCAGCAGGAACAACATGTTTCCGAGCAGGTGCAGCCAGCCACCGTGCAGGAACATCGACTCGAGCACCGAGAGCGCCGGCGACTTGCCGTGCTCGTTCACCGTCGGGCAGCGCGCCGGTCCAACCACGCTGTCCACGACGTGGCCGTGCGGCGCCAGGACCCGGTTGTGGACGAGCTCTTTCGGGATCGCGGCGTGCTGATCGAAATAGGCGAGTTGATGGCAGGCCGCCCGAACCGTTTCGCCTGCCGTGGTCCCGATGTGGCTGACGCCCGGCTCGGTCAGGAAGACAACCACGTTGAGCCCGATCAGACCCCAGGTGACGATCGGCCATCGGCGCAGCGGGTTCTGATCATGGATCGGGATGACCACGGCTGAGTCAGCTGCCGAGATCCTCGAGCATCTCGGTGACGAGAGCGGCAATCGGTGAACGCTCGGAGCGCACCAGGGTGACGTGGGCGAACAGCGGGTGACCCTTCAAGGCTTCGATCACCGCAGCGACGCCATCGTGCCGGCCGACCCGGAGGTTGTCACGCTGCGCCACGTCGTGAGTGAGCACCACCCGCGAGTTCTGACCGATCCGCGAGAGCACGGTGAGCAGGACGCCGCGTTCGAGCGACTGGGCCTCGTCGACGATGACGAACGCATCATGAAGACTGCGACCGCGAATGTGGGTCAGCGGGAGCACCTCGAGCATCTCGCGGTGCATCACCTCGTCGATGACATGCTCGGGGACGAGCGCCCCGAGGGTGTCGAAGACCGCCTGGGCCCAGGGCGTCATCTTCTCGGCCTCATTGCCCGGCAGATAGCCGAGGTCCTGGCCGCCGACGGCGTACAACGGTCGGAAGACGACGACCTTGCGATGCTGGCGCCGCTCCAGCACCGCATCGAGGCCGGCGCACAAAGCAAGCGCAGACTTCCCGGTGCCCGCCCGGCCGCCGAGGGAGACGATCCCGACCTCCGGATCGAGCAGCAGGTCGAGGGCGATCCGCTGCTCGGCGCTTCGGCCGTGGATCCCGAAAGCGTCGCGGTCGCCGCGCACCAGACGCAGCGTCTTGTCCGGGGCGACTCGGGCAAGCGCGCTACCGCGCTCCGACAGCAGAACCACGCCGGTGTGGCAGGGAAGCTCGCGGGCCGCTTCCAGATCGAGCTGGTCGTGGGCGTAGAGCGCCGCAACGTCATCACCCGACACGTCAAGTTCGGCCATGCCGGTCCAGCCCGACTCGACCTGCTCCGCGAGGTACTCCTCGGCGGCAATACCGATACTTGCCGCCTTGATACGCAGCGGCATGTCCTTGCTGACCAGGACGACATCGGCGCCCTCGGCTGCGAGGTTGCCTGCGACCGTGAGGATCCGGACGTCGTTGCCGCCCTGCCGATAGCCGGCCGGAAGTACCGAGCTGTCGCTGTGGTTCAGCTCGATCCGGACGCTGCCACCGCACTCGTTGACCGGGACCGGTTGGTCGAGTCGACCGTGCGTCGCGCGAAGGTCGTCGAGCAGTCGGAGCGACTGCCGGGCAAACCAGCCGAGTTCGGGATGGTTGCGCTTCGCTTCTAGCTCGGCGATCACGACGACCGGGAGAACGACCTCATTGTCCGCGAACCGACTCAACGCCGAAGGATCGGCGAGCAGAACGCTGGTGTCGAGGATGAAGACGCGTCGGCGCGGCTTCCGCCGCTTCGTCGTAGGAGACGCGTTGCTGGTCGCGGCGCTTGTCGCGGCTGGGGTCACGAGCCCTCCGAGGACCGGCCGACTCCACGTCGACCGCTACTGCCGACCGTAGGTCGGCCAGACGCGATTTGATGGCGACACGCCGGTTCAGTGCACCCGGAATACCCGCACCTGGCCGAATGCTCCTGGGCGGATGGCGTGGTGGCCGGAGATGCGCATCCGCACGGCACCCGCGTTCCCCAGAACCACGTCGAGCCCGTGGCGCCGGAACACCAGGTGCTTTCCCTGCCGAAGGATGGTGCGAGTCAACACGGTGCCCCGGCGCGACACCTGGACATAGCAGGGCCCGTGCACGTCGTCGATGAGCAGCACCGGCGGCATCGCCGTGGCGTGATGGACCGGCTTTGTCGCAGGTGTCGATGTGGTCTGGCTCGTCCTCGGCGGGACGGGGAACGACGGAAGAGGGACGCTGCGTACGACGACCGAGCCGGCGCTTGCGGCCGGATGGCGCGGTGAGCTAGCGCCGCCAACTGCGCTTGCCAGCGCGACACTGCCGGCACTCAGGACTGCGACGCCGGCGACGGCGGGGATGACGATGCGCTGCCGCTGAGGCGGCTTGCGATGCCGGCCACGATGCGACTGGCGGGACTTCCGGTGCCGACCGGCCACGCCCTCATCCTCCCCCGGCCGAGGCCGAAATGCTCGCCGCGACGGGCCGATCCCCGGATGTTTCAGGCACCGTGACGACGTTCGCGTTGCGAGTACGACCGCAGTGCGCGCAAGAAGTCGATCCGCCGGAAATCCGGCCACAACGCGTCACAGAAGTAGAACTCCGAGTGCGCGCTCTGCCAGAGCAGGAAGCCGGACAGGCGCTGCTCGCCCGAGGTCCGGATCACCAGATCGGGGTCGGGCTGACCCCGGGTGTAGAGGTGGTCGGCGATGTGCTCGACGTCGAGTACCGTCGCGACCTCCTCGAGCGAGGCGCCGCGGGAGGCGTGCTCCTGCAGCAGGCTTCGCACCGCATCGGCGATCTCGCGCCGACCCCCGTACCCGATCGCGATGTTGACCATGAGCCCCGGCTTGTCGCGGGTCGCCTCGTCAGCCTCTTTCAGCACCCGCACGGTCGAGTCGGGCAGCAGGTCGAGGGATCCCACCGGGTGCACCCGCCATGGCTGCGTAGGTGCCGCGAGACTCCTGACCGTCTCCTCGATGATCGCGAGGAGCTGGTCGATCTCTGCCTCGGGTCTGGCGAAGTTGTCGTTGGACAGCAGCCACAGCGTGACCACCTCGACGCCGGCATCTCCGCACCAGCCGAGCAGGTCCTCGATGTGGTCGGCGCCGGCCTGGTGGCCGTGAGAGACGTCGCTCGCGCCGGCGGCACGGGCCCAGCGGCGGTTGCCGTCGAGGATGACGCCGACGTGACGCGGTCTCGGGGCCCCGACCAGTGACGCGACCAGTCGGCGTTCGTACACGCCGTACACCAGATCGCGCACCTTCACGTCGGAAGGCTACGCCCCGATTCCGGTCGAGGTCGTGAAACCGGGCGCCGGCTCGCTGCGTCTCATCCGCGATCGGACGTCGGTAGGGCAACGAAGTGAGGAGCTCGTCATGGATCTGGTCGCGAACCGAAGGCGGATGGTGGTCATCATCGCGGGCATCGCACTCGTCATGGCAGCCGGTGTTGCGGTGGTCGCGACCCAGGGATCGTCGACCAACGGCGCCACCGCGGCGTCCTCAGCCCCGACTACCGACACCGTGAGTGTCAGCGGGACGGGCACCGTGGAGGGGGTGCCGGACACGTTGATCGCCAACCTGCGGGTGCATGTGAAAGAGGCCACGGTCCAGGCCGCGCTGGACATGAGCTCGCTCGACGCCCGCAAGGTGATAGCCGCGCTTCGCGCCCGTCAGGTGCCCGCGGCCAACATCAAGAGCACCGACGTGTCCTTGAACCCCAGCTACGACATCCACGGCAACGTCAATGGATACGACTCGAGCGAATCGTTCACCGTGCACATCACCCCGTTGAGCCGAGTAGGTCAGATCCTCGCCGCTGCGACAACAGCAGCGGGCAATGCAGTGTCGCTGGACGGGCTGTCCTTCGACATCGCTGACAACACTGCGCTACTCGCATCCGCGCGCCAGGCGGCGTTCGACAACGCGAAGGCGGCGGCGGCCCAGTATGCCCAGCTCGGTGGTCGCAAGCTGGCGCGAGTCATGACGATCAAGGCGGTGGTCCGCAACAGTCGACCCGTCTTTGCCGGCGCCGCCGGTGCGGCGGCCAGCCCGAATGCCTTGCGCGCAGCGATACCGATCCGGCCGGGCCAGAAGAAGGTCAGCGTGACGGTGAGCGTCGTGTGGGCGCTGCAGTAGCGGGTGTGCTATCCGCCGAGCCGCTGCTCGAGTGCCGCGAGCTGGTCCCAGAGCCGCTGCGGGGTATGCGATCCGAACCGCTCGTAGTGCGGCTTGACCAGCGCGGCCTCCTCGCGCCAGGTCTCGACATCCACCGTCAAGAGCACATTGAGCTGGTCGTCGGTCAGGTCGAGGCCGTCGATGTCGAGGGCGTCGCGGGTCGGGACCAGACCGATCGGCGTTGCCTCCGCACCCGCCGTACCGTCGATCCGCTCTGAGATCCACTTGAGCACGCGGCTGTTCTCACCGAAGCCGGGCCACACGAACGTGCCGTTGGCATCCTTACGGAACCAGTTGACGAAGTAGATGCGCGGCAGCTTCGCGGCGTCCGCGGAGTCGCCGATCGACAGCCAGTGAGCGAAGTAGTCGCCCATGTTGTAGCCGCAGAACGGCAGCATTGCGAACGGGTCACGCCGCAGCTCGCCGACCTTGTTCTCCGCGGCCGCGGTGCCCTCCGAGGCAACGTTGGACGCGAGGAACACACCGTGGTCCCAGTCGAACGCCTCGGTCACCAGCGGGACCGCGCTCGCTCGGCGTCCCCCGAACAGGATCGCGTCGATCGGTACGCCGGACGGGTCTTCCCACTCAGGCGCGATCGTCGGGCACTGCGATGCCGGCGCGGTGAAGCGGGCGTTGGGATGTGCCGCCGGAGTGTCCGAGGCGGGAGTCCAGTCGTTGCCCTTCCAGTCGATGAGGTGCGAGGGCGGGCTCTCGGTCAGCCCCTCCCACCACACATCACCGTCGTCGGTGAGAGCGACGTTGGTGAACACGCAGTTGGCATGCAGGGTGTCGATCGCGTTCTTGTTGGTCGCCTCGCCGGTGCCGGGAGCGACGCCGAAGAACCCGGCCTCCGGGTTGATCGCGTGCAGCCGGCCGTCGTCGCCGAAGCGCATCCAGCAGATGTCGTCACCTACGGTCTCCGCCTTCCATCCCCGCAGGGTGGGTTGGAGCATTGCGAGATTGGTTTTGCCGCAGGCACTCGGGAAGGCGGCTGCGACATAGCGGACGACACCCTCGGGCGAGGTCAGCTTGAGAATCAGCATGTGCTCGGCGAGCCAACCCTCGTCGCGCGCCATGACACTCGCAATGCGCAGGGCGTAGCACTTCTTGCCCAGCAGCGCGTTCCCGCCGTAGCCGGACCCGTAGGACCAGATCTCCCGGCTCTCCGGAAAGTGGACGATGTACTTCTCCGGGTTGCAGGGCCACGGGACGTCGGCCTGGCCGGGCTCGAGCGGCGCGCCGACCGAGTGCACCGCGGGCACGAAGAACCCGTCGCTGCCCATCGCATCGAGCGCTGCCTTGCCCATCCGCGTCATGACCTTCATCGAGACGACGACGTATGGCGAGTCAGTGATCTCGACGCCCAGCGCGGAGATTGGCGAACCGACCGGCCCCATGCAGAACGGGACGACATACATTGTCCGGCCCCGCATGCAGCCGGCGAACAACCGCTCGAGGGTCCGACGCATCTCGGCTGGGTCGACCCAGTTGTTGGTCGGTCCGGCGGCGTCCTCGGTCTCGGAGCAGATGAACGTTCGGCTCTCGACGCGGGCGACATCTGCCGGGTCCGAACGGGCATAGAAGGAGTTGGGGCGCAGCTTCGGGTTGAGCCGGATCAGCGTTCCGGCGTCGACCAACTCTCGGGTGACCCGGTCCCACTCCTCTTCGGAGCCGTCACACCACACCACGCGGTCCGGTGTGGTCAATGACGCAACCTCGCGCACCCACTCGATGAGCCCCCGGTGTTTGGTCGGGGCATCGTCGAGCCCGGGGATCGAGGGAGCGATCGTCATGCAGGTCCTCCAGCGTTACCAACAGACCATGCAAAACCCGTGCCCGCTCATCTTGCCGAAAAAGCGTGGCCAGCCAGGGTGTTGCGGTGGGGTAACACCAAGCATAACGCGCGTTCTGTATTAGGTCCATGAGTGGGCGGGTGCAATATGTCACCGCGCCACCACATCTAGCCCGGGGCGGATTGCGGCCCGGCATCCCGCAGCCGCTCGACCTCCTGCAACGCGCTTCGCAACTGCTCGAGCCAGTCGTCGACGTGCTCGCCCACCAGCCGGACGCACCACGCCAGCGCGTGTGATCGCGACCTGGCCACGCCGGCGTCGACCAAGGTGTCGAGGACGACCCGCTCAGGCTGGCGAAGGCGAGTCATCACCGGGGTCGACAGGTTCGTGAACAGCTGCCGCGATCCGCGACAGCTCGCCCCCCAGGCCACCTTTCGCCCGAACCGTTGCTCCGCCTCCCGAGCGATGTGCATTCGAGCTTCCCGGGTCTCCTCGCGAAACCGCGCGATCCGCCCCGCCGCCGCGTCGTCACCGTCGCCGTCGGGTGCCGCGATCGGTACGACGACGACGATCTCGTCGCGGTCGACAGTGACAACCAGCTCACCGGTCGTCCAGCTTTCCGGGAGTCGCCCGGAGAACCAACCGCTGATGTCGCGGCTCATACGCGCCTCCTATCGTGATTACTTAATTACATCATTACAGCGATGCTCCCGAAGCCGGACGGAAGCGATTTCGCACTCGGCGAACACGGCGGCCGCCTCGGTCACGCCGGCCCGTTAGCGGAGGCATCTTCCGGTTAGCCTGCAGGCGAACCATCACGCACCTGGGAGATCCACCGTGAAGCGACTCGGGCGGGCCTGGCGCGACAGCGTCGGGAAGCGCACCGGAGACCGGCTGGATCATCCGACGATCGTCTTGTGGGTGATTCTCACCTGCCAGCTCATGGTCGTGCTCGACGGCACCGTCGTGAACATCGCGCTTCCCGACATCAGGCAGACGCTGCACTTCTCGACGGCAACGCTGTCCTGGGTTATCAACGGCTACGCCTTGACCTTCGGCGGCCTGCTGCTGCTCGGTGCCCGCGCCGGCGACATCCTCGGCCGGCGGTTGACCTTCCTGGTCGGGATCGCACTGTTCACCGCCGCGTCGCTGCTCGGCGGATTCGCAGGGAACCCCGCCGAGTTGCTCGCTGCCCGGGCGCTGCAGGGGGTGGGAGGTGCGGTCGCATCGCCGTCGGCGCTCGCCCTGCTGATGACGATGTTCGCGGACGGCCGCGAGCGGACCAGGGCGATCGGCTACTACACCGCCGTGTCGATCGGCGGCAGCGCGGTCGGCATGATCGCGGGTGGGCTGCTCACGCAGTACGCATCATGGCGGTGGGTGCTGTTCATCAACGTGCCGATCGGCGTCGTCGTAATCGTGCTCGCGTACGGGTTCGTTCACGAGACACCAACAGTCACGGGTCGCTTCGACCTCACCGGCGCGCTGTCGTCGACGGTCGGGATGGCAGCCCTGGTGTACGGGTTCGTGCGCGTCGCGACCACCAGCTGGTCGGACGGTCGCGCCCTGATCGCCTTCACGATCGGCGTCGCATTACTGGTGGTGTTCGTCGTGACCGAACGACATGCCGAGGCACCGATCACGCCGCTGCGGTTGTTCGCGGATCGCGACCGGTCGATGTCGTACCTCGCCCGGCTGCTGCTGGTCGCGGGACTGATGGGACAGTTCTTCTTTCTCACGCAGTTTCTGCAAGAGGTCCTCGGTTACAGCCCGGTTCGCACCGGCTTGGCATTCATGCCGTTGACAGTGATGGTGTTCGCCACCTCGCAACTGTCCGCCCGGGTGCTCGTCGAACGGTTCGGCACGCGACGGCTGCTGGTGATCGGCATCACGTGCTCGTTCCTCGGCATGCTCTGGCTCACCCAGTTGTCCGCGACCAGCGGTTGGGGCTCAGTAATTGGACCGCTGGTGACCTTCGGCGCCGGCAACGGGCTGGCGTTCGTGCCGTTGACCTCAACCGCTCTCGCGCGGGTGCGCCCCGAGGACGCCGGTGCCGCGTCGGGTCTCGTCAACGCGGTCCAGCAGGTAGGGGGTTCGCTCGGTCTCGCGGTCTTGGTGACGATTTACGGGGCTGCCTACACCCATGATCTGGCTCATCAGCGAGCTGGGCTCAGCGCCGCGGGAGCGCGGAATCACGCGTTCGTCGCCGGAGCAACCTCAGCGTTCAAGGTCTCGACGTTGCTCGTGCTCGCGACGCTGGTCGTCGTGACCATGATTCGCGGGGACGGTGCGGAGAGCTCGCGGATCCAGGAGCAGCGACTGGCAACCGACCTCGAGACGACCGGCGCAATCAGCGCCACTGCGTCGAACTGACCCGGACAGCGAGATCTCCGGGATCGGAGATCGGAGCGTCACACACGAACCCGCGGCAGACGTAGGCCGCACCAGCCGGTCGGTCGGCGAGCAACGGCGAATCACCAGAGGTGACGACGACCGCGCCGGGCGAGGTCGTGAGCCGCGCTACCCGCGACAGCTCGGGTGCCCCGACGACAGCGATCTCCAGCGGTCCCGCGACCAGCGCTTCGGCAACCGCGGCCGATCCTCCGGCGAATCGCGGGAAGCGTTCGATCAGGTCACCGGCGCGGTTGATGATTCGTTCGGCTACCTCCCGGTGGTCATTCCGTCCGGTCAATGCAGCCGACGTGAGAAGCGCTCCGGCCACTGCGGTCGTCCCCGCCGGCGTCGCACCGTCGGTCGGGTCCTGCGGCCGCCGTACCAATGCTTCGGCGTCGTCCGCGGTGTCGTAGAAGCCTCCCGCGCCGTCATCGAAGTGCGCGAGAGCCGTGTCGAGAAGCTCGTGCGCCACGTCGAGCCATCGAGGCTCACCTGTCGCTTGATGAAGCGCGAGCAGCCCGTCGGCCAGGTCGCCGTAGTCTTCGAGCACCCCCACCGGCTCGCCCACGACGCCCGCGCGCGACACGCGCCGCAGCCGATGGTCACGCCGGTGCAGCCCGGTCACCAGCTCGGCACACCGGCGTGCGGAGGCGATGAAATCGCTGCGATCAAACAGCATTCCGGTTTCGACGAGCGCAGCGATGGCAAGCCCGTTCCAGGCAGCGACCACCTTGTCGTCACGACCCGGCGAGACCCGACCGCGGCGAATCTCGAGCAGCCGGGCCCGCTCCTGGAGATACCGCGCCGGGTCGTCCGGGTCGCGCAGCAGCTGGAGGACCGAGCGACCGTGCTCGAACGTGCCGGCCTCGGTGACATTGAAGATTGCTGCCGCGTCGGCACCGACTTGTGCGGGCGTCCACACGTAGTAGCGGCCTTCCTCACCTTCGCTGTCGGCATCCAGCGACGCAGCAAAGCCGCCCTCGTCGGTGACCAGGTCACTCAGCATCCACTCACAGGTCTCAACTGCGATCCGCGCCGCCAACGGCGAGCCGCTCTGCCGCCACCAGTGGGCGTACAGCCGAGCGAGCAGCGCGTTGTCGTAGAGCATCTTTTCGAAATGTGGGACGACCCACCCGGCGTCAACCGAGTAGCGCGCGAAGCCGCCGGCAAGCTGGTCGTACATTCCGCCGCGCGCCATCGCCTCGCAGGTGCGCGCCACGATCTCAGCACTCCGCGGATCGGCGGTGCGGGCGAAATGACGGAGCAGAAACTCCAGCGCCATGCTCGGCGGGAACTTCGGCGCCTCACCGAACCCACCGCGAGCGTCATCGTGGTCGGCGCTCAGCCGCGCGGCCGCCGAATCGAGCTGCGGTGTCGTGATCCCGTCGCCGTGCAGCGAGGAGGCAGCGGCGCGCTTGGACAGCTCCTCGACGACCTCGGCTCCGACCTTCTCGATCTCGTCGCGGCGAGTCAGCCAGGCATCGGTCACGGACTCGAGCACCCGCCGGAACGACGGCATGCCGTGACGGGACTGCGGGGGGAAGTAGGTGCCGCAGAAGAACGGCTCGCCCGACGGTGTCAGCATCGCGGTCATCGGCCAGCCTCCCTGGCCGGTCATGGCCTGAGTGGCCTCCATATAGACCGCATCGACGTCGGGGCGTTCCTCGCGGTCGACCTTGATCGACACGAAGTGGGCGTTGAGGTACGTCGCGAGCGCGTCGTCCTCGAATGACTCATGGGCCATCACATGGCACCAGTGGCATGCCGCGTATCCCACGCTCAGGAAGACCGGGACGTCGCGGCTGCGCGCTTCCTCAAACGCCTCGTCGCACCAGGGCCACCACTCGACCGGGTTGTCCTTGTGCTGGAGCAGATAGGGACTGGTCGAGTCGGCAAGGCGGTTGGGCACGTGCTCAGCCTTTCACCGCAGCCAGGTTGGTTCGGTCAGTGCACCAGCTTTGCCACGAGTGCACCGAGAAGGCCGAAGATCAGCACCGCG
>JAICXJ010000072.1 GCA_025980465.1 Frankiales bacterium | reverse complement strand
GGGCCCCTGGGCCCACTGATGGCACATGCGCGGGCCTCTGGGCATCACGAAGCCCCCGGGCTTTCTCGATTGGACATTCGCCTTCCCCTTGCGAACGTCCGCCCGATCTGCCGCGGGGGCTCCGTCGAAACAGACCGTACGGAGGTGAGCCGGGCGGCGTCAACGCATCCCCCGCCTTGGCTGTGGACGGCGTTGGGGACAGGGTGGGGACAACCCGGGGTGTCGCTGTGGACGATCGCCGGAGGATCGTGTGGACCGCCGCTGTGGGCGACCGCGCCACGCCGTTGCGACCTGCGCAGACGTTCTGCACCGGGTGTGCACAGCAAATATTTTTCGTACGGCACAACGGAAAATCGACATCGCTCGATTGGCGGGCGTGGCGGGGTCGCACCGTCAGGTCCGCGGATTACCGTCGTGTGGTGACCGACTCTCCGTTGCTGGCCGGCGTTGCGACCCCCAAGGGCGAACTTGGCGCCGAACCACGTGTCGAGGTGGTGCGCAGTGCGCGCCGGCGCCGTACTGTCGCCGCCCACCGGGACGGCGACCGGATCATCGTGTCGGTCCCGGCTCGCATCAGCCGCGCCGAGGAGGCGGAGTGGGTCGCGGAGATGGTTCAGCGGGTGCTGGCCGGCGAACGCCGGCTGCGTCCGTCCGACGATGAGCTGCTCGCCCGGGCGCAGGAGCTGTCGGCTCGCTATCTCGGTGGCCGCGCCGTGCCGCACAGTGTTCGCTGGGTCGACAACATGTCTGCGCGCTGGGGGTCCTGCACCCCGCTGGACCGCACGATCCGACTGTCTCGCCGGCTCTCGGGCATGCCCGAGTACGTCGTCGACTACGTCCTGCTGCACGAGCTCGTCCACTTGATCGTGCCGGGACACGGCCGTGAATTCTGGGCCGAGGTGGCCGGCTACGAGCGGCTGGAGCGTGCCAAGGGCTTCCTCGAGGGCGTCACGGCCGCCACCGGGTCGTGACCGAGCGGGTGGTCGCGGTGCTGGTGAGGCCGCCGACCCGCTCAGATAGCGATCTTGCCGCTGCGATGCTCGAAGACGTCGTCGATCTGGTCGCCGACACCCCGCAGGTCGGCAGCGCACTTGCTCTCGTCGGCGGTGCGACCGACGGCGGCGTGGCGTGGCCCGGCACACCGATGGTTGCCGTTGCCAGCCCGACAGTCGCCGAGGCGCTGACCGCGACCGCGGACCTCGCCACCGACGCCGTTGCGGTCGTCGTCGCCGACGTCCCCGATCTCCCGACGCTGCTGCTCGGAAAGCTCTTCAGCGCGCTCGCCGGGCCCCCGCGGCGGTCGGTCGCGGTCTGCCCCGCCGAGGGTGGCGGACTCGTCGCGGTCGCCACCGGTGTGCCCGGTCCACCGGACTGGCTGGCGCACTGCGACGTGGGTTTCGACGATCTCGACGCGCTGTCGCGGCTACGCGACGCTGCGCCCCGACACGATCTGGCGGTGGGGCCGGGCTGGCACCGGGTCCGGTCGCCCGCCGATGCCGCGATGCTCGACCGCGGACTGGAGGGCTGGGACGCCACCCGGGCTGTTGTCGACTCCCGCGAGCTCGATCCAGGGGATTAGGAGGCCGGCTCGTCCGGCGGGGTCTCGAGCGCGGAGATGTCGAGGGTGTCGTCCGGTCCCCGCTCAGCCCAGCCGGTGGGATCGTCGAGGTCGGTCGCGGTCGGGAGCAGGTCCGGGTGCGACCAGATCGCGTCGCGGCCCTCGACGCCCCGGCGGTCGGCGAGTGCTTGCCACAGCGCGGCCGCCTCGCGAAGCCGTCGCGGTCGAAGCTCGAGCCCGACGAGCGAGGCGAAGGTTCGCTCGGCCGGACCACCGGTGGCTCGACGGCGGCGCATCGTCTCCTGCAAGGCCCCGAAGCTGGGAAGCTGGCTCGCCGCGGCGGCAGCCGTCACCGTGTCGACCCACCCCTCGACGAGGGCGAGTGCGGTCTCCAGGCGCGCCAGCGCGGCCTGCTGGGACGGCGTGGTGGTCGGTTCGAACAGGCCCTCGCCCAGGGCGCGCTGCATCGCTTCGGGGTCCGACGGGTCGAGCTGGCCGGCAAGCGCTTCGAACCGAGAGGTGTCGATCGTGATCCCTTCGGCGTAGGCCTTGACCGCTGACGTCAGATGGTGGCGAAGCCACGGGACATGACCGAACAGTCGCTGGTGCGCTGCCTCGCGGAGCGCGACGAACAGCCGGATCTGGTCCAGCGGCACGTCGAGGCCCTCGCCGAGTGCGCGGATCGACTCGGGGAGCAGCGCCGCGACCCCGTCAGGTCCGAGCGGGATGCCGACGTCCGTCGCGGACACCACCTCGGTGGCGAGCGCGCCGAGCGCCTGCCCTACCTGCCCACCGAAGATCAGCCCGCCTACCTGGTTCATCACACCTATCAGCGGACCGGCCATGGAACGGACCTCGTCGGGCAGCGCCTCGCCCATTGACGTGGCGATCCGGGCGGCGACCGGTTCGACCAGCTCGGTCCACGACGGCCGGGTCGCCTCGAGCCAGCGTCGCCGGCTCCATGCCTCGGTGCTGCCCACGCCCGAGGGCAGTGTCGTCACCGGATCGATCCAGATGTCTGCGAGCCGGATGGCTTCGGCAACCTCGTGGTTGTCGCTGCTCGTCGTACCTGCGTCGGCACCGATCAGCTCCATCGCCGCTTGCCGGGCGACCTCCCAGTTGACCGGGCCGGTCTGGCCCGACATCAGATCGCCGAGCTGGTGGAGCATCGCCCCGAGGTCCGGCATCCCGCCGAGTGCGGCGAACGGATCCCCGGCGGGCTCCTTGCCGGGCTCGTCATCGCCGCCGGGCCGGAAGCCGAACGGGGGCTGCGTCATGGGTCCACGGTAGGCCCGGTTATTGCGAAGATGTTCGGCGTGACCGAGCCGAGAGCCGGCGTTCGCCGACGGCGCAGCGCGCCGGCGGTTCTCGTTACCGGCGGGACCGGCCCGCTCGGGAGCGCCTTGCTGCAGCGCCTCACGCAGCGTCGGGGCGCGCCGCCGGTAATCGGGCTCGACACCTCGCGCCGGCAGCTGCCCGGCGTCACGTGGCGGACTGCCGACATCCGCGATCCGACCCTGGCGAGTCGCTTCCAGGATGTTGACACGGTGGTGCACCTGGCGACCGATCGCTCGGCTGCAACACCCGAGGAACCCCGCCGCGCGGTGAACGTTCGGGGGACCGAGGTGGTGCTCGACGCGGCCGGCGCGGCCGGGGTGCGACGGGTGATCTTGCTCACGAGCGCGATGGTGTACGGCGCCCACCCGGCCAACCCGGTCCCGCTCGAGGAGGATGCGCCGTTGCTGGCCGGAACCCCCGGCGGGCTGGTCGGCGACTGGGTCGCGATGGAACGCGAGGCGATCCGGATCGCCTCACCACACCCCGACCTCGAGGTGACCGTCGTCCGACCGGCCTCGCGTGTCGGCGCGGTCGCCGATGCGCTGTTGCCGGGATTGTTCGAGGCGGTCCGGTTGCTCGCGATCCGAGATGCGCGCTGTCACTGGCAGTTCTGCCACGTCGACGATCTCCTCGACGCGTTGGAGGCCGCTGCACTCGGCTCGGTCGGCGGAGTCGTGACGGTTGGTTGTGACGGCTGGCTCGAGCGCGGACAGGTCGAGGCGATCTCCGGGATGCGCTCGGTGATCTTGCCCCAGTCGGTCGCGATGGCGACCGCTGAGCGGCTGCATCGGATCGGGGCGCTGGCCTCACCCGCAAGCGATCTGCACTATCTCGCCCACCCTTGGGTGGTGGGGTCGCAGCGGTTGCGGGCAACCGGGTGGACGCCGCGCTGGGACAACGAAGCCGCGCTTCGTGAGCATCTTCGGCTCCTCGGCGACCGCGCCGGACGAAGCCTGGTCGTGGTCGATCGCCGCGACGCCACCCGAGCCGCGGCGGGCGCCGCCGCCGGTGCCGGAGCGACCCTCGCAGTCATCGGCTCTTTTGCGCTGGCCCGGGCCCGGGCACGACGCCGCTAGGCGTGAGTCGACCGACCCGTTAGGCGCCACTTGGCACCGCGCGTCGGTTGTGGCAGGCGTTGACGAGAGCCGGAGATTCGCTGAAATCACTGCAAATTTTCCGACCGAGAGTGTTCATCTGGCCGGCCGGTCGGTCCTACACTGGCGCCATGGGTGTGCTTGCCTGGCTGGGGATCCCCGCGGGAGCAACCATCCTCGCGATCATCTGGGTCAACTGGTCCGCTCGGCCGCGTGGCCCGATCGAAACCCACCAGTCACTTGCCCAGCGGGAACGCTTCAAGGCCGCCTGTGCCAAGCCCATGACGGCGCTGGCTCCCGAGCAACAGGAGCGTCGCGCCTCGTAACGGGCGCGCTCAGCGGATCTCCCACCCGCTCAACTGCCGGCCCGGCGATGCCGACATTGGCGGAGTCCGCAAATTTTTGCTTTGCCGGCCGAGGGATCGCCATGGAGCACGTCGTCTTCTACCCATCCGCTGACGGCACGCCGGCGTTTCGGCGGGTTCCGTCGCTCGAGGACGCGGTCAACTTCGTCGAGCACCTGCGCAACTCCGCGGGAACGACGGAGTTCTCCGTACATGCGCTTGCGGAGGTACCGCTGACCTTCCGCGCGTACTACCACGTCGAGATCCCGGGCGAGCCGCAGGCCGCGCCCGCCGCGACGGCTGCTGACGTTGCACCCGCCCCGGAGCCGGCGGCTGCCCTGGCAGCGCCGAGCACCCCGTTCGCCGATGCGCCGCCAGTCGCCGTACCGGTACCTGCAGTGCCGGTCGCCGAGACACTCGTGGCGGAGGTGGCAGCGGTCGGCCAGGCAGCCGTCGACGAGCCGGCGGACGTCCCGCTCGGGGATTCGCAGGACGTCGTACCGCTGCCGAACGGTCGCCGCAGCATGGGCTTCTTCGCCCGCCCGTAGCCGGATCGCTCGCCCGACATCGGCTGCTGGGCCGGGCGGCCTGCGCACCCGGCGGATACGCTCGCTCAAGTGAGCCGGCGCGCGAGGACTCTATTCGCCGCCGGGTTGTTGTTGCTCGGGCTTCTCGTCGTTGCGAGGGAACTGCGGGTCCCCTACGTCGTCCTCTCACCCGGGCCGGTGACGGACACGTTGGGACGAGTGCCGGCAGACGACACCACGACCGGCAAGCCGGGCGGCGACGTCATCCAGATCAGGGGCGTCTCCACCCAGCCGACTTCCGGCCACCTCTACCTCACGACCGTCGGGATCTCGCCCGGCAGCTGCACTCAGAACCCGTCGTTCTGGGAGGCCGTGAAGGCGTGGTTCTCGTCGGAGGAGACGGTGGAGCCGAAGGCGGCGCAGTGTCCGCCGGGCCAAAGCAGCGCTGAGGTGCAGCAGCAGGGCGTCGACCAGATGAGTGCGTCGCAGGCGGCGGCTATCTACGCCGCGCTCACCGAGCTCGGCTACAAGTCCACCGGCAACCGGGTCACCATCGACTCGGTCGCTAACGACGTGCCGGCGGCGAAGCTGTTGCAGACCCAGGACCTCGTCGAGACCATCGGGGCGGTCCCTGTCACGAGCGCTGAGCAGGTCGTCAAGGCTGTCCAGGCGCTGCGACCGGGTGCCTCGGTCACGCTCGGCATCGACCGTGGCGGCACTCGCAAGACCGTGTCGGTGCCGACGATCCGCGGCCCCAACGGCAAGGCCCGAGTCGGGATCTCGCTCGGGACCACGCCGACGTTCAATGGCATCAGCGTCACGATCGGAATCGATCCGAACGTCATCCAGGGACCGAGCGCCGGCACCGCGCTTGCCCTCGGCATCATCGACAAGCTGACTCCCGGCGGCCTGACCGGAGGCCGCACGATCGCCGGCACCGGAACGGTGAGCCGCAACGGCAGGGTCGGTCCGATCGGCGGAATCCAGCAGAAGATCGCCGCCGCGGTGAAAGCCGGAGCGACCGTGTTCTTCGCTCCGGCGAGCGAGTGCAGCGATGCGAAGTCGGCGGCACCCGCTTCGCTGCAGCTCATCAGGGTCGAGACGCTTCGCGGTGCCGTCCAAGCGCTCGAGGCGATCAAACGCGGAAGTACGGCGTACCCGCACTGCTGAGGACCGCGTCGAGTGCCTGGTCTCCGCACGTCGCACTCGCACCATCCGGCTGATTGCTTCTACGCTCCGAGCATGGCGCCCGCGGTCCCATTTGCGCTTCTCGGGGTCGTGCAGCTTGCGTCGGTAGCGGGCTGGCTGGGCTTCGCCGCTGCGGCGTGCTTCCCAGGAATGATCCGGCGAGCGACGCCGATCGCGGTGATCGGGGCATTGGCGGTCGCGGCGGCCGATGCGCTGACCGCACTCCATCTCGACGTGTCGACCTCGGACGGCATCGCACTGCTCCGCCTGGGCGGGCTGGTGCTGCTGGCTCTCGGGCTCGCCGACGGCGCAATGCGCGCCTCCTCGGGCGTCGTTGCCTCCATCACGGCGCCGCTCGGCGCTCGACCGTCGATCGCACTTGCGGGCGGCGCGGCGGGCGTCGTTGCCGCGCTGGCGGCGTGGGTGCGAGGAAGCCGACCGGGCTACGACCGGCGAGTGGCGGGAACGATCGCCGGGGCGCTCGTCATGACCGCCGCCGCCGCTGCCCTCGCCGACCCGAGCCGGACCAGCACCCAGGCGGCGCTCGCCCAGCTGTCCGCTCGTGCCGCCGCGATCGCATTGCTCATTGCCGCGATCGCGCTGCTAGCCCGCGGGAGCCTGCTCGGCAAAGTCGTCGGTGCCATCGTCGCGGGTGTCGTGGCGATGGCAGTCGGTGCCGTCGCGGTGGTCGGCATTGGCGTCGCCAACGAGGTTCAGCACGATCAGTCGCAACGGCTGCTGTCCGTCGCGACGGCGCAACAGAAATCGCTGCAGTCCATCGCCACCCGCGCCGGCCTGTTTGCTCAAGTCGTCGCCGCGTTCTGCCCGAACCGTCCGACCAACTGCGCCGGATTCCTTCGCGTCTTCTCCGACGACCCCGGCTACTTCGCGGTTTACGACGGTCGCCGGGGCGCCGCCGTCATCGCTCCCACTCGCACAGCGCTGGACAACACCGCCCTCCTCGAGCTCGCCGGTAGCCCGGTGGTCCGAGCTGCGTTGCGGCGATCCGCGACGGCGCAAACCGTGCCGTCAGGGCCGGTCCTGCTGCACGGGGCGCCGTCGCGGCTGGCAATCGTCGCGGCGGCACCCGGCCGGCCGGCCGGTGCCGCGGGCAACGCGCAGGTTCGGCCGACCTTCGCGGTGGTTTACGGCGTCACGCTCATCAACGCCTACCTCCATACCGTGAGTGCCGACGTCGGGTACGACGTGTCGATCCTGGCGGACGGCCGGGTGCTCTCCAGCAGCTTGCCGGCGGGCAAATGGGGGCAGCTGCTGCAAGCGGCGGGCTCGGGCGGGCTCGCCGATGTCGGCCCGGCGACGTCGACCGTGGTCGCGGCCCAAGGCACCAGCCCGACGGTCGCGTTCGTGCCGATCACGGCAGCCGGCAACGACAACGTGCGGGTTGCGACGCTCGCGATCAGCCAGCCGGCGAGTGTCGCGCTCTCGGCGCAACGAAGCGTGTTGCGCCGGCTCGTCCTCACCGCTCTCGGCGTGCTTGTCGTCGTCGCACTCTTCGCCTTCGCGATGGCGCAGCGCATCGCCGATCCGGTCCGGCGCCTGACCCTCGCTGCCGGGCGGGTCCGGCGTGGTGACCTCGACAGCACCGTCGCGGTCGAATCGAGTGACGAGGTCGGTGCGCTCGCGCGCGCCTTCGACGCGATGACCACCTCGCTTCGTACCCTCACCACCGATCTTCGAGATGCGGCCGATCAGGAGGCCAGGCTGCGGGCCCGGCTCGAGACGGTCGTCGGGTCGATGACCGACGGTCTGGTCACGACCGACGGCACCGGTCACGTCGCAGGCGCGAACCCGATGGCGTTGCAACTGTTGGGCGCTGCGGAGGCGGACGTCGTCGGCGGACGGCTGATCGACGTTGTGGACGTCCGCAGTTCTGACGGCGAGAAGGTGCTGGCTCGACGTACCTCGGTCGCGGCGACTGACGCGGTCCTGCACCGAACTGACGGCGACCAGGTGCCGGTGCGGATCTCGCGCGCGCCGCTGGCCGATCAGCCCGGCGAGGTCGTCGTCTTGTCCGACCGCACCCGTGAACACGAGCTCGAGCGCCTGAAGACCGAGTTCCTCGCCAACGTCAGTCATGAGCTGCGGACGCCGTTGACGCCGATCCGCGGGTACGCCGAGATGCTGTTCCGCCGGCCGAACCTGCCGGCTGAACAGTCGCAGGGCTTCCTTCAGGAGATCCTGGCCGGAACGGCGAAGATGAGCCGGGCGGTGGAGTTGCTGGTCGACGTCGCGGCTCTCGACGCCGGCCAGGTCGTCCCGCAGCGACGAGAGGTGAAGGTCGCCGCGATCGTCGACGAACGCATTGCCGCGTGGAAGGAGCGTTATCCGCAGCGGGCCAGCGACCTTCGTCGTCGGGTCGCAGCGAAGCTCCCTGCCCTCGAGGTCGATACCGGCTGGCTGGCGAAGGCACTCGACGAGCTTGCTGACAACGCCGTGAAATACACCTCCGCGGGCACGTCGATCACGCTCGCGGCGACCCTGACCGACGACAACGAGGTGAGCCTGGCGGTGCGCGACGCGGGCGAGGGCATCGACACCGAGCGACTGGCCGAGCTGCTGGGCGACTTCTCACAGGCGGACTCGTCCGAAACCCGACGGGTCGGGGGATTCGGGCTCGGGCTCGGCTTCGTGAGCCGAGTTGCGGCAGCGCTGAACGCCCGGCTCCAGGTCAGCTCAGAGGTGGGCAAGGGCGCCGAGTTTGCGTTGCTGCTTGCGGCCCTGACCGCTCCGAACCGGCGCCGGGCGCCGGCTCGGAGCAGCCGCCGATAGGTTCTCGATGTGACGTTCTCGGTCCCGCGCCCGCAGCTTCCGCATGTCACGTCGCGGGTTCGGATCGCAGTAGCGGTCGTGATCGCCCTCGTGATCCTGTTGATCATCTGGGCGGTGTTCGCGGCGCAGTACACGGATCTGCTGTGGTTCCGCTCCGTCGGGTACTCCTCGGTGTTCTCCCGCCGACTGGTCACCGAGTTGTTGTTGTTCTTCGTCTTCGGCACTGTTCTGGCCGCGGTGGTGGCGGCGAACATCGTCGTGGCGTACCGCCTCCGGCCACCGTTCCGGCCGGTGTCTCAGGAGCAGCAACAGCTGGAGCGCTACCGCCAGTTGCTTCATCCCTACCGCGCCTGGCTGCTCGCCGCGATCGCGGTGCTGATCGGAATCATCAGCGGCTCCTCCGCATCGCGACACTGGGGGACCTGGCTGCTGTGGCGCAACGGTCAATCGTTCGGAATATCCGACCAGCAGTTCCATCGCGATGTGTCGTACTTCGCCTTCACGTATCCGATGCAGCGATTCGTCCTCGGCATGCTGTTCGCGATGGTGGCGGTGTCGCTGATCGCCGTACTGGTCACGGCGTACTTGTACGGCTCGCTTCGGATCCAGACCCCGGGTGCGAAATGGACACCGGCCGGACGGGTGCACGTCTCGGTCCTGCTCGGTGCGTTCGTCCTGCTCAAGGCCGCGGCGTACTGGCTGGACCGGTACGGGTTGGCGTTTTCAGGGCGCGGAATCGTGACCGGACCGTCGTACACGGATGTCCATGCGGTGCTGCCGGCGAAGGAGATCCTGGTCTTCGTCGCCATCATCTGTGCACTGCTGTTCTTTGCCAACGTCTACACCCGCAACTGGATGCTGCCCGCGGTGGCCTTTGGCCTAATGGTGATCTCAGCCATTGTCATCGGCGGCCTCTACCCGGCGCTGATCCAGCACTTCAAGGTCGCACCGAGCGCACAGGACCTCGAGGCGAAGTACATCCAGCGAAACATCAACGCGACCCGGCAGGCGTACGGGATCACCAACGCCGCGGTGCACACCCAGAACTATCCCGGCATCTCGCCCAAGACCTCTGCCCAGCAGCGCAAAGCGGTGGACGCCGACGTGCAGCTGCGGGTGCTGGACCCGAACGTGGTCTCGCAGACCTTCGAGCAGCTGCAACAGCAGCGGTCGTTCTACAAGTTCGAGAACACCCTCGATGTCGACCGTTACCCGACCGGCAAGAACGGGTCGCTCGACGATGTGGTGATCGGCACCCGCGAGATCGCGCTGTCCGGGCTGCAGCCAAACCAACGCAACTGGATCAACGAGCATCTGGTCTACACCCATGGATTCGGCGTCGTTGCCGCGCAGGCAGACAGTGCGCAGACGGATGGCTCGCCCGACTTCATCGAGTCCGACCTGCCGCCGACCGGCGCGCTCACCAGCCTTCAGCCAAACCACCAGATCCAGAATCGGATCTACTTCGGTGCCAACTCACCGAACTATTCGATCGTCGGCGCCCGTCCCGGTGCGAAGCCGCGCGAACTCGACCTTCCGACCGACACCGCGATCGGTCAGCGCAACAACACCTATTCCGGTGGCGGCGGCGTACCGATCGGGTCGTTCTTCCACAAGCTGCTCTACGCCTGGAAGTTCAAGGACAAGAACATCCTGCTGTCCAGCGGGGTCAACTCGGCCTCGCACATCCTCTACATCCGTGACCCCCGGGCGCGGGTCGCGAAGGTGGCGCCGTGGCTGACGCTCGACGGCGATCCGTATCCGGTGGTGATCAACGGACAGATCCTGTGGGTGGTCGACGGCTACACAACCTCGGCCGGCTTCCCGTATTCGGAGAAGGAGTCGCTCGGCACCTCGACCAAGACCTCGCTCACCGGTGCCGCCTCGGCGGCGCAGAGCAACGCCACGATCAACTACATCCGCAACTCGGTAAAGGCGACGGTCAACGCCTACACCGGTCAGGTGAACCTCTACGCCTGGCAGCAGAACACGGCGCGTGACCCGATTCTGGCGACCTGGGAGAAGGCCTTCCCGGGTGTGGTGAAGCCGCAGTCGGCGATGCCGCCTGGGCTGATCGAACACTTGCGTTATCCGGAGGACCTGTTCAACCTGCAGCGCACTTTGCTCGCGCACTACCACGTGACAGATCCGCACTCGTTCTACAACGGGACCGAGTTCTGGAACGTGTCGTTCGATCCGACCGTGCTCGGCAACGTCCCCCAGCCGTCGTACTACCTGACGCTTTCGCCGGACGGCGGTACGACGCCGCAGGTGTTCTCGCTGACGAGCCCCTTGGTGTCGCTGAGTCGGCGCAATCTCACCGCGTACCTGTCGGTGAACTCCCAACCCGGCCCGGGCTACGGCCACTTCACGCTGCTGACGCTGCCGGCGAATGCCGGCTTGGCCGGACCGGGTCAGGTCCAGAACGAGCTCGACTCGAACACCACGATCTCGCCGCAACTGACGTTGCTCGGCCAGGGCGGCTCGAACGTCATCAAGGGGAATCTGCTGACTGTGCCGGTCGCCGGCACGATGCTCTACGTCGAGCCGTTGTACGTGCAGGCATCGGGCGGTCAGGCCTTCCCGGTCCTGCGCGAGTTCCTCGCCTATTCGAATGGGAGCGCGGCGTACCAGTCCACGCTGCCGACCGCGCTCGATCAGGTCTTCGGAGTCAACGGTCTCACCCCGGCTGGTGTCCAGACCCCCACGCCGCCGTCCAAGGGCGGCTCGCAGACCGGCGGTTCGACCACACCACCACCGCCGGGCGGGACGTCACCGACGCTGCAGCAGGCAATCGCAGCTGCACAGGCCGCCGAGGCCCGGGCTCAAGCCGACTTGCGGCGCGGTGCATTCGCGGCGTACGGCCGTGACGAGCGGGCGTTGCAGCAGGCGTTGGCGGGGATCGCCGCCGCGGCCGGCTCTGGTACGCACCCGACGCCCGCCGCGACGTCGACGCCCGCCGCGACGCCGACGCACTGATTCGCCTGCGTTTGCTGGCTTTCGCACGGCCGGGCTATCGTGGCGACACCGACGCGGGGTGGAGCAGCTCGGTAGCTCGCTGGGCTCATAACCCAGAGGTCGCAGGTTCAAATCCTGCCCCCGCTACTAGTAAAACCAACATTCGGGTGTGTCGGGCTGATTGTGCGCACTCGCGCGATGATCAGGTCGGGCCGTCAGGCGGTTGGCCGAGCAGTTCCGCCAGCTGTCCGGCCTCGCCTTTCCGGTCGCCCCGTGGGATGCTGGCGGCACATAGCGCGCCT
>JAICXJ010000019.1 GCA_025980465.1 Frankiales bacterium | reverse complement strand
TGAGCAAGCGGGCGGTTCTCCATCTCGCAACGAGTTACAACCTGGTGGAGTTCGCGACAGCGGTGAAGCCATTGCTGTTCACCGCTCTGTTGGGCGATCACGAGCAGGTTGCCTATCTCGATCCCGACACATATGTGGTGGCGCCGATGACGGAGCTGCCGGTCGACCTCGCCGCGACCGAAGGCGGCATTCTGCTGACGCCGCACTTCCTCGAGCCGGTCACTCCGGATGGTTTCCTCAGCGAGGGCCATCTGCTTACGGTCGGGTTCTACAACCTCGGTTTCTGCGCGGTCGACCGCCGAGCGCTTCGGTTCCTCGATTGGTGGTGGAACCACTTGCGCACCGAGTGCGTATGGGACCCACTGTCGGGATTGTTCGTCGACCAGAAGTGGATGGATATCGGCGCGCCGCTGTTTCGCGCCGGTACTTGGCGACACGCCGGCTACAACGTTGGCGTCGGGAACCTGCACGAACGCCCGCTCGACCTCGGCACCGACGGGTACGTCATCACGAGCAGCGGGGACCCACTCCGGCTGTTCCACTTCCATGCTTTCGATCCGGACAACCCGGAGGAACTCTCGACCCGGTTCGAGAGCTCGACGGCGCACCTGCGTCAGAGCGGCTCGGTTGACGTGCTTGCCAAGGAGTACGCCGAGCGGGTTCGCCACTTCCGGCAAACGCTTCCGGACCCGCCGCCGTACCCGTATTCGCGTGATACCGACGGTCGCCGGATCTCCCGGCATCTGCGTCGTGCCTATCGAGAGGCCGGCGGCCAGCAGTTCGGCGAGCTGCCGTCGCCATTTCTCCCCGAGGATGCCGACCGATGGAACACCTGGCGTCGCAGCGCCCGCAAGTCTGAATTCCGAGGCTTGGTGGGAGACTTCGCCAAGAGCTCCCGGCTGATATTTCCGGACGAGTACGGACGGCTCAGGAAGCGGTTCCCGGCAGTCGCGCAGCGGGTGAAGTCGGGCTTTGTCCGCGACTCGGGAATTTGGGGCTAGGCCCGGGTTGGCTGACTGCGCCAGCCTCGCGTGACATAGCGAATCGAAGCGTCCCGGGCGCGGCTTCTCGCCCACCTCTCGAGGACCCGGAGCTGCGTCGTAGGGCCGGCCTTGAGCCGCGCCTGCGCAATCCTGGCGGCCGTCAGATGTGGGAGCTCGTAACCCAGGTCGCGCATCTCCCGCCGGCAGACCGCCGCGATCGCCAACTGCTGGTCCTCGCTCAGCCGATCGGTCCACACCGAGATGCGGTCCGGATCGGGTGCTTCCGCGGCGCGGCTGACCCAGGTCTCGGACTCCCGAAACAGCGCTTCGGGCGAAACGCTCTGCAGTGAATCCGCCTCGTCGATGCCGAGGAACGAGGCGAATCTCGCACGAAGCGCGTCGGGACGGCTGACGGCATCCTCGTACCGGATGAGCATGCAGCGCTGCGGGCCCAGTGACTTTGCAGCCGCTCGGGCGCGATGGACGTCGTCCCGCCAGATGCTCGCGGTCACGACTGCGTCAGACGCCCATCCCAGCTCCAACACCGACGCGACAACGGCGCGCGGGTCTCGCACCACACAGATCAACTTGAGGTTCGGAAGCGCACGTGAAAGTGGGCGCCACCACTTGAGGTGGTACGGGTCCTTCGCGCCGATGACCGGCTGATCCGAAGCAAGGACCTGAAGCAGCGCGGAGAACAGCTCAACGGGGTCACGGCACTGTCCGCCCAGCAGGTCGACGATTTGCGCGATACCGGCCCGATCCAAGCCGGCCCGACCGGCGAAATAGATCCGTTGGTATTCGTTGAGAAGTGCGACGAGGTCGTCATGTCCGAGCGGAAATGAATAGCGGTTGCGAATCTGCCAGAAATGGGGGTCGAAGAAGTGGGTTTCCCAGGGGACCCGCACGCCCGGCAGTTCACAGACGAGGCGCTGTACGAAGGTCGTACCTGAACGGGGTGTGCCGACGATGAGGAAATCCGGCTCCCGGACCAACGGTGACCTCCACCCGGTTCCAAACGTCGCCGAACGCTATCAGCGCGCGGCTATCGCAGTCGGTAGGGTTGCGGATCGCTCGGTTCGACTCGTGCTGGAGGCTTGACGCGGTGGCAAGGAGCAGCGGTTGAGCCGCGGCCAGCGCACAGCCGGTCGCCGGCTCGGGTTGATCACGATCGACCAGGCGGTCGCGGGCGCGTCGAACGTCGTGATCGCCCTGCTTGCCGCCAGGTTGCTCCCGGTTTCCTCGTTCGGGTTGTTCGGCATTGTCTTCTTGGTCTACATCGTGCTGCAGGGTGTCTCGCGGGCGCTGGTGTCCGACCCGTTGCTCGTGCATCCGGTCGAAGCGCAAGAGCGGCCCAGCGAGGTGATCGCGACTAGCAGCTTGGTGGGCCTTGCACTGGCGGCCCTCACGATCGCGGTCGGGTTCGGCGTGCAGCAGTTCAGCACTCGACTCGGTGGAGCCCTGATTGTTCTCGGCGTCTGCCTTCCGTTCTTGGTGCTGCAGGATCTCGGCCGCTATCTCGGCTTCGCCACGCAGCGTCCAGTCCGATCGCTCGTGCTGGACACCGCCTGGTTGATCCTCGTGTTCGGCGGAGTCGCCGGACTGGTGGTGGTCCACGACCACAACCTGGTGCACTTCATCGCCGTCTGGGCCGGCACCGGAGCGCTCAGCGGCCTGCTGCTGTTTGGGCAATATCGGGACTACCGGCCTCGACTGACCATCTCGTTCTTGAAATACACCTGGCACTTCTCGTGGCGCTATCTCGTGTCGTATGGATCGACACAGGGAACGGCGCTGGCGACGTCGAGCGTGGTCGGGGCGATTGTCGGCGCTCGGCAGCTCGGCGGCGTCCAGGGAACGATCCTGCTCGTGCGCCCGTTCGGCACGTTCCAGATCGCCGCGGTGGCCGCCTGCATCACCGAGGTCTCGCGCGCACCGGCCGATTACATCCGGGCCCGACACCACGCGCTGCGCACCACGACGGTCGCCGGGACCGTGGCGGTCCTCAACGCTGTGGTGTTGGTCTTACTGCCTGACCCGGTGGGAAGGCTTGTCCTCGGAGGCACCTGGACCACGGCGAAGCCGCTGCTCGTCCCCACCGCCGCGCAGATCGTGTTTCTCGGCCTGATGACGGGTGGTCGGGCCGCGATGCTCGGTATGCGCCTGATCCAACGGGCGATCGTCGTTGATGTGGCAGGCGCCGTCGTGTACCTGACCGCCACCGTCACGGGGAGCATCATCCACGGCGCCCTCGGCGCGCTATGGGCCGTTGCCATGGGGCAAGGGGCGTTGGCCCTGACCTGGTGGGTGATCATGCTCGGCTACACCCGAGGCCAGGCTCCGGCCGGACGACACCGTAAGTCGGATCTTCCCGGCCAGGGGCGGGCAGGAGGGGAGCCCGAGGCAGCGACTGCGACCGACGCTCCTATCGACGACGTACCGATCGCGTCCGGTCAACTGCCGACGGTGACGCCACCGCTCGCCTGACCGGCTGCTAGGCCCCGGGCGGCCGGCGCAGGCGCTCGCTCTCCAGGTCCGCGTCGACCATCATCTGAACGAGCTCCGTGAAGTTGACGGTTGGCTTCCATCCGAGTGTCTGCTTGGCCTTCGCGGCGTCACCGATGAGGTCATCCACCTCGGCGAGGCGCATGAACCTCGGGTCCTGCTCGACATACGACGACCAGTCCTCGATCCCGATGCGCGAGAAAGCCAGGTCGAGGAGATCGCGGATCGACCAGGTCTCGCCGGTGGCGATCACGTAGTCGCCAGGCTCCGGCTGTTGGAGCATCTGCCACATCGCCTCGACGTAATCGCCTGCGAATCCCCAGTCTCGCCGGGCGTCGAGATTGCCGAGCGTGATCGTGTCCTGCAGCCCAAGCGCGATTCGGGCGACGCCGCGGCTGACTTTGCGGGTGACGAACTCAACTCCCCGGCGGGGTGACTCGTGGTTGAACAGGATGCCGGAGCAGGCGAACGCGTCGTACGACTCGCGGTAGTTGACCGTCATGTAGTGACCGAAGGTCTTCGCCACGCCGTACGGCGACCGTGGATGGAAGGCGGTCGCCTCGGTCTGTGGCACCTCCCGCACCTTGCCGAACATCTCGCTGCTCGATGCCTGGTAGAACCGGACCCGCCCCATGTCATTGCTGGTGACGATCCTGATTGCCTCGAGCATTCGCAGCACGCCCATGCCGGTGACGTCTCCGGTGAGCTCAGCCTGCCGCCACGACAGCCCCACGTAGGAGATCGCGCCGAGGTTGTAGACCTCGTCAGGCTGGGCGATCTCCATCGCGCTTATCAGCGAGGGCAGGTCGGTGAGGTCCCCTTCGATCAGCTCGACGCCGGGGACCACGCTTTCGACCAGCTGGACCTTCGGGTTCGACTGTCCGCGGACCAGCCCGAAGACGGCGTAGCCCTTGCCGGTCAGCAACTCGGCGAGGTACAGCCCGTCTTGCCCGGTGATTCCCGTGATGAGCGCTCTCGGCACCCGACAACTGTACGTAACCGGGTGGACCGGTAGCCGCGGGGCGGTTTGAGCCACCGGAAATCCTCAGGAACTTGAATTACCCTGAGTCCGCTCGGCCCCGAGCGCGAGACAACAGCGAGCGCAGGAGATCCCCTCTTGAGTCTTGTGGAGATGGCGTCGGCGCTTCGCAAGCGCTGGCGAGTCGTAGCGGTTTCCATGCTGGTCGTGATCGCGGGCGTTGCTGCGTACGTCAACGTCGTGACGCCGAAATACAGCGCCACCGCGCAGATGTTCGTGAACGCCTCGACCGGGACGGTTGGAGACTCCGCGGCCAACGCCTATGCCGGCGTTGCAGCAGTCGAGCAGCGGATGTCCTCCTACACCCAGATCGTGGACGACTACCAGGTGCTCGCGCCCGTCGTTCAGAAGCTTCATCTGCCGTATTCCTGGGAGACCCTGAAGTCGAAGGTGTCGGCGAGCAGCCCGACCGCGACAGAACTGCTGAACATCACCGCGACCGACGCGAACGCCGTGCGGGCGACAAACATCGCCAACGCGGTCGCCACTCGCCTGGCCGCCTACATCAAAACGATCGAGACGACTGCCAACAGCCAGTCGCCGGTGACCGCGAGCATCGCCAACCCGGCGTTCCCGCCATCGAAGCCGTCGTCGCCGAAGACAACCCTGTATCTGATCGCCGCGGCTCTGGTCGGTGCCGCGATCGGAATCGCGTTGGCATTCATCCGAGATTCGATCGACTCCAGCGTGAAGTCGACCGACGACCTGCGGGAGCGGTTCCGAGTGCCGGCACTGGCGGCGATCCCGTTTGACCGAGATACGGCGAAACATCCGGTGGTTGTCGCGGGAATGCGTGGTCCGGGGCGAGGCGAAGCCTTCCGCCAGCTGCGGACCAACCTGCAGTTCGCACAGATCGACGAGCAGCCTCGCTCGATCCTCGTCACGTCTGCCGTCGCCGAGGAAGGCAAGACCACCGCAGCCTGCAATCTCGCCGTCGCCCTGTCGCAGATCGGGGTCGATGTCATCCTGCTCGACGGCGACCTCAGGCGCCCGACGGTGGCGGAGTACATGGGTGTCGAACGCGCTGTCGGGCTCACGTCGGTGCTGATGGGGTGGACCCACTGGAGCGAGGCCCTTCAGTCGTGGGGTGGCGGGGACCTGAAGCTGCGCATCCTGGCCGCCGGGCCGCTGCCCCCGAATCCCAGCGAGATGCTCGCGGGCGAGCAGATGGACCGCCTGATGACCGAGCTCGAGGATCACTGCGATGTGGTGATCATCGACGGGCCACCGTTGCTCCCGGTGGCCGACTCATCGCTGCTGGCAGCGTCCGCGAGCGGCACTGTCCTGGTCGTCCGGCAGGGCAAGACCAAGCGGCAGCAGGTCACCCGAGCACTCGCCGCCCTCGATGCGGTCGACGCTCATCTCTATGGGCTGGTGCTCAATGCCAGCCGCAAGGAATCCGGCGTCTACGCGGGCTACGACAAGTACTACCCGGACAGCGCGATGCCGCTGCTCCGCGACTCCGCCCCCGGTCAGCGCACGGTGAGCGAGAGCGGAAGCGACGGAAAGCGCCGCTTCGGTCGGAAGAAGGGCGAATCGAACGACGCGGCAGATGAGGCCGTGCCGGTCGGAGGGCCACCTACCTCGGCAACCTGACGGGTCAGTCGCCGTCGTCCTGGTTGCGGCTGCCCCACTTGTGCGGCTGCCGGGGATTGGTCCGTCGCCGGGGTGCGCTTTCGGTCGGCGCGTCGGCCTCCTCGGCGCCCCACCAGGGCCGGCGGTTGCGCTCGCCCGGCTGGGTACGCCGCGGATTCACCGCTTCCTGCTCGCCGGGTGCGAGCTCACGGGCGAGCAGCTGTACGGCGACCGCGAGGCTCGAGTAGTCGGTCAGCGTCGAGAGCATGTCGGTGAGCTCTGACGACACGTCGACCGAGTCGCGCGCCGGGGCGTCGGTGACTCCTGACCGGCGCCTCGCTGACAACACCTCGCGGGCGGCGGCGCTGGTTTCCTGCGCAGCAGCAGTCAGGCGCTCGATCGGACTGGATCGACGGCGGTACCCGGCGGCGCTGGCCGGCGCCTCCGCCATCAGTCGGGACAGTGCGTCCGCGTGGTAGACCAGCGCGCTCGCGTGTGCCGCCACCACGTCGCTCCGTAGCGCGGAGAGCGGGCCGGGGGGCGGCGGCGGTGCGCCTTCGGCTGACTTCGACCGTCGGCGGGAGCGGCCCACGCCGGTGGGCTGCTCCTCCGGAGTGGGCTGCGGCGCAGACTCGGGGGGTGCGTCGGCCCCGGCCGAAGCGGCCTTGCCGGCGCGGGACTTGGCTGCGCGGACTGGCCCGGCGTTTCCGTTCGACGCTCGCAGCTTTGCGGTCTCTCGGCGCCATCTTGCGATGTCCCGCACCGTGATCCGCTCTCGGTCGAGCAGCTCATGGCGGCCCCGGAAGTCGGCGGCGTCGTACTCGAGGAGCAGTGCCCACTTCGCGTCGTCGTCGTGTGACGGCTGCGGTGTCGCCGGAGCGGTCGCGGAGTCCATGTCCTCGTTCTCCTGGTTCGGGTGGCGGTTGCCAGCAGCTGGATGGTCGAGCCGCGACGGCCAGATCTGCAGTCCCGCCGGTCAGTTCGCTGTCCATCGTGGCATGGTCGCTGCCGGGTTGCAGCGGCATGGCCAGTGAGAATGTGCGGATGCGGATGCCTCGATGAACGTCGGCGATTACATCGCAGGCAGTTCTGCGCTCGTTCTGACAGTCGCGCTGTGGCCGTTCGCGGCGGCGCGGCTCCAGCGCCGGCTCCTGCCGAGTTGGGACCCCGCCGCCGCTGTGCTCGCGCGCGCTGTGATTGCACTCTCCGGCCTGGTTGTCGTCGCCGAGCTCATGGGGCTCGCCGACGGGCTTCGCCGCTGGCCGCTTGCGGTGGTGAGCGCCGCCGTCGCGGCGATCGTTGCGGCGCTCGGCCGCCCGGCACCAGCGAGACGGCGGCTCAGCCTCCGGCTGCCGACCGCGCCCGCCGACCGGCTCGTGCTGGCATCGCTCGTCGTGTGCGTGATGTCGATCTCGGCCGTCCTGCTCGGCCGGGATGCACGTGCGCTCCACACCGGGCCGACCGACCTCGACTCGTTGCACTACCACCTGACCCAGGCAGCTCAGATGGTCCAGACCCACAACCTCGACCATCTTCACCAGACCGCCGCGAGCGACGGCACGCTCTATTACCCGTTCAACGTCGAGCTTCTCGATGCGATCGCGATGCTCGGCCCGCGGCCCGACATCGCGACGTTCGGGCTGAACCTGCTGTTCGGCTGGCTGGCGCTGTTGGCGTGCTGGGTCATCGGGGCCCGCTGGCGGGTCGGTGCCGCCGGGGTGGCCGGCGGAGCAGTGGTTCTTGCGCTGCCGATCGTCGCGGGGGCAAGCTCGGGCCCTGGGCTGAACGACATCCCCGGCATGGCTTTCCTGCTGGCCGGGGTGGCGTGTCTGCTCATTGCCGGATTGCCTCGCGCCGGGCGACCGCGGCCCGGCTGGCTCCTCGAGATCGCGCTCGCAGGGCTGGCGCTCGGCCTGGCCGCGGGGACCAAGCTGCCGCTAGTCGCCCCCGTCCTGCTGATCGCGATCGGCGCGACCGTGGTTGCGCGGGGCGACCGGATCCGGGTGGCTGTCGCGATCGGTGCGGCCGGCCTGCTCACCGGCAGCTTCTGGTACCTCCGGGACTGGGTGATCGTCGGATCGCCACAACCCAGCCTCGATCTGCGGGTTGCCGGGCACGGCCTGACCTTCGTGCCCTACCCCGAGGTCAAGCCTTACTCCTTCACCGTCGCTCACTACCTCGGCAACTGGAGCGTCATCCGGCATTGGTTCGTGCCCGGCTTGAAAGTGGTGTGGACCAGCGCCTGGCCGGTGGCTGCGCTGTTGATGGCCGCCGGCGCAGTGCTCGCCATCGGGTTCGACCGGGCGCCGAGCCGCCGGATGCTCGGCGTCGTTACTGTGCTGGGATTCATCGCCTACCTGCTGACGCCCACCACCGCGATCGGGGCACCGAACCAACCCGTGCTCTTCGCGACGAACACCCGCTATGCGATTCCGGTTCTCGCGCTGGCGATGGTGTTGCTCGCGACCGCTGAACTGCTGCGCCGCCATGCCGTCGTCGTGACGGTCGGACTCACCGGCTTCACGATCGTCCTGTTACTGCTGTCGAGGTTCATTGGCAAGGTGGCGACCGCGCCGGGAATCGCAGCAGCGATCGTGGTCTGCGCCGCCGGACTGTGGGGAGCCGCTGTGTTCCTCCGGTCACCGTGGCGTCACTGCGGGCTGGCGCTCGGCGCGGTGAGTGTCGTCGCCCTGGTCGTGGTCGGCGGCGTACTGCAGCACAAGTACCTCAAACAGCGCTACGCCGTCACAGCCGGTCCGAATGACGCGATCTACTCCTACCTCGGCGGGCTGACCGGTGCGCGGATCGGGGTGTCCGGGCACGGCCTCGAGTACCCCTTCTACGGTCCGACGTTTGCGAACCGGGTCAACTACGTCGGCGTCACGGCACCCGACAACTCCTTCGGAGCACCGGGGTCGTGCTCGCAGCTGGTGCACGTCCTCGTCTCAGCCCGCGACCAGTACCTGGTGATCGAGCCGCTTCCCCTCGAGCACACCGCCCGGCTGATGACCTGGACCGCCGCGATCCCCGGTGTCCGTCAGGTGATGGCGGGTGCCCTAGGAACGGTCTACCGGCTGCCGCCACGAATCAGCTCGAGCGGGTGTGTGACCGCTCCGCAATGACGCGGGAGCGACAAGGCGGGGGTCAGATCGAGGCGTCGATCCCGGCTCCGGCCTCGGCCATCGCGACCTCGCCGGCTCCGGCGATACCAAGCTCCATCGATTCGGTGCGGTCCCGGCCGATCGATCCGCCGTGGCCGCCGCGCAGGGCAGAGAAGATGGCGGCAAGGAAGCAGCCGGCGGCGCCGAGATAGAACGCCAGATGCAAGCCATGACCGAACGGTCCTGCGATGAGGTGCGGGAAGAAGCCACGGCCGGTGAGGAAGGTGTAGTGCGCCGCCGACACGTGCGCCGCCTGTGCCGAGGGCAGCAGCTGGTGGACGGGGTTGAAGCCGAGGAACGCGGCGAACAACGTGCCGATCGGTGGGAGATGCGCGATCGCCTGCGCCTGGGCAGTCGGCACTCCCTGTGCCGCGAGACCGGACTGCATCGCGTGCGGCAGGCGAGCCGCGAGGCCCAGTGTGATGACGGTGAAGAACACCCCGATCGACAGCACCTGGGCGCTGTTCTGAAAGGTGTTCAGCATGCCGGCACCGGCGCCGCGCTGGTCGGCGGGTAGCGAGTTCATCACCGCAGCGTTGTTCGGCGCGAAGAACAACCCCATCGATATGCCGACCAGCGTCAACAGCAGTGCGAACGCGACGTAGTTGAAGTCCATCGGCAGCAAGTTGAACAACAGGAAGCAGATCCCGCTCAGCAGCGCTCCGGCGGTGGCGAACGGCCGGGCGCCGAACCGGTCGGCGAGCCGGCCCGACAGCGGACCGGAGATCAAGAAGCCGACCGTCAGCGGGATCATGTAGATGCCGGCCCACAGCGGAGTCCGATCGAATGAGTAGCCGTGCTCGGGCAGCCAGATCCCCTGCAACCAGATGATCAGCATGAACTGCAGACCACCGCGCGACAGCGCGGTGAACAGCCCGGTCAGGTTGCCCATGGTGAACGCCCGCATGCGGAACAGGTTCAGCCGGAACATCGGATCGGCGACCCTGGTCTCGACGACGATGAAGATCGCGAGTACGGCGAGCCCGCCGAGCATGCACACGAGGACGAACGGCTTCGTCCAGCCCATGGTGTGTCCGCCGTACGGTTGCAGGCCGTAGACGATTCCGGTGAGCACCCCGACGAGGCCGACGGCGAACAGCACGTTGCCGACCCAGTCGATGCGACTCGGCGTCCGGACCCCGTTGTCCTTCAGTTTCAGGTATGACCAGACCGTGCCGAACAGGCCAAGTGGCACTGAGAGTACGAAGACCAAATGCCATTCGATCGGCCCGAGCAGGCCGCCGAGGATGAGACCCAGAAACGAGCCGCCGATGGCCGCGACGCCATTCCATCCGAGCGCCAAGCCACGCTCATCCTCGGGAAATGCATCGGTGAGGATCGCGCTGGAGTTGGCGAACAGGAACGCTCCTCCGACTCCCTGTCCCAGCCGCATGACCACGATCCAGAGCGCGCCGCTGGTGCCCTTCAGCCAGGTAACGGCGAGCAGGATTGAAAAGAGTGTGAAGACCGCGAACCCGAGATTGAACATTCGGACTCGCCCGTAGATGTCACCGATCCGACCCAGGCTGACGACGAGCACGCTGGTGACGAGCAGGAAGCCCATCATGATCCACAAGAAATACGGGGTGTTGCCGGGCGCGAGTGGGTTGAGCTTGATGCCGCGGAAGATGTCGGGAAGGGCGATCAGCAGGATCGAGCTGTTGATCGTCGCCATGAGGATGCCGAGCGTCGTGTTCGACAGCGCGATCCACTTGTAATCGATCCCGCTGCGACTTCTCGCGGCGGGCGGTGCGGTGGGCACTGGTGGTCCTCTAGGGAGTTGCGAAGATGCTTAGCCTGCGTAACTAATTATGGCATGAGTTGAGAACTACCCGATTGGCGGCCCGCGAACCTGGTGCGTAGGCTGGGCATTGTGATCACTCCCAGTTTGCCGCGGCTGTCGCCGGCGCTGTGGAGCCGCCGTGCGGTGGATCTGTGCCGCGTGGCCACTTGTCTGTGTCTGGTGTAGCTCCGTCTCACCTGTTTCAACCCTCGGCCGTACCGCGCTGCGGCGCGGTCGCGGCCCCCTCATCTCACGAGAAAGTGATCTGACATGGCTCGTACCGACGTACTCGTCGACGCCGACTGGGTCGAGGCGCATCTCGACGACCCGTCCGTCGTCCTCGTCGAGGTGGACGAAGACACCGCGGCGTACGACAAGAACCACATCAAGGGCGCCGTGCGCCTGGACTGGAAGCGGGACCTGCAGGACCCGGTCATCCGCGACTTCGTCAGCAAAGAGAAGTTCGAGGCTCTGCTGTCCGACCGAGGAATCAGCAACGACGAGACCATCGTGCTGTACGGCGGCAACAACAACTGGTTCGCCGCGTACGCGTACTGGTATTTCAAGCTGTACGGCCACCAGGACGTGAAGCTACTCGACGGCGGCCGCAAGAAGTGGGAGCTCGACAGCCGTGAGCTCGTCGAGGAGCAGCCGAACCGGCCGGCCACGAAATACCAGGCGAAGGCGCCGAACAACGACATCCGCGCCTTCCGTGACGAGGTCGTCGCCGCGATCGGCGTGCAGAACCTCGTCGACGTCCGCTCGCCGGATGAGTTCTCCGGCAAGCTGCTCGCGCCGGCACACCTGCCGCAGGAACAGTCGCAGCGGGCCGGTCACATCGCATCGGCTGTGAACATCCCGTGGGCGAAGTCGGCCAACGAGGATGGCACCTTCAAAAGCGATGACGACCTCAAGAAGCTCTACAGCGAAGAGGGCGTCGACTTCGGCAAGGACACGATCGCGTACTGCCGGATCGGCGAGCGCAGCGCGCACACGTGGTTCGTGTTGCACGAGATCCTCGAGCAGGAGAACGTCAAGAACTACGACGGTTCGTGGACCGAGTACGGCTCACTGGTCGGCGTTCCGATCGAGAAGGACGTCTGAGATGTGCGGTGCACCCGATCAGGCGACGATCGACCGTTCCGGAATCCCGGACGGCGAGACCGTCATCCAGGGCCTGGTGTACGCCGGTGACTCGCCGGTCTCGGGCGGCTACGTCCGGCTGCTCGACTCCGGCGGCGACTTCACCGCCGAGGTCGTGACGTCGGCGACCGGGCAGTTCCGGTTTTTCGCCCGGCCGGGCTCCTGGACCGTCCGAGCGATCCCGGGTGGCGGCCACGACGGCGGCTCGGCCGACGTGACGGTCGCCAAGGGCGAGGTCTCCGAGGTCCGAATTTCGGTCTAGATCAAGGAAAAAAGCAAGAGCGCGAAAGAAGCGGGGCGAGGTTACCGCCCCGCTTCTTTCGCGCCGGCCACTCGCCGATCGCCCAGCGAAAGGCGCGGAATAGCAGCGTCACTCCACAGTTTTCGCTGGGGAATCAGGCGACTGGCGCGCGGTTCAGAGCAGGTTGTCGGCGAGAGCTTTTTCGATCCAGGGGATCAGCTCGTCGAGCATGGTGTCGAGGCTGGTGGTCGCCTCGAAGTCGAGAAGGCTCCTCGCCTTCTCGACGCTGGGGATCCGCTTCTGCACGTCATGTGCGAACGGCTCGTCGTGCGCGAGCCGTAGTGGCACGTCCGGCCCCTTGATCTTGCGCCAGATGGCCTCGGCGAGCTCGAGGACGGTCGTCGCGGTCGGGTTGGAGATATTGAAGTCCTCATTGCGCGCGTTCGGATGAGTCATGCAGGCGATGATGCCGGCGGCGAGGTCCCCACCGTAGGTGTAGCACCGGACCTGGCTGCCATCGCCGAGGATGTGCAGCGGATCCTGACCCTTCAGCGTCTTCTGGATCAGATCCGGTACGACGTGGCTGAGTGCGAGCTTCACAGTGCCGGACTCGATTTCGACGTCTCCCAATGCCCGGGTCTCGCCGACGCCGACAGCGTTGAACGGGCGAACGATCGTGTAGGGGAGCTGGTACTGGTCCCACGCGGCGCGCGCGAAGTATTCGACTGCGAGCTTCTGGAAGCCGTAGCTGGACCCCGGCGGTGGGACTGTCAGCTCATCACCCTCGACCGATGGCCAGCGATCGGTGCTGCCGTACGCCATCGAGCTCGACAGGTACGTGACTTTCTGCAGGGTGCCATTACGCATGGCCTTGATCGCCGCGTCGCAAGAAGCCGCGATGATACGCTCGTTGATCGCCATCAGGTCGTAGGCGTGCTCGTGGAAGTAGGAGATCCCGCCGATCATCGCGGCGCCGGCGACGAACGCCTCGCATCCGTCAAGCATTCGCTCGACCAGGTCCGGGTCTCGGGCGTCACCCTCGACGAACTCGTAGTTCGGATGGTTGTCATATGAGCGCTGAACCGGTCCGTACTTGGAGAAGTTGTCGATGCCGGCGACCGTCCAACCCGCATCGAGCAGCTGCTCGACGAGGTAGCCGCCGATGAAGCCGGCAGAGCCGGTGACGAGCACCTTGCGTGTTGTCATGTCAGCTCTCGTCAGATCCTTACGCCGTTGCCGAAGAAGTTCCATACGTCGGCGACGGGCTGGGTGAAGGTGAGGCCCTGGTAGTCCTTGTGAGGAGTCGCGAGAATGATCAGGTCGGACTCGGCGAGCACCTGCTCGAGCGGAACCAGCGACGGATCGGTTGTCACATACGGGTCCGTGGTCAGGACCTGCTTCGCCTTGAAGGTGAGAATCCGCTTGAGCTTGTAGGACAAGCTCGACCGGGTGTCGTCGGAGCCCGACTTGAAGGACATCCCGAGGATGCCGACCGTGAGCTGTGCCAGGTCGTACTGCGTCTCCAGCCGGCTCACGATGTGTAGCGGCAGTCCCTCGTTGACCAGCATCGCGGCGTGACCGAGGGCGAAGTCGTTGTCGTTGAACGCGCCGAGCTGCATCGTGTCTTTGAACAGGCACGGGCCGGCGGCGAAGCCGGCGCTCGGCATGTCGGCGGCACGGGCGTAGTCCTGGGCGATGGCTTGCCGGATCCGCTCGAAGTCCAGGCCCTGGCTGTTGGCGATCATGTAGAACTGGTTCACCGCGGCGAACTTGATGTATCGCCACACGTTGGTGAAGAGCTTCGCGAGCTCGGCCTCCTCCGGGGTGGTCAGCACCAGATTCTCGGTCAGCCGCCCGAACAGTGCTGACGCCCGCTGATGACCTTCCTCGGTGCGGGCGCCGATGATCTGCGGAAGCGAGTACAGCTCCTCCATCGCGTGGCCTTCGAGGATCCGCTCCGGACAGAACGTCACGCAGACGTCGACACCGAGATCGGCGAGCCGCTTCTCGACCAGCTGCGTGACGCCTGGATAGACGGTGCTGCGCAGGACGATCAGCTGGCCGTCGCGGAAGTACGGGTTGCACTGGACCAGCGCTCGTGGCAGTGCGTTCGGGTCGGGGTTGAGGTGCTCGTCGACAGGCGTGCCGATGACGATGATCACCGCGTCGGCACCGGCGATCACCGAGGGGTCGCTCGTTGCCGCCAACCGGCCGGCGGCAAGCGCCTCCTGCAGCACCGGGGGTGCGCCTGGCTCGTCGAACGGCATGAGGCCGTCGTTGACCTGCTTCACCACGGCCTCGTTGAGGTCGTAGGAGTGCACCTTGAGGCCCTGGCTCGCAAAGGCGATGGCGAGCGGTAGGCCGACACGTCCGCAGCCTCCGACCACCACGACTTCGTGGATTTCCGTGCGGTCGGACACCAGTTGGTTACCCCTCAACACATGCAGATGCGGCTTGCAAAGGTTAGCAACTCAGCCGGGTTTCCGTGGGTGGTCGCGCCGGCGGCTCCGGGCAGCCGGGTGCCGACGGTACGCTGCGCCGCGTCGATCGAAAGGAGCTGCGGTGCGGATCGTCGTCGATGCGTTGCCGGTTACCGGCTCGAGCCTCGGTCGAATCATTCACAACATGCTTCTGGGGTGGGAACAACTCAACACCGGCGACGAGCTACATGTCGTGACCACGCCACTGGCCCAGATGACGGTCCCCGAGTCCATGACGCCGCATGTCGTGCCGATCGAGGAGCACTACAAGCGCCGCCGGACAGTCGCCCAGAACACCATCGTTCCTAAGCTGTGCCGGCAGGTCGGGGCCGACGTGATGCTCGGAGTCATCCCGGCCACCACGGTCGTACGGCTGCCCTGCCCGCGCTCGGTGATCATCTATGACCTGCGGCATGAGTTGCGGCCCGACCAGTTCAGTCGGTCGGCCCGGATCCTGCGGGTGTCATACGACATCGGACTACGCCAGACCGACGCGATCGCCTCGATCTCCAACCGGACCACGAAGGACCTCCTCGCGTCGCGGCCGTGGATCGACCCGAGCCGGGTCGCACTGGCGTACCTCGCCGCCGATCAAGCCGACGACTGGCCGCGCCCGAAGACGCCCGTCGATCCGCCCTACGCCATCGGTTTCGGGGCGTACGCCAACAAGAACGTCGGCCTGCTGCTCGACGCCTGGGCACTGCTTCGCGATGAAGGCAGCGCTCGGCCACTGCAGCTCTGCGGTATTCCGGGCGGCGACCGCGAAGCGGTGACGGCGCAGATCCAGCGCCTCAAGCTGGACGAATTGGTCACACCCCTCGGCTGGGTTTCCGACCAGGAGTTGCACGAACGCTTCGCCGCGGCGGGGCTGGTCGTCTTTCCGTCCGACTTCGAAGGTTTTGGGATGCCGGCGGCCGAGGCGATGCGGCTCGGGATCCCACTTGTCATCAGTCCGGATCCGGCCCTCGTCGAGGTGGCGGGCGGGCACGCGACGCTGATGCGCGACTGGGAGGCCAGGGCGCTTGCCGATGCGATCGTCGAGGCCTGGCAGACCCCCGCGAACCAGCTCGCGGCGGCGAAGGCTTTCGCCGCGCGCTACACGTGGGCGAACATGGCCACCGGCGTACGGCATTCGTGTGATGTCGCGATCGCCGGTGGTGCCGGCCCGTTGTGGCGACGGCCCTCGGCACCGGCGCGGATCCCGCCCATCGACCAGTACGGCGAGGGCTAGCCACGATGCTTCCCGGGGCGATCAAGACCGGCCTGCGGCGGGTGGCGTCCTATGCCCGGGCGAATTCACCGTTGCGGCGCGCGTTCGCGAACCGGACCGTTCGTCGCCGCGTCCAGGGAGTCGAGCTCTACCTGCCGTGGTCCCATCGGCTGCCTGACTACGCGTGGTCGACGCCCACGTACGGACAGAACCTCGTCGAGCTCGCGGCCGCGCTCGGGACCGATCCGGCCGACCAGCCGTTGCGCGTCGTCGACGTCGGGGCGAACATCGGCGACTCGGCGCTTCAGATCCTGGCCCGCACACCGGCGCGGGTGCTCTGCGTCGAAGGCGACCCGTACTGGTCGGCGTACCTGCGACGCAACGTCGGAGATGTCGATGCGGTGACGGTGGTCGAGTGCTTCCTGACTGCGCCGGACCTGCCGATGTCGGCTGCCAGCCCGGTGCGGAGCACCGGAACCACGACCCACTTCGTCGAGGACGCGGCGTCGACCGTTACGTCGATGTCGATCGGCGAGCTCCGCGCGCAGTATCCGGACTTCGCATCAGTGCGGTTGATCAAGTCCGACACCGATGGCCTCGACGTTGCACTGGTGCCGGAACTGATCTCGACCTGGCGCGACTGCGATCCGGTCGTCTTCTTCGAGTTCGACCCGGGCCTGACACGCGCGGCCGGGTTCGCCGAACCCGACCGGCTATGGGAGCGATTGTCCACGTTGGGTTACTCGCGGGCGGCGGCCTGGGACAACGCGGGGCGTCCAGTCGGACAGTTCGATGTCATCGACGGCGCCCGGCACGCCGCCGTCCTTGCTGAGGGTCGCAAGGCTCTCGGCTACCACTTCTGGGACGTGGCGGTGCGGCGCGACAATGACGCGGTTGCGGCACGTGCCTTCGATGTTCTGGTGCCGAAGCGGCTGGGATAGCCGCGATTCCGGCGAAGGGCGGCGCGGGCTTCCGGCACAATGTCGCGGTGACGAACGAGCAGCTGCTGGATACGCCGCGGAGCGCGCAGCCGCGCGGCGCCAGCGGTTCCCGCTCGCTCGTGGGTTCGTTCGTGCGATGGGCGATCACGGGCTGCCTGGCGGCCGGCACCGACCTCGGCTTGCTGGCGCTGCTGCATTCCGCCCTTGGGGTGCCGCTCGAGCTCGCGACCGCGATCGCCTTCTGCTGCGGTGTCGCGATCAACTACTCGCTGAACCACAGCTGGAGCTTCCGGTCGACTGCTGAACACCGCCGGGTGGTCGTGCGCTACGCGATCATGGTGATCTTCAACGGCGTTTCCACCGTGCTGATCGTTGCCGGCGTGCATCAGCTCGGTGTGTACTACCTGCTCGCCAAGCTGGTGGCGATCGCGGTCAACGCGACCATCAACTTCATCGCAGCCCGGTTCTGGGTTTTCACCAACCGATAGCGACTACCGAGGCTGCATCCTGATGCCTGCGTCGAGACGGACCGACTCCGCGTTGAAGTAGCTGTTGCGAAGCATCTCGAGTGCGAGCGTGGCGAACTCATCGGCATGGCCGAGACGCTTCGGAAACAGCACCTGCGCGCCGAGTTGGGCCTTGAATGCCTCCGAGGCCTCGCCCTCGCCGTAGATCGGCGTGTCGATCAATCCCGGAAGGATCGTGTTGACTCGGACCCCGATTGCGGACAGATCGCGCGCGACCGGGAGCGTCATACCGACGATGCCGCCCTTCGACGACGAGTAAGCCGCCTGTCCGATCTGGCCGTCCTCGGCGGCCACCGAGGCAGTCAGCACGATCGCACCGCGCTGGCCGTCCTCATCAGCACTACCGCGCCCCATCGCTGTCGCTGCGATCCGAATGCAGTCGAACGTGCCGATCAGGTTGATCGCAAGGACGAGCTTGTAGTTGTCGAGGTCGAACGCCGAGGAGTACTCGCCGTCCTTACCGACGGTGCGCTGGGCGGAACCGATTCCGGCGCAGCACACGAGGGATCGCAGCGGCGCCATGCCGAGCGCCGTGTCGACCGCGTTGATGATCTGATCGGTTTTGGTGACGTCGCAGTGCACGTAGACCCCGCCGACCTCCTTCGCGAGCGCTTCGCCCTTGTCGTCCTGCAGGTCGGCGACGACCACGGCGACTCCGTGCTGGGCGAGCAACCGTGCGGTGGCAGCTCCCAAACCGGAGGCGCCGCCGGTGACAACTGCTGAGGTGTCGTTGAGATCCATGGCGCAGAACCTATCCAGCCGGCGGTGAACGACTCACCGCGACGTAGTGTTTTCAAACGTGTCCGGCGGCTTCCGTAGGCGGTTGGAGGAGCGCGCCGGGGTCGTCGGCGTCGCTCTCATCGTGACGGTCGTCGTCGCGGTCGGCGCGATTATCGCGACGCGCAGCTCCGGCCCGCCTCCGACGCCTGCGCCGCCCGGTGGCCCGATCAAGGCGCTGCCCGTCGTAGCCTCGATCTCTCCGGTACAGCGGCTCCGCGGTGACGCGGCGACCTTCAACCACTCGACCGGGGGGTGGACCGGCTCAGGCGCGGCGCTCGTCACTTCGACGACGGCGGACCACGGCGCCGGCTCGCTGGCGATGTCGGCATCGAGCCCGCTCGGCGGCTCGATGACAGCGTGGTCGCCGGTCGAGCCCGCAAACCAATTGGATCGGTACGTCGGTACCGCGAACATCCGGGCCGTCACCGCAGTCCGAGGTGTCCGAGCCAAGCTTCGCTTCATCGACTCGGCCGGCACCGTGACTGACACCGAGCCGGGCGAGGCCCTGCCGGACTCGACGTCGGCGTGGACGCCGGTCGCGGCGGTCGCGGCGATCGCACCGAAGGGCACGGTGCAGGTGCAGCTCGGCATCAGCTTCCCGACGGTCGGGGTCGGTGCGCGGCATCTCGTCGACGACGCGTCGATCGCCCAGACGCCGGGCGGATCAGCGCCTGTCGTCGGCCCGTTGCGGACCCGGGGCAACCAGATCCTCGATGGCCGCGGCCGACCGCTGATCCTGCGCGGGCTGCAGCGGTTCGGGCTCGAAGGCGGCACCAAGACGCCGTTGCCGACCAACGCCGAGATCGGCCAGCTCAAGCTCTGGGGCGCCAACGAGGTGCGGATCTCCCTCGGCGAGCAGAAATGGCTCACCACGTCGTGCCAGTACGAGCGCGACTACCCCCAGGTCGTCGACCGGGTCGTTCACTGGGTGACCTCGCGCGGAATGGTGGCATTGCTCAACCTGCACTTCGCTGACATCGGTGACTGTGGAACTCCCGGCCTGACGCCGATGGCCGACTCACCAGGGGCGATCACGTTCTGGCAGGAAGTGGCGAGCCGGTACAAGAGCAATCCGTTGGTCGCGTTCGACCTGTTCAACGAGCCGAACGTGCCCGAACAGACCTGGCTGTTCGGCGGCGACTTCACCGCCAATGGTCAGGACGTGACGGCGGCCGGGATGCAACAGCTGTACCAGACCGTCAGGGGTACCGGAGCGAAGAACCTTGTCGTCGTCAGTGGGATCGGCCAGGCCGAGACCCCGCCCAGCGATCTGGTCGACGGAGTCAACATCGCGTACGGGGCGCACGCGTATCAGTGCAGCACCGTCGCGCCGCCGCAATGCACAACCCCCAAGCCGTACGACGCTTCGGTGCCGCTGCATCGCTGGGTGAGCTTCGGGAAGCGCAACCCGGTCGTCGTCACGGAGTTCGGCTTTCCCGATATCGGTGTCGATGGTCGCTACAACGCGAGCGCTATCGCGTACGCCGAGGCACACGGCTGGGGATGGAGCGGCTTCGCCTGGGACGGCGGGACCGACGGCCGGTTCGATCTGGTGCAGAACACGCCGGCTTCCGACGGCACCACCATCGAGCCGAACGCCGGCGGGATGCCGCTGCTCGCCGGTTTCGCGCTGAACCGGCCGGCATGAAGATCCTCATGGTCCACGACGCCTCGCTCGACAGCGGCTACGGCGCGGAGAGCTACATCCGCCGACTGGTCGCAGGGTTGCGCGCGGCCGGCGACGACGTCGCGTTGGTAGCGGGCGAGCGCCGGCACCATGGCGTAGCCAAGCTGCTCGATCCGTGGGATCCGGTGGCTCGCCGGTTGGTCAGCGACCGGGTCGCGTCGGTGCAGCCCGATGTCATCCACCACCACAACGTCGGGCGGGAGCTCTCGGCAAGCGTCCTCACCGTCGCGCGCGAGATCCCAGCCGTGATGACGGTGCACGACCAGCGGATGCTCGGCGCGCGGGAGCACCCGACGCGGTCGGCGCGGGGCCTCGCCGAGGGCGCCGGCGCCGAGATCCTCCAGCGGGTCGCCCGGCGCCGGCTGGCCGCCACGATTGCGGTGAGCGATCGGCTCGCGGCGCTGCTGCGGGAGGCGAGGATGCCCGCGGTGACCACCATCGGCGTCCCGGCAATCGAGCCGGTGGAGAAGGTGCGGCCGGCGGCCGAGTGCCGTGACGTGGCGGTGATCGCCCGGCTGGCCCCGGACAAGGGTGTCGATCTCGTCATCGATGCGTTCATCGCGCTCGGCACCGAGGCAAGAGGCGCCCGGCTGCTGATTGCCGGCGATGGCCCGGAGCGCGCCGCCCTTCAGTACCGCGCCCGCTCCCTCGGCGACCGGGTGGCGTTCCTCGGCAGGCTCGGTGAGGCGGGGGTTTCGTCATTGCTCGGGCGGGTGCGGCTGGTCGTCGTCGCCTCGGTTCCCGGCCGCCGGCCGGAAGGCTCGTCGCTTGCGGTCGTCGAGGCTGCCACCCACGCCCGACCGGTCATCGGCAGTGACGATCCCGCTGTCGCGGAAGTGATGGAACGCCTCGAGGCCGGGGTCGTCGTACCGGCCGGGAACTCCGCGGCTGTCCTGGTCGAGCTGCGCCGACTGCTCTCGGATGACCAGGCGGTGGCGAGGTTCGCCGCGGCCGGCCAGGCTGCGGCTGCCGGTCACACGACCGCAGCGGTCGCTGCAGCGACCCAGCTGGTGTACCGCGAGGTGACGGGGCGATCCGGCTGATGCGTGCGCCGCTGTCCGTCGTAGTGCCGACCCGCGACCGACCGCAGCTGCTCGCGGGGTGCCTCGCGGCGCTGCGCGCCGACCTGGTGGCGGGTGATGAGCTCGTCGTTGCGGACTCGGCATCGGGCGCGGCAGCGCAGGTCGCGAGGCTGGTCGACGAGTACGGCGGGGTGCTGGTTCGTTGCGACCGCGCCGGGACCAGTCTCGCTCGTAACGCTGGCTGGCGGCACGCCAGCCATGACCTGATCGGGTTCGTCGACGACGACGTACGCGTCCATCCCGGGTGGGCCGACGCGATCGTGGCCGGGTTCGCCGACGCCGGCACTGGGTTTGTGACGGGCCGGATAGTCCTCCCGGAGCATCAGGCGGCCGCCGAGCGCCCGGTCGCGGTCTCCTCCCGAAGCTCCCGGGAGGTGTTGCATCCGGGGCTGTCCGGTGACCTTGGAGCCAGCGCGAACCTGGCGGTCCGGCGCTCCGCGCTGGAGAGCGTCGGCGGCTTCGATGCCTCGCTCGGCCCCGGGACCTGGGCGGCGAGCGCCGAGGACCTCGACCTGTTCGACCGGCTGTTCGCGGTGGGTGTGACCGGGCTGTTCGAGCCGACCGCGATCGCCGAGCACGACCAGTGGCGGACCCGGCGTCAGCTGCTGCGCCTCGACTGGCGTTACGGAAAGGGCATGGGGGTGCGGCTCGCCCGACTGGCCCGTTCGGATCGGCCCAGGGCACGCCGTTTGCTGAATGAGGCGATTTTCACCCAGGGAGTGCGTCCTGTGTTAGATGATTTGCGGCACGGCTACGAGTTCGGCGCTGCTACCGTCGCGACCCGCACCGTGGGCACTATCGTCGGTCGGGCAGTCGGAGCAACGAGAGGGATTCGTTCGTGAAGCTCGCGCTCTACCACCCCTGGATTTACGTGACAGGGGGAATTGAACGCACGCTTCTCAACATCGCCAGCCGAAGTCGGCACGAGTGGACGATCTACACCCACCACTACGACTCGGCGAGCACCTTCCCCGGCCTGCGCGACGTCGACATCACCGTCCTCGAGCCGCAGGTGTCGGTACGACGCAGCCTGCCGGCCCTCGCCCAGGCGGCCTACCGAATCGGCCGGACCCAGCTGCCGTTGCGCGACGAGCAGGCGCTGCTGGTGTCATCAGAGGGTCTCGGCGACTTCGTCATGGCACGGAACGACGTACCGACCGTCTGCTACTGCCACACCCCGCTGAAGATCCTGCACGACCCGGTCACCCGCCAGGCACTACGCACCCGCAGCGTGCGCAAGTACGCCGCCCTGCTCGCGCTGGCGCCCGGGTTCTCGGCCGTGGACAAGCGGATGTGGCGGCGGTACCGGCACATTCTCGCCAACAGCGAGGAGACCGCACACCGCATCGAGAAGGCCGGCCTGTCCGATGACGAGGTCGAGGTGCTGCACCCCGGTGTCGACCTCGAGCAGTTCACGCTGCATCCCAAGCTGCCGCGGGAGCGCTTCTTCCTGGTCGCGGGCCGGATCATGTGGGAGAAGCGCATCGAGCTGGCGATCCAGGCGCTTCGAGCGGCGCGCGAAGCAGGCACCGATGTCTCGATGGTCATCGCCGGTGGTGTCGACAGCAAGAGCCGGCCCTACCTGGAGACGCTGCGGCAGCACGCCGCCGGGCTGCCGGTGGAGTTCCTCATCCATCCGAGTGACGAGGAGCTTGCGTCGCTGTACGCCCGCTGCCTCGCAGTCGTGTTCACCGCGCCCAACGAGGACTGGGGGATCGTCCCGCTCGAGGCGATGGCATCGGGGTCGGCGGTTCTCGCCGTCGACGCCGGTGGACCCCGCGAGAGTGTCATTCACAACGTCACCGGCTGGCTGCTGCCGCCGACCCCGTGGGCCTTCGCTGAGCAGATGAGGCTGGTGGCTGCCGACGGTCCGAGCGGACGGTTGATCTCGCGCCGAGCCACCCGCCGCCGGGCGCAGCAGTTCGCCGCTGAGTCGTTCGTGTCGAGGCTCGACGACGTCATGGACGAGGTCGTCACTCACGGCTCGGTCACTCGTCCGATCCAGCCGATAACGCAGCTGCCAACTGCTGTCCCACCGCTCGCCACGGACGTACCGGAGGAGACGGGCAGCTGAGGGCGCCGGTGATGCCGGCGAGCAGCGCGTCAGCCCAGCCGGCCACGTCGCCGGGGGCGACGAGCGGGACCAGGCCGGCGGTGCTCTCCCGCAGGGCTGGGATGTCGCTCGCGACCGCGGGAGTGCCGCACGCCAGCGCCTCCAGCGGCGGCAACCCGAAACCCTCGTAACGACTGGGATACAGCAACACTTTCGCCCCGGTGAGCAGCGGGATCAGATCGCGATCCCCGAGGTGGCCGACGCGGCGTACCGAGGCCAGGTCCGCAAGAGCGACCGGCGCGAAGGTGGGATGTGACTCACCGACGAGCACGAGGTCGTGGGGGTGTTGCGTGACGACCCGCTGATGCGCCGCGACGGCGGTGGCGACGTCTTTGCGCGGATCCGCCCAGCCGACCATCACGGCGTAGCCGCGGTCCAGCCCCAGTCTGCGGCGGGTATCGGCGACCTGATCGCCGGTGGACGGCGAGAACTTGTCATCGATCGCGGGTGACACCACCGAGATGCGGTCGCCCTCGACGCCGACGGCCATCAGCTCGTCACGGATCGCATGCGACACCGTGATGACCCGCCGGGCCCGCCGGGCCCCGGAGAGCATGACCCGGCCGTACCAGCGCATCGACGCCGCGAACCACTCCGGCCCGACCACGACCGCGAGGTCATGCACCACGACGATGCCGGGTGCGAGAACCGGAGTCGTGTTGGTCAGCGACCAGATCGGCCGGCCCCGGGCGACAGCCGGCAGCACCGCCTGCTCCCACACCCTGCCGGTCAGCCGCCCTGCCGGCATCGGCACCGACCGGTCGATCAGCGGATGGTCGACGCCACCCGGCGCCCACACCTGAATCGGCACTCCGGCGTCCTTGGCGGCCGCCACGAAGTTCGACGCGACCCGGTGCAGCCCGGTCGGCCGCACTACCAAGAAGCGGCCGTCGACCACCAGCGGCCGGGTCATCGAGCCGACACGAGATGGCCGTGGTCGAGGGAGAACCGCGCCGCGCGGGTCCGCCCGACCACCAGCCCGGCGAGCCGGACCAGGTTCGTCACGGCACCGAACTCGTACCCGGACCGGGCGTCGGTGACCGCCAACCCGGCGGTACGACGAAGGCTCCCGGCCGAGAACCGCCGGGCCGCCTTCCGGCCGGCGAGCCGACGGACCTTGGTACGGACCGCGCCGGCGCCGACGCCGTACCCGTATGAGGTTCGCAGCGCCGCCAGCCGGCCTCGCCACTGTTCGTGAGCGACCACCGCGTTCGGCTCGAAGTGGCCGAGCCATTCGGAGCGAAGGGCCCGCCAGACGAAGTCGGTGTCTTCGGCGGCGAGCAGCTCGCCGCCGACTCCGAGGCTCTCGTCGAACCCGTCGAGTGCCTCCCAGCACTCGCGACGAACCGCCAGGTTGGCGCCGTGGCCGACGTGGCTGGCGTCGTCGCCAGCGCGGAACGTCCGGGGCACGGCACCGAGCAGCACCGACAGCGGCTGGCCGCCGCCGGTCGCGATGACCCGACCGGTCACGAACCCGACCCGCTCGCCCGCAACGAGCGAACGGGTGAAGCGGGCATGGAGGGCGGCGGCCCAGTCCCCGTGCGGAATGCAGTCGTCGTCGGTGAACGCGACGATGTCAGCGCTGGTGGCGCGCAACGCGGCGTTGCGCGCCCGCGCCAGTCCGGGCTGGTCAACCCTGATGCATCGGACGCCGAGTGCGGTCGCGGCCTCCGCCGTGGCGCCGTCGCGTGATGCCGAGTCGATCACCAAGACCTCGTCGGCCTGCTGGGCGAGTACCGCGGGCAGGCAGCCACGAAGCCGGTCAGCGCGGTCGCGGCTGCACACGACCACCGCCAACGTCGTCACGCCCACCATTGTCGCGTTGTCCGAGCAATGTCACATTGCCCCCCGAAAATCGCGGGCGAACCTCGCCTCGGGCCGGGCAATGTCACATTGCCCTGGGACCGCACGCAGGGCGCGGTAGCGTCCCGACCGTGCGGCCCTGGGACCGCACGCAGGGCCGCGGTAGCGTCCCGACCGTGCGGATCGCCGTGGTCAGCGCCTGGGAGCCGTGGCAGCTGACGGATGGCGCGGCGTTCGTGCTCGCCCATCATCTGCGGGTGCTGGCTGCCCGCCATGACATCACCGTGCTCGCCGCCGGGGCCAGGCAGGCAGCAGCACCGGCACCGCCGGAAGCAGTCGAGCTGCTGCCGGGAGTCAGGTTGAAATGGTTCGGCGCCGGGCGATCGAGGACTGCTGACTTCCTGTCACGGACCGCTTGGTCGGTACGCACCGGCGAGCCGGCACATGTCGGTTACGTCGAACGCCCGGGTCTGCTCGAGGCATTCGATGCCGTCGTGGCCGAGGGCGTCGACCTGGTACACCTGCACGGCTGGGGCACGGCGAGGCTGGCACAACGGGCGCCGCAGCTGCCGGCCGTCCACATGGCGATCGATCCGTGGTCGGCGAATCACGGCAACCGCCGGCTCCCGGCCGTGCAGCGGCTGATGTCGGCCGGCCAGCCGGCCCGGATACGTCGACACGAGCAGGCGTACTACCCGCACCTGGCGGCGGTGGTCGTCGTCACCCCCGAGGATGTCAAGCTGGTCCGGGCCGTTGCGCCGGGCGCGAACGTCGTCGTCGTCGGCAACGGGGTCGACCCCGGTCCTGAGCCGACCCCGATGCCGGGCGGGGATCCGGTGCTGGGGTTTCACGGCGTGTTCGACAGCCGGGCCAACGTCGATGCGGCGCGGGACCTCGTGACCCAGATCTGGCCGCGGGTCAGGGCGAAGGTGCCGGAGACGCGGGTGCTGCTGGTCGGACGCCGACCGCCACGCGAGGTACGTCGGCTGGCCGATCCGCACGGCGTCGAGCTGCGTACGAACGTTGCCGATGTCCGAGACGACCTCGAACGCATCACGGTCCATGTCGACTGGATGACGTCAGGAGCCGGCATCAAGAACAAGGTGCTCGAGGCGATGGCAGCGGGCCGGCCGGTGGTGGCATCACCGGCCGGCGCGGCGGGTATCGGCCCGGGCGCCGGAGTCGTCATCGCGCCGGACATCGCGGCGGCTGCCGACGCCATCGTCGAGTGGGTCTGCGACCCGCACGCGGCTCGAGCCGCCGGTGCCGCCGGGCGGCGACGGGTGCTCGATGACTTCAGCTGGGCCGACAGCGCCGGCGCGCTCGAGGGCGTCTGGAGAGCTGCAGCCGAGCGGTCGCCGCAGTGAAGATCGCGGTCGTCACCTATCACCTCCCGCATCCGGAGGGCACGGCTACCGGGCGTCACGTCTACGCCATCTGGGAGGCCGCCCGGGCGCGAGGTCATGACGTCTCAGCCTGGTGCTGGGGGGTCGCGCCGGCGGGACTCGCACCACCGGATTGGGTGAGGTGTTCGCCGTACCACGACCCGGGCGGGTGGCGGCGTCGGCCGGCAACCCTGCTCAACCCGCGCGGCGGGATTGCCGCCGCCGGCTGGCGCCCGCCGGCTGACGCGGTCGCGTGGGCGGAGGAGCCGGAGTCGTATCCGGCGGTGGCGCCGGCGGCCGCGAGAGGGGTGACCGTCTACCACTCGACGCGACTCGATGCCATCGCGTTGCGGCAACCGCGCCTGGCCGACGTTCAGTCCATCCGGGCCGAGCGTCGAGCGGTACGCCGGGCCGATGTCGCGATCGCGTTTTCGGCGCGGGTCGCCGCAGCGGTGGGCGTCCGCGAGCTCTGTCCGGTGACCCAGCCGATGCCGCACGAGGTGCTGCCGCTGGTCGAAGCGCCGGTGGCGATGATGATCGCCGACTGGGCCTGGCCGCCGAATCAGGTCGCGCTGCGGACCCTGCTCGCGGGCTGGCCGGCGGTACGCCGGCGGCTGCCGGAGGCGCGGCTGCTGGTCGCCGGCCGCGGCCTGGTCCACCCGCCGGAGGGCGAGGGCATCGAGGTCGTTGGCGAGGTGGCGAGCGCGGTCGAGGTCATGCGCCGGGCCGCGGTCCTGGCCTTTCCATGCCCGCCGACGAGTGGCCCGAAGATGAAGGTGCTCGACGCCCTGGCGTCGGGCCTGCCGGTGGTGACGACCGCGGCGGGCGTCGAGGGACTATCACTATCGGAGGGGGCGGTGACGCGGGCGACAGCGGCGAACTTCGCTGTGGCGCTCGCTGAGGTGCTCGCTGACCCACAGCGGCGAGCGGTGATGGCGCAGACCGCACGGGCGGACGTTCTTGCTCACCATCGGCCGTCGCAGGCGGCGGCGGCCCGGCTGGCGCTGATCGACCGGATCGGCTGAGGTGCAGCTTCTGGCGACGCCGCCACGGCAGCGGCGCGATGAGCCCGATCACGGCCCCGAACGCCGCAAGTGAGGCCGGAGCCGTCCGCCAGATCGTGCTGCGGGCGGAGATCGGCGGCCCGGTGCTCTGGGTCTGGAAACCGCGCATGACCGCGGATGCCGTCACGGTCCGGGTCAGGGTCTGATAGGCGGCGAGGGTGGCGGTGGCAGAGGGCGATTCGACCCGCAGGGTGCCGACGCCGGCGGCACCGAAGTCATCGAGACAGGTGAAATGAACGCCGGCGAGGGACGGCTGGATCGCCTTCGCGATGTCGCACACGTTGGCAATGAGCAGCCGGCCGCTCGTCACTGCGTCGTACGGGCCGGCATTGCGCAGCGCGGAGACGGTCGAGAACGAGCGCTCCTGCGAGACGGTCACCGGCGCGAGAAGTAGTGCGACGACACCGGCCACGGCGCCGAGACCGCTGAGGAAGGCGACCCGGCGAAGCGACCATTGCGGCATCGGGATGGTCCCGAGCTCCGGCTCGGCCACTGCCGTGGCGATGGCAAGGAGCACCATCACCAGCTCGGCGGACTGGGTGAGCAGCAGCGAGTCCAGGACGCCGCCGCTGACCAGGAATGCGACCAGACCGATCAGCGACGCGACGACGAGCTGCCGCCGGAACCGGTCGGTCACCATCAACCCGCGCGCCGACTGGGCGAGTGCGGTGAGGCAGACGGCGACCAGGACGGCAGCGCCGACTGCGCCGGTGTCACCGTAGGCGTAGAGGTAGAAGTTGTCGGTGGTCGGGACGCCGATCGCCTGCAACCCACCGATGCCGAGACCGAGGAACGCGTGATGTGACACCGCGGACAGGATCGGCGGGAGTCGCTGGAACCGCACCCCGATCGAGCCCTGGTCGACGGCGAGCGAAAGATGATGCTGGATGGCTGGGTCCAGAGCGAACAACGCGGCCGCGACCAGCACACTCGACGCGGCGAGCAACGTCGCCCGCCGGTCCCGCACCAGCACGGCCACGAGGAGCAGGACAACCGGAATCGCCGCGGCCGCGCTGCGGGAGTAGGTCCAGTAGGTCGCGACGGCGCTGGCCGCGAGCAGCGGCAGTCCGATCACGACCCAACGCCGCATCCGGGTGATGAAGACCGTAACAAGGGGCAGCAACATGATGGCGATCCACGCGAATTGCAGCGCGAACTCCGAGCTCGAGCGCACCCGAAGGTGCCCGGCGCGGGTCTCGAGGACATGTGCTGCGGTCGTCGAACCCGGCGCGCCGGCCCTGGTGAACAGCCAGTCGCCGTATGCCTGATGCGTGAAGTGCTCGACCACGGCGATGATGACCATGCCCGCGAACGACGTGACGACGAGCCGCATCACGAAGCGTGGGTTGTCGATCAGCCGGATCAACGCGAGGACGACGACGAAGAACCCGGCGACGAAGCCGAGATCCACGACTCGCTGCAATGCAGTGTCGGCAGCGCCGCTGCCCGGAGCGAAGACCAGGCCGTCGGCCACCCAGGTGACAATCAGCATCCCCAGCGCGAGATGCAGCGGCGTAGCAGTGAACAACCGCCGGTGTCCCTGTCTTGCCATCAGCGCCAGCCGCAGCGCCGCGGCCAGTGTCAGTACGTGGTTGACGGTCGCGTACGACGTGTGGAGGTGCGGCATGATCAACGTCGCCGGCACCAGCAGCAACGACGTGACGAGCATGCCGAGCACGACCGTCGGTCGCGCGTAGATGGTGACGATGACCGCGATACCGGTCACCAGATCGACGAGAAGCGCACCCACCGGGTGGGTCCTAGTGCCCCGTCACCAGCGGCGGCGAAGCAGGTCCGCGACGATGATGAAGGCGGCCGCGACGACTACGAACGCGACTCCGCCGGCGATCAGCTCCTTCTTCGTCGAGGTCGCGACCCTGACGCCGGCGCCCGGCTGAGTGACTTCCCGCAGGACGACCCGGTTGATGGCCGGGATCCCGGCCTTGACCTGTTGCTTTCGCACGTAGGTGATCAACTGAGAGGTCGCCGCTTGCGCGATGGCGAGCGACTGCTGCGGCGTTTTCGCGTGGGAGAACAGGTCGATCAGGAAGTTCGACGGGCTGATCAAGGTCGTGATGGACCCGATGACGGCACCGACCGGAAGGTTGACCTGCTTGGCGATCGGAGCGGCGAGCACCTCGGTGTCGAGCACGCCCGCGTAGTAGGAGCGAAGCCGTTGCAGTTTCGCCAGCGTTGCGTCGCCGGTGTCGGTCGCGACCTGCTGCGGCTGGTCGATCTGCAGCACTGCCAGGCTGAAGTAGTTCGTCGGCTTGTGCCGCTGATACAGCGCTGCGCCGCCGGCAGCGACCAAACCCAGTGCCAGCGCAAGGATGACGGTGAGTGCGCTGACCTCGAGCGGGATCGTGATCTGGCGCCCCCGCGGGGCTACCGGATCAGGGTCGACGCTGGCCATCGGCCCTCCAGACCGGCGCACACGAGCACGCGCGACACGTTAGCGTGCGCTCCGCAGCGGGGCTTCGGACGCCGCGCGAATCAGGGTTGCGCGAAGCGGGTTGTGACAGTCTGCGGCGGTGCAACCGACCTCTTCGAGCGAGCGCGCGACGGTGACCGTGGTCGTGCCCACCCGGGACCGTCCTGGCCAGCTCTCGACGTGCCTGGACTCGCTGCGGGCGGCGCTGCGTGCCGACGATGAGCTGATCGTGGCCGACAGCGCGTCGACGGATGCGAAGGTCGTCGCGACGATCGCTGCCGCCGCCGGTGCCGTCGTCGTCCGTTGTGACCGACCAGGCGTCGGGCGCGCTCGTAACGCCGGATGGCGGGCCGGTCGGGGCGAGATCGTGCTGTTCACCGACGACGACGTGGTGGTCGATGCCGGCTGGCGGGATGCCCTGGTCGCCGCGGCGGCTGCCCATCCGGACGCCGGGTTCGTCACTGGCCGGGTGCTGCCGCCGGCCGGCGAGCGGCCGTCGCGCGATGTCGCGATCAAACGGGAGGAGTCGTCGGCGACCTACGACGGCTCGAGCGTCGGCAACCTGGGCCACGGGGCCAGCCTGGCAACTCGGCGCGACGTCCTAGAACGGCTAGGCGGATGGGACGAGTCGCTGGGTGTGGGGGGCCGGTTCGGTGCGGCACCGGAGCACGACCTGTTCGACCGCTGCTTCGCCGCCGGGCTCGGCGGGCGCTACGAGCCGAGCGCGATCGCCTGGCACTCGCAGTGGCGGGGACCGCGGCGGCTGCTGCTGCTCGATGCCCGGTACGGCTACGGCAGTGGCGCGCGGATCGCCAAACTGATCCGGACCGACCGCCACCGCGCTCGGTTCGTGGCCGCCGACAACCTGCGGTGGGGCCGGCGCGAGCTGGTTCGCGAACTGCGCGCCGGCCACTTCTATCCGGCGGTGGGTACGGTGCTGCGCCTGCTGGCGATGCCCTTGGGTGTGTTGCGGGCCATTGTGGTGCCGGTCGACAACGGTCACTTCCGGTCGCGCCGATGAGCGAGGCGTTGACAGCTGGGCGCCGCCCGCCGCTGTCAGTGGTGGTGCCGACAAGCGATCGACCTGAGCTGCTCACCGGCGCCCTACAGGCGCTCGCGACCTCGGTTGCCCCGACGGATGAGGTGATCGTCGTCGAGTCCGGATCGCATCAGCCGGAGCCGGTCTGGTCGGTCGCTGAAGCGGCCGGCGCTCGGCTGCTGGTCGCTGAACGGCCCGGGGTGTCGCTCGCCCGCAACGTCGGCTGGCGCGAGGCCCGGCACGACCTGATCGCCTTTCTCGACGACGACATCCGGGTCGAGCCCGGCTGGGCCGATGCGATGGCGACCGCACTGGCGGCCCATCCAGGCGCTGCGTTTGTTGCCGGCCGGATCGAGCTACCGGCCAACCAAGGCACGCTCGCCTTGACCGTGATGGCTGCGACGGAGCCGATGGCTTTCGACCGCACCTCGCGAGGCATGCTCGGGCACAGTGCCAACCTCGGCATGCATCGCACGATCCTCGAAGCTGTCGGCGGGTTCGACGAGGTGATGGGTCCGGGTGCCCGCTTTCCGGCCGGTGAGGATCCCGATCTGCTCGACCGCTGCCTGGCCACCGGCGCCACCGGCTTCTACGAACCGGCCGCCGGAGCCGCACACGAGCATTGGCGGCGCGGCCGGGAGTACGTCCGGCTGCAACACCGCTACGGCGTCGGTGCCGGCGCCAGGATGGCCAAGCTGATCCGCACCGACCGGCGGCGGTTCCGGCTGGTCGCGACCGACGACCTCTGGCGCTGGGGCGTGGTCTCCATCGTCGGCGAGCTGGTGAGGTGGGATCCGATCCGCGCCACCGGCTCGGTGCTCCGCCTGCTCGGTATGGTCCGCGGCCTGGTCACTGCGCTCGCGGTGCCGGTGCGATCGGGTCACTTCCGGCGGCGCGCCAGTAGCCGGTCGTAGACGTCGTCGACCCGGGCGACGCAGCGACCGAGCTCCCACTGCGCCACGTGATCCGGCGCCCGGTCGGCGAGGTCGTGGGCGAGTCGGCGGTCGGTGAGGATCCGGATGATGGCCGTGGCGAGTGCCTCGGGATCCCGCTCGGGCACCAGCAGCCCGGTGACGCCGTCCGCGACGTACTCCGGGATCCCACCGTGGTGCGTCGAGACCACCGGTCGCGCGCACGCGCCGGCCTCCAGGTTCACCAAGTGCAGGCTTTCGCTGTCACCATCCGCGGCGGTGAGGCTGGGGGACACCACCACCGAGGCTCGCCTGAGCAGGTCGCGCACCTGCTCGTGCCGGCGTACCGGGTCCGGTCGCAGGTAGCTGACCGACGGTAGGGGATCCTCGAGTAGCACCGCCATCGGCCCGGCGCCGAGGACGGTCAGCGTTGCGGCCGGCACGGCATCGCGGACCTGCGGCCAGGCGGCGAGAAGAACGTCCAGTCCCTTCTTCTCCACCAGCCTGCCGGCGAACGTGACGACCGGAGGATCGCCGGGGAGCGGCGACGGGGAGAAGAACGCGGTGTCCACGCCGGCCGGGATGATCTCGATCCGGTCCGGGTCGAAGCCCGCCGCCGCCGCCTTCCTGGCGAGGAACCGCGACGGCACGATCACCGCATCGGTTGCGCCGACCACCCGGCAATAACGATCCGGCTCGTGGTGAAGCAGCCCCGTCACATCGTGGCCGTGAAGCGACAGAACGTAGGGCCGTTGCGGGCCGGTCACCTCGAGCACGTCGGAGGCCGGATACCCGAAGTGCACATGGACCAGATCGCAGCGGTGCGCCGCGAGCAGTGGCCGCAGCTGCGCCCTCAGCGCGGTGGCCTTCCACCGCTGCGGTGCCCGATCGCGGAGGTGATGGAGCGAGTGCCTCGGTCGGTGCGGGAACGTCGTCAGGTTCTCCCAGCCGTCCCGGCTGATGACGACGGCGTGATGGCGCGACCGCTCGACGTGTCCCGCCACGAAGCCGGCTGAGAGCTCCAGCCAGCGTTCGACGTAGTGCGCGATCGCGCTCATCGCTTCGTCCACCGAAGGTGGTGGAGGTGGCGCCGCATGTCGAAACCGTAATCTTGCGCCGTGGCCGTTGCACCGGGACGACTCGCCCGACTCGGCCTTCCGGCCGTGTTGTTGAGTGGGATCCTGCATCGCCGTACGCCGTCCTCAGTGCGTCGCGGGCTCGCGCTCGGCCTCGGTGCGGTGTGGCTGACCAGCTATGCGCGGTATCGCAAGCGCGGCATCGAGGCGACTGCACACGAATACGAACTGCTACGCACCGCGACCGCCGAGGCGTTCTCGCGGCACTACAACGAATCGGTGCCGACCGTCGAGGAAGAGCTCGACGTGTGGAGCGACTACCACGGTCATCGCCACGAGATGCGTTACCGACTGGTGGGCGACGCCACGAGGCGGCACCTTCCGCCCGGCGGGACCGTTCTCGACATCGGTTGCGGATCTGGGCTCGTCGCGGACCGGTTGGTCGACCGGTCAGCGCACTACATCGGGCTCGACTTCGGCGGACACCACATCGACTCGGCCGCGAAGCGAGCCGGCGATCTGGGCGGACAGCTGCGCACCTCCTTCGTCCGCGGCGACGGAGAACGGCTACCGCTGCGGGATGGATCCGTGGACGTCGTCGTGTTGACCGAGGTCATCGAACACCTGTTGCGACCGGAGCTCGCGGTGTGGGAGATCGCGCGGGTCTTGCGGACCGGTGGGGTGCTCGTGATGACCACGAACAACGCGTCCGAGATGCCGTTGCGGTTCCCGCTCTCAGACCCACTCGCCTATCTGGAGAAGACGGTCGGGTTCAGCCACGACGGTGTCATCGCGCACCGGCCGTGGGTGTGGCCGGAACCAGTGAGCCGGGCGTTGTACGGCGAGGACGCGCCGCCGATCTGGCTCCCCCACACCTGGCACAAGCAGGCCGAGACGAAGCGGATGTTCGCCGCCGCCGGGTTGCAGACGATCGCGGCATCCAGCTTCGAGTTCCCGCCGCCGCAGAGTGCGACCGCGCGCTGGCTCGACCGTCGTGGTGCGACCGGGCGGCTGATCGTCGACCGGATCGAGGCGGTGTGCCAGGCGGTTCCGGGCGTCAACCGGCTCGGCTGCCACTTGATGATGGTGGCCCGTCGGGTGCCGGGCGGTTCCGAAGTGCCGCCCGCCGGGATCTGGCCCGGACCGTTCTCCGCTGCCGAGACCGGTTAGATCACGAAGCTGCGATGCCGGATCGAGCCGACCAGGCAGGCGACCACCTCGGTCGCATCGACTGCGAACGCGGCAGGCAGCAGTGCCCATCGCCGCCGTGGGCCAGCCGTCGGTAGCGGCGCCGCCGCGACTCGATAGCGGACGTACGGCGAGGCGAGCGCAACCGCCGCGATCTGTGCCGGCCGCGACCGGCGGGCGGTTGCGAGCAGGGCGAGACCGCCGACGGCGGTGACGACGTGCTGATGCGAGCGCCGCCACACATATCGAGACGGGAGCAGCTGGCGCAGCTGCGGGTGACGACTGAGGGCAAGCGCGACGCTTTGCCACCGCCAGCTGTCCCGGATCGCGGTCAGGAGATCCGATGGCCGAACGTCGTGCCGGACGATCGCGTCCGGACAGAAGGTCGTCGTTGCGCCGCCGGCTTTGATTCGCCACGCCAGGTCGGTGTCCTCACCGGCGGGGAACCGAAACGCCTCCTCGAATCCGCCGTTGAGCTCGAGCAGATCGCGCCGATATCCCACATTGCAGGTCTGGTAGAAGCCGTCTTCGCGATCCACCGACAGGGTGCGGCTGAACGGCCCGGTGCGATCGAGCTGGGCCGGGTCGGGAATCGTGCGGCCCTGAGCGATCCCCGCGGTCGAAAGCCCCGCTGCGAGGCCGGCGAGCCAGCCCGGTTCGGGCGCGCAGTCGTCGTCGGTGAAGGCGATCAGCTCAGCGGCGCTGCTTCGCCATCCGATGTTGCGGGCGGTCGCCGGCCCCCGGTTACGGAGCAGTCGCATGGGTCGCAGCGGGATCCCGGATCGTCGGCTCAGGTGGTTGAGGACCGCCCAGGTGTCGTCGGTGGACCCGTCGTCGACGATCACCACCTCGAACGCGGGTGCATCCTGCTGGCCCTCGAGCGCGGCAACGAGCCGGGGTAGTAGGTGGGCTCGAGAGTGGGTGGCGATCACCACCGCGACCAGCGGGTGGCGCGGATCGGCGGCCGGCTGCACGTGACCATTTTGCAGCGAGGGCGCCCGGTCGTTGCGCGAATTCGGCGTCTCCGCGGGTAGGCGTGACACGATGTTGGGCGGCTGTCCCGCCGTACCTAGCGAGGAGGACACCCATCACGACGGTGGCGACCGCGGCCACGCCGACGGCCGCGGAGAAGGGGGGATCCGAAGCCGGTTTCGAGCTTCGCGGCCCCTCGACGCCTCCACGCGTGATGCTGCGCGAGCTGTGGGCGGCGCGCGGCGTGCTCGTCATCCTCGCCCGCAAGGACTTCTACGTGAAGTACCGCCGGACCGCGCTCGGAGTTGTCTGGGCGGTTGGGGTGCCGCTGGTGCAGGCCACCGTCCTCGCGATCGTCTTCACCCACGTCGTCGGGATCGGTCGTGGCGTCGCCGGATCGCAACGCGGCTACGCGGTCTTCTTGTATGCCGCTCTCGTGCCGTGGAACTACCTCGTCAACGCCGGCCCGACCGCCTCGACTGCGATCGTCGACAACGTCGCGCTCGCCGGGAAGATCTACTTCCCGCGGGCGCTTCCGGTGCTGGTCACCGCGATGTCCGCGGTCTATCCGCTGGTGATCGGTCTGGTGCTTCTGCTCGGCATGGCGGTGCTCGTCGGAAACGGCGTGGGGGTGGCCTTCTTGCTGGTCTTCCCCGGCGCCGCGCTCTGCGTGCTGCTGGTGATCTGTGTCGGGTTGTGCCTGTCGGCGCTTCACGTCTACTTTCGCGACATCCGCTACATCGTGACGGCGGTCCTGTCGGTCGGCTTCTACCTGACTCCGATCATCTATCCGCTGTCGCGGCCGCACGGAACGTTGCGCCACCTGCTCGCGATCGGTCCGGCGGCCGGGCCAATCGAGATCTTCAGGGCGGCGACCGTCGGTGCCGATTCGTCCTACGGTCTCGCGGTGCTGGCATGCGCCGGCTGGTGCCTAGTGTTCGGCGGCATCGGCTTCTGGCTGCAATGCCGTCGCGACCGAGTGTTCGTCGATCTGCTGTGAGCAATCAGGTCATCTCGCTTCGTGGCGTCAGCAAGTCCTACGTGAAGTACGAGGACGCGCCGATGCTGATCAACGCACTGCGGCTGCGAGCCCGAAGCCGACGAAGTTCGTTGCTCGCCCTCGCCGACATCGACCTCGACATCGCCGCCGGAGAGTCAGTCGGCGTGCTGGGCCGAAACGGCGCCGGAAAGTCGACGCTGCTGCAGTTGCTGTCCGGAGTCACCGCGCCGAGCAGCGGCGTGGTGAAGGTGCGCGGAAAGGTGGCGCCGCTGATCTCCGTCGGGGTCGGCTTCCACCCCGAGCTCACCGGGCGCGAGAACGTCTACGTCAACGGCACGATCCTCGGTATGCCCACGGCAGAGATCGACCGCCGCTTCGAGTCGATCGTCGAGTTCGCCGAGGTCGAGGACTTCATCGACACCCCGGTAAAGTTCTACTCCTCCGGGATGTTCGTCCGGCTCGGTTTCGCGGTCGCGGTGGCGGCAGAGCCCGACGTGCTGCTGGTCGACGAGGTGCTCGCAGTCGGCGATTTCGCCTTCCAGCTGAAGTGTTTCGCGCGCATGCAGGAGATCCGGGCACAAGGGACGACGATCGTCGTCGTGAGCCACAACGTGAACGTCGTACGTGGCTTCTGCAGCCGGTCGATCGTGATGAGCCACGGTCAGAAGGTCTTCGACGGCCCTACGTTCGATGCGATCTCAGCGTTCTACAACGTGGTGGGCAAGGAGGTCGCCGAGGACGTCTACCTTGCGGGCGAGCTGGTCAGTCACGGCGCGGTGGTCGAGTCGTTGAGCTTGCACAGCGGCGCCGACCCTGCGGCGACGCTGCACTTTGACAGCGGTGACGACGTCGTGTTGCGGATGGCGGTTCGAGCAACGACCGACATCGATCATCCGGTCATGGGAATGACGATCACGGCGGAGTCCGGCACCGTCGTCTACTCCGACACCAACCTCATGTCGCCGTTCCCGCCACTCGCGGCCGATGAGGTCGGTGTCTACGAGATGCGGCTCACCCTCCGATTGCCGAGCGGCGGGTACTTCGCGACGGCGTCATTGCACTCGGCGCACGGCGGGACCAGCGTCCAGCTGGCGAGGGCCGTCCCCGTCACGTTCTATGTCTCCGGCCGCGGCCTGGCCTCCGGCGTCGCCGACCTCGGCGGCTCGTTCCACCGCGCCGCTCCGTGACCGGGTCGAGAGCGCGGAGCTACCGACCGGTCATCGTCCTCGCCGACGACGCGAGCGCCGGGCGGCTTGAGGCGTCGTTGTCCCGCCGTCCTGAGTGGGCCGTGCCGCGGCCCCGGCTGGACCTGCTGGCCGCCTTCGGCCGGCTGCTGTGGGGTTTCGAGACCGGCGACGGCTCGGCGGGCGTGTCGTCTCTGACAAGTCGCAGCCGGTTCGACCTCGCCTTGCGGCGGCTCGCCGATCTGCTCGTCGCACCATGGCTGGCCGCGGGTACCAGCAACGTGCTTGACGCCTGCACAGATGGCGCCCGGCTGGCGCCGTTTCTGCGGTCGGTGTGGCCCGACGCCGTCGTCGTGGCGGTCGGCGATGCGGCGGCCATCGATGCGGTTTCGGACGTCGCGGACCTGAGCTTCGCCACGGCCGAGGTCGCTGCGAACCGGGACGAGGCGGCTGGTCGGATCGCGGCGTACGTCGGCGCCCGACCTGAACCGGTGGGTGCGCTGCCGGCGCCGCCGGCGTCGACGAGTCGCCTCGGCGGTCGACTCGTCGTGGTCCTCGGGGCGGCCCGAAGCGGAACGACCTGGTTGCACCGGATGCTGTCCGCCCACCCACAGCTGGCCGGCACCGAGACCGGCGAGACCTGGCTGTTTCCCGACATTGCACCGCTCTGGACCACCAAGATCCGGCAGTCGGCCGGTGAAACCGTCGTCGTCGGCGCGCTACGGGAGTTCTGTGACGAGCTGCTGGTCGGTTTGCTCTCCGAAGCGCGCGGCGCGACGCACGTATGCGAGAAGACACCGGCCACCGTCTGGCGGCTGCCGATGATGGCGCGGGTATTTCCTGACGCGTACTACGTGCATGTCGTGCGGGACGGCCGTGACGCGGTGCTGTCGATGGCGCACTCCGGATTCGCCGACGGCGACCTGACTGCCGCCGCGCGTACCTGGGTCGACGCCGTCAACCGGGTGCGGCAGGGCTCGTCCGCACTGCCGAACTTTCGCGAGGTCCGCTACGAGCAGTTGTTCGACGACCCTCGAGAGTTGGTCGGCCAGCTCTGGGACTGGATCGGTCTGACCCCGTCGGCGGAAGCGTCGAACCTGCTCGAGCATCGGATCGGGGAGCGGGTGACACCGCTGATGCCGGTGGGCGACATCGGGGTCGGGAAGTGGCGAGCGGTCCTCTCACCTGAGCAGCGGCGGGAGATCGAAGCCGTGGCCGCACCGCTGTTGAGTGAGCTCGGCTATCTCGGCGCGGCGGAATGAACTACCGCGCTACCGACCTCGCGGTGGTGATCCCGACGCGGGAACGGCCGGAGATCCTGCAGCGGACCCTCGACCGGCTCGCGCACTCCTCGGTTCGAGGCTTCTGCACCGTCGTGGTCGTCGATGGCACCGATCAGGCTGTGCCGGAAGTGCCAGCAGATGTCGAGGTCATGCAGGTCGAGCACGGCGGCCCCGGGCAGGCGCGCAACGCCGGCGTCGCGGCGACCGAAGCTCCGTTGGTGTTGTTCCTCGGGGACGACATGATCCCCAGCGGTGCACTCGTGGCATCGCACCTTGACCGCCACAACAAACAGGGTGGGCCCGATGTCGCCGTACTCGGTCGGGTGGAATGGCACCCCGAAGTCCGGCGCACGCCGCTGCTCAACTGGATCGATGACTCTCGGATGCAGTTCGACTTCGCCGGGATCAACGGTGACGACGCCGGCTGGGGCCGGTTCTACTCCTGCAACGTCTCGCTTCCTCGGGGGCTCTTCGACCGGGCCGGCGGCTTCGATCCGGAGTTCACCTATTACTACGAGGACCTCGACTTCGGGTATCGGCTGCGCGACGCCGGAATGACACTGCGCTACGAGCCGGCAGCGCTGGCCGAACACCTTCACAGCTACGACGAGGAGGCGTTCGAGCGGCGGATGCGAGGCGTGGCAGCCGGTGAGTATCTGCTGACCCGGCGCCGAGCGGAGTTCGCGCCGTACTTCGCGAACAAGTTCCGGTCGGTCGAGGGACAGCGGCGGCCGCGCGACGAGTGGCTGGCACGCTTCGCTCCGGCCTACCTCGATGCGTTCGAGGCGGAGCAGGAACGCGGTGAGCTCGAGGACTATCTCGGTCCCGAGTTCGACGAGCGGTTGCTGCGGGGTCACCAGCGGGTGGTCGAGGAGGAGGAACGTGCCGCTCCGGATGAGCTGACCTTCTACCGGACCTCGCGCGGCTATCTCTACGACCTGACGGTGTTCGCGATGTCCGGCACCAAGCGGCCCTATCGCGAGGCGATCCGGCGTCGGGTCGGTCCGGGATCCCGGCTGCTCGACTACGGGTGCGGCATCGGTAGCGACGGGCTGCGCTTTCTCGAGGCCGGGTACGACGTCGAGTTTGCCGACTTCGCCAACCCGAGCACCGCCTACCTGAGCTGGCGGCTGGACCGCCGCGGGCTACCGGCGTCGGTCCACGACGTCGAGCGTGAAGTGCCGGGCGGCTTCGAGTTGGTCTACAGCTTCGACGTCATCGAACACGTCGACGATCCGTTCGGCTTCCTGGCTCGACTCGAAGGGCTCGCTGATCTAGTCGCCGTCAACTTCCTCGAGCCGATTGCGGACGACCTACATCTTCACAAGCCGCTGCCGATCCCTGGCTTGCTGCGCCGTGCCCGTCAGCACGGCATCGTCCACTACTCCCGGCACCACGGCGGCCGATCGCACTTCGTGATCTACCACTCGCGGCCAGCGGACCCGGCGCGACGGACGTTGGGAACGCTGCGGTGGTTGCGCGGCTGAGTCAGCCGCGCACGGCCTTGGCCAGGGACAGGAGCTGCCCCCAGTTCGTGGCGTATGCGCTGAACACCGACGTCGTGCCGCCGCCACGGATCGCCGTCTGCCGGAGCTGAAGCACCTGGTCGTCGTTGTGATGCAGGCCGACCTGGGTGAGGTTCTGGCTGCCGGTCTGGACGATGTCCTGGTTGCGAGCGATGGTGCCGCCGTCGTTGTAGGCACCGCTGATGAGCAGGTACTTGTCGTGGACGAAGATCCGGGTCGTCGAGCCGTCGGGGAGTGGATACGCCGAGTCGCTCAAGCGGACCGGGGTGATGCCGCCGGCGACGAGTGTCGTCCGGGTCGCCGTCGGCATCCTGGTGTAGACGACCTGGACGTCGCACCCTGCGGTTGCCAGTGCGACGAGGCGATTCGTCACGAGCGTGCGGCTGCCGAAGGAGTACATCGCGATCCGCACCATCGTCCGCGCCGTTGCGCCGTGCCGACTCCCGGCGAAGCGGCCGGGGCGGGTGCACGAGACGTGTCGTAGCAGTTCCGCTGTCTCGTCGGTCGCCCGGTCGTTGGTCGCATCGTAGGAGTTGTCCGGCGGGAACGCGGCGGAGTCGTTGCGCGGGAAGAATCCCGGCGTAACGTCGCCGGCACCCGTGCGGACCGGGCCCGAAGCGAGATCACCACCAAGCGTCGGGTTTCGGGTGTCGGTGGCCAGCTGATCGACGTACGCCGCATTGGCGTCGTACAGGGCCTGACTACCGACGACCTGCAGGGCGTTGTTGTAGGCCGACTGCTCGCTGTGCGGGCTGAGATTCTGCGAGCTGGTCATCACCGCGGGATCGCCCGCAGTGTCGACGGAGGAGATCGCGAGCAGCTTGGTGTGAAGGATGTTGTCGCCGGCGCAGGCGGTGCCTGCCTGGGTCACAACCTGCGGATCGGTGCTCGGAGCGGTTGCTTGGGCCCTGCGTCGAACGTCGCCGTCGGCCGGCAGCGGGACCACGCCTGCGTTGGCGCCGCACAGGACGACGGAGCCGGCCGGCAGCCCGGCGACCAGATCCTGGTAGGCGGGGTTCGGTGTGATGACGCCGCTCGGGTCGACGAGTTCGGCGTTCGAGCCGTCGAGGATCACGCGAACGTTCGCGGAGCGGGAGTCGTGCGCCCAGATCAGTGCCTGACCGACCTCGGGCAATTCGTCGACGAACATTGCGAAGTTGACCGAGGCCGGGACCCCGTTTGCCGGCGGCGAGGTGCTACAGATCAAGTTGATCATGGCGTTGACGACCGCATCCTGGTCCGCGGGCCGGCCTGTCGTCGGGTCGTTGAAGATCGCGCGCGTGATGGGCAGCGAGGTATCGGTCTGCCCGGGGCAGGTTGGTGACTGCGCGGCAACGGTGACGGTGCGTTGGTCGGTGACGACGCGGCTACCGATCCCGGCGACGTGGAGCGTGAGCGTGTACTGCGTTGATGAGGCCATCGGATTGGGCGGGACGGTGAACCGCCACCTCACCGCGCTACGTCGACAGCTGCGGGTGGCGGGCAGCCCCTGCATCGCGGGCGCCGAGGTCAGCCAGCACCTTCGGCTGTGGGCCAGCTGCGCGGTGAGGCTCAGCGGCCCGCCGATGCTGGGCAGCTCGTGAGTGCTGATCGACATTGCGTGCAGCCGGGGAGCTGGTGCCCTGCCGACCGTGATGGAGCGTTGGCGGACGATCCGAGTGTGATGGTGGGCATGCGCGATCACTGTCAGCCGGTAGGTGACCGATCGCGAGGTGCGGTTGGCGGGGAGTCGTAGCCGCCACCGGACCGAGCCACCACGGCATGGGGTGACGGCGTGATGGAGCTTCACCCCCGGGTGGACCCGAAGCCGGCAGGTGGCGGCGGCGGCCACTTTCGCCCGGACCGTGACCGGGCCACCGGTACTCGGGAGGTGGTGGGTCGATACCCGCAGATGGGACAGGCTCGCGTGGCGTGACTGGCCGGCGGCCGAGGCAGCCGATCCGGACGTCGGAGAGCCGGCGATGAGGGCGCCCAGCATCGCCGCAGCTGCGATCGCCGCAGTACGCCCCCGTGTCACCGTTGCATCATGCCGTCTGGGCGGCGGTGTACGCGGCAATATGGCGAGGACCCACCAGGTCCCAACTCCAGTTGGCCGCATGCGCTGCGCAGCGCTTGGGCGTCTCCGGCTCGGCGGCGTAGCGGACGACCGAGATGACGGCCGCGGCCAGGGCGGCGGGGTCGTCAGGCGGCACCAGCTCGCCGACGTCGTCGGTGACGATCTCGGGCATCCCACCGGACCGGCTCGCGACAACCGGGGTGCCGCACGCAAGCGACTCGACGAGTACCAGCCCGAACGCCTCGTCGACCGAGGGCAGCACGGTCACCGACGCGCCACGAAACAGTTGCGGCACGTCCTCCAGCGAGCCCGGTCCGGTGACGTCGACGGCCGCCAGAACCTCTGCAGCAAGGCCGTCGGGTAGCCCGCCGCCGCCGGACACGCGGACCCTCGCGTCGGGAAGGTCGGCGAGGATCGCCGGCATGGCGGCGAGCAGCGTCGTCAGGCGCTTGCGTGGCTCTCCCGCATGCGCGGCGAACAGCAGCCGGGGCGGGCCGGTCCGCGGCGACAGCTCCGGGGTGAAGACATCGGTGCGAAGGCCGGGGGTGACGACCATCGGCCGGCGACCGGTGAGCTCCGCCGCTGCGTCCGCCGCAGATTGCGACAGCGCGGTCGTGACGTGCGCGGCACGGGTCGCTGCGCGCAGCACTCGAAGGTCTCGGTAGCGGACCCGGCCGACCTCCATCGGATGCCCGATCGCGGTGTAGACGACGCGGTGCCGGACGAGCCGGGCAGCGATCGCGGCGGTCGGAACGAAGGCGTGTACGACGTCGTATCGGTGCCGGGCCAGCCAGGGCAGCACCGCGGCGCCGAAGCTGTCGAGCTTCGTCACGCCCATCCCGGTCAACCGCTCACCGTGTCGATGGTGAAGTTGCACCATCCGCACCCCGTCGACCATCCGGACGCGATGTGCCGGACCGCCCGTGACGTAGTCCGTCTGGTGACCGTGGTCGGCCAGCCATGCCGAGAGGTCGTGCGCGTAGCGTTCGCCGCCGCGTCGTACTTCGGGCCAGCTGAACGGATGAACGATCGCGATGCGCATGGGCGACGGCCGGTGGCGCTAGCTCGCGAATGGCGACGCGCCAGTCGCCAGCGCGTCGCGGTACCAGTTGATCGTCTGGACCAGGCCGTCCTCGAGCGAGGTCCGCGGCCTCCAGCCGAGCCGGTCCGCGGTCTTGTTGGTGTCGGCGTACATTCGCGGAATCTCGATCGGTCGCTCCTCGAGTGCGCCGAACTGCGGCGTGATCGGGTTACCCATCAGTGACAACGTCAGCATCGCGATGTCGCGCATCGACATCTCGAGCCCGCAGCCCAGGTTGAACAACTCACCGTCGACCCCCGGCGCGGTCGCGATGTGAACGAAACCGTCAGCGAGGTCCTCGACGAAGTTGAACTCGCGGGTCTGGACGCCCTGAGTCATGTGCAGGGGCCGGCCTTGTAAACCGCGGGTGATGATCTCCGGGATCACCCGGTCCGGGGACTGCATCGGGCCGTAGGCGTTGAACGGCCGCACTCGCACGATCGGAAGCGATCGAGCCGCTCCGAACAGTCGGGTGAACTCCTCGGCGGCGTGCTTCGAGACCGAGTACGGCGAGATCGGATGCACCGGGCCGTCTTCGGCGAACGGCGCATCGACGTCACCGTAGATCTCGCTCGTTCCGGTGTTGATGAAGCGGGTGAACCCGTGCGGTGCCAGCGCCATCAGCAGGTTGACGGTGCCCTGGATGTTGACCTGGATGCACTCATCGACCCGTTGCCATGACTTGCCGACATGCGTGTAGGCGCCGAGGTGGAAGACGACCGCGGGCCGCACCTGGTCGGCAAGCAGCTGGATGGCGCCGCGGTCGTCCAGTGAGGCTTCGTGCAGCGTGATCGACTCGCGCAGGTCGAGCAGCCGCGCCGGATAGACAGACGAGACGCTGCTCGTGAGGGCGTGCACCTCGGCGCCCTCACGGACCAGTCGGCGGGTCAGATGCGATCCGATGAAGCCCGAGGCTCCGGTGACAAGCACCCGCCGGCCGGTCAGGTCGGAAGCCATGGCGGCCGCTCCCCGCGTGCCAGGTGATCGAGCTCGATCACGTCCTTGTAGGTGTCCATCGACTTCCAGAAGCCTTCGTGACGGTAGACGAAGAGCTCGCCCGAAGCGACGAGCGCCGGCAGGATGTCGCGCTCGAGGCTGCTGCCTTCACAGCGAGCGATCGCATCGCGCTCGAAGACGAAGAAGCCGGCGTTGATGATGTGGTCGGACAGCACCGGCTTTTCCCGGAAGTCCTTGACCTGGTCGGTGCCGTCCACGATCAACGTCCCGAACTGCGACGGCAACGGCACCGCGGTGACAGTGGCGCCGCCGCCATGGTCCTCGTGGCGTCGGGTCAGTGCGGTGATGTCGACATCGCCGAGCCCATCGCCGTACGTCACGTAGAAGCGCTCGCCCAACTCGCCCAGGCAGCTGCGCACTCGGTCGCCGGTGTCGGCCTCATCACCGGTGTCGATCAGATCTACCGTCCAATCGGCTGGAAGCGAGTCCAGCGATGACGCGATGACCTCATGTTTGTAACCGGCCGCGAGGACGAACTCGGTGATCCCGTGACGGGCGTAGATCGTCATCACGTGATGCAGCGCCGGTCGGTCACCGACTCGCAGCATGGGCTTCGGGACCTCAGCGGTGGCCGGCCAGCTGCGCACCCCGCGGCCGCCGCACAGAATGAGGGCCCGCACCCGCTGAGGGTAGCCTCCGGTCGTGGGGCGCCGATCGACAAAGGCGATGCGCAATTACTGGGACGACGCCGCTGAACGCAACGCGATGTTCTACGTCGACACCAGCCTCGACTACGACCATCCGGACCAGGAGAAGTTCCGCGTCGGCGGCGCCCGGATCGCAGCGATTGCCGTCGATCAGTGCCCGGTCGCACTTCCCGGCCACGAGCTGGCGGTCGAGATCGGCTCCGGCCTCGGTCGGGTCTGTAGTGCACTTGCCGAGCGGTTCGAGCACGTCGTGGGGGTCGACATCTCGGCGGCGATGGTGCGGCGAGCACGGGAGCTGGTTGATGCCTCGGCCGTGGAGTTCCGGGTCGGCGACGGCGTGACGCTACCGGGATTGGCCGACAGTTCGGCGGACCTGGTCGTGACGTTCACGGTCTTCCAGCACGCTCCGACCCGTCGAATGATCCGCGCCAACATTCAGGAGGCAGCACGGATACTGCGGCCGGGTGGTGTGCTCGCGATGCAGTGGAACGCGACGCCGGGAGTGCTGCGCTGGCGGGCCCACCGCATCCGGATGGCGGTGTTGGGCCGCCTCGGTCGAGCCGACCGCCACGGCCGCGACGCCGCGCAGTTCCTCGGCTCCCGGGTGCCGCAGGCGGCGATGGACCGGATGCTCGGTGATTCGGGTCTGCGGCGGGTGGGGCTGGTCGAGCCTGGCACCTTGTTCACCTGGGCCTGGGCGCAGAAGGCGATTTAACGCAGCTAGCCGAGAAGAGTCCCCGTTGTTGCGCTCCCGCGGATCAGCGCGCCGAGCGCGACCAGGTCGGCGAGCCCCTCCTGCGCCATCCGCACCGGCTGCGGGCGACCCCACCGCTCGGTCGCGGCGGCGGACAGCGTTCGCAGCCACGGCAGGGCAGCGAGCAGGTAGACCGGCCGGCGCCGGACCAACGCCAGCGCCAGCCCCGCCACGGCGAGGTCACACTCGGCGGAGCGCTTGTTGCGGAACCGGCCGAGGTAACACTGCGACCGCAGCTCCGGCACTTGTTGCACAAGCGCCGGGAGACCTTCGATTCGGCGCTTGGTGTCGAGGTAGCCGAGGTAGTCACTGCGGATCCAGCGATGCGCCACGACCGCATCCGGTGTCCAGGTGGCGCCCACCAGCCGCGCGGCGGCGGCGCCGAACACGGTGTCCTCTCCGAACCCGCGCCCGGCGTGGGGCAGCAGGTCGAGAACCGGAAAGCCGCCGACCGCATCGAACACCGACCGCGGAACCGCCAGGTTGCACGACTCCCACAGCCCGGTCAGCCGGTTGACCTCGATGGTGCGGTCCCACGGCCCGACACGACCGGCGCCGGCGGCAACGGTCGCGCCCTGCGCGATCGCGCCGGAGCCGACGGCGAGGGTGAGCGCCGCGAGCCAGCGGGGACTCGGCAGGCAGTCGTCGTCGGTGATCGCGAGCGACGGCGCCCGCGAATGCTGCACGGCGGTGTTACGGGGGATCGACGGTCCGCCGCAGCCGCGCAGCTTCAGCGCGGTCACCGACAGCGAGGTTGATGCGACCAGCTCGGCGAGCACCGCCCACGTGTTGTCGCTCGAGCCGTCGTCGGCGATCACGACCTCGAACGGCGGGGCATCGACCTGCGCGGCGAGGGCGGCGAAGAGGTCCCCGAGATACCCGGCGCGGTCGTGGGTCGCGACGATGACGCTGATCTGTGGCGTGATGCCCGCCCAGGACGCGCTCTTGAGCACGTCGATCGGCTCGACGGCATCGACGTCGATCACGAGTGGGTCCTCGCGGAGGTGAGGTGAATCGCCTCGAGCTCGTCGGCGAAGCGATCCACCCGGTACGCCGCGCTGGTGGTCAGCCCGCCGTTGATTAGGCGACGCCGTAGTCCTTCATCAGTGGCGAGCGAACGGACTGCGGCAGCGACGGCGGCCGGATCATCAGCCGGCACCTCCAGGCAGTTGAGGTTGTCGGTGAGGAACTCAGCTGAGCCGCCCCGCCTGGTGGCGATGACCGGTGTCGCCTGGCTCATCGCCTCGAGCGGAACCATCCCGAATGGCTCCTCCCATCGCGAAAGGAACAGCACGGCATCGGCGTCGGCGTACACACTCGCGATCTCGCTTCGTTGGACGCCACCTGTCATCGAAACCCGATCGGCGACCCCGAGCTCCGTCGCGAGCGCCAGCAGGTCGTCGCGGTGGCGGTCGTCGCCGGCTCCGACCACCCGTAACGTCGCATCCGGAAGCTCGGCGAGGGAGCGTACGGCGGAGTCGAACCCCTTGCGCGGCTCGACTCGGCCGACGACGAGAAGCTGCCCACGCCACGGTCTGACGCCGGGACGGCGGGCCGGAAAGTCAGTCGGGTCGATGCCGAGCGGCACCACGGTGCTCTTGGTGAAGCCCACCGACGCCTCCCGCCTTGCGCGGTCCTGCAGGTAGTGGCTGGCAAAGGCGACCGGTGCGTCGGTCGGCAGTACCGGCATGCCGGTCGGCACGCCGGTCAGCTGCTGCGCGAGAGCTGCGGTCCAGGCCGGGCGCTTCGCCCATGCCGAGCACCAGGCGTCGATGCGCGGCGCGTAGACCAGCCAGTCGTCCTCGATGACGGCCACGATCGGGAACGACCGCTCGACACAGGTCGAGATCAGACCCATCGACATGCCGCCCATCGCCCACAACGACACGACGTCGGGCGGGTCGGCTTCGAGCCGACGACGAAGCTGGCTTTGGTTGGCGCGTTCGATGCGGCCCCGACGTCGTACTGCTGGCCGCACCACCCGGTGATCGGACCAGTACCAGTCGAGCACCCGGTGGACGTGTGGCTCGGGCGGATCGTCGGCCGGGTCATGAAACCGAGTCCGCGTGGTGAGGACCTCGACGTCGTGGCCGTTGCCGACCCAGCGGTCGACGACGTCGCGGCAGGAGAGCTCGTACCCGCCCAGTGCGTGCGGTGGATAGAGGTTGCTGACGACGAGCACCTTCATGCCGGCGCGCCCCCACGGGGCGAGAGCCAGGCCCGGATCTGAACCGACCAAAGCCGGGCCAGCTCGGCGTTACCGGCCCGGCGGGCCCGGCGGGCCGCGAGGACCGCTCCGAGCGAGTTGGCCAGCTGCCAGGCTCGGGTGACGGCGGCGCTGTGACGGCGGCGGTACACGACGATCGAGTTCGCGATCCAGGCGGCCGGCTGTCGGTCGCCGTACCGCTGAGCGCCGGACGCGTTGCCGATGTGGCGGACGACGGCAGCGGGGGTGAACCAGATCTGCCACCCCGCCTCGGCTGCCCGCCAGCACCAGTCGAGGTCCTCGCCGTACATGAACAGCGACTCGTCGAACTCCCCGATCTCGTCGAGGGCGCTGCGACGGATCAGCCAGGCGGCGCCGACTGCCCAGTCGACGGCTCGCTCCGCGTCGTGGGCCCATAGGTAACGGCCGGGCCGGACCGCGGAACTGATCCCGACCCGCAGCGAGGGCAGCGGCCAGGTGGACGGTTCGAGGGCCCCGTCAGGGCGCTCTAATCGCGGCGCGACCGCCGCCGCGCGGGGATGCCGTGCAGCGCAGTCGAGTAGCGCACTGATCGCGCCGGGCTCGGGCCAGGCGTCGGAGTTGAGCAGCAGCAGCCAGGGAGCGGTGCTTCGACGGATCACAGTGTTGACGCCGGCCGCAAAGCCGAGGTTCTCGGTGCCGGCCTCGATGTCGACGGTCGGCAACCGCTCCGCGATCGCTGCGGCCGTCCCGTCCGTTGATCCGTTGTCGCGCAGCAGGATCCGGATCCGTCCGGCCGCCTCGCTGGCGGACAGCCGGGTCAGCGCATCGAGGGTGATGTCGCGGGTGTTCCAGGTCACAACGGCCACGTCGATCTCGGACGCCTCAGCCGTCATGACGATGCAGCGTAGGCGGCCTGCCCGGCCGAATCCCGGTGCCGTACCAGTATTCTGTTCGGCACATGACCGCGCCAACCACGTACGAGTTGAGCTCGCTGCAGGCGCTCGAAGCAGAGTCGATCCACATTTTCCGTGAGGTCGCGGCTGAGTTCGAGCGCCCGGTCCTGCTGTTCAGCGGCGGCAAGGACTCCGTCGTCATGCTCCATGTGGCGCGCAAGGCGTTCTGGCCGGCGCCGATCCCGTTCCCGGTGATGCACGTCGACACCGGTCACAACTTCCCCGAGGTGCTCGCCTTCCGCGACAGCACGGTACAGAAGATGGGACTGCGACTCGTCGTTGCGAGCGTCGAGGAGTCGCTCGCGAACGGCCGGGTCAAGGAGCGCCCGGACGGCGTTCGTAACCCGTTGCAGACCGTGACGCTGCTGGACGCGATCCAGTCGAATGGCTTCGACGCGGTGTTCGGTGGCGCTCGCCGCGACGAGGAGAAGGCGCGGGCCAAGGAGCGGGTGTTCAGCTTCCGCGACGAGTTCGGCCAATGGGACCCGAAGAACCAGCGGCCCGAGCTGTGGAGCCTCTACAACGGCCGGCATCACAAGGGCGAGCACATCCGGGTCTTCCCGCTGTCGAACTGGACCGAGCTCGACATCTGGAGCTACCTGGCAAAAGAGAACGCCGAACTGCCGAGCATCTACTTCGCGCACGAACGCGAGGTCTTCTCCCGGGATGGCATGTGGCTGCCGGTGTCCGAGCACACCTCGCCGCGAGAGGGCGAGGAGATCCAGAGGCTGATGGTGCGCTACCGCACGGTTGGCGACATCCCGATCACCGGCGCTGTCGAGTCGACCGCGGCGACGTTCGACGAGATCATCACCGAGATCGCCGCGACCCGGATCACCGAACGGGGCGCTACCCGCGCCGACGACCGGTTGACCGAGGCGGCGATGGAGGACCGCAAGAAAGAGGGCTACTTCTAAGCCATGGAGCTGTTGCGGTTCGCGACCGCCGGATCGGTGGACGACGGGAAGTCGACGCTGATCGGCCGGTTGCTCTACGACACCAAATCGATCTTCGAGGATCAGCTCGAGGCGGTTGAGCGCACTTCGCGTGACCGTGGCGACGAGCACGTCAACCTGGCGCTGCTGACCGACGGGCTACGCGCAGAGCGCGAGCAGGGCATCACCATCGATGTCGCCTACCGCTACTTCGCGACGCCGAAGCGGACCTTCATCATCGCGGACACGCCGGGGCACATCCAATACACCCGCAACATGGTGACCGGCGCCTCGACCGCGAGCCTCGCACTCGTCCTAGTCGATGCACGCAACGGCATCGTCGAGCAGTCTCGCCGGCACGCGTTCCTGGCCTCACTGCTGCGCGTTCCGCACGTCGTGCTGTGCGTCAACAAGATGGATCTCGTCGACTATGACGAGGCCGTGTTCAACCGGCTCAAGGACGAGTTTCGCAACTTCGCGACGAAGCTGGACATCGGCGACCTGTCGTTCATACCGATCAGCGCGCTGAAGGGCGACAACGTCGTCCATCGCTCGGAGAACATGCCCTGGTACGACGGCTCCTCGCTCCTTCATCACCTCGAGGAAGTCCACATCGCAAGCGACCGCAACCTGATCGATGTGCGGTTCCCGGTGCAGTACGTGATCCGTCCGCAGTCCTCGGCGTACCACGACTATCGCGGCTACGCGGGAACGGTCGCGGGCGGTGTGATGAAGCCGGGTGACGAGGTGCTCGTCCTCGAGTCGGGCCTGACGACGACGATCGAGAGCATCGACACCGCCGATGGACCCGTCGACGAGGCATACCCACCGATGTCGGTGACGGTGCGACTCGCCGATGACATCGACATCTCGCGCGGCGACATGATCTGCCGACCGCAGAACAAGCCTGAGGCCACGCAGGACGTCGAGGCGATGGTGTGCTGGCTCACCGACGAGCCACTACAGGACCGTGGGATGTACGCCGTGAAGCACACTACCCGCAACGTGCGCGCCCAGGTCCGCGACATCGAGTACCGCATCGACGTCAACACCCTGCATCGCGACGAGAGCGCGACCTCGTTGACCCTGAATGAGATCGGCCGGATCAAGCTGCGGACGACCAAGCCCTTGTTCGTCGACCAGTACCGGCGCAACCGCACCACCGGCTCGTTCCTTCTCATCGACGAGTCCACCGGCTCCACGGTCGGCGCCGGAATGATTCTGTGATTTCCGGGTGAGCCCTACCGACGCGGAGCTTGCTCGAGATCTGGCGACGTCATCGGGGGAGCTGCTCCTGGCCCTGCGCGATCGCGTGGGATTTCGGGACGCTTGGGCGCTGCGCGACTGCGGTGATCACGACTCCAACGTGCATCTGCTCGCCGAGCTGAAGACACATCGGCCCAACGACATCGTGCTGTCCGAGGAGTCGGCGGACGATGCGCGTCGCCACGACGCCGACCGGCTCTGGATCATCGACCCACTCGACGGAACGACCGAGTTCGGCGAGGAGGGCCGCACCGACTGGGCGGTCCACGTTGCGTTGTGGGAGCGCGGGAAAGGCCTCACCGAGGGTGCCGTCGCGCTGCCGGCCCGCGGCATCACGCTGTCGACGGCCGACCCGCTTCCGCCGCTTCCGGTTCCCGAGGCCAAACCCCGGCTCGCAGTGAGCCGCACTCGCCGACCCGCCTGGGTCGTCTCGGTAGCCGATCAGGTCGGCGGCGTTCTGACGCCGATCGGCAGCGCGGGAATGAAGGCCATGTCAGTGGTGCTTGGTGAAGCCGATGCCTATCTGCACAGCGGTCCGATGAAGGAGTGGGACTCCGCCGCACCTGCTGTCGTGGCTGCCAAGGCCGGCTTGCACGTCAGCGACCTGCATGGTCAGGAACTCGAGTTCAACAAGCCGTCCCGGCTGACCGAGCAACTGCTGGTGTGCCAGCCGGCGCTGACCGAGGGCCTGGTCAACGCCTTCGCAGCGACCATTCGCTAGCAAATCGCCCACTGCGGACGCGGCGACTCCGCACTTCGACGAACCTGCTGATCGACCGCGGCGGCAAGATTCGATTCCTCCGCACCGCCGACCCATCAGCCATCAACGAGCACGATTGTGAGTGAGGTCAGCAGGGTCCTCCAGGCGAACTCGCGCCGGACGCGAGCGCGGTCTACCTCGTGTAGGCGTCGAACTTCCCGAAAGTGACCTACTGCGCGTGGCACAGTTCCGCAACGATCGGTGCCACGACTGTGCAGGTGGCGTACCTGCCGAACACGGCAGGGATCGTCGTTGCCGCACGCGAGCTGATGTGAGTCCCGCTGCTGCCCTTGTTTCCACAGATTGTGGCCGGTTGCGGACATTCCCTTGATCTTGTCGGTGGTCGAACGTATGTTCGAACCATGCAGGGGTTGCGGGATCCGGCGGAGCGGGAGTTGTGGGCGGCGATGTGCCGGCCGGCCTCCCGCCTGCTGGATGTGCTGGAGGCCAAGCCGATCAGTCCAGGCACGATCGCGGGGCTGTATGGGTTGCGCGCTGCGCCGCTGTCCGATCTTGATGCGTTCCGCTGTGCGGCGCTGTGGTCGCGGGCCGGCGCGTGGCTGGCGGCACAGACGATGCTGGCGCAGTCGGAGTGCTCGGGCCGGTTGGGTAAGGACGCCTCGATGGTGGCGCAGGAGCTGGCGCTGTATCAGCACGTGAACTTCGGGACGATGATGGCCGAGCTGGCGCTGGTCGAGCAGGTCGCCAGCACCCTCGGTGTGACCTGGACCGCGCTGGAGCGCGGTGAGATCACCTACGCGCACGTGAAGGCGCTGGCGAAGGTGACCCGGCACTGCACCCCCAAGGTGGCGAAGTACGTCGAGGAGCGGCTGATCCCACTCGCCGTGGAGCGGGAGTGGACGCCGGCCGAGCTGGCCCGCGCCGCCCGCAAAGCCGTCATGGCCGCCGACCCGGATCGTGCCGCGGACCGCGCCGGGCAGGCGAGCCGCGACAGTGACGTGGTGCTGTTCGGTGAGGAAAACGACATGGCCACCATGTCCTGTTACGGGCCGGCCGCGACCATGAAGCAGATCCGTGACCGCCTCGACGCCCGCGCGAGGCAGCTGAAGGCCGACGGTGACCCGCGCAACCTCGGGCAGCTTCGGATCGAGGCGCTGCGCGACGCGGTCCTCGGCGGCGATATCGCCAACTGGCCGGTGGTGCGCACTGATGTCACCGTGGACCTGCCCACCTACCTCGGCCTGACCCGTAACCCGGGTGAGCTCGCCGGTTACGGGCCGATCACCGCCGAAACCGCCCGCGAACTCACCCACGACGCCCAGCTGCGTCGGCTGCTCACTGACCCCCTCGAAGGCACCGTGGTCGACGTCGGCCGCCGCCGCTACCGGCCGTCGAGGCGGCAGCATGACATCGTCAAAGCCGTCCATCCGAGCTGCTCGATGCCAGGCTGCCTGCGACCGTCGATCGACTGTGACGAGGACCACCGCCTCGACTGGGCCGACGGCGGGCAGACCAGCACCTGCAACCTGCACCCGCTGTGCCGACGCCACCACAACCTCAAAACCCGCCGGTTCTGGCGGATCGACCAGCTGCCCGACGGGACCGAGATCTGGACCAGCCCGCTCGGCCGCAGCTACCGCAAACGTCATCCGAGCTACCCGGCCGGACTGATCCAGCCCGTCGATGACGATGAAGAGATCCCCCAGCACGTCGCCGACCGGCTACCCGCCACCGACCCAGGCCTGCCCTGGGCCATCGACGACGACGGGATCCCGCTCCCCGAACCTCCACCACTCACCGACGAAGAACTCCAAGAGTTCGAGTGGGCCATCGACATGCTCGACGCCTGGGGATCGAGCTTCCGTGAATTCGCCAACAAGTACTACGACGAAGCACGCACGGTCGGTCTCGTCGCCTGATTCGTAAGAGCGCGCCGCGACGGGAGCCGGAAGCGCTTCTCCACCAGGTAGTACGACGCCGCCGCGAGCGCGAACGATGCAGCAATCGCGACGATTACCCGAAGTACCAGCGGGATCGAGCCGCCGCGGCGGCCGACCTCGGCCACGGTCGGCACGCTCCACAGATACAGCGAGTACGACAGCCGCCCGATCCAGACCATCGGCGCACTGGTGAGGATGCGGTCCGCCCACCAGCCGCCGACCCGGCGCGGCGCGATGACCGCGGCGGTGGCGATCGCGAGCGCCATCATGCCGCCGAGATACAGCCAGTGGTCCGGATAGGTTGCCCGCGAGATCGCGAGCAGGATGCCCGCCAGGCCGATCGTTCGCAGCCAGCCGGGGACTCGCAGCTCGCCGGCGAGCAGACCGAGCGCGCAGCCGAGCAGCAGCTCGTCGAAGCGAAGCCACGCGAAGTGGTAGCTGAGGATCCAGTTGCCGCCGTCGTGATGAAACAGCAGCGCCCTGAACCCGGCGACAGCGACCGCTGCGACGGCGACGAGGAGGCCGATCACTCGCCGCGAGACGTTGCGGCGCAGCAGCGTGACCAACACCGCCGGCCACACCAGGTAGAACTCCCATTCGACCACCAGCGTCCACACCTGCGCGATCCCCGGCGGGAATGGATGCGACGCGCTCCCGACCGTCACGTACGTCACGACCGCCCACAGGTCGACGAGCGTTGCGTGTCCGGTGCTGCGAGTCAGTTGGTAGTACCCGATCATGATTCCGAGCATCAGCCCGAGC
>JAICXJ010000098.1 GCA_025980465.1 Frankiales bacterium | reverse complement strand
GCACTTGCCGACGCGCTGGGCTCCTGGTTGTCCACCCGCACCGACTGGCGGCCGAACGTCCTGCGGTTCTCGATGAATCTGCTCGAGGACCTCAAGCCTCGCGCGATGAGCCGCGACATCGACTGGGGCGTCCCGGTTCCGCTGCCGGGCTGGGAGGACAACCCCAACAAGCGGCTCTACGTGTGGTTCGACGCGGTCATCGGATACCTCTCGGCGTCGGTCGAGTGGGCTCGTCGTACCGGCGATGACGACGCCTGGCGGGCTTGGTGGACCGACCCGGCGGCCGAGTCGTACTACTTCATGGGCAAGGACAACGTCACCTTCCACTCCCAGATTTGGCCGGCGGAGCTGCTCGGCTACGACGGCAAGGGCGCGAAGGGAGGGAAGCCGGGCCGGTTCGGTGAGCTGCAGCTGCCGAGCGAGGTGGTGTCGAGTGAGTTCCTGACGATGGAAGGTCGGAAGTTCTCCTCGAGCCGCAGCGTCGTGATCTACGTCCGTGACTTCCTCTCCCGGTACTCGCCCGACTCGCTGCGCTACTACCTCACCGCAGCCGGCCCGGAGTCCAACGACACCGACTTCACCTGGTCGGAGTTCGTCCGGCGCAACAACGACGAGCTGGTCGCGGCTTGGGGCAATCTGGTCAACCGGTCGTTGTCCTTCACGGCGAAGAACCTCGGCTCGCTGCCCGCCGCTGGTGAGCTCACCGGCGTCGACCGGGCGTTGCTGGCGTCGACCAGCGGCGCGTTCGCGACCGTCGGTGCCGACCTCGAACGATCGCGGATGCGCGCCGCGCTGAACGAGGCGATGCGCGTAGTCGCGGAGGCCAACAAGTACCTGTCGGAGCAGGCGCCGTGGAAGCTGCGTGAGTCCGAACCGGACCGCATGGCGACGATCCTGCACACCGCGTTGCAGGCGGTCAGCGACTGCACGACGCTGCTGTCGCCGTTTCTGCCCCACACCTCACAACAGGTGCACGAGCTGCTCGGGCGGGACGGGGTGCTGGCGCCACAGCCGGAGCTGCGCGAGGTGGATGACCTCGACGGTGGCCCGTCGTACCCGATCCTCACCGGTAAGTACGACGAGACTGCTCGCTGGGGTCCGGTACCTCTCGCGGTTGGTACGCCGGTGAGCCCGCCCACGCCGCTCTACCAGAAACTCGACGACTCGGTCGTCGAGGAGGAGCTGGCGCGGATGGAATCGTGACCGAGCCGGTCCGGACGTCCAGAAGTGGGCAACGCCGTGGCGAGCCACCTCCGGCGCCGCCGGCGCTGACGACGCCGGCACTGGACAGCCACTGCCACCTCGACCTGATCAACCGAGACATCGGCGAGGTGATGGCGGAGGCGAAGGCGGTCGGCATCGAGCGCGTCGTGCAGATCGGCATCGACGTTCCGTCGTCGCAGTGGAGTGTCGATCTCGCCGCCTCACGAGACGATGTCTGGGCCGCGGTGGCGATCCACCCGAACGAGGCGTCTGATACCGACGAAGCGGCATGGAAGGCCATTGCGGGGCTTGCCCGACGGGACCGGGTCGTCGCGATCGGGGAGACCGGGCTGGATCACTTCCGTACTCCGCAGGAGCAATGGCAGGCGCAGGAGACGTCCTTCCGCCGCCACATCGCGATCGCGAAAGAGAGCGGTCGGGCGCTGGTCATCCATGACCGCGACGCGCACGACGATGTGCTGCGGGTGCTGGACAGTGAGGGAGCACCGGAACAGGTGGTGTTTCACTGCTTCTCCGGGGATGCGGACTTCGCTCGCCGCTGCGCCGACGGCGGCTATGTGATGTCGTTCGCCGGCAACGTCACCTTCAAGAACGCGCAGGATCTGAGGGATGCGGCGGCGGTGGCGCCGCTCGATCAGCTGCTCGTCGAGACCGACGGGCCCTTTCTTACGCCGATGCCTCATCGCGGCGCGCCGAACGCGCCGTACCTTGTGCCACTCACCGTGCGCGCGCTCGCCGAGGTCAAGGGCGTCAGCGAAGACGAGATCGCCGCCGCGGTGACGGCGACTGCCGCCCGCGTCTTCGGCTGGTAGATGTCCGACGGGTTGCTCGGACCGGCCGAGGTGCGAGCGCTCGCGGCGTCGTTGGGCCTGCGGCCGACCAAGACGCTTGGTCAGAACTTCGTGATTGACGCCAACACCGTGCGACGCGTGGTGGCAGCGGCCGGAGTCGGCGCCGCCGACGTCGTCCTCGAGGTTGGTCCCGGGCTCGGTTCACTCACCCTCGCGCTGCTCCCGGCGGTCGCGAGAGTCGTCGCGGTCGAGATCGATCAGGTCCTGGCCGGTGCATTGCCGGCCACGGTCGCTGAGCGTCAGCCCGGCAGTGAGTCGCGGCTGGAGGTGGTCACGGCGGACGCATTGCGGCTCGAGTCGGTGCCGGGCCCACTGCCGACCGCGCTGGTAGCGAACCTTCCGTACAACGTCGCTGTGCCGGTGCTGCTTCATCT
>JAICXJ010000026.1 GCA_025980465.1 Frankiales bacterium | reverse complement strand
GGCCCGCGCATGTGCCATCAGTGGGCCCAGGGGCCCACGCATGTGCCATCCGTGGGGTTACCGCCCGGTGAAGTTCGGCGTACGGCGTTCCTTCGCGGCGGCCAGACCCTCGCCCAGATCCTGACTGGAGAAGGTCACCGGCTGCGCCAGGGCTTCGTATTGCAAAGCCGCTTCGAGGTTCGGATGGGCGCCACCTCTCATCCCGGCAACCGTCAAGCGCATCGCGATCGGGGCGTTGCGCGCGATCTGAGCCGCGACGGCCAGCGTTTCCTCGAGCAGCTGCTCGGGTGGGAAGACGCCATTGACCAACCCGATGCGCTGCGCCTCCGCAGCGCCGAGCCGGCGGCCGGTGAAGAGCAGCTCCCGGGCAACTGGCAGCCCGACGACCTCGGTCAGCAGGTAGGTCGTCGCCATTCCGGGATGCATGCCGAGCGCCGTGAACGGTACCGAGACCTTGGCCTCGGAGGAGGCGTAGCGCAGGTCGCACGCCAGCGCGAGCGAGAGCCCGGCGCCAATGGCGTGGCCGTTGATCGCCGCGATCGTCGGCAACTCAAGCTCCCGGATGCTCAACCACGAGCGGTAGAACGGCAGCATCCGGTCACGCACGGCGTCCACTCCGAGATCGGGCGACTCCCCGATCCAGGACAGGTCACCGCCGGCGCAAAAGGCGCTGCCGTCGCCGGTCACGACGACCGCCCGCGCGCTGCGGTCGCCCCGAAGCTCGTCGATCGCGGCCACCCACGCGCTGGTGAGCTCGGCCGTCATCGCGTTGCGCTGGTCGGGCAGCGCCAGGGTCAGCAGGACCACCCCGGCGTCGCGACGCTCGATTCGAACCGGTCCTGCCATCGTGCCTCCAGAATCAGATTCGGTTACCCCGGGTAAAGTTAGGGCGCCACGCTCCACGCTCGGATACCGGGGTTTTGAGCGTAGCGACGGTAGGGTTTTAAGCGGAGGTTCGGCCGGCGTCCGGCCGATCGGCGATCCATTCGAGGAGGACCAGATGGCCGAAACCTATGAGGGCTACTGCGTGAAGTGCAAGGAGAAGAGGACATTCGAGGGCGAGGTTCGCACCAGCGACTCCGGCCGTCGGATGGCGCAGGGCCCATGCCCGGTCTGCGGGACCAAGGTCAACCGGATCCTGGGCAAGGCGTAACCCGATCGGGCCGCAGGCCCGATCCCGAGTACGCCGCGAGCGGCGCCTGGCAGACCGCCAGGCGCCGCTCGTGTTGGGCGAGCCCCCATCGGTTGCGCGGCAGAGCGCGGCTGTGGACAGCGATGAGCGTCGAGCCGTTGTTCCTGCCAGGCTGCCCCGTGCCCATCCAGCCAGTGCCGTTCCGCCCGCTGATCAAGGCCGCCCTGCATCGGCTGTGGCGGGCTCCAGGCACGCTGCAACTCGGGATCGACCCCCGCCGCGCGATCGTGCTGACCGGACTCGACCGGCTCGACGCCGAGTTGATCGCCCAGTTGGACGGCGGCCATGACGACGCTGCTCTCGCTCGGACGGCGGCGGCGGCCGGTGATCCGCAGCGCCACGTCGAGCTGCTCAGCACGCTTCGGAGCGCCGGAGCGCTCGACGACAGCTCCACCTGGGTCGCCGCGACCGCACAGCCACGGCTGGCACCTGACCTGCTGGCACTCTCGCTCCGCGATCGCGAGCCGGGCGCGGCCGCGGTGATCATGGCCGACCGGCAGGCGACCGAGCTCGAAGTGCTCGGCGCCGGCCGCGTCGGCGCCTCGCTCGCAGCACTGCTCGCCGCCGCCGGCATCGGCCGCGTCCAGGTGAGCGATGACGGTGGCGTTCGCGCTGCCGACCTGGCACCCGGCGGAGTCCGAGAGCCGATGGCCGACAACAACCGGGGCGAAGCAGCGAACCGGGTCGTCGCCGCGATGCGGCACGGCCCGGAGCGACAGGAGTCCGCACGTTCAGTTGTGGTCCTCGCGCCGACCCAACCGGCCATCCCGCCCGAATGGCTTCGCGCGGTCCGCCACCGCCCACACTTGCCGGTCGTCATTCGCGAGACACTCGCCGCGATCGGCCCGCTCGTGATTCCCGGCCGCACCGCGTGTCTGCGCTGTGTCGAGCTCGCCCGCGCTGACCGCGACCCGGCGTGGCCGGCGCTCGCCGCCCAGCTCGTCGGAGCCGGCCGTGGTGTCGAACCCTGTGACATCACTCTCGCCGCCGCCGCCGCCGCTCTCGCCGCGCTCCACTTGTTGAGCTGGCTCGATGACGACAGCGCACCGGCGCCGCTCAAGGGCGGCGTCGTCGAGCTCTCACTGACCGATCTGCGGCTGCGCCGCCAGGCCGTACGCGGCCATCCGGGCTGCGGCTGCGGCGCCGACCAGCCGATGGCGTCCTAATCAAAACTCGGGGAGCGGCGAGATCGGCCGGGACCCAGCGCGGGTTTCGCTCGTCGGCTGTGGCGAACGCTGGGCAGCGATGAGCACGCCGGCGATCGCCTGCGCGACGCTTCGGGCCGGCACCAACGCCGGCGGCGTACCGCCTGGTTCATCAGCGGCTGGCCGCCCGAGCGAGTCGAGGTCGCCGACGACGCAGACGCCGAGCGCCCGGATCGCGGCGGCGGCGGCGGCACCGATCTCGGCCGCCCGCTCGAGCGCCCACGGCGGGGTCGGGATCGCCGCGCTCTCGTCGGCGGCCGCCGCTCGCGCCGCGGCCAGCCGTGGCGTGAGCCCAGAACGGATAACCAGCCCGTACGACGCGTCGGACCAGCCGTTGTCGCGAAACGCCTGATTGACCCGGCGCAGCATCTGGGCCTCGGGCCAGGTCAGCGACGAGTTCTGCTTGCTCTCCGGCTCGGGCAGGAGGGTCCGGGGCGCCAGGCCCAATAGCTGCTCGAACTGACGGAACATCAGCTCGCGGTCCGACTCCGAGACGACAATCGCGGTGACGTTCTCCGCGCCGACGAGCTTCGCCCACCTGCCGAGCACTCGGTCGTGGCTGTGCCGGATCCAAAACCACGGCGTCGGTTGCTGGTACGGCGCCTCGAGCAGCATGCCGCGTAGCCAGGGCTCGTAGTCGCCGGTGAAACCGTCCTTCACGTACTGCTGCCATGCCGAGGGAAGGATCTTGGCGAGCGGGCGCAGCGTCGCGACGATCCGGACGGCCTGACCGCCGAGTTCACCGACCACCCGTTGCGCCTGCTTGTCGTCGGCTCGGCACAGCCATTCGCTGCTGATGAACACCCGGGGGACGGGCGGCGCGGCGGCGACTTCGCCGACCAGCTCCTCCCAGTCGGCCATCGTCACCGGGCGATCGCCGGTGTTGCCGCGAGCCTCGGTCACTGCGACGCCGGCACTCTTGTGGTAGCGCTCGGCGCCCGGATAGATCACGCCGAGCGAGCGCAACCGATCGCGGTCGCGGTGAAATGCGCCTTGAAGCGAGGTCGTCCCGGTCTTGTCGAATCCGATGTGGACGAGGCGACCGCCCGCCGGGACGGCACGCAGCTGGCTCACGTCAGCGGTCAGCCACCGGCACGTAGTCACGGGCAAGCGCGCCGGTGTAGACCTGCCGCGGCCGACCGATCTTGGTGTCGGGATCGTTGATCATCTCGCGCCAGTGGGCAATCCACCCGGGTAGCCGGCCGAGCGCGAAGAGCACGGTGAACATCGGCGTCGGGAAGCCCATCGCCTTGTAGATCACGCCGGTGTAGAAGTCGACGTTCGGATAGAGCTTGCGCTCGACGAAGTAGTCATCCGCGAGCGCGATCTCCTCGAGCTGCATCGCGAGGTCGAGCCGCGGGTCGCTCACACCGAGCTTGTCGAGTACGTCGGTGGTCGCCTTCTTCACGATCGCCGCGCGCGGGTCGTAGTTCTTGTAGACGCGATGCCCGAATCCCATCAGCTTGACGCCGGGCTCCTTGTTCTTCACCCGCTCGACGAACGCCTTGACGTCACCGCCGTCGGCGACGATCGAGTCGAGCATCTCCAGCACCGCCTGGTTCGCCCCGCCATGCAGCGGACCGAACAGCGCGTTGACCCCGGCCGAGATCGAGGCGAACAGGTTGGCCTGCGCCGACCCGACCATCCGCACGGTCGACGTCGAGCAGTTCTGCTCGTGGTCCGCGTGCAGGATGAACAGCATGTCGAGCACCCGCGCGACCACCGGGTCGACCTCGTAGGGCTGCGCCGGTACGCCGAAGGTCATCCGCAGGAAGTTCTCCACGTACCCGAGGGAGTTGTCGGGGTAGAGGAACGGCTGACCGACTGCCTTCTTGTGGGCGTACGCCGCGATCGTCGGGAGCTTCGCAAGCAGCCGGATCGTGCTCTGCTCGACGTGGTCGGCATCAAACGGGTCAAGCGTGTCCTGGTAGAAGGTCGACAGCGCGCTCACGGCTGAGGACAGGACCGGCATCGGGTGCGCGTCGCGGGGGAATCCGGAGAAGAAGCCGGTGAGGTCCTCGTGCAGCATCGTGTGGCGCAGGATCTCCTCGGTGAACTCCGCGTGCTGCGCCGCCGTCGGTAGCTCGCCACAGATCAGCAGGTACGCCGTCTCGAGGAAGGTCGACGATTCGGCGAGCTGCTCGATCGGATAGCCGCGGTAGCGCAGAATCCCCTCATCGCCGTCGATGAAGGTGATCGCGGAGTTGCACGACGCGGTGTTGCCGAAACCCGGGTCGAACGTCACCCGCCCGGTCGTGCCGAGCAGCTTCCCGATGTGGATGCCCCTCGGCGCCTCAGCGCCGTCGACCGCATCGAGCGGCAGCGTGCCACCGGGGTAGTTGAGCTCGTAATCAGCCATTTTCTCTCCTCGGGCACACACCGAACGTCGTTCCTTCTACCGATCAACGAGAATAGAGGGGTGACGGATATCCCGAAGTGGGCGATCTCGCGAAGCGTGAAGCTCGCGAGCCTTCCGATCGGGGTCGCCGGTCGCACTGCGCTCGGCGTGGGCAAGCGCATCGGGGGGCGGCCGGCCGAGATCGTCGCGAGCGAAGTCCAGCAGCGCACCGCGGAGCAGCTGTTCAAGGTGCTGGGGGAGCTCAAGGGTGGCGCGATGAAGTTCGGCCAGGCCCTGTCGGTGTTCGAGGCGGCCCTTCCGGAGGAGCTGGCCGCGCCGTACCGGGCCGCCCTGACGAAGTTGCAGGACGCCGCGCCTCCCATGCCGCCGGGCACGGTTCACCGGGTTCTCGCCGCCGGCCTCGGGGATGACTGGGCGTCGCAGTTTCAGGAGTGGAACGACAAGCCGGCCGCGGCCGCTTCGATCGGCCAGGTGCACAAGGCGGTCTGGCACGACGGCCGGGAGGTTGCCGTCAAGCTGCAGTACCCCGGCGCCGGCCCGGCGTTGATCTCCGACCTCAACCAGGTCGCCCGCTTCGCCCGGCTGTTCTCCGTGCTCAGCCCCGGGCTGGACATCAAGCCGCTGGTGAAGGAGCTGAAGGCCCGGGTCCGCGAGGAGCTCGATTACGAGCTCGAGGCCGAGTCACAGGCGGCCTTCGCCGCGGCGTACGACGGCGACCCGGACATCCTGATTCCGAAGGTCGTCGAGCGCTCCGGCGATGTGCTGGTCACCGAGTGGGTCGACGGCATCCCGCTGTCAGTGATCATCCGCGAGGGCTCGGCCGACGAGCGCAATCGCGCCGGCGAGCTGTTCGTCCGGTTTCTGCTCTCCGGCCCGGCTCGGTGCGGGTTGCTCCACGCCGATCCGCATCCGGGCAACTTCCGGCTCACCGATGACGGCCGGATGGCGGTGCTCGACTACGGCGCGGTCAACCGGCTGCCGGATGGGCTGCCGCCGTCACTCGGTCCGCTCGGCCGGCTCGCACTGCAAGGCCGGGCGGAGGACGTCCTCGACGGGCTGCGCGACCTCGGCTTCGTGCCGGAAGGGCTCGATGTCGACGCCGAGGCGGTGCTCGACTACGTGCTCCCGCTGCTGGAGCCGCTTCGCGCGGAGACCTTTCACTTCAACCGGCGCTGGCTGCGCCGCGAGGCAGCTCGGGTGGCCGACCCGCGATCGCCGGCCGCGCAGCTCGGCCGGCAGCTCAACCTGCCGCCGGAGTATCTGCTCATGCACCGGGTCGGCGCCGGGCTGGTCGGCGTCCTGTGTCAGCTCGATGCCGAGTTCGGCTACCGCGAGGAGGTCGAACGCTGGCTCCCGGGCCTCGCAGACTCCGACGATTAGCTCGCTTCGGGCTTGCGTGACCGGTTCGCCTGCCGACCGCCCGGCGCGCCTAGGATCAACGCCAAACGGACGCCTACGGAGGATCGAGATGACGAAGGCCGACGCCAAAGAGATCGTGGCCGCGCTCACCGCGCAGTCCGCGTTTGCCGGCTGCAGTCGCGCTGACCTCGAGGATCTGGCCAATCACTCGAATCGCACCAGCATCCCCGCGAACTGGCCACTGATCCACCAGGAGACCCCGGCCGACGCCTGTTACGTCATCCTCGACGGTGACGCCGATGTGATCGTCAAGGGCGAGACGGTCGCCTCGATCACCACCGGCGCGGTCGTGGGCGAAGCCGGACTCGCCAGCCGCAAGCTGCGCAACGCGACGGTGACCTCGACGACCGCGCTCGACCTGCTTCACATCAGCGCCGAGGAGTTCGGCAAGCTCATTGACCGACGGCCGTCGCTCAAATCGGTGCTGCTGGCCCGCACCGAGCCCGCCGCTACGGCAGCCGATGAGGCATAGCCACCAGCGGGGTCAGTGGATCTCGCGCCAGTCCGAGACGGTGACGCTGTCCTCGGAGAAGGTTGCGTTGAGCTCCTTGTCGTAGTGCACCGTGACCCCGCCCGGCGCCGAGATGCTGCCGCACACCAGTACGCCGTACAAGTCGAGGTGGCCGTTCACGACACAGTTCGCGTCCGGCGCGTAGATCACGGCGCTGATCGCCGTCTCGGGGTTGAGGCCGTCGCCGAGGTAGATCGTTGAGGCGCCCATCGTCGTACTGGTGTCGATCAGGGTCAGCGTGGACGGCGGCCGCGGTGCGTACTCCAGCGGCAGCACGCTCGTGACGTAGCTGTTCCACGGAACCGTGACGCCCGCGGCACCGAGGGACGGCACGAACAAGCTCGTGTTGAAGCACAGCGTGATTCCGGAGGACGCCAGGTTGGTGATGTTGGCGGTGACAGCGGCGTTGAGGGTGAGGTTGCCGACCAGGTTGTAGACCGCGCCCGCGGCGAGATAGTTCGAGCCGGTGATCGCCGAGGCAGTCGCGCCGATACCGCTCGAGCACCGGGTGCTGGCGGGATAGTTCAACGAGTCTGCCGACGTCACCACCGTGCTCGACGCGCAGGACGTTGCGTCTCCGACACAGGTACCAGTCCGCTCCGGGTCGGTATAGCCGGAGATGGCTGCGTTGTCGACGTCGACCTGGGAGAAGCTGCTGAGGTCGCCGCTGTTCATGGTCAGCGAACCATCCGTCGCGGCGAGGCCGGTGCTCGAGATGGTCGGGGTGCACATCGTGGTGGCGACCAAGCCGCTGCCGAGCAGCCCGGTGTCCGGAAGTGTGCCGCACGTGGAGTTCGAGGCGGACCCATTCGTGCCGGAGTCGTATTGGTTGACGCCGGAGCCTGATCCCATCGACAGCTGGGTGTCACCGAACAGCGGGACCGAGTAGATGCCGGAGACGGTGACGTTCTCCTTCACCTCACGGGTGATCGTGTTCTTCTGGGTCGTCGCCGTGCCCTTCGAGTCGATGGTCCAGACGCTGTTCGACAGGCTTGCCGACGTGACGTAGCTCGCCCCGGTGGTCGTGTTGGTGCCGGTCAGCGTCGAAAACGACGCCGAGGTGGGGCTGGCTTTGATCTGGGCGACCATCGCGCCCAGCCCGGTTTCCGCGCCGGTCAACGCTTGGGAGAAGGCGTTGTCATGACGGCTCTGGACTTGACCCTTGACCACGGTTGCGAGCCCGATCGTCACCACACTGGTGAGGATCACGATGCCGAGCAGCGCCATGACGATGCTTCCCGAGTCGTCGGCATGGATCCGCCGCCAGACGGTCGTCATGACGCGTTCCTGAGCTCGGTGCCGTTGTCCGAGACCGTCACCGGCCCGCTAAGACTCGACGGCTGCACGCTGAGCTGGACGGTGACCGTCCCCACGCAGGACGGGTCGTACCAGCCGGCCCACGCCGCCGCGGTGAATGCACAAGTGCTTGCCGTCACGCTTCCGGTCGAGTTCGTGTACGTGGTCGTCGGGGAGAACGAGAAGACCGGAGTGGTCGCGGTGTCGACGACGTTCGTCAGCAGGATCGTCGAGTCGGTGGTCGCTGCCGCCGGACAACTAGCCGACGAGGCGACCGGGGTCTGGACCAGCTCGGCGGCGGTGCTGGAGGTCGACTCGACGAGATAGCAGATCTTCGTCGTCGTGCTTGCTCCGGTCTCGAGCATCACCAGCTGCGTGCTGCTCGCCGCGAGGAGCGGCGACGCGGAACGGATGTCACGGTCGACCCGCTGAAGCGCGGTGCGGGCCTTGGCAAGTGCGTCGCCGCGGTCCTGGACCTCGCGCTGGTGGCGAAGCCCGGAGACGGCCGCGGTGCTGATCGCCCCGCCCACAAGCGCGAAGAGCACGATCGCCACCAACAACTCGGTCAGGGTGAAGCCGCGGTCGGACCGGCGAGCCCGGTGCCGAGCCAGTGCCACCACTCGATGGCCTGTCATGCGAGCACCGCCGAGACGGACTTCGTCGCGGTCGCGTTGTCGCTCGACCGCTTGAGCGAGAACGTGAATGACTCGGTGAGCCCGGAACTCGCCATCGCAGTGTTGGCCGGCAGGGTGGCCGTCCAGTTCGAGCCATCGGTGCTCGTCATGCTGACCGTCCTGGTGCCGGTGCCGCTGGCATACGTGGCCTGCACGGTGTCGGTGGCGGACAGGTTTGTCGTGGTGCACGACATCGGCACCGCGAAGAGCGAGTTGCGGGTGAGCAGCTTGAGGGTGATGGTGTTCAGGCCCAGTCCGGCGACCTGGATCGAGCAGGTGCCGAACGTGGGCTGCCCGACGATCGTCAGCGACTTGCTCGGCACCGCCTGGCTGCCTGGCACGGTTGCGGTGAAGGTCACCGTCCCGCTGGTGGTCACCGCCTTGGTGATGGATGACTTCGCGATGGTGACCGAGTACGTCCCGTTACTACCGGTCATCGTCGCCTGGTGCGACCCGGTGTCGTCGCTCCACGTCAAGGGAACACAGGTCGCGTTGGCCAGACCGGTCTGGGTCAGCGTGACGGTGACGTCACTGGTCGGATGACTCGAGCTGTCCACCGCGACACTGGACGGTGACAGCGAGAGGCTGCCGGCGACGAGCGTCGTACCGCCGCCCCCACAGCTGCCGAGCGGACTCGTCGAGCTGCTCACCGTGCTGGCGCTGTTGTCGGAGTAGCCGCGCTGCAGTTGCACGGTGTGCTGGCCGCCGTTGGCGGTCCAGTTGACGGTGACACTCGCGTGCACGACCTGCGCCGTCGAGCCGGACGGGGTGGTGCAGACGCTGGGGAGGTCAGTCGCCGAGCACACCTGCACATTGGTGGTCTCGGTGTAGTTCGTGCCGAGGACCGACTTGGTCGCGGTCGTCGTCCCGGCCAGAGTTTTGAGGTTGGCGAAGCTCATTTGCTGCGCCGACTCGAGTGAGCCGTTGGCGAGGTGGAGCGCCGTCGCCTGGGTCTTCTCGAGGTGCTGCTGCTTGATGTACGACGCGAGTTCACCAAGCAGGCCTAGCACTGCGACGGTAACTAGTGTGATCGCGACGAGGATCTCGACGAGGGTCATTCCCTGATCGAGATTGGCGGCGTGGGCTCGTCGCCGAATCGGTCGCACCCGATCCCAGAGCGAGACTTGGTGAACGTTCATCGCGATTCAAATATCGGCCTTCGGGCTATGGCCCTGTTGAAGATCAACGGGTCATCTTCGCTAGCCCGTTGTGCCTAGCCGTAGGGGGTAAATAGCCCGAACCGTGTCCTATCCATCACTCAGTGACGGTGACGAGGTGTTGAGACAGGACCTCATGAACACTTCGTGCCAGCCGATTGAAGACGTGGTCGGGTTGGTGCCAAACCCATGCGAGTCGAACCATTGCTGGCAAGAGAACACGTCGCTGGCTCGACCCTCCGCGGCTAGTGCAGCGGCCGCTTCACGACCCGCCCTCACGTCGGGCAGTTGGTACCCGGGGACGGTGTCCGCGATGGACGGCAGCGGCGGCGGGTGATGGCGTGCGTGCTGGCGAATCTGCAGACCTGCGATCGCGAGGGCAGCCGCGAACACCACCACGACCGACGCCGCGAGCATCCGATGCCGGCCGCGACGTTTCGTCGGCGCCAACATCTGCGCCTCGAGGCGCTGATGGGCGCGCGCCAACGCACGCTCACGGCGATGTTGGCGCCAGCCGTGCGCGTCCTGCGAGATCGCCTCGGCGAGCGAATGCAGCTCGTCGAGGCCATCCCTGTCGGCCATCCAGTACTCCCCAAGTGGGCTAGTCAACATGGTCGGCGGACTATCCGGCGGACTTGATCACGCCGGAATGTTCTACCGTTCGGCGGTGGACAGTGAGTCTGGATTCCCGATCGAAACGACGTACGCGGCCGAGTCGCTGGCCGGCTGGGACCCGGCGGCCAAGCTTGGTGCCCCCGGCGAGTTTCCGTACACGCGTGGTGTCTACCCGTCGATGTACACCGGCCGGCCCTGGACCATCCGCCAGTACGCCGGGTTCGGCACCGCCAAGGAATCCAACGAGCGTTACCACCAGCTGGTCGCCAACGGCTCGACTGGCCTGTCCGTCGCGTTCGACCTCCCCACCCAGATGGGCTACGACTCCGACGATGTAGTCGCCCATGGCGAAGTCGGCAAGGTTGGCGTGGCGATCGACTCGATCGACGACATGCGGGTGCTGTTCGACGGCATCCCGCTCGACCAGGTGTCGACCTCGATGACCATCAACGCCCCGGCGGCACTTCTGCTGCTGCTCTACCAGTTGGTGGGTGAGGAACAGGGCGTCGCTCCGAGTGCGCTGACCGGAACGATTCAAAACGATGTACTCAAGGAGTACATCGCTCGCGGCACCTACATCTTCCCGCCGAAGCCGTCACTTCGGCTCATCACCGACATCTTCAGCTACTGCCGCAGCACGATCCCGAAGTGGAACACGATCTCGATCTCCGGCTACCACATGGCCGAGGCCGGCGCGACGCCCGCGCAGGAGATCGCTTTCACGATCGCCGACGGCATCGAGTACGTCCGGGCAGCGATCGCCTCCGGTCAGGATGTCGACGAGTTCGCCCCCCGATTGGCGTTCTTCTTCGTCGCCCGCACCACCCTGCTCGAGGAGGTCGCGAAGTTCCGCGCGGCGCGGCGAATCTGGGCGAAGGTGATGAAAGAGGAGTTCGGAGCGAAGGATCCGCGGTCACAGATGCTGCGTTTCCACACCCAGACCGCCGGCGTCCAGCTCACCGCGCAGCAGCCTGAGGTGAACCTCATCCGGGTCACGGCACAGGCGCTGGGCGCACTGTTCGGTGGCACCCAGTCGCTTCACACCAACTCCTACGACGAGGCGATCGCGCTTCCCACCGCGAAGGCCGCCCGGCTCGCCGTGCGCACCCAGCAGGTGCTCGCTCACGAGACGGACATCACCGCGACGGTCGACCCGTTCGCCGGCTCCTACGCCATCGAGGCGCTCACCGACGCGGTCGAGTCCGCAGCACTGGAGCTGATGGCGACGATCGAGGAGATGGGCGGGGCCGTCGCAGCGATCGAACGTGGCTACCAGAAGGAGGCGATCGAGCGCTCGGCCTACCAGACCTCGCAGCAGATCGACGCCGGTGAGCGGGTGGTCGTCGGCGTCAACAAGTACGCGATCGATGACGACGAGGTCTACCAGCCGCTGCGCGTCGACCCGGCCATCGAAGAGCAGCAGGCGAAGCGGCTAGCGGAGTTGCGGGCCGATCGCAATGATGCCGACGTGACCCGGGCGCTCGACGCCCTGCGGCGAGCTGCCGAGGGCACCGACAACGTGCTGTTGCCGATGCGTGAGGCGCTCGCCGCCCGCACGACTGTGGGCGAGGTGTGCCACGCGCTGCGCGAGGTCTGGGGAACGTATACGCCGGCGGCGTCGTTATGACCGGCATCGACGACAACGGGATCGACCTCGCCGGCGCCGAGAAGGCGGCTGGTGCGCTACTCGATGCGCTCGGAATCGAGCGGGTCGGTCCGCTCGAGGGAACGCCGCGCCGGATCGCCCGCGCCTACGCCGAGCTGCTGACGGCGCGCGAGTTCTCGATGACCACGTTCCCGAACGACGAAGGCTACGACGAGATGGTCATCGCGCGCGACATCCCCTTTACCTCGTTGTGCGAGCACCACCTGCTGCCGTTCATCGGCACCGCCGTCGTCGCGTACCTACCAGGGGAACGGATTCTCGGACTGTCGAAACTCGCCCGGGTGGTCGAGCTGTTCGCCCGGCGGCCGCAGGTGCAGGAGCGAATGACGAAGCAGATCGCGCACTGGCTCGACGACAACCTGTCTCCCAAGGGCGTCGGGATCGTGCTGCGTGCGGAGCACACCTGTATGACGGTGCGTGGCGTCGCGGCTCGCGGTGCGACAACCGTGACGTCGACACTGCTCGGCCGAATCCGCGACGATGCTCGGACCCGCGGCGAGTTCCTGACCCTTGCATACGGGCCGGTCGGCACCAACGGCTGAGCTCACGGCGTTCTCCCAGCAAGATTCCAGTCGCGTCGCAACCAGGTGAGGGTGCGACGTTCGGATCGAGCTGCCACTCGCCGGCAGCGAATCAGCATCGACGACAGTCTGAGCGCCCTAGCCGTCTGACATCCTCGGCGGATGTCCCGCCCGTCGCCCGCCCAGATCACTGCGCTGGCCCGACGAGTCGAGCAAGCATCGGGCAACCTCTCGACCCGGGCGCAGCACCGAATGGAACAGACGCTGCCGTGGTTCCAGGCGATGTCACCGGCGCCGCGGTCAAACGTCGGGCTTCTGGTGCAGGCCGGCATCCGCGGACTCGCCGACTGGCTGCGCGAGCCGGCTGCCGGCGCCACGATCACCGCCGATGTGTTCGCGGTGGCGCCTCAGGAGCTTGCCCGCCTGGTCACCCTCGAGCAGACCGTCGAGCTGATCCGGATCGCGGTCGAGATCACCGAGGACGCGATCAACGAGTTCGCCACTCCTGCGATGCAGGCCTGGACCCGAGAGGCCGTCCTCCGCTACTCACGTGAGATCGCGTTCGCAGCGGCGCGGGTGTACGCGCGGGCGGCCGAGCAGCGCGGCGCGTGGGACGCGCGACTGGAGGCGCTGGTCGTCGACGCCATCGTGCGGGGGGACCTCAGCGACTCACTCCTGTCGCGGGCGTCGGCGCTCGGGTGGGGTCAGCCGGCCAAGGTCGTGGTGTTGGCCGGCCGGGCGCCGGAAGGCGACACGGAGCGACTGCTGGCGCACACCCGCCGGCTCGGACACGACGCCGGAGCCGAAATCCTGACCGGCATCCAGACGGCGCGGCTCGTGGTCGTCGCCGGGACCAGCGGCCGGATGTCGCGGGTCATCCGGGCGCTGCTTGCCGCGTTCGATGACGGACCGATCGTCATCGGACCCGAAGTCACCGGCCTGGTCGACGCTGCGCAGTCGGTGCAGGATGTGTTCGCCGGGCTCCGCGCCGTCGTCGCTCGCCCCTCGTCACCGCGCCCGGTCGGCGCTGATGACCTTCTGGCCGAGCGAGCACTCGGCGGCGACGCGCGAGCCGTCCGGGTCCTCATCAGCAGCGTCTTCGAACCGCTGCGTGGCGAGCCGGCACTCCTCGACACCGCTGACGCGTTCATCGACAGCGGCGGGGCGATCGAAGGCACCGGCCGCGCGCTCTTCGTTCATGCGAACACGATCCGCTACCGGATTCGCCGGATCGGCGAGGTGTGCGGTTATGACCTCGCTGCAAGTCGCGACCGATACGTCGTCCAGGTTGCCCTGGCTTTGGGACGCATGGAAGCGGCCAAGAATCCATTGTAGGAATCCTCCAAAGTCTAGGTGAGAAACACTGTCGCTGACTGCACCTGACGCGGAGGCCACCGAGCGAAAGGGTGAGCCGCGTGCTCGCCGTACTCGCGCCGGGACAAGGCGCTCAGAGAAAGGGGTTTTTAGCACCCTGGCTTGATGAGCCCGGAATTCGGGCAATCATCGAGCAACTCGCAGACGCGGCCGAGACAAACCTCGTCGCAGCGGGCACGATTATGTCGGATAGTGACATCGCCGACACAGCGATCGCACAGCCACTTCTGGTCGCGGCCAACCTTGCTTCGGCCGGCGCGCTCGGGTCGCTTCCGGCCGCGACGATGTACGCCGGCCACAGCGTCGGTGAGTTCGCGGCAGCGACCTTGGCGGGCATCCTCGATCCCGCCACCGCAATGCGGCTGATCGCCGTGCGCGGACGCGCGATGGCGGCGGCGTCACGCCGCCAACCCAGCGGGATGGCCGCCGTGCTCGGCGGCGCGGAAGCCGACGTCCTGACCGCGATCGACCGCGCCGGGTGCGTCGCGGCCAACTACAACGGAGCCGGTCAGATCGTCGCAGCCGGGACTGCGGCGGCACTCGACCGGCTCGGCGCCGAACCGCCGGTGGGCGCACGGGTGCGTCGGCTCCCCGTCGCCGGCGCGTTCCACACCGACCTGATGAGGAGCGCTCAGATCACCCTGGCAGAAGAGGCGGAGTGGGTGAGCCCCGCGGACAGCACGAGCGGCGTCCTCAGCAACCAGGACGGCACTCTCGTGACGGACGGCGAGGCGATGCTCGCCCGGCTGATCGCGCAGGTCTGCCAGCCAGTGAGATGGGACGCCTGCACCAACACGCTGGTGACGCTGGGCGTCACCGCGGTGATCGAACTCGCTCCTGGCGGCACCCTCACCGGAATGCTTCGGCGGAGCCTCCCTGGCCTTCCCGCCGTCGCGCTGCGCTCCCCCGACGACCTCCCGGCCGCCCGGGAGCTGATCGCCGAACATGCCGAGGAGATCATCGGATCCGCACCGTCATGGCGGCTGCTGATCGCGCCGGAGGGCGGCACGGTCCGGATCCCTGAGACTCGCACCAACCCGATGCTCGCGGTGGGAGACGTGGTCGTGCACGTGGCCACCCGCAGTGGGCAACTTGCCGTCGCCGCTGCCGAGCCCGGCCGGCTGATCGAGCTCCTGGTCCACGACGGTGATCCGGTGTCCTGCGGCCAGCCGCTCGCGCGAGTCGGCACGGATCAGTCGTGACGGCGGGACTCACGACGCCGGCGTACAGCCGCATCATCGGGCTGGGTGAATACCGACCCGCTCGCACCCTGACCAACGACGACCTCTGCCAAACGCTCGACACCAGCGATGCCTGGATCCGCCAGCGCACCGGCATCGCGCGGCGCCAGCTCGCTGCTCTCGACGAGTCGGTGATCTCGATGGCGTCGGCCGCCTCGACGAAGGCGCTGGCCGACGCCGGCGTCGACTCCGCGCGCGTCGGTCAGGTGGTTCTGGCCAGCTGCACGATGCCGCAACAGATCCCGGGCGGCGCGGCGCGGGTCGCTGAGTCGATCGGCGCGATCCACGCCGGTGCGTACGACCTGAATGCCGCGTGCGCCGGCTTCGGATACGCGTTGGCCGCCGCGTCGGACGCGGTGCGCGTCGGGTCAGCGGAGTACGTCGTCGTCGCGGCCTCCGAGCGGCTGTCGGACTGGATCGACTGGACCGACCGCAGCTCGGCAATCCTGTTCGCGGATGGTGCCGGCGCGGTCGTCGTCGGCCCGTCGGCCACGCCGGGCATCGGTCCGCTGGTCAGCGGCAGCGACGGGAGCGCATCCCGGCTCATCGAGCTGACCGAGGCGGGCCATCTCCGGCTCGACGGCCCGGCGGTGTTTCGGTGGGCGACCACCGCACTCGGCGACATCGCCCGGCGTGCCTGCGACGCCGCGGGGGTCGCGCCGAACCAGCTCGCGGCATTCGTGCCGCACCAGGCCAATCTGCGCATCATCACAGCGATCGCACGTCAGCTCGGCGCGACCGAGGCCGTGATCGCCGACGACATCGTCGACGCTGGCAACACCTCTTCCGCGTCGATCCCGCTCGCACTTGCCCGGCTTCGCCGGGAAGGAAAGGTCGCCGCCGGCGACCGCGCACTCACCCTGGCATTCGGTGCCGGCCTGACCTGGGCCGGCACCGTCGTCACCGTCCCGTAGGAGAAGCCAATGTCGGATCAGAACCTGCTCGCCGCTCTCGGCGAGATCGTGCAGGAGGCCTCCGGGGTTCCCGCCGCCCGCGTCATCCCCACGGCGTCGTTCACCGATGACCTCGACATCGATTCGCTGTCGATGGTGGAAATCGCAACGATGGCCGAGGACCGGTTCGGCATCGCGATCCCGGACGCCGAGCTGTCGAAACTGAAGACCGTTGCCGACGTTCTCGACTACCTCACCAAGGCCGGCGTCCCTGCATGACGGCGCGTCACCCCGTGCACCCCGAGCCCGACGTCGTCGTCACCGGGCTCGGGGCCACCACCCCACTTGGCGGTGATCTGCCGTCGAGCTGGCGAGCCTTGCTCGACGGTCAGTCCGGTGCCGCGGTCATCGACGACGACTGGGCGGCCGACCTTCCGGTGCGCATCGCCGCCCGCGCGGCGGCTGACCCAGCGGAGATTCTTCCGCCGGTGCAGCTCCGGCAGCTCGACCGCAGCCAACAGTTCGCCCTGATTGCTGCCCGCGAAGCGTGGGCGGACGCAGACGCGCCCGAGCTCGACTCGCGCCGGCTCGGTGTTGTCGTCTCTAGCGGAGTCGGCGGCCTCACCACGATGCTCGACCAGTACGACGTGCTTCGCACCCGCGGCGCCCGACGGGTCTCGCCGTTCACGGTGCCGATGATCATGCCGAACGGGCCAGCCGCAACGGTGGCCCTCGAGCTGACGGCGCGGGCGGGCGCTCACGCGCCGGTCTCGGCCTGCGCATCCGGCGCCGAGGCGATAGTCATGGGGCGGGACATGATCCGCAGCGGCCGCGCCGACGTGGTCGTCTGCGGTGGCGCGGAGGCAGTCGTGCATCCGCTCCCGCTGGCGGCCTTCGCCGCGATGCGGGCGCTGTCGGCCCGTCACGATGATCCGAAGGGCGCGTCGCGGCCGTTCGACAAGCAACGGGACGGCTTCGTCCTCGCCGAGGGCGCTGCCATCGTCGTACTCGAGTCCGCTGACCACGCCCGGGCTCGCGGCGTTCGCCGCTATGCCCGGCTGGCCGGTGCGGGCATGGCCAACGACGCCCACCACGTCGCGGCCCCCGACCCGGCGGGCGCCGGCGCGGCCGCCGCGATCACCGCGGCGCTCACCGACGCCGATCTCAGTGCCGCCGATGTCGAGCACGTCAACGCCCACGCCACGTCGACCCCCGCCGGCGACCTCGCTGAGGTGGCCGCGATGCGGCTGGCGTTCGGCTCCGCCATCGAACAGGTCGCAGTAACCGCGACGAAGTCCTGCACCGGCCACCTGCTGGGTGCCGCCGGCGCGCTCGAGGCCGCGGTGACCTGCCTGGCGCTGCGAGACCGGGTCGTGCCGGCGATCCGCAACCTCGACGATCCCGATGACGAGGCCGGCCTCGACCTGATCCGGATCTCGCCGCGACCGCTCACCGCAGGCAAGGCGGCACTGTCGAACTCGTTCGGGTTCGGCGGCCATGACGTCGCCCTCGCGTTCACGGAGGCCTGATGTCCCTGCTCGAGCTCGAACGGGCGGAACCGGTCGCTCTCAGCCGAGACCCACGCGCCCGCCTCGCCGAGCTGTTCGGCGCCGCCGACATCACCCTGCTCGCAGCAGCCGACGGCTGCGGCGTTCAGGCGGCGACCGGCTTCATCGACGGCCGGCCGGTGGTGGGATTCGCCACCGACGCCGCCATCCAGGGCGGCGCGATGGGTGCCGAAGGATGCCGCGTCATCGTCGCGGCGTACCGGACCGCGATGGATGCGGGCGCCGCGATCGTCGGGATCTGGCAGTCCGGTGGAGCCCGGCTCGCCGAAGGTGTCGCGTCACTCGATGGAGTGGGCCAGGTCTTCGCCGCGATGACCCGAGCCTCCGGGCGAATCCCGCAGGTCTCGGTTGTGCTCGGTCCGGCCGCCGGTGGCGCGGCGTACGGCCCAGCGCTCACCGACATCGTCGTCCTCGGCCCGGCCGGCCGGGTCTTCGTCACCGGCCCGGACGTCGTGCGCAGCGTCACCGGTGAGGACGTCGACATGGAGCGACTCGGCGGACCCGAGCCGCACGGCCGGCGCAGCGGAGTCGTGCACCTGCTCGCTGACTCTGACGTGGACGCGATCGGGAAAGCAGCAACGGTCGTCGGGCTGCTCGCCGACCGCGATACCCCGGTGACGGTGGTCACCGATCGACCGATGGCGAATCTGCTGCCGGCTTCGCCGCGGCGCGCCTACGACGTCCACCCACTGATCGACCAGTTCCTCGACTCGCCCGGCGTCGAGCTGCATGCCCGGTGGGCACCGAACATCGTCACCGCGCTCGGCCGGATCGGCGGTGGACCGGCGGGGGTTCTCGCCAACAACCCGATGCGACTCGGCGGCTGCCTCGACTCGGCAAGTGCCGAGAAAGCCGCGCGGTTCGTCCGGATGTGCAACACCTTCGGTGTCCCGCTCGTCGTCCTGGTTGATGTACCTGGCTACCTGCCAGGGGTGGCGCAGGAGTGGGACGGCGTAGTGCGCCGCGGCGCAAAGCTCCTGCACGCGTTCGCGGAAGCGACGGTGGCACGGGTGACGGTGGTGACGCGAAAGGCGTACGGCGGCGCGTACATCGCGATGAACTCTCGGTCGCTCGGCGCGACCCGGGTCTTCGCGTGGCCGGATGCCGAGCTCGCGGTGATGGGCGCGGTCGCCGCGGTCCGAGTTCTGCATCGCCGAGCCCTCGCCGGGGTTCCCGAGCCGGAGCGACCGGCGATGGAGACCGCGCTTGCGGCGGAGCACACCGCCACCTCGGGCGGGGTACGTCGAGCCGTCGAGCTCGGGTTGGTCGATGAGATCATCGACGCCGACACCACCCGCAGTGCGATCAGCTCGGTGCTCGCCGCACACCCGCGGCGGTGCGGTAACCACGGCAACATCCCGCTGTAGGACACCGATGACAGCTCCCTCGACAGCAAGGTCGGTGCTGGTCACCGGTGGCAACCAGGGGATCGGTCTCGGTATCGCGCGCCGCATGGCGGCTGCCGGTCACCGGGTCGCGGTCACCCACCACAACACGGCGGCACCTGACGACCTGTTCGCGGTGAAGTGCGACGTCGCGGACCGCGCATCGGTCGAGGAGGCGGTCGCGGCGGTCAGCTCGGAGAACGGCCCGGTCGAGGTTCTCGTGTGCAGCGCCGGGATCGTTCGTGACGGGCTGATGCTGCGGATGCCCGACCATGACTGGGACGACGTGATCGACACCAACCTGCGCGGCGCCTGGGCGGCGTCCCGAGCGGTCCTCCCGGCGATGGCGAAGGCGCGCTTCGGCCGACTGCTGTTCGTCTCGAGTGTGGTCGGCGCCACCGGCCAGGCCGGGCAGGCGAACTATGCGGCGTCCAAGGCAGGTCTGGTCGGCCTCGCCCGGTCGCTCGCCCGCGAGTACGCGCCGCGATGCATCACCGCGAACCTCGTCGCGCCCGGACTCGTCGACACCGCGATGGCCGACGTGCTGACCGACGCGCAGCGGGAGGAGATCACGGCCCGCACGCCACTAGGTCGGGCAGCAACGGTTGACGAGGTCGCGGCGGTCGCCGCCTTCCTGGTGGGCGACGAGGCGTCGTACGTAACAGGAGCCGTCGTACCGGTCGACGGCGGTTTGGGGATGGGACGCTGATGGCCCTGCTCGACGGCAAGACCGTCCTCGTCACCGGCGTGCTCACCGAAGCGTCGATCGCGTTCCGCGCCGCCGAGGTGGCGCAGCGCGAGGGTGCCTCCGTCATCCTCACCGGCGTCGGCCGCAGCAAGTCGCTGACGTCACGGATCGCCAACCGGCTACCGAACGGCGCGCCGGTGGTCGCCCTCGACGTCACCGACGAGGCCGAGCTCGCTGCTCTGGCCGACGCCGTCCAGGAGCACAGCGATCGACTTGACGGCGTGCTGCATGCGATCGGCTTCGCCCCACCGTCAGCCCTGGGCGGCGGATTCTTCGCCACCTCGTGGGAGGACGTGTCGACCGCGTTGCAGATCTCGACGTACTCCCTGGTGTCGCTGGCACGCGCCGCACGCCCGCTGCTGGGCGGCGGCGGCTCGATCGTCGGTCTGGACTTCGACGCCACCCGGGCCTGGCCGGCGTACGACTGGATGGGGGTCGCCAAGGCCGGATTGGAATCGGCCTCGCGCTACCTCGCGCGTGAGCTCGGGCCACACGGCATCCGGGTCAACCTGGTCGCTGCCGGCCCGCTCCGCACGATGGCGGCGAAGTCGATCCCCGGATTCGACGGCTTCGAACAGGTGTGGAAGGAGCGGGCACCGCTCGGCTGGGATGTCGAGGACGCCGGGCCGGCCGCACGCGCGTGCGTCGCGCTGCTGTCGGACTGGTTCCCGGCGACCACCGGGTCGGTCGTGCACGTCGACGGTGGGGTGCACGCCGTCGGGGCGTAGGGATCGCCCCGCTCTCCGCCGTTGACGGACGGCGTGCCGCCGGCGGTCTAGATCGGCGGCTGGGGGTCGTATTGGATCCCGCGTCGTACCTGCCTGGCCCGCTCGTCCCCGGCGAGCCGGCAGACGATGTGCAGTGCCATGTCGATGCCGGCGGACACCCCAGCCGAGCTGATCAGGTCGCCGTCGTCGACATACCGATCGTCGGCGCGGACCTCGATCGTCGGATCGGTCTCGGCGAGCAGGTCGAGCGCCGCCCAGTGAGTCGTCGCCGGCCGGCCTTCGAGTAGGCCGGCGGCCGCGTACACGAGCGAGCCGGTGCACACGCTCGTCATGAGCGGGACCGCCGTTCGCTGCTTGCGAACCCAGTCGAGATGGTCCTCATCGCGCATCAGCGGCCGGGTACCGATCCCGCCGGGGTGCAACAGCAGGTCGTACGGCGGCGCGTCGGCGAAGCTGTGATCGGCGAGGATCCGCAAGCCTTTCGCGGCACGTACGACGTCGCCGTCAGGCGAAAGCGTGGTGACGGCGACGTCGTCGTCGGGATGATTCCTCGCCCAGTACGCGAAGACCTCCCACGGCCCGACCGCGTCGAGCTCCTCGACGCCGTCGAACAGCAGGATCCCGAGATGACGCGTCATGAACGTCAGGGTGTCATCGCGACGACTCGGCGGCGACCGGTTTCCGCCGCGACCGGCGTCGATCGGACTACCAGCTAGGACCGCAAACTGCGGGCTCACAACGAGCGCACTGGACCCGCTATGTCTCGTATTTCGAGACGCGACGCCGACCGACCAGCCACCAGATCGCCTGCTCTTGCTCCGCCGACAGGCCCCGCCGCGGGATGCCGCCGCGTCGTGGCGGGCGTCGGGATGGCGGGATCTCGCGCAACCACTCCCAGGTGTCGGCGACCGTCTGCTCGATCGCTCGACAGTCCAACCCGGCCGCGACGGCGGCGCTGACATCGCAGTCGTGCATGCCGGCCCCCTCGCCGTCCGGTGCCATCCAGCCCGGCAGGTCGTCCCACTCACTCACCCCGGCCCGGCGCAAAACCTCGGCACCAATCCACACCAGGTCGCCGCCGGATCCGGTCACCGCGAGGCACGCGTCGAGCAGGCGTCGCGTGGTCACTCCGGCCGAGGTCGGGCAGACGACGTTGAAGATCCCGGAGGTGGTGGCCTCGGCGGCGGCGAGCAGGAAGCCGGCGAGGTCGCGGGCGTCGATGCACTGCCATATCCGCTCCGGCGGTGCCGGCGCGACGATCGAGCCACCGACAGCCGCGCGATGAAGCCACCAGGTCAACCGGCCGGTGTCCTCATACGGTCCGAGGACCAAGCCGGCACGGGCCAGCAGACTGCGGTCGGGGAACTCGTCCAGGATGGCAAGTTCGGCGGCGCGCTTGTCTGACGGATACCCACCGTCGGGTGCCGCCTCAACGACCGGAGCCGTCTCGTCGGCGCCGCGGGGCAGCGGCCAGGTGTACACCGAGCGGCTCGAGACGTAGCCGTACCAGCCGGTCGCTGTGGCGAGCCCCGATGCAGCGAGCACCACCGCCTCGGCGGGTCCGTCCCAGGTATCAATGACCGCGTCCCACCGCCGCCCCGCGAGCCGGCGAATGAGCCGGGGATCGCTCCGGTCGCCGGCGATCCACTCGACCTCCTCCGGCGGCGCGCCGCTTCTTCCCCGGCTCACCGCGGTGACCTGGTGGCGGCGCCGCAGCGCATCGGCAATCACGGCACGGCCCACGAACCGCGTGCCACCGAGTACGAGGAGCTGCATGCGAGCCACCCTGACGCTCGCCGTAATGGCGTTCCAGCGGTTCCGCCCAAGGCGGGAGATGTTCGCCGAGAGCGATCTTCGCTAGGCGGACTTCGAGACGAAGACGTGCGCGGCAATCGCGCTGTCGAGCGCGACCGCTCGGGCGCCGTGCCCGATGCGCACCTGTCCGTCGATGCGCTCGATGTCAATCGCGGTGTTGGGCCGCAGGCCGGCGCGCCGCAATCGCGTCAGCAGCTTGGTGTCGGACTGGATCGGCTCGCCGATACGACGCACCATGACCGAGGTCGCGTCGGCGGGAACGTCGGTGAGCGCCACCAATCCACCGAGGAAGTCATCGGATTGGCTGAGTTCGCCGAGCTCCTCGAGACCGGGGATCGGATTGCCGTACGGCGACTCCGTCGGGTGCCCGAGGATCTCCAACAACCGGCGCTCGACGGTCTCGCTCATCACGTGTTCCCAACGGCACGCCTCGTCGTGAACCAACTGCCAGTCAAGGCCGAGAACATCGACGAGGAGGCATTCAGCAAGCCGGTGCTTGCGCATGACGCGGGTTGCGGCAAGGCGACCTTCCGACGTGAGGTCGATCCGACGATCGGCCGTGACGGTGAGCAATCCGTCGCGCTCCATCCGGGCAACCGTTTGCGACACCGTCGGGACGGTCTGCTCGAGCCGCTCGGCAATCCGTGCCCGAAGCGGGACGACACCCTCCTCCTCGAGTTCGAGCACGGTGCGGAGGTACATCTCCGACGTGTCGATGAGGTCGTGGGTGTCGTTCACGCCACCATTGTCCACCGCCGAACAGCGCGCTGCGCTCACGTAGGCTCGACGGTGATGTCCTCCGTTGAGCCCCCAGCCATTCCCCCGAATCCGCCGGAGTGGTTCGCCAGCCATACCTCTGACATCGATGACTGGCCGATCGCCAGCGTCCTCGCTGCCAAGGGCGACAACCGGATCGCAGTGGTGCTTCCCGCGCTCGACGAAGAGGAGACGGTCGGCGAGATCGTCACGGCGATTCGTGCCGACCTGACCCAGCCCGGCCGACGGCTGGTCGACGAGGTGATCGTCGTCGACAGCGGATCGCAGGACGCGACCGCGGCGGTCGCCGCCGAGAGCGGCGCCCGCGTCATCCACCCCGGCGCCGTGCTGCCGGAGATCCCGTCCCGGCGGGGCAAGGGCGAGGCAATGTGGCGCGGCGTGGCCGCGACGGACGCCGACATCGTGGTGTTCGTCGACGCCGACCTGCGTGCCTTCGACTCCCGCTTCGTGGTTGCCTTGCTCGGGCCGCTGCTCAGCGATCCTCACGTCCAGTTCGTGAAAGCCGCGTACGACCGGCCACCGACGGATCCGACCCTGCCGAGCAACGGCGGCGGCCGGGTGACCGAGTTGATGGCCCGGCCATGGATCTCGGCCTTCTGGCCCGACCTCGCGCCGGTACTGCAACCGCTGGCGGGCGAGTACGCGGCCCGCGGCTCACTGCTGCGACAGTTGCCGTTTCGCTGTGGCTACGGAGTCGACCTCGGCCTGTTGCTCGACACTTACCGGATGGCGGGCGCCGACGCGATCGCCCAGGTTGATCTGCGCCGGCGCTGGCATCGGCACTCCGACCTCGCGTCACTTGGTCGGATGGCCGCGGAGGTGATGGCGACCGCGCTCGACCGGCTGAAGGCCGACGGCCGGTTGCCCGCCGACGTCCCGATCAGTGAGCAGCTGTGGCAGCCGCAGCGGCTCGAGCGAGGCGTGACGATCCAGGTTCACGACGTCGACACCGACGAACGGCCGGCACTCGCGGACCTGGTTCAGAAGGTCCACGAGCCGACGAAATAGCCGACGCCGTACGGCGCGGTGTGTGTGACCAACTCGGCTCGGCTGATCGCAGCCGAACCGATCAGTCCGCCCAACCAGCGCCAGACAGCGGCACCGCTGCACATCAGGTCGTCGGCAAGCTCGGCATCGAGGGTCGCAAGGCCCACCACATCACCCGCGGCGATCAGCCGGGCGATCTCGACATCGAAAGGCTCGGCGCGGACGTCGAGATGACCGGGCGCCTTCTCGGTACGGCGGGCAGTGCCGTCACCGACAACCAGCACGCCGGGCGCGGGCTCGATGCCGGCTGCGGTGGTGGCGCGGTCGACCGCGACGTAGCGCCGTCCGCCCGTCCAGCCGATCTGGTCGAGCAGCCAGCCACCGATCCCGAGTGGCCATGGCAGTCGGGGCCGGCTGTCCGCCGGGCGGCGTGGCACTCCGAACCCCTCGAAGCCCCAGGTGTGATCGGTCGCCCACTCCCCGGGGGTCGGCCAGCTCGCCGCGACGATGACGTCGCCTGATCCGACCGCGCAGACCTGCGTCGACACCGCGATCGCTGCGCTCCGTAGCTCATGGTCGAGCTCCGCTGATCCCCCGGCGACATCCGGCATCAGCAGCGGAGCCGAGGGCACGAAACCGACGTTCATGCCAACGCTCGGCGGCCCACGGCGAGGTCGGCGTCGCCGCGGATGGCGGCGACCATCGCGAGCACTCGCTTCGTCGCCGACACGTCGTGAGCGCGGAAGACCCGCGCACCGAGCCAAGCGGCGACGGCGGTCGCGGCGAGGGTTCCCTCGAGCCGGTCATCAGGCAGCAGGTCGAGCACCTCGCCGACGAAGTCCTTGCGCGACATCGCGACGAGGACTGGCCACCCGGTTGCGACGAGCCGGTCGGTACGCCGGGTCAGCAGCAGGGAGTGCCGGCTGTTCTTTCCGAAGTCGTGTGCCGGATCGATGACGATGCCGTCGCGACGTACTCCCGCCGCAAGCGCCGCGTCGGCGAGCGAGACCAGATAATCGGTCGTCGCGGCGACGACGTCGTCGTACCACACCCGATGCGGGCGCGTTCGTGGCGACTGCTGCCCGGCGTGGGTGCAGACCAGCCCGGCGCCGTGCCTCGCCGCGACGCCGGCAAGCTTCGGGTCGACAGCGCCCCAGGCGTCGTTGATCACGTCGGCGCCTGCCCGGCAGAGCACGTCGGCGACCTCCGAGCGCCAGGTGTCCACGCTCAAGACGGCGTCGGGATGCCGGGTACGCGCCCCTTCAACGACCGGGAGCACCCGCTCGAGCTCCTCCGTCGCGTCGACGTCACCCCCCGGAGCGGCCTTGATCCCGCCGATGTCGACGATGTCCGCACCCTCGTCGATCACCTGACCAATCCGGTCGAGTGCCGCGTCGGTGCCCCAGGTACGCCCTTTGTCGAAGAACGAGTCAGGAGTGGCGTTGACGATTGCCATCACTGCCAATGCGCTCGGTTCGAAGGTCCTTGCTCCCCAGCGCAGCGGAGCGGGGCCAGTGGCGGAGGACACCTCGGCATGGTAAAGACACGAGCGAGATATCGGCGCTGCGACGACGGCGTCGACCCGCTGGGACCCGAAGGGGAAGGTGCGCGCGTGAGAAGCCGAGGACACGTTTCGCCGGTCGACCTGCTCGCGCAGGTGCCGCTGTTCCGGGGCTGCAGCAAGGACGAGCTGAAGCGAATCGATCGGGCCTCGACGACTGTCGACTTTCCGGCGGGCGCCGAGCTGTGCAAGGAAGGGGCGGTTGGCCGCGAGCTCATCCTGATCATCGACGGGACGGCGTCGGTCGAGCGTGGCGGCAACGAGATCGCCACCGTCGGACCGGCAGACTTCATCGGTGAGATGTCGCTGCTCGATGGGGGGCCACGAAGCGCGACGGTGACGGCGACGTCTGACGTGCACGCGCTCGTGCTCCCCCCTCGCGAGTTCTGGCAGGTTCTTGACGAGGTACCCGCGATCGCCCACAAGCTGCTCGGCACGATTGCAGCGCGGCTGCGGGCGACCGACGAGATCGCGTATCGCGCCTAGTCCTCAGAGCCGCCGGCTGCTCGGTGCGGCGCCGAACAGTTTGCGATACGTCGCGGCCGCCTTCGGGAACGCGCCTTGTCGAGTGATGGCGAACGACGAGTCACCACCCGTCGGATCGGCATCGAAGTAGTCCTCAAATGCCGTGTTGTGAGTGCGGAACCACCTGAACATGTGGCGGATGAAGGCTGGGTCGTCGCCGCCGACGGCGTTGGGGTGATGTGCGTCGTTGACGAGGCCCCACTCCGGGAATGCCAGCGGCTTGCCGTGGGCAACGGCGAAGCGACCCTGCCACCGTAAGCCGTACCGCTCGGTGACCAGGCTGGCCCACCGCCGGGCCTCGGTCTGGCCGACCGTCTCGTCGCGGTCGTAGACGTCAAGTCCGATCGCGTCGACGTAGCTGTCGCCTGGGTACGCCGCGGCGGGATCGACGCCGTGATCGGTGAGGTCGGGGTTCCACACGAAGCTGAAGTGCTCGCCGGCGACCGACCTCATCGCTGTGACGATGTGACGCCAGGCCGACGCGTATTCGGCGGCCTCGGCGGGATTCGACACCGACCATCGGAAGAATGGTGTGTTGAACTCCCACCCGATCCGCACGATCGTGTCGGCCCTGCCGGCGCCGACAAGGGAATGCGCGAGCCGCGTGAAGTACTCGTCGTACGCACCGGTCGAGGCCAATGTCAGGTCGCCACCCTGCATCGGCCACATCGGCACACTCAGCACCAGCCGCAGGTGCGAGGCGCCGCGCCAGGCGTCGAGAGTCCGCACCGGATCCGCAATCTGGTTCCAGGTCACCGCACTCATGTAGTCGGTCGCGGTCTGGATCGCGCCGCCGCGCCAACTGCCAAAGCTCTCGTCCGAACTTGGCGAGTAACCGGCGAACACGCCCGACAGCCAGGTCGGCGCCACCGGCCGGGCGGACACCGAAGCATGGACCCGGGGGGTCGAGACGGTGATGGGTGCGGTCAGCGGCGTCCCAAGAACGAGCAGCCCGAAGCACGTGAGCGACCGCCGCCAACGGTGGCGGGGCGGACGGCGACGCGGCGAGCTACTGATTCGTTCTGTATACCCACGGATGTCTGAATGCGGCTGGGAAACGCCCGCGCTGACCTGCGTAGACAAGTCGGACCTATTCGGACAAAACTAACCAAGATCATCTCCTTTCGAAGGATGCCTTCATGCCCGGATCGGCCCCCCTCGTACGGCGACGTGCAGCCCTGTCAACGCTGGCGATAGCGACCACTGGCCTGATCATCGGCGCCCAGATCGCGTTCGCCGGCAGCGCCGGAGCGGCACCGCACATCCAACCGGCCGGTACGCCGAACCCGATCGACCCGAAGCTCCCACCGCTCAGCTCGATCCCTGGTCTGTCGAACCTGCCGAACATCACCGGCATCCCAGGCCTCCCGGGCATCCAGGGGATCACGAACACCGTCGGCGACGACGTGACCAACCCGGCGGTGGGCGGCTCGTTCACCCAGCCGTTTGCCGAGCCGGGGGTGAACTGCCCGAACGAGGCAGAGGGCTCCCCCGTCAACACGCCGACCGGCCAGGACATCACCTGCAAGCCAGCCGCAGTGTCCGTCGCGGTGCTGCCCAACGGCAAGATCCTCTACTGGGACGGCCTCGAGGCCGAGGAGAACAACAACATCTCCGTGGTGACTGAGTTCGGCGACAAGGCGGCGAACGACCAGAGCCGGCTGCTCGACCTGTACGGCGCGAGCGGTCCGACCTGGAGCAATCCGTCACCGGTTGACGGCGGCGCGGACGACACGCCGTACCGGCAGTACCTGGTGCCGAACGCGCCCGGACCGCTCAAGGCGATCCTCAACGATCCGGGCTCGGCGTCCGGCGCCCTCTTCTGCAGCGACCAGGTACTGCTCGCCAACGGCGACCTGCTGGTGCCGGGTGGCACCGACTACTACCTCGAGCCGCGGATACCGAACACACCCTTCGGCATCTCCGAGCTGGAGGGCATCCCCAACACCCGGCTGTACAACCCGGCGACGAACACCTGGACCCAGACCGACCCGATGCACTACGGCCGCTGGTATCCGTCGCTCGTGACCCTCGGCAACGGAAACGTCTTCGTCGCCAGCGGCGTGACGAAGCTGCTCAAGCCGATCTACACCGAGAACCCGTTGCTGTCGGGGACCAACGTCGAGCAGACCGAGACCTTCGACCCGGCAACCGGAAAGTGGACCTACAACGGCTCCAGCGCCGACCACTCGCTTCCGCTGTTTCCGCGCCTGCACCTGCTGCCGGATGGCCATATCTACTACGACGCGGGCGGGCAGGTTTTCAATCCGTTCGGTCAGTCCTATGACGAGGCGATCTGGAATGCGGCCTCGGTCTACAACCCGCAGACCGCGAAGTGGCGAAACGTCGGTGTGCCGTTCGGCATCAGTCTCGACTCGAGCGACCTCACCCGGACATCGCTGACCGCGGGCTTCCGTGGCTCGTCGTTCTCGGTTGAACTGCCGTTGGCCGCGCCCTACACGAAGGCGCAGTTCCTGTCGGCGGGTGGCGTGCTCGGCACCTCGCCCGGCACGTACCTCGCCAATGACGCATCGGTGATCGACACCGTCGACACGGCGAAGAACGACAAGTTCACCTCGACCGCTACCGGTCCGCTCAACAACGCCCGCTGGTTCTCCACGGCGGTCGTGCTGCCAACCGGCAACGTGCTTGCGTTCAACGGCGCGAACCGCGATGACGTACTGCTGCCGGGCACGACCTTCCCGGTCCACCAGACCGAGGAGTTCGACCCCGCGACCAACACCTGGACCAAGTTGGCCTCGAGCATCGACCCGCGGACCTACCACAACACCGCAGTGCTCCTACCGACCGGACAGGTGCTCGTCGGCGGCAACTCACCGATCTCGACGCTGTACGCGTACAACCAGACACTGCCCGGCGGCTTCTCCAACGACTTCCGCGATCCGTCGTTCGAGATCTACAACCCGCCGTACCTCAACTGGGGCATCGCGCAACCTGCGATCACCTCCGCTCCGCAGCAGGTCGACTACGGCAAGACGATGACCGTCACAACCGATCAGGCGGCCTCGAAGATTGCCAAGGTGGTGCTGGTCCGCAACACGGCGCTCACCCATCTCATCGACGGTGACCAGAAGACGATCGACCTGCCGATCGTGTCGCGCGCCGGCAAGACCCTCACGGTCGACACCCCGCCATCCGGAGACGTCGCGCCCCCCGGCTCATACATGTTGTTCGCCGACGAGACGACCCCGAAGGGGCTGATCCCGTCGGTGGCACAGCAGGTCGCGGTCGGCGTCCCGATGCCGTCGTACGTGAACGGAAGCGATCAGGTGCCGACAGCGCAGACGCTGACCTCACGCATCGACGCGCTCACCGCCTCCTACGGCTCGGCCAGCACCGCGCCGTCAAGTCTGGTGCCGCAGGGCGAGGGCGCCAACCGTGGCTCGCAGTTCGCGAAGGGGCTGTCGGCCGGCATCACCGAGAACTCCCACGTGCGGCTGTATCTGCCTCACGCTGTTTCGCCGCACGCGACAACGCCTGCTGACCGGCAGCTCGCGACCCGGCTGGGACGAGGCGCGGTCGCAGCTCGCCCGCCGGCCGGACCGGCTCTCGCAGCTCGGCCGGCCACTCCGAGCCGGCTCACTGCCGATAGCGGCCCGGCGAGTGGTCGCAGCAACCACACCGCGGCAGCGCTCGACGCCGTCGGGCTGCTCGCAGTGCTCGCCGGCGCCGCGGCCCACCTGCGCCGGCGCCGGCGGATCAGGGCCTGACGCGCGCGTCAGTCAAGGGTTAGGGTGCGACGGTGGGCCTGGATCTGCGCACCACCGCTGACGATCTGCTCACCCGCCACCCGGACCGGCTCGCTCTGGCCGACCCCGACGGTTCGGTCGACTACCGCGAGCTGCGCGCGCTGATCCTCTCGGCAACTGCGCGTTTGCGCGACGCAGGGGTGAAGCCGGACGACCGGGTTGTGATCATCGACGTCCCCGGGCGGCTCGGTCTTGTCGCTGCCTTTGCCGCAATCCGGCTCGGCGCGTGCGCGACAGTGATCAACCCCCGGCTCACGCCGGACGAGGTCGACACCCTGGTCGGAATCATCGGTGAATGTCCGGTCGCCATCACCGGAGCGCCGTACCAGGACCGAGTGTCGAAGCTTGCCGTCCCGGTGATCGGACCTGACCTGCTCGACGCGTACGACGGGGACGACTCGCCCGGCGAGCGGGACGGCGCCGAGGCGATCGTGCTGTTCACGAGTGGGACGACCGGCCTGCCGAAGCCGGTACCGGTGCCGTGGGACACCCTCACCGCGCGCTTGGCACCGTATTCGGTGGAGACCGAGCCCGGGATGCGGATGCTGTGTCTGCCGATCCATCACGTAGGCGGGCTGCTAGGAGCGATGGTTTCGATCCTCGGCGGGCACTCGCTCGTGATCCAGCCGAAGTTCGAGGCCGGCGACTGGCTGCGGCTGGTCGAGGCGCACAAGGTGCAGATGCTGTTCATCGTGCCGACGATGCTCGCTCGGATCGTCGACCACCCGGACCTCGCGAGTCGCGACATCAGCAGCCTGCAGACCGTGACCTACGGTGCCAGCCCGATGACCGACGATCTCCTGACGAAACTCACCGAGGCGATGCCCGGTGTCGGGTTCATCAACACCTTCGGTCAGACCGAGACGCTCGGCGGCATCACCGTGTCGATGCCAGAGGATGCGACGCATCCGGTGCACCGGACCTCGGTCGGCAAGTTGGTGCCGGGCGTCGAGATCCGGATCGTCACACCCGGTACTGATGACGAGCTACCGGTCGGGGGGACCGGCGAGCTGATCGTCAAGTCCGGGCAGAACGTCGTCGACGGCTGGATGCGCACCGGCGATCTCGTGCGCCTCGACGAAGACGGTTACCTCTACCCGGAAGGCCGACTCTCCGACACGATCAACCGCGGCGGCGAGAAGTTCGGCCCGATCGAGGTCGAGACCGCATTGCGCACCCACCCGCTCGTCACTGACTGCGCCGTCGCCGGCGTACCCGATCCGGAATTGAACGAAAGGGTGGGGGCGGTCGTAGTCACCTCCGAGCCGGTCGACGTCACCACCCTCCAGCAGTGGTGCGCCAAGCGGATCGCGAAGTACAAGACTCCGGAGCTGGTGGTGTTCGCCGACGAAGTCCCGCTGACTGACATGAACAAGGTCGACCGCAGGGCGGTCGTACGCATGGTGAAGGGGGCCTGACGTGCTGTACGTCCACGAGGTACATGAAGTCATCGGCCGCCGTGAGGACGACTTCGAGGCCGCATTCCGGGATGGCTGGCTTCCGATGCTGGCCAAGGACGACGACGCACGCCTGCTCTGGTTCATGCATCACGTGCACGGCACCGGGCCGGCGTACACCGTCGTCACCGTCACCGCGGTCCGCGACGGCGCCGCGTGGGAACGACTCGTCCAGCGCCTGCAACGGGGAGACCTCGCGCAATGGCAGACCGACGTCGACGCGATGCGACACCGTACGACAGCGAGCGTGATGATCCCGGTCCCGTTCTCGCCGTTGCAGGAAGTCGACTTCGCGACGGTTCCGACGACGCCGCAGGATCGGGAGCCGGTCGTCTACATGGAGGACACCGGCTGGCCTCACGCCTCACTCATCGACTACATCGACTTTTGGGGCAAGGGCTATTACGAGCCGATGGAGGCGCGGCCGAAGGAGGGTCGACTGCTCGACATCGAACTGGTCTTCCAGCCGGCGTACGGCGCCGGCCGGCGTAAGGAAGCGGTCCTCTGGCAGCGGGTGCTCGACAACAACCTGCTTCTCAACCTGCTGACGCGAGACACGCCCGCCGAGTTGAAGCAGCCAGGCATGTTCATGCACGAGGCGCTGGCTTATCGCGACACCTGGCGAAGCCGGCTGTTACGTACCGCGCGCTGGTCGCCGCTGTAGCGCCGAGACTCCCGCGGCTAGGCTCTGTCTGTGAGCAGCCGCGGCGTCGAGGCAGTCCGGTCGCAGCTGCGCTGGCTGATCCTTCATCGGGGCGCCGGCACGTTGACTCGGCGACTTGCCCGCAACGGAAACCCGATCGCTCGATACATGTTCGAGTCTGGTGCCAGGGACAACCCGTATCCCCTCTTCGATGAGGCGCGGCAGCTCGGCCGCATCACGCAAACCTCGATGTTCTTCATCACGACCGACCACACGATCGTGTCGAACGTGCTGCGGGATGGACAGAGCTTCGGGGTCCAGATCGGCAGCTCCGGAGGCATGCCTCGGCTCGTACGGTGGGCGATGCGCGGTGACCCCGAGCTCGCCAGCGTGGTCGATCCGCCGTCACTTCTCGCCGTCGATCCGCCGACCCACACCCGTTACCGCCGCCTGGTCACCAAGCCGTTCACGCCACGTGCGCTGCAACAGGTTGCCGATCGGGTGGAGGAGCGCGCAGGCCAGCTGCTGGACCGGATCGCCGGCCGCGACAGCGTCGACATCGTCGCGGAGTACGCCGGACAGCTCCCGGTCGCGGTCATCGCCGAGATCCTCGGTGTCCCCGAGGACATGCACGCGCAGTTCCTCGCCTGGGGCCATACCGCCGCGCCCGTCCTCGACATCGGGCTGAGCCATCGCCAATACCGCGAAGTCACTGGAAGCATCAAGGCGATGAACCTGTGGTTCATCGAGCACTTCGCGAACCTGCGACGCAAGCCCGGCGACGACATTCTCAGCCAGCTGGTCAATGCCGACCCCGACGACCGGCTCAACGATCTCGAGCTGCGCGCGACCGCGCTGCTGCTGCTCGGCGCCGGCTTCGAGACGACCGTCAACCTGCTCGGGAGTGGGGTCGCCGTACTCGGCCCGGACGAGAAGGCCCGGGATCGGCTCGCGGCCGATCCTGACCTGTGGCCGCAGGCGGTCGAGGAGTTGCTCCGGTTCGAAAGCCCGGTGCAGATCACCGGTCGGATGGCCCTGCAAGACACCGTGGTCGACGGTGTGGCGATCAGCAAGAACCAACCCCTCGTCTGCATGCTCGGGGCCGCCAATCGCGACCCCGCGGTCTTCCCCAACCCAAACGTCTACGACCTGGACCGGCCGAACTCACGCGATCACGTCGCATTCAGTGCCGGTGTGCACTACTGCCTCGGCGCCAACCTCGCCAAGATGGAGGGCGTCACCGGGCTGCGGCTGCTCTTCGAGCGGTTCCCCAACCTAGAGGTCATGCCGCACAGCGGCGTCCGCCGCGATCTGCAGTCGCTTCGCGGCTACGAGTCGCTGACCGTGCGACTCAGCGTCTAGTCGTCAGCGGGTCGGCGGTTGCATCGGCACCTCGGACGCAAGTGCCGTCACTACACATGCACCGACCGGGCCCGCCAGGTCGTGCATCGTCGCGGTACCGACCGAGACGCCGGTTTCGACCTGTCGATCTCGCGCGGCCAGGCCGACCAATGGCCCCTGTGGTGTGCGGGCGAGTGTCATCGACACGTCCGAGTTGACGAACTCTAAGCCGGCGCTGCCCCAGTTCGTCAGCGGGTTGGTGGCATCTGCGACACAGGCCGCCCGCACGAAGCCACTCATCGACTCGCCCTCGACCAGATCGCGGTCGAGCCTGAACCACATGTACTTGCGCCTGGTCGGGTCCTGCCAGGCGCTGAAGTTGTCGGCGGCCGTAGTGCCGCCGTCACTGAACACTCGCGGTCCCGCCTGCCACGACTCGTCCGCCGGCGGCGTCGGCATCGTCACCGGATCCGACCAGACCTCGCCGGGTGGTGTCTCGCTACCGCGGACAAAGACGCCTCGACCATGTGCAACGTCACGGCCGTTCTGCTCGATCACGACGTCGACGAGGCGCAACCGGCGGCCATCGCGCAGCAGGCGGCGCGAGACAGTTAGCTCGTCAAGGGTCGCCATCCGGATCAGATCGACCGTCAGTCGAGCACCCCGGAAGCCATTCCCGCCTGCAGCCTGCTCCGCAGCCAGACCGACAAGCCCTGAGACGACCATCCCGCTCATCGTGCCGGGACCCCACGGCCCGACCGCTTCCGGATTCGGCAGGAAGCGTTCTCCGTCGCGCCGCAGGAACGGCCGTTGCGCAACCACGCCATGAGTCTGGTCGATCACGTCCGGGCATCGGCACCTGGTATCGAAAACCGGGTGCAATTCTCCGATTACCGAAATTTGAGACAAGCGAATGATTGCCGAGATACGTTCTCGCCATAACGGACATCGGGAGCAAGGATCCGTCGGGCGGGATGGTCGCCGTGGCCCACGGGGAGTAGAGGCGAAACCGGCCCTTCGTCCGGACGCCGCTGACCACGGTCAGGGCCGTTCGTGCCATCCCGGCCGCAGCTGGGGGCCTCACGCGACGGCGTCTGTCCCCATGCAAGGAGTTCCGTCATGCCCGCAGCCACCGCGCACCCGCGTGTCTCTGCTGCCCACCTCCTCGGCCGACCCGAGCACGTCGTGTACGGCGACTCCGCGCGGCAGCTCATTCACGGCACCTCGGTGCTCGTGACCGGCGCCGGCGGATCGATCGGCAGCGAGCTCGTCCGCCAGCTGACTCGACTTCAGGCCGGCACGATCTACCTGCTCGATCACGACGAGGGCGCTCTTCACTCGCTTCAGCTCGAGCTGTGCGGCCACGGCCTGCTCGGCGACGGCAACATCATCCTCGCCGACATTCGCGATCTTGCGAGTCTCATCCGGCACTTCCAGCGAGCCCAGCCGGACATCGTGTTCCACGCTGCGGCCCACAAGCATCTGCCCCTGCTCGAGCGGTTCCCGGCGGAGGCGGTCAAGACAAACGTCTTCGGCTCACGCAACGTGGCCCTCGCCGCGGCGTACTCGGGCGCCTCCCGGCTCGTCAACGTCTCCACTGACAAGGCGGCAAGCCCGACCTCGGTGCTCGGGGCCACGAAGCGCATCGCAGAGGAGGTCACGGCGGGTGAGGCGAGCCGCCGCACCCGGGTATCGAGCGTGCGATTCGGCAACGTGCTGGGCAGCCGAGGTTCCTTCCTGCAGAGCCTGATCTGGCAGATCGACAACCGGCTTCCGGTGACAATCACCGATGAGGCCGTCACTCGCTACTTCATGAGCATCCCCGAGGCCGCCGGACTGGTCATCGAGGCCTCTGTCATGGCTGAATCCGGCGCCACCTACATCCTCGACATGGGCGAGCCGGTTCGCATCCTCGACCTGGCCCATCGGTACGCGGAGCTGACGCAAGCGCCCGATCCCACCATCGTCTTCACCGGGCTACGGCCGGGAGAAAAGCTTCACGAGGTCCTGGTCGATCGACGTGAGAGCGCACTTCCCACCGACCATCCGAAGATCTTCAAGGCGCTCACAGTCGACGGCGAGTCGGTGAAGCGGTCCGTCGAGCTGCTCGCACATGCCGCCGACAGTGGTGACGAGGACGAGATGCGCCGGCTCCTCTTCGACGAACATCCGGACCGCGTCGTCATCAACCTGCCCGAGGCGCGGCAAAGCGTCGACCTCGTCGGTGCATAATGGGCAGTCTCACCGAACTCTGGCTACCGCTATTCGTCATTCCGGCCCTGATGATGCTCGTCGACGTCGTCGTGCCGATCAGGCTGCGGCTTCGAAAGCATCCCGTTGTTTACGCGATCGATCGCACTACCCGGCCCTGCCAGGACTACGTGTTGATCGTTCCGATCTATGGCGACATGGGGTATCTGCAGAACGAGGCCTTTCTGCGTGACTATGGCAAACGGGTGCTCTTGACGACATCATCTGCAGAGACCTCGGAGTTCTACGAACAGTTCTATCGAGTCGCCGTCCGCAACAACTTCCGCACCTTCGTATCGCCTCGACCGCTGCATGCCACCGATGGAAAGGTGCGACGGCAGGTGGGCGGCACACTGCGCGACACGATCGTTCGCAACGCCACCCGCTCAGTGAGAGCTGAGTACGTGGTGTGCATCGACGCCGACACCGTCACGACGCAGTCCATCGACCTCCTGGTCGGCCGTTTCGCCCATGCAGGGCTGGACCTTGGTTCGGTACCGCTCATACCGGCCAACCGCGACACCCTGCTCGGAAAGCTTCAGGCACACGAATACCGAATGGCGATGCGCCTACGTCGGGTCATGCCGTGGCTGGTCTCCGGCGGCTGCCACATTGCCCGCGCCGAGGTGCACAAGGACCTCATGAACGCCCATTCGTTGTTCTTCCAGGGCAACGACGTCGAGCTCGGCTTGATCGCCTCCGCTCGGCGGTACCGGGTCGGGCACATCCTGTTCGACGTACCGACCGAGGTGCCCGACACGCTACGAACATGGTGGCGGCAGCGCAAGGCATGGGCGGGTGGCGAGTTCCGGTTGATGATCGTCAACATTCGGCAGGCGTGGCGGCATCCTTTTCTGTTCTTCTACGGCGGCTGCATGATGTTCGCGCTATTGCCGATGCGCTACTTCTATGCGCTGGAACACCCGTCGTGGGTCCTGCTGGCGACGCTAGCCCTCTACGGCGTGCTGGTCGCGGGGTTGAACTGGAAGCACCGTGATCTGGCGCTCCTGATCTATCCGCTCTACTCCGCCTTCTACGTGCTGGTCCTCGTACCGGCCGGCTGCGTCATGTACGTGCGCATGGCAATCAAACATCGAAACGCGGGAATCATTCTCAGCCAACGGCTCAGGCCGGAACCGCTCGCTGCCTGACACCTCTTCGCTCCCCCGCGGCATGTGCCGCCGAACCTTGGGTATGACGCCAAGCCAACGGCGGACCGCAGCGAGGGAGCCATCGATGCCTTCCACCACCACCACGCCCACGACACCTCTGACGACCCTGAAAGAGCGGGGGCGGGCGCTGACCGGCACCCAGAAACTGGCGACCGCGGCGCTGGGCGCAAGCGCGGCCGTCGTGGGCGCCACGGCGCTCGAGGTCAAGCGCCGGCTCCTCCAGGGAGACGTCAGCCTGGTGCCGAACGCCGACCTCGTCCGCAGCGTCGCCGCGCGAATGACGACACCGCTGCTGCCCGACGACTACCTGCACATGCTCAACCCGTTGTGGAGCGCCCGGGAGATCCGCGGCAAGATCGTCGAGCTCATCCCCGAGACCGAGGACGCCGCGACGCTGGTCATCAAGACCGGCTGGGGGTTCGCGACCGACTACCAGCCGGGGCAGTACATCGGTATCGGCGTGAGCATTGACGGCAAGTGGCATTGGCGTTCGTACTCCATTAGCTCCGAGCCCAGCGAAGGGCGCCGCCAGCGCTCGGGTGGAACGATCACGATCACGGTCAAGGCGATGCCCGAGGGCTTCATGTCCGCGCACCTGGTCCGGGGCCTGGAGCCCGGCACCATCGTGCGGCTCGCCTTGCCGCAGGGCGACTTCGTCCTTCCGGACCCTCCGCCACCGAAGATCCTGTTCTGGACCGGCGGCAGCGGGATCACCCCGGTGATGTCGATGCTTCGGACCATGCACCGCCGCGACACCATTCCGGATGTCGTCCACATCCATTCCGCCCCGAACCGCGGCCAGGCGATCTTCCGGGACGAGCGGCTCAAGCTAGCCGAAGCCCACCCCACGCTGCGAATGGTCGAGAACTTTGACGACGAGGACGGCATCCTCGAGGTCTCGCGAATCGAGGAGATCTGCCCCGACTGGCGCGAGCGTCAGACCTGGGTGTGCGGGCCGGCGCCGATGCTGGATGCAGCAGAGAAACACTGGCAGCAGGCCAAGCTGGCGAAGTCGCTGCACATCGAGCGCTTCTCCGCCCAGCTCTCCGAAGCGGCCGAGGGCGGCCACGTCACGTTCGCCGTATCCGGCAAGGAGGTCGACCTCGACGGGGCGACCACGCTGCTGGAGGCCGGCGAGGCGGAAGGCATCGACATGCCGTTCGGATGCCGGATGGGCATCTGCCATTCCTGCATCGTGCCGCTGAAGAAGGGGCTCGTGAAGGACCTGCGGAATGGCGCGGAGTACCAGCAGAACCAAAGCGTCCAGACCTGTGTCACGGCAGCCGCCGGTGACTGTGTACTCGAGATCTGAGGACTGACGACCAATGGCTATCTCTGATGTTGCCACCTTCGCTCATCTCAGCGACAGCGACGTCGAAGCGCTCGGCCGCGAGTTCGACGAGATTCGCCGGGACATCGAGGAAGCGCGCGGTGCGAAGGACGCGGCGTACATCCGTCGCCTGATCTACATCCAGCGACGGTTGATGGTCGCCGGCCGGCTGACCTTGTTCGCGAGCATGTATCCGCCGGCCTGGGTCGCCGGCACCGGCATGCTGGCGATCGGCAAGATCTTGGAGAACATGGAGATCGGCCACAACGTCATGCACGGCCAGTTCGACTGGATGAACGACCCGGAGATCCACTCGGGTACCTGGGAGTGGGACACCACCTGCCCGGCGAGCCAGTGGAAGCACTCGCACAACTTCTTGCACCACACGTTCACCAACGTCGTCGGCAAGGACAACGACGTCGGTTACGGGATCCTGCGAGTCACCCGTGACCAGAAGTGGCACCCGGCCAACCTGGGTCAACCGGTGTACAACGCGCTGCTCGCGTTGCTGTTCGAATGGGGTGTTGCGCTTCACGATCTCGACATCGAGCGCATCCGCAAGCGCGAGAAGGACCCTCAGGAGTTGAAGCGCCAGCTGAAGGAGATCTGGCGCAAGGTGCGTAAGCAGGTCGGGAAGGACTACGTGATCTTCCCGCTGCTCTCCGGCCCGGCGTTCGCCACGACGCTTACGGCGAACGCAACAGCGAACCTCATCCGCAACCTGTGGTCCTACATGATCATCTTCTGTGGGCACTTCCCGGATGGCGCGGAGAAGTTCACCGAGGAGGAGCTCGAGGACGAGACCAAGGCCGAGTGGTACCTGCGCCAGTTGCTCGGCTCGGCGAACTTCGAGGGCAGCCGGCTGCTCCACATCTTGGCGGGCAGCCTCGGCTACCAGATCGAGCACCATCTGTTCCCAGACCTGCCATGCAACCGTTACCCGGAGATCGCCGAGCGCGTGAAGGCGCTGTGCGAGAAGTACGACCTGCCCTACACCACCGGCCCGTTGTACCGGCAGTACGGCCAGGTCTTCCGCACCATCATGAAGCTCACCCTTCCGACCAAGGCCGACCCAAACGAGATGCAGCCGCTGAACGAGTCGCAGCCGCTGCGGGGCGCGAAGCGGCCGAGCCGGGACGAGTTGCGGGCGTACGGCGGTCCGCTGCCGCCGCAGGCCGCGGTCGCCTGACGGGCCTGCGCACCATCCCTCGGTCTGCGTCGACGCCGGGCCCGGCCGCCTGAACGAGGCCGAGCAGCCCGGCGATCACGACCACCGTCTCGAAGCTGCTGGCAAGGATGTCGACTCCGCCGAAGGATTCGGTGCTGCCCGCAGCGGGACCAAGCGGAATCGCGATGAGACGGGTCGCCAACCACAGCGCCACCATTGAAAAGTTTCCGACCATGCCGACGGCGATCAACGGTCGGCTCGGCCGCACAACCAGCAGCACCGAATAGCCCAGCTGCGCAGTCGCGGCGATGAGGAAGAACGCGCCGTACAGCGCGGCTTCGCGGAAGTGTTCCGGCATGACGACGTAATGCACGGCCGCGGCGCCAGCGCCGGAGATCGCCATGATGACGAGCGCCACCGAGCCCGAGGTCGACGAACGCCGGGAAGTGCTGAACCTGCGGTGTGACGGGGAGGTCGCGGCGGCGGCGGTCGGCTCCGGTCGGCGCCGGAGCCGCTCGCTCACTGACACCCCGACCAGGCTCACCACGAGGAATCCCACTGCCTCGACGGCGTGCCACGCGTGGACACCGAGAGCACTACGGCTGCTCGCGGCGGCAGCGACGATCGTGGACGCCGTCATCACGTCGCCGCCGATGCTCCGTCAGCCTGGCCGGGCCGCTGGGCCTGCAGCCCCCCGACATGGATCGGGTCGGCGTCGAGTACACCGGTGAGCGCCGTACCCGACATCGGCCGCCCGAGCAGGTAACCCTGGGCGTGGTCACTTCGCATCGCCCGAAGAGTGTCGAGCTGGCCGTGGGTCTCGGTGCCTTCGGCGGTCACCGACATGCCCAACGCGTGCGCGAGCTCGATGATGGCCAGCACGATTTGGGCGTTCGGGTTGTCGGTCTCAAGGTCGGCCACGAAGGAGCGATCGATCTTCACCGAGTCGACCGGGAGCTGTTTCAGATAGCTCAGCGAGGAATAGCCCGTGCCGAAGTCGTCGAGTGCAAGTGAGACCCCGAGCGTGCGTAACGCGTTGAGGGTCGGCATGGTCGTCTCGAAGTCCTTGATGACGGCTCCCTCGGTGATCTCCAGGCACAACGAGGACGGGTCCAGTCCGCTGTCGTGGAGTGCCTCGGCAACCGTCGCGACCAGGGTCCGGTCGATGAGCTGACGCGGCGAGAGGTTGACCGCGACGGTCAACGGGGCGCGGTCGGGACTGCCCTCCTGCCAGACGGCGGTCTGCGCACACGCGGTGCGGATCACCCACGCGCCGATCGCGACGATCAACCCCGATTGCTCGGCCGCAGTGATGAACTCCAGCGGTAGCACCAGGCCGCGGATCGGGTGCTGCCACCGAATCAGAGCCTCGGTCCCGACCATCCGCTGGCTCGCGAGGTCGATGATCGGCTGGTAGTGCAGCTCGAACTCGCCGCGCTCCAGCGCAACGCGGAGCTCAGCTTCCAGCTCGGTACGCCGCAATGCGGCGCTGTGCAACGTTGGTTGGTATTCCGCGACCCGGCCGCCGCCATTCCGCTTCGCCTCGTACATCGCGAGGTCGGCGTTTCGAAGCAGATCTGGCGCCGTCGTGTCGCAGTCGGCGTAGGCAAGCCCCATGCTGGCCCATGCGGACAGCGCGACCTCGCCGATGCACACAGGCTCGTCGAGCGAAGCCAGCAACCGCTCGGCGGTGATTTGCGCATCGTCGGGGCGCGTCAAGTCATTGAGCACGATCGCGAACTCGTCACCCCCGAGCCGGGCGAGCACATCGCCGACACGAAGTTGACGCGCGAGCCGTTGCGACACTGCGATCAACAGTTCGTCGCCGACGTGATGCCCGAAGGCGTCGTTGGCATCCTTGAAGTTGTCCAAGTCGATGAACAGAACCGCTGTGCTGGACCGCCCACGGCCCTCCAGCGTCTTCGCGAGTGACTCCAGCAACGCGACCCGGTTGGGCAAGCCGGTCAGGCCGTCGTGCAGCGCCTCCTGCTCGGTCAGCCGCCAGCTCAAGATGTTGGCGAACGCCGCTGCCAGAACGAACCCGCCGTGGATCACAGCCCACTTCCACGGATGGGCAACGTCGGCAGCGGAGTTGAACACCGCGCTCGGATCGATCGCCCCTACGACGCCATGCTCGATCACGACGTAGACAAGGGCGAGCAGAAACGGCAACCAGGCCTGGTAGAGGGTCAAGAACGCCAGGACCACGAAGAACTGGAAATGGGCCTCGATCGAACCTCCGGCCAGATGCACCAACACCGATGCGCTGATGACCAGACCGACGGAGGTACTCGCGGAGCGGACCTCGCGGCTGAACCGCGAGATCATGGCGATTCCAGCCGGCAGCGCCAACACGGCGACCTGCAACACGCCTGAAGCCGGCGAATAGCCGCGAATCAGCGCGAACAGGTACAGCGCGGGCAAATGGGCCCACAGCAGCCAGGTCAGACCACGGTGACGCTGACGCCACACCTCGTCGGACAGCCGTCGACCTTCGGGCAGGAACCACGGGCGGCGACGCCAGCGCGGAACGGCTTGCCCCGCCGCGGACGGCGCGAACGTCCGCTCGTCGAGCACGCTCATCCCTAAGGCCATGTGTCCTCCCGCCATCCGCAGGAACCGGGGCAGGCGGGTCCGTGCTGTCCCGATTACGTCGGATCTGTGACGGGCGCAATGAAGGGCGAGAAGGGAAAATCGCCCAAAATGACTATTTTCTGGTCGCACCTGGTCAACTGGCACCTTGCCTCAGGCGCGAGGGACATGCCCTGCCACTTTCAAGCTATAGCGCACGCGGGGTCTTGCGGCAAGACCGGGGTGGTGCCGCACAATCGCCGACCGAGGCCGGAGAAGTCACCGGCGCCCGTCATCGGAGGCAGATATCACCACGCCCACCCTCAACCCCGCAATTGAGGTCACCGGACTGACTAAGAGCTACGGCGAGATCGAGGCTGTCCGCGGCGTCTCGTTCACGGTCGCGCCGGGTGAGGTCTTCGGCTTCCTCGGCCCCAACGGCGCCGGCAAGAGCACCACGATCAACATGCTGTGCACTCTCGCGCGTCCCACGTCCGGCACAGCTCGCGTGAGCGGCTTCGATGTCGGCCGTGAGCGCGACGATGTCCGGCGACACATCGGTCTGGTGTTCCAGGACCCGACACTCGACAGCTACCTCACGGCCGAGCAAAACTTGCGGCTTCATGCCGAGCTGTACGGCATCGACCCCGGCGTGATCGCGGCGCGGATGCGTCAGATGCTCGAGATGGTCGACCTCTGGGACCGCCGCAACAAGCAGGTGTTGACCTTCTCGGGCGGCATGCGGCGTCGGCTCGAGATCGCGCGCGGGCTGATGCATTCACCGCGGGTGCTCTTTCTTGACGAGCCGACGATCGGGCTCGATCCGCAAACGCGCAGCACGATCTGGCGCTACATCCGGGCGTTGCAGGAGGCGGAGGGGACGACGATCTTCATGACCACGCATTACATGGATGAGGCGGAGTTCTGCGACCACATCGCGATCATGGATCGCGGTGAAATCGTCGTACTGGACACGCCCGAGGCGCTCAAGGGCAGCGTCGGTGCGGACCGCGTCGTGTTGGGAACCGCCGACAACGATGCTGCGCTCGCCGCGCTGCGCGACCGGTTCGGTATCGAGGCCACGGTCGCTGAGGGTGCGGTGACGTTCCACATCGCCTCCGGTGAGGAGTTCGTGCCGCGGCTGTTCGCCGAGCTCGGCGTCGCGATCACCGCGGTCGCGGTGTCACGACCGACACTCGATGACGTCTTCATGCGATACACGGGCTCAACAATCCGCGATGCCGAAACCGGCTCCGTCGCGGACGTGCACCGAGAGATGCTGCGCTCTTTGACAAAGGCCCGCCGATGAGCGCGACCGAGATCGACGTCGTCGCGGTTCGAGTACCGGAGCGCTCCTGGCGATCGGAGGTCAGAGCAGTACGGATCGTCTGGAAGCGCGACCTGATTCGCTTCATCAACGACCCGATGCGAATTGTGACCTGGCTGATTCAACCGCTGCTGTTCCTCTTCGTCCTCGGGCCCGGGTTGCAGACGCTGTCGGCCCGGTCAACTCACGGTGTGCAGCTCACCACGTTCATGTTTCCGGGAATCTTGTGTATGTCGTTGGTGTTCAGCGCGATGTTCAGCGCCGCGTCCCTGGTCTGGGACCGCGAGTTGGGATTCATGCGGGAGCTGATGATCGCGCCGATCCGGCGGTCATCGGTCATCGTGGGCAAGAGCCTGGGTGGAACGACGATCGCGGCGAGCCAGGGCCTGATCGTGTTGGCCTTGGCCGGATTGGTCCACGTCCCTTATGACCCGGAGTTGCTCCTGGGCGTCTTCGGTCTGCAGCTGCTCATCGCCTTCAGCATCACCGCGTTCGGGGTCATGGTCGCTGCCGGCATCAAGCAGGCGCAGACGTTCACGAGCGTGATGCAGATGCTCGTCATACCGATGACATTCCTGTCAGGCGCGCTGTACCCGGTCTCTGGGTTGCCGACCTGGCTCGCAGTCCTCAACCGCATCAACCCGCTCACCTACGCCGTCGACCCGATGCGGCGGCTGGTCTTCAGCCACCTCGACGTCTCCGCGGCGGCGCGACACACCCTGGCGCCCGGGGTCACCTGGTGGGGCTGGCGCCTTCCCTCAGCCCTCGAAGCCGCGATGGTGCTCGCACTTGGCCTCGCGATGATCGGCATCGCCATCGTTCAGTTCACCCGCACCGAGTGACGAGCGGTCACAGGCCGAGATAGAGGAAGCCGTAGGCCTCGT
>JAICXJ010000095.1 GCA_025980465.1 Frankiales bacterium | reverse complement strand
TCGGCCTCAGGCACGGCTTGACTTTATGGTCGCGTTGTACGGGTGAACCCTGTCCGGCTGGATGGGGAAACCACATGTGTCAGTCCTAGGATGGCTGGCATGCCGGACACCAACCCTGCGCCGGTGGCTGACGGTGGTCCTCCGGCGCTGACCAGAGATGACGTAGCCCGGCTGGCGCACCTCGCGCGGATCGACCTCTCTGACGCCGAGCTCGACCATCTCGCCCCCCAACTGGCGGTGATCCTCGAGTCCGTCGCGGAAGTCAGCCAGGTCGCCGCCGATGACATCCCGCCCAGCTCACACGCGCTCGCCATGCAGAACGTCTTCCGTGCCGACGAGGTCCGGTCCTGTCTCACGCCGCAGGAAGCACTTGCCGGAGCGCCCCAGGTCGACCAGCAGCGGTTCAGCGTTCCGCGGATTCTCGGGGAGGAGCAGTGACCGACCTGACTCGGCTCTCCGCGACCGAGCTCGCAGCGGCGCTGACATCCGGTGACGTGACGTCGGTCGAGGTGACCCAGGCGCACCTGGACCGGATCGCCGAGGTCGACCCCGCCCTGCATGCCTTCCTGGCGGTCGACTCCGACGGCGCGCTGAGCCAGGCTCGCGCCGCAGATCAGCGTCTGGCCGGCGCCGGATCGGCGCAGTCCCTGCCTGAGCTGCTCGGCGTCCCGATCGCCGTCAAGGACATCGCGACGACCAAGGGGCTCACCACGACGGCGGGCTCGCGCATCCTCGAGGGCTGGGTGCCGCCGTACGACGCCACGCTGGTCGCCAAACTACGCGCCGCGGGGCTGCCGATCCTCGGCAAGACCAACATGGACGAGTTTGCGATGGGCAGCTCGACCGAGCACTCCGCCTACGGCCCGACCCACAACCCCTGGGACCTCGAGCGGGTGCCCGGCGGCTCCGGCGGCGGCTCGTCGGCCGCCGTGGCGGGCTTCGAGGCGCCCTTGGCAATCGGCACCGACACCGGCGGCTCGATCCGCCAGCCCGCGGCGGTGACCGGGACGGTCGGCGTCAAGCCGACCTACGGCGGCGTCTCCCGCTACGGCCTGATCGCGCTCGCGAGCAGCCTCGATCAAGCCGGCCCGGTCGCTCGCACTGTCCTCGACGCGGCGCTGCTGCACGATGTCATCGCCGGTCACGACCCGATGGACTCCACCAGCATCGACACCGAATGGCCGTCGATGGCCGACGCGGCCCGGCACCCGGGCGTCGACGGTCTCCGCGTCGGCGTGGTGACCGAGCTCGGCGGCGAGGGCTACCAGCCCGGCGCCCGCCAGCGGTTCGAGGAGGTCGTCGAGCTGCTCGTCGGCGCCGGCGCCGACGTCGTCGAGGTGAGCTGTCCGCACTTCCGCTACGCGATGAGCGCCTACTACCTGATCCTGCCCAGCGAGGCCAGCAGCAACCTCGCCCGCTACGACGCGATGCGCTACGGCCTTCGCGTCGCCCCCGACGGCGTGGCCGAGCCGAGCGCCGAGCAGGTGATGGCCGCGACCCGCGAGGCCGGGTTCGGTGAGGAGGTCAAGCGCCGGATCATCCTGGGCACGTTCGCGCTGTCCAGCGGCTACTACGACGCCTACTACGGCCAAGCGCAGAAGGTTCGCACGCTGATCGCGCGCGACTTCGCCGCCGCGTTCGAGCAGGCCGACGTGCTCATCTCGCCGACCGCGCCGACCACCGCCTTCACGATCGGCGAGAAGTACGACGACCCGCTGGCGATGTATCTCAACGACATCGCCACGATCCCGGCCAACCTCGCCGGCGTCCCCGGCATGTCGGTGCCGAGCGGGCTCGCCCCCGAAGACGGCCTGCCCGTCGGCGTACAGCTGCTCGCCCCGGCGCTGGAAGACGCGCGGCTCTATACAGTCGGAGCCGCTGTCGAGCGACTGCTGCTCGACAGCTGGGGCGGGCCGCTGCTCGACCGCGCGCCCGCGCTGGAGGTGTCCGCATGACGACGACGGCCGCGGCCACCGGCCTGATGCCCTTCGACGAGGTCTTGGAGCGGTTCGACCCGGTCCTCGGGCTCGAGGTGCACGTCGAGCTCAACACAGCCTCGAAGATGTTCTGCGGCTGCGCCACGACGTTCGGCGCCGAGCCCAACACCCAGACGTGTCCGGTGTGCCTCGCCTTGCCAGGAGCGCTGCCGGTCGTCAACGAGGCCGCCGTCGAGTCGGCGATCCGGATCGGACTGGCGCTCAACTGCCGGATCGCGGAGTGGTGCCGCTTCGCGCGGAAGAACTACTTCTATCCCGACATGCCCAAGAACTTCCAGACGTCGCAGTACGACGAGCCGATCGCGTTCGACGGATGGACCGACGTGGAGGTGGCTGGCCGCACCGTGCGGATCGGAATCGAGCGCGCGCACATGGAGGAGGACACCGGCAAGTCGCTGCACGTCGGTGGCTCGACCGGGCGCATCCACGGCGCGACCCACTCGCTGCTGGACTTCAACCGCGCCGGCATCCCGCTCATCGAGATCGTCACGAAGCCGATCACCGGGGCGGGCCGACTGGCGCCCGAGGTGGCTCGTGCGTACGTGTCGCACCTGCACGACCTCGTCCTCGGCCTCGCCGTCTCCGACGCCCGGATGGACCAGGGATCGCTGCGCTGTGACGTCAACCTGTCGCTGCGGGCCGACGCCGCTGCGCCCTTCGGCACCCGCACCGAGACCAAGAACGTCAACTCCTTCCGGTCCGTGGAGCGCGCCGTT
>JAICXJ010000015.1 GCA_025980465.1 Frankiales bacterium | reverse complement strand
TTGACCACGAGGATCGCGCGGACCTTCGAGCTGGGTCTCGACAGCAGCCGCAGGGTGTCGGTCAGATCCGCGGGATTGATCAGGCCGTTGTTGCCGGCCTGGATGACGACGACGGGATTCAGCTTGTCCGACCGCTCGGCCCGGCGGACGTCGCCGAGGATCGGTCCCGGCTGCCGGCCGACGACGGCGTCGATGCTGCCGCCCCCGAACGTCTGGGCGAGCGTGTGCCTGGCATCGAGCAGGACCGAGTCGCCGAAGCCGCTGATCTTCGGCAGCCGCGGGCGCGAGGAGTGCGGCTGGTGTCGCCGCGGCTGCCGCGGTCCGACGTACGGCGGTGGCGACGAACGCGCCTCGAGCGAGATGTGCCTACCGCCGGAGCCGACCGCTGCGGCTGCCGATCGCGGCGCCTTCGGCCCGATCAGCAGCACACCGAAGGCGATCACGGGTACCGCTGCCGCCACTGCGACTGCCGGTCGGGCCAGCCGTGGAAGCGCGGCGCGCCGCAGGTAGGACGCCACGGCGACGCGGGTGCCGGTGAAGCCGAGTCGCCTCACCGGCGTCTCGACGTAGCGGTACGTCACGTGGGCGAGCGCCACCGTCACCGCGACGCGGAGCAGCTGGTCGATCCAGGTCGGCATGGTCGTGTCGATGCCGGGCCGGGTGACGACGGCGATCGGCCAGTGCCACAGATACAGGCTGTACGACCGAACCCCGACCCATCGCAACAACGGCGCCTCGAGAACGCTCCCGAGCCGGCTTGCCGGACCGGTGGCGACCGCGATCACCACCGCGACGAGCGCTGTGACGAACAGGAACCCGCCCCGATACAGCGAGTGCGAATAGCCGGTATAGGTCCGGATCAGCACGAGGACCGTCACCAGCGCTGCCGCGCCAATGGCGTCGAGCTGCCAGCCGCGTAACGACAGCCCGCTGATCGCGAACGGGCGCGATCCGGTACGGCCGGCGGCCCAGGCGCCGAGCGCCGCGCCGAGCAGCAGGCCCATGCAGTGGGTGTCGGTGCCGTAGTACAGCGTCGATCCGTCACTGCCGTACGGAACCTGCCGCAGGTCGGCCAGCAGCCAGGTCAGGCCGGTCGACAGCAAGGCGAGCGTGATCGCAACAACACTGACCGCTGCAGTGACGCCGCGGACCGCCGCGGCCGGGTCAGCGTCGCGGCGCTGATACCGGCGCCGGCCGGTGGCGAGGATGACGGCGAGGATGAGCGGCCAGAACAGGTAGAACTGCTCTTCCACCCCCAGCGACCACAGGTGCTGCAGCATGCTGGGTCGGCCGCTCGCGACGAAGTACGGCTGGTGATCGAAAGCCAGCCACCAGTTCGCGCTGAACAGTGCGGAGAAGATGATGCCGGGACGGACGGTGGCGAGCTGATCACGCCAGATCAGTGCGCTGGCGCCGACCACGGCGAGCACGACGCCGAGGGCAGGAAGCAACCGCCGGGCGCGGCGCCGGTAGAAGGCCGGTGCATCGATGCGGTGCCGGCGGATGAACTCCTGTGTGATCAGCCGGGTGATGAGGTAGCCGCTGATGACAAAGAAGATGTCGACGCCGAGGAAGCCGCCAGGCAGCCGGGCAGGGGAGAAGTGGTAGATGACGACTGCAATGACCGCGATTGCGCGCAGCCCGTCGAGCCCACGCCAGTGTGGGTGCGAGGAGGTCTGCATCGATCGCGCTGCCGGGTCGTAGGGACAGGTCTTCATCGACGAGGCGCCTCGTCGATGTTCAGACGATGATTGTCGCCGAATGGTTGGTCCGCCAAGACCGGGCGGCAGCCTCAGGCGAGGGGGCGGACCATCGACTCCTGGGCGAAGCTGGCGACGAGCCGACCGTCCCGGGTCCAGACGTCGCCGCGACCGAAGCCACGTGAGCCATCCAGCACGGGGGCGACCTGGTCGACGAGGACCCAGTCGTCGATCCGGAACGACGAGTGGAACCACAGCGTGTGCGAGGTGACCGCGGAGTGGAATTTGGTGCCCGTGTCGGCCTGCGACAGCCCCGCGACCGGGAGCAGGGCGGTACCGATGATCGTCAGGTCGCTGGCGTGGGCAAGCAGCGCCTGATGGGTCCAGTCGCTGTCGTGCGCACCGAGTGAGTCGACCGGCGGCGTCCGCATCCAGAACTGGAACCGCGCCGGATGTACCTCGGGGGAGTTGAGGTCGGCATCACCGATCACCCGGATCTCCCACGGGATCATGTCGATCGCCACCCGGCGCGCTTCGTCGGGCGAGACGACCGCGGGCATCTCAGCCGGATGCGACAGTCCGGGTTCCGGAGCGTGCAGTGCGGCAGCGGCGATGCTGATCAGCCTGCCGTCCTGGGAGGCGTGGACGCCGTACGTCGCGAAGGTCCGTCCGGCGTGGTGTGCCGTCACCTCATACGTCATCGGCAGCGACACATCGCCCTCGCGAGGGAACTGCTGCCACAGCGATTTCAGTGACTTGCCGTCCGCGCAGGCACGCAGTGCATAGATGGTCTGGGCCAGGATCTGGCCACCGAATACGCGCCGGTAGTCGAGGTCGAGGTTGTCGCCGTCGTACCTGCCGGGGCCCGTCTGTCGAAGCTCCATCCGTGCGATCAGATTGGCGAGATCGAACGGCACCGCTGAACGGTAGCAAGGTTGAGCCGTGGGTGGTAACGTCATTCTCATCCACGGCAAGAGGCAATCTTGCCCCGAAGTGTCGCCCGTGACGAGGGAGCTCGCCGTGCCGTCGCGTGAACTCAGCTATCCAGTCTTTGACGCGGACAACCACTTCTACGAGCCACGCGAAGCGCTCACCAAGTTCCTGCCCGATCACGCGAAGAACGCCATCGACTACGTCGAGGTGCGCGGCCGCACCAAGATCGTCGTCCGCGGCGTGATCTCCGACTACATCCCGAATCCCACCTTCGACGTCGTCGCCCGGCCGGGAGCGCAGGAGGATTACTTCCGCACCGGCAATCCGGAGGGCAAGTCGTTCCGGGAGATCATGGGCGAGCCGATGCGAGCGATCCCGGCGTTCCGGGAGCCAGCAGCCCGCCTCGAGGTGATGGACGAGCTCGGCCTCGACTACAGCCTGATGTTCCCGACTCTGGCCAGCCTGGTCGAGGAGCGGATGAAGGACGACCCGGAGCTCACCCACGACGTCATCCACGCCCTCAACGAATGGATGTACGAGCAGTGGCAGTTCGACTACGAGGGCAGGATCTTCTCGACGCCGGTCATCACTCTCCCGATCATCGATCGGGCCCTCGAGGAGCTGCAGTGGTGTCTCGAGCGGGGTGCTCGCACCGTGCTCGTCCGGCCGGCGCCGGTCCCCAGCCTGCGCGGCGGCACCCGCTCGTTTGGCTTCCCAGAGTTCGATCCGTTCTGGCAGGCCTGTGTCGACGCCGGCATTCCGGTCTCGATGCACGCGTCGGACTCGGGGTACGCCGAGCTCCTCGGGGCCTGGGAACCCGCGAAGGAGTTCTTGCCGTTCCGTCCGACGGCGTTCCGGATGGCCGCGATGGGCCATCGCCCGATCGTCGACGCGATGATGGCGCTGACCTGTCACGGCGCGCTCAGCCGCAACCCCGGCTTGCGGGTCCTCTCGATCGAGAACGGCGCGGACTGGGTGCCGGGGCTCTTCCACGACCTGTCCGGCGTCTACAAGAAGATGCCGCAGGAGTTTGGTGAGGACCCGGTCGCCGCGTTCAAGCGAGGCGTGTACATCTCGCCGTTCTGGGAGGACAACTTCATCGAGATCGCCCGGCTGGTGGGCACCGACCGGGTGGTCTTCGGCTCCGACTGGCCGCATCCGGAGGGCCTGAAGGACCCGATCACCTACGTCGATGACCTCGATGGCCTCCCGCAGGAGGACATCGAGCGAATCATGGGGGGCAACATGTGCGAGCTGTTCAAGATCAAGGTTCCGGTCAAGGCGTAGCCCCTTCTGTTTTCGCCGCCTCGGCGTCCCAGGTCAATCTCCGAGTAGAGGGAGCACGCAAGTGAACGACGTCATGTCGGGCGTCAAAGTGGTCGAGGTCGCGGCCTGGACCTTCGTCCCCGCGGCCGGCGCGGTGCTCGCCGAGTGGGGCGCCGAGGTCATCAAGGTGGAGCCGCGCGAGGGCGGCGATCCGCAGCGGGGGCTCATCACGATGGGACTGGTCCCGGCCGGACGGGGTGGCGTCAACTACATGATCGAGATGCCGAACCGCGGCAAGAAGTCGATCGGCGTCGACCTGAAGACCCCCGGCGGCCGTGAGGTCGTGCTCTCACTGGTCGAGACCGCCGACGTGTTCCTTACCAACTACCTGCCGAGTGCCCGGCGGAAGTTCGGAATTGATGTCGAGGACATCCGCAAGGTCAACCCCGACATCATCTACGTGCGCGGGTCCGGCCACGGCACCCAAGGTCCCGATGCCGACAAGCCCGGCTACGACGGGGTCTCGTACTGGTCCCGTGGCGGTATCGGGTCGGCGCTGACCCCGGCGTCGTACACCGACGGGATCGTGGCGCAGCGTCCGGCGTTCGGGGACGTGATGGGCGGCATGACCATCGCCGGTGGTATTGCCGCAGCGCTGTTCAAGCGGGCCCGGACCGGCAAGCCGTCCGTCGTCGACGTGTCGCTGCTCGGCCTCGCGGCCTGGAACCTCAGCCCCGACGTGACGAGTTCGGCGCTGTATGACAAGCCGCCGATCCCGACCTTCGACCGCAGTCAGGCCCCGAACCCGCTGGTCGGCAACTACAAGACCTCAGACGGGCGCTACATCACGCTGATGATGTTGCAAGGCGACCGGTTCTTCGCCGAGTTCTGCACCGTGATCGGCCGGGAGGACCTGGTCACCGACGAGCGGTACGCCGAGCCGATGAACCGGTTCAACAATCGCAGCGAGCTGATCAAGACTCTCGACGAGGAGTTCGCCTCGAAGACCTTCGCGGAGTGGATCGAGACACTCAAACCGCTATCCGGTGCCTGGGGTCCGGTGCAGAACGCCTATGACTTGCACACCGATCCGGACGTCGTCGCGAACGGCTACATCCCGATGGTCACGTCGATGAGCGGTGCGCAGTTCGCGATGCCGGTCAACCCGGTGCAGTTCGACGAGGAGCACGTCGTACCGCCCGGGGCGCCGGAGCACGGCCAGCACACCGAGGAGATCCTGCTGGAAGCCGGGTTCGAGTGGGAGCAGATAGCCGCGTACAAGGAGCAGGGAGCCATCCTTTGACGCTCGTCGCTCCGGTCGAGTTCGACCCGTTCTCCGATGACTTCTTCGCCCATCCCTACGAGATCTACCGCCGGCTGCGCGACGAGGCGCCGGTCTACTACAGCGCGAAGTACAACTTCTACGCGCTGACCCGGCACGACGACGTCACGATGGCGTACAAGGACGTCGAGACCTTCTCGTCCTCGCGCGGCATCGACCTCGCAATGGTGCAGTCGGGCGAGCCGGTGCCGGCCCCGCTCGTGATCATGCTCGACCCGCCCGAGCACCGCCGGATGCGCAGCTTGGTCAATCGGGTCTTCACGCCGAAGGCGGTCGCGAACCTCCAGCCGATGGTGGAGGAGGTCATCGATTCCTTCCTCTCGCGCGTCGACCCGACGAGTTTCGACGTCGTACACGACTTCTCGGCGCTGTTCCCGGTGGAGGTCATCACTCGCATGCTCGGTGTACCGGCCGAGCATCGGCAGCAGGTGCGGCTCTGGCTGGACAAGACGCTCGAACGCGAGCCGGGCTCGATCCATACGACGGCCGAGGGCATCGAAGCTGGGATCGCCTCCGGGATGATGTATTTCACCCTCATCCAGCAGCGCCGCGCCGCGCCGCAGGACGACATGATCAGCCGGCTGATCGCGGCGCAGGTCGATCGGGAAGACGGCGGCATTACCCAACTCGATGACGTCGAGATCGCCGGCTTCGCCAGCCTGCTCGGCGGCGCCGGCGCCGAGACGGTGACCAAGCTCATCGCGAACGCCGCGGTCGTCTTCGACGAGAACCCGGACCAGTGGCGGATGCTGCAGCACAACCGCGACAAGGTCCCGGCCGCGGTCGAGGAGCTGCTGCGCTACACCACTCCGGCGCAGTACATGGTCAGGTACACGCTGCGGGAGGCCACCCTGCATGGCGTGACGATCCCGGCAGGCAGCGCGGTCATGATCATCCCGGCGTCGGCGAACCGCGACGAGCGGGCCTTCCCGGACCCCGACCGGTTCGACATCGATCGACCTCGGGATCAGGGCGTTAACGTTGGGTTCGGCTACGGAATTCACAGTTGCCTCGGAGCAGCTCTGGCCCGGATGGAGAGCGCGATCGCCTTGAACCGACTACTTGACCTGATGCCTCGCTACGAGGTCGACCGCGCCGGGCTGAAGCGGGTCACGATGACCAACGTCGCCGGCTGGTGCAACGTCCCGGTCCGGGTGCTGCCGTGACGGCGGTCGCGCAGCAGATCGGTGATCCCCGGCTGCTCATCAACGGCGAGCTACGCGAGTCGGAGTCGGGCGCGACGTTCGACAACGTCAACCCGGCGACCGAGGAGGTGCTCGGCGTCGTCGCCGACGCCACCGAGGCCGACACCGACGCGGCGATCGCCGCTGCCCGCAAGGCCTTCGACGAGACCGCCTGGTCGACCGACCACGATTTCCGGGCGAACTGCCTGCGACAGCTTCACGACGCGTTGGTTGCCGAGACCGAGCTGATCCGCCAGGAGCTCATCGCCGAGGTGGGCGCTCCACTGCTCATCACTTACGGGCCGCAGCTGGATGCGCCGCTCGCCGACGGCCTGCTTTGGCCGGCGCAGCGGATCGCAACGTATCCGTGGGAGCGCGACCTGCCGGAAGGCAACGCGTTCGGGATGCGCTCGTGGCGGAAGGTGGCGAAGGAGCCGGTCGGCGTCGTCGGCGCGATCACGCCCTGGAACTACCCGTTCGAGATCACCATCAACAAGCTCGGCCAGGCACTCGCCACTGGCAACACCGTCGTGGTGAAGCCGGCGCCCGACACACCGTGGACATCGACCCGATTCGGCCGCCTCATCGCTGAGAAGACCGACATCCCGGCAGGCGTGGTCAACGTCGTCCCGTCCTCGGACCACATGCGCGGCGAGCAGCTCGTCGTCGATCCGCGGGTCGACCTGATCTCGTTCACCGGCTCCACCGACACCGGTCGGCGGATCATGGCTGCCGGCGCCCCGACGCTGAAGCGGCTGTTCCTCGAACTCGGCGGAAAGAGCGCCCAGATCTACCTCGACGACGCAGACCTCGAGACCGCACTCGGCATGGCGTCGTTCACGGTGTGCTCGCACGCCGGGCAGGGGTGTGCGATGCCGACCCGGATGCTGCTGCCCCGCTCGCGGTATGAGGAGGGGCTCGCGCTGGTCGAGCAGAGCTTCAAAGCCGTCGGCTATGGCGACCCGGCCGATGCGAACAACATCATGGGACCGCTGATCTCCGAGAAGCAGCGCGAGCGGGTGCTCGGGCTGATCGACGCCGGCGTGAAGGAAGGCGCGCGGCTGGTGCTGGGTGGCGGCAGGCCATCGCATCTGCCGAAGGGCTGGTACGTCGAGCCGACCGTGTTCGCCGACGTGGATAACTCGATGACGATCGCGCAGAAGGAGATCTTCGGCCCGGTCCTCGTCGTAATCCCGTTCGACAACGACGACGATGCGGTCCGCATCGCGAACGACAACCAGTACGGTCTGTCCGGCATGGTCACGTCAGGCGACGAGGGCCGCGCGCTGAACGTCGCCAAGCGGATCCGAACCGGCACGATCGGTGTCAACGGCGGCGTCTGGTACGGCGCCGACTCCCCGTTCGGCGGCTACAAGGCGAGTGGCATCGGGCGGCAGAACGGCGACGAGGGTTTCGAGCAGTACCTCGAAACCAAGACCTACGCCGGCGGCCTCTAGCTCCCGAGTTGTCAGCACCACCGGGTGCTATAGCCCCCGTTGCCGCTGACAGGTGCTGCAGAACGCTAGACCTTGATCGAGCGCGCCGACACCTGGGTCACCGCACCGAGGTAGCCGAGGATCTTCTTGTAGAGCTCGTGGTTGTCGCGCGAGATGTGGGCGTGCACCCGCTTCTCCAGCAGGGCTCGCAGGATGCGGTTGTGCACGTGGTAGGTCTCGACGAACGTGAGCCGGGTGCGGTTTCCGGCCAGCGGCTCCAAGGTGTGGGAGCCGGCCGCCTTCGACCACAGCGGCTTGCCGATGCCCTCGTAGCTCGCCGACCTGCCAGGGATGACCTCGGTGACGATCTCCCAGGAGTGGGCCTTGCCGCCCGATCCGAGATATCTCGGTACGCCGAACTCGCAGGTGCGCACCATGCCCTGGCCGTCGGCGTCGCCCTCGAGCAGGATCTTCATCCAGCCGCCGGGGTAGTTCACCGTCCGTGGGCTGGGCGCGTCCGGCGGTGGCGGCGCGTGCAGCAGCCCCCACACCCGGTCCGGGCTGGCGTCGACTTCGAAGACGGTCTCGAACTTCTGCATCTCAGCTCGTCGCACCCCAGGTGTTCCAGTACGTGACGGTCTCGACCGGCGGCCGCTCGGCGGGCTTGAAGTCGTCGCCAAGGGTGTAGGCGACTGGCAGCAACGCGATCTGGGTGAAGCCTTCCGGGATCTCCAGCGCCGCGGCGACCGTGTCGGCATCGAACAGGTGCAGTGTGGTCCACACCGAGCCCAGCCCGCGGGAGCGCAGGGCCAGTTGGAATGACCAGGCCGCCTGGATCACCGACCCGTAGACACCGGACGCGATCGGATGCGGGACGCCCTCCAGCTTTGCCTCGACGCACGGGATGACAAGTGCCGGCACCTGCTCGAGGATTCGAGAGAGGGCGAGGGCACTGTCGTACACCCGTTGGGTCTGGGCGTCCTTCTCCTGCTGGGCCGCCTGCTCGAGGTAGCCCTGACCGACCTTGCGGTAGGACTCGGCGATCAACTTGCGCTTGTCCGGGTCGGTGACGACCATCCAGCGCCAGCCCTGTGAGTTGCTCGCGGTCGGCGCCTGGATGGCGAGCCGCAGGCAATCGAGGATCACCTCGCGCTCCACCGGCCGCTGGAGATCGAGGCGCTTTCGGACCGCCCGTGTCGTACTCAGCAGGCGGTCGGTTTGCGAGAGGTCGAACGGCATGACGAGTCGCGCCCCGATCTCGTGGTAATGGAGTTCTCCGAAACGTACAGGTTCGTTGCCGGTAGGTCGAGCGGGGCCTATCGTGACCTCATGCGGGTAGATGACTTGATCCTCGTGAGCGTCGACGACCACGTCGTCGAGCCACCGAACATGTTCGACAACCACGTGCCGGAGAAGTGGCGCGACCAGGCGCCGAAGAGCGTCCGCAAACCGGAAGGGCACGAGGTCTGGGTTTTCGAAGGCAACGAGATCCCGAACATCGGGCTCAATGCCGTCGCCGGCCGGCCGCCCGAGGACTACGACATGAACGTCACGTCGTACGACCAGATCCGACGCGGTACCTACGACATCCACGAGCGGGTCCGTGACATGAACGTCAACGGCGTGCTCGGCTCGATGTGCTTCCCGTCGTTCCCGCAGTTCTGCGGCCAGCTGTTCTCCCGGGCGCAGGACAAGGAACTCGGCCTGGTGATGCTGCAGGCCTACAACGACTGGCATATCGACGAGTGGTGTGGGTCCTATCCCGGCCGTTTCATCCCGCTGTCACTTCCGCCGATCTGGGATCCGGAGCTGATGGCCAAGGAGGTCAAGCGGGTCGCTGACAAGGGCTGCCACGCGGTGACCTTCAGTGAGGACCCGGCGAAGCTCGGCTGGCCGTCGCTGCACAGCGACCATTGGGATCCGTTCTACCAGGCGTGTGTCGACAACGACATGGTGATCGCGCTGCATATCGGCTCCTCGTCGCAGCTGCTGATGCTCGACGATGCTCCGATCGACGTGATGATCACGCTGACTCCGATGAACCTGTTCCAGACGGCGTCGAACCTGATCTGGTCGCCGGCGCTCAAGCGCTTCCCCGACATTCAGTTCGCGCTGAGCGAAGGCGGCATCGGCTGGCTGCCGTACTTCCTCGAGCGGATCGACTACGTCTACGAGCGGCACCGGTTCTGGACCAAGCAGGACTTTGGCTCGGACCTGCCGAGCCAGCGAGCCCGGAAGAACTTCACATTCTGTTTCATCGACGACAAGGCCGGCATCCAGAACCGTGAGCTCATCGGCATCGACAACATCACTTGGGAGTGCGACTACCCGCACTCGGACTCGTCGTGGCCGACTGCGCCCGAGGCGGTGATGAAGCACTTCGAGCACACGCCCGACATCACTGATGCCGAGATCAACAAGATCACCCACGAGAACGCGATGCGGATCTTCAACTACGACCCGTTCGCGCACCGTCCCAAGGAGAAGTGCACCGTCGCCGCACTGCGGGCCGAGGCCGACGGCGTGACGACGTCCGGCATCAACTAGAGCAGCCGGTCCAGCACGCGACGTCGGGACTACCGACCTCGCTCACCGTGGTCACCCCTCGGTGTCGGCCAGCAGCGCCTCGGCCATCGCAGCTCGCACCGGTACGCCGATTCGGCGGTATCCGTCCAGCGCGGCGGTGCACAGCTCTCGTGCCCGATCGCGATCCTCCGGATGGCCGCGGTCGATGAGCATCTGCGCGTAGAAGTGGCGCACCTGCGGCTCGTCGACCACGTCGGGGAACGCCGCGGCCTGGGCCAACGCCGTTTCGAAATGCGTCTCAGCGCGTTCCCAGTCCTGGGCGCACGCTGCCGCCATCCCCGCAACGCGCTGCAACAAGGCGCAGTCAAAAGGTCGTATCGGCGCCAGCTCAGCATCGGCGGCCAGCCGGGGGTAGAACTCAGCGCACCACTCCCGGCGGTCAAGAACGGCGTACGCCTCAGCGGCGACGTTGAGCATGTCGAGTTGGCCGAACGGCAGGGGATCCGGAAGGGACCCCAGCAACTGGAATTGATTACGCACCATGGCATCGACTGCGTCCGCGTCGCCGGCGTAGGACCGGTTCAGCAGCCGGCTTGCCCATGCCACACCGGACCAGGCCGACACCGGTTCGAGGAGCGCGGCCTGTTCTGCCATCTCCAGGCCCTCATCGAGCTCTCCTCGCAGCGACAGCACGACGCCGATCCAGGCGTAGGACTGCGCGCTCCATGGTGAGTCCATGCTGAGGCACAGCTCGAGGTCCTTTCGAACCGCGGCTTCCTGGGCCGCCAAGTCGCCGTTGGGCAGCGTCTCGCTGAGCATGATGCCGCGCCGGGCGAGCACCTCGGCTGCGATGTGGCCCGCCTTCAATGACAGATCCAACGCCTCGTGGGCTGCTGACGCGCTTTCGGCGAGCAGCCCGAGCGTCGCAAGCGGGAGCGACAACCAGGCCAGCGAGTCAGCGAGCGAGAACAGGTCGTTGGTCTCACGCAGGTACGCGACCGCGCGTCTTCCCGCCTCGGCGGCAAGCGGGAGTTGCGCGAACGACCACCGGACGAGGCAGCGTCCCCATTCGGCCCGACCGAGGTTTACCCTGTCGTCGAACTCTGAAGCGATTCGTTCGGCTTCATCGAGTTGGGCTTCGCTGTCGACGTACGCCCCGGCGAAGCCGGTGAGTAGCCCGGTGCCGCCGACCAGCGCAGCCTTTGCCCGCACCTTTCGGTCACCGAGGATCTCCAGACCGCGGGTGTAGGTCTCGAACGCCTCAGGAAACCGGTTCAACCACGCCATCTGGTAGCCGATTTGCCAGCACAGTTCTGCGGCCGCGTCGAGTTCGCCGTACTCGGCGTAGACGTCGAGCACTTGGTCCCAGATCGCGAGGCAGTCGTCGAACCGGCCGAAGACTCGAATCGCCTGACCCCGACGCTCACGAAGCCGTGCTGCTCGCAGCGGGTCGTCGCCGAGCAGTGACAATGCGTCGTCGATAGCGCGAAGTGCTTCTTCGTACGCCGCCGCCGCCAGCGCCTGGTCCGCGGCGCGTTCGAGGCACGTCAGTGTGCGTTCGCGATCTGCCGTCACCCCGGCCTGGAGGAGATGGTGCGAAATCTCTGAGGCGTGCGACGACGGACGCCGTTCCATCGCATCGGCAACTGCGAGGTGCAGACGCTGGCGACGGAGCAGCGACATCGACGCCAGCAGAGTCTGGCGAATGAGCTCGTGCCCGAAGGAGTAGTGGACCTCGCCTTCGACCTCTTCCGGGACGATCACGCGGGCTGCTTCGGCCTCTTCAACGATGTCCAGCAGGCGGCCGGAACCGATATCCGTGATCTCCTCGAGCATCGAGAACGGAAAGCCGCGTCCGACGACGGCGCCGGCCGCGAGCGCCTTCTGGGCTTCGGACCCGAGCCGGCCGAGCCGGCGGCCGACCACAAGTCGCACGCTTTCCGGGACGTCGACCTCGTCGACCTCGAGGTCGGTGCGGAACTCGCCCTCGGCGTCGAAGACCTTGCCCTCCTCGACGAGATGGCGGTACACCTCGTCGACGAAGAACGGGTTGCCCTCGGTTTCGCTGAATATCGCCTCGACTATCGCCTCAGGTGGTGTGCGACCAGCGAGTGACTCGACCATCCGAGTCACACTGGCGCGATCGAACCGCTTGACCGGCACCCGCTCAACGGTGCGCGCCCGCACCATCCGATCGAGCGTTGCGGCAAGCGGGCGCGCTACGTCGAGCTCGACATCGCGATACGTGCCGATGCCGAGCACGCGCATGCCGGGCACGAGCTCTGCCATGTGCTCGATCAGCAACAGCGTCGGGATGTCGGCCCAGTGGACGTCGTCCATGACGAGCACGAGGGGAAAGCGGGCGGCAGCACGTCCGATGAACGCGCCGACTGCGTTGAAGAAGTAGCGGCGCTGCTGCTCGGGCGGAAGGTCCAGCGGAGGCGGAATGTCGGGGAAACGACGCCGGATCTCCGGCACCATCCTCGCGACCTCCGCGGCGTCCGCTCCCATGTCCTCACGGACGATCTCGGAAGGCATCACGCCGAGTCCCTGCTCGAGCATCTCGACGAAGGGTGAATACGGCAGGGCGCCTTCCATCTCGTAGCAGCGGCCAAACAGTGCCAGGGCGCCACGCGACTCCGACTCGCGGATGAACTGCCGCACCAGAGTGGTCTTGCCGACGCCGGGCTCGCCGCCCACCAGGACGATCCCGCCGTGCCCGTCGAGAGCGCGGTCGAGCTTGTTCCGCAGCAGGGCGAGCTCGTCGTCTCGGCCCACGAAGACCTGCTGCGGCAGCTGTGCGGACTCCCTCACCCAGACGGCCTCCCAGAGACGCCACGGCTGCGGGAACCCTTTGAGGTCGTGCTCGCCGACGTCGACGAAGGACAGGTCGGGAATGGTGCCGACAAGCTGGCGGGTCACATCCGACACGAGAATCTGACCGCCGTCGGCGGCAGAGCACACCCGCGAGGCGCCATGGACAGCCGCACCGGACAGCTGCCCGTCTTGCACGGCGACCTCGCCGGTGTTCAGTCCGATCCGAACGTTCAGCGGTGGCCCCGAACGCGACCGGTTGAAGGCGTCAAGGCTGTGCTGGATGCCGACCGCCGCGTTGACAGCGCGGCGGGTCGAGGCGAATACAGCAAGGAATCCGTCACCGAGCGCAGCGGTCTGATCCCGCCCGCCGTTTTCGGTGATCTGGGCGCGCACGAGCTCGTCGTGCTCCCGAAACAGCTTGTCCGACTCCGCATCACCGAGCGCGGTGCGCAGCGCGGTGGAGCCGACGATGTCGGTGAACATGATCGTGACCGGGCCCTCGAACTCAGACCCTGTGACGACCATGGCGCCATCTTGCTACCGCGAGCCTCGTCGCGCCACGGCTGAGGCGGTGCCGATCAGCCTTCTCTCGGGCTACTTGCCCTTCCAGACCGGCGCCCGCTTCTCGGCGAAGGCGGCGGCGCCCTCGCGGGCATCCTCCGAGGTGAAGACCGGCGCCATGATCTGGGCCTGCTTGCCCCACGCCTCGTCCATCGACCAGTCGGAGCTGTCGCGCACGATCTGCTTCGTCGCTGTGAGAGCCAGCGGGCCGTTCACCGAGATCGCCGCCGCGAGCTCGAGCGCGCCATCGAGCGCGCCGCCGGGCTCGGTGAGGCGGTTGACAAGCCCGTACCGGTGTGCGGTTTCGGCGTCGACCGGTTCGCCGGTCAGCGCCAGCTCCATCGCGACGTGATACGGCATCCGTCGTGGCATCCGAAGAAGTCCGCCGGCGCCCGCGACCAGCGAACGCTTCACCTCCGGGATGCCGAACTTCGCCTCCCGCGAAGCGACCACGAGGTCACACGACAGGACCATCTCGAAGCCGCCGGCCAGCGCCCAGCCCTCGACCGCGGCGATCAGCGGCGTCGCCGGCGGTCGCTGGGTCAGACCGCCAAGGCCGCGACCTTCGATAGTCGGGTTCTCGCCGCGCAGGAACCCCTTGAGGTCCATGCCCGCCGAGAACGTCCCGCCCGCACCGGTGAGAACGCCGACTCGCAGATCCGGGTCCTCGTCGAGGGTGTCGAGCGCGACCACCAGTTCCTTCGCGATGCCCTCGTTGATGGCGTTCTTCGCCTCGGGGCGGTTCAGCGTGATGACCAGCACGTTGCCGCGCTGCTCGGTCAGGACGTCGCTCACGGTCGGGATCCCCTCAGTGGTTCGGGCGGTGCCGACGCATCCTATTGAGCCGGCCGGCGCCTGGCCGCGTCGCGTCCAGGGAAAGTAACCTGACAGCACAACTGACACGAACGTCAGCATCGGGTCGAGCGCGGGACGGGCACATGCCGATCGGGATTACCGAGGACCACGAGGCGCTTCGGGAAGCCGCCCGGGACATGCTTGCGCGGCACTGCAGCCACGCCGACGTCCGGGCCGCGCTCGATGCCGAGTCGGAGTCGGTGCCGTCGTACTGGTCGTCGGCTGCCGAGCTGGGCTGGCTCGGACTGCACATCCCCGAGGAGTACGGCGGGGCGGGCTACGGCATGGCAGAGCTCGCCGTCGTGATCGAGGAGCTCGGCCGATGCGTTGCACCCGGCGGGTTCATCCCGACCGTGCACGCCGCCGCCGTCATCGCCACCGAGGGCGGTGCGCTCGCGAAGGAGCTGCTGCCGGGGCTGATCGACGGCTCGCACGCGGCCACCGTCGCGCTCGGCGCACCGCCCGTCGAGGCGGAAGGTGCTGACGGCGGGCTCATCCTGCGCGGCGTTGTCCGCCCGGTCATCAGCGGATCGCTCGCCGATGTCGTCATCCTGCGGGCGGCGGTCGACGGCAAGACCACCTGGTGCGTCGTCGGTACCGCCGGCGCCGACCAGACGCCGATCGACAGCTTCGACCGAACCCGCCGGCTGGCTCAGATCGACGTCGATGGCATCGTCGTACCGGCCAACCGCCAGCTCTCGCTCGACGATCACGACGTGTACGCCGCCGGCGCGGCGCTCTACGCCGCCGAGTCGTGCGGCATGGTCGGATGGTGCCTCGACACCGCCGCCGCGCACGCGCGCGACCGGGTGCAGTTCGGCCGCCCGATCGGTGTCTTCCAGGCGATCAAGCACAAGTGCGCCGACCTGTTGGTGTTGGCCGAGCTGATGCGGGCGGCCAGCTGGGACGCCGCACGCAGCGAGGCGCAGGACGACGACGGGCACCTGGCGGTCTCGGTGGCCGCGGCGCTGAGTCTGGACGGCGCCGTGAAGGCAGCCGAGGACTGCATTCAGATCCTCGGTGGTATCGGGTTCACCTGGGAGCACGACGCGCACCTCTATCTGAAGCGGGCGATCGCGGTGCGGCAGCTGCTCGGACCGACATCGGCCTGGCGGACTGCCGTGTCCCGGCTCGGCATCGACGGCGTGCGGCGCCGGCTCGCAGTCGAGCTGCCGGCTGAGGCGGCAGAGTTCCGCGGTCCGCTTCGCGAGTTTCTCGCCTCGCTCGACGGCCTCGACGACAAGGCGCGACGGGTAGCCATCGCTGACGCGGGCTACCTCGCACCACATTGGGCGCCCCCCTGGGGCCGGGCCGCGGGTGCCGTCGAGCAGCTCGTCATCGACGAAGAGTTCCGTACCGCGAAGGTGCGGCGCCCGCACCTGCAGATCGCCGGGTGGGCGTTGCCGACGATCATCGAGCACGCCACCGATGCCCAGAAGGAGAAGTACGTCGGACCGACACTGCACGGCGACCTGGTGTGGTGCCAGCTGTTCAGCGAGCCGGGGGCCGGCTCGGATCTCGCCTCGCTGAGCACGAAGGCCGAGAAGACCGACGGCGGCTGGCTGGTCACCGGCCAGAAGGTCTGGACCTCGATGGCCAAACAGGCCACCCACGGAATGTTGCTCGCCCGGACCTCGCCGATCGCGGATGGCGATCGGCACGCGGGAATCTCCTACTTCCTGCTCGACATGACGACGCCTGGCATTGACATCCGGCCGCTGCGGGAGATCACCGGTCAGGAGATGTTCAACGAAGTCTTTCTCGACGAAGTCTTCGTCCCGGACGACTGCCTCGTCGGTGACGTCGGCGACGGCTGGCGGCTCGCCCGCACCACGCTGGTCAACGAGCGGGTGTCGATGGCGAGCGGTTCGTCGTTCGGCGTGGGCGTTGAGGGCTTGCTACGACGGCTGCAGGACAGCGCAACCGACGCAGTCGTGCTCGACCGCCTCGGTGCCCTGGTGAGCGAGGCGCAAGCGCTCGCCCTGCTGGGGTTGCGGGGGAACCTGCGGGCGTTGGCGGGCAGCGAGAAGGGCTCGGAGTCCAGCGTCCGCAAGCTGGTAGCTGCTGAGCACGACCAGCGGGTGCAGGAGTTCGGCCTGGAGCTACTCGGATCGGAAGGCGCCACGGCCACCGGCGACGCCGCGATCTGGGGGATGGGCTTGCTCGGTAGCCGCTGCCTCACGATCGCGGGCGGCACCAGCGAGGTGCAGCGCAATGTCATCGCCGAACGGATCCTCGGGCTGCCCCGCGACGCCGGCTAACCCCTTCGCCACAACGATCATGAGGCTTGCCGCACGACACGCCGGCGGGTCTGCGGACTTTCTCATGATCCTTTCGGAAAGGCGGCGAGCTCGGTCCAGCGGTGGTACCGGTCGTCACAGGCTGACCGCCACCGGGGGTCGGGGTCGACGACCGCACCGGAGCGCACCCAGCGGGTCGAGTCCGCCCGAGCGTCCAGACCGGCGACGACGCGGGCGTGCCACGCCGCGCCGAGGGCGGCGCCTTCCGGTACGGCGACACAGTGCACGGGATGACCGGTGCAGTCGGCAAGCGCTTGCATCCACTGCCGGTCGTTCACGCCGCCACCGCTGGCAACGATCCGCTCGGTCCGGCTGCTTGCGAGCTCGATCAACCGTCGAGCGCTGAACGCGGACGCCTCGTACGCGGCCCGCATCATGGCGTCCGGCCGCTGGCTGATCTCCATGTCGTGCAGGCTGGCCCGCAGGGTGTGATCGTGCACCGGAGTGCGCTCGCCCTTGAGGTACGGCACCCAGACCGGTACACCGGCCGGCTCGGTGCGAGGCGGCGCATCGGCCAGCATTCGGCGCGCCCAGTTGATGAACATCCCGCCCGCGTTCGAGGCACCGCCCAGGATCGACAGGTGGTGTCGAGGGTGGGGAATCGTCCACATGCCGGGGATCGCAACCCGCTCCGACACCACTGGCCACACGATCAGCGTCGTACCGCAGATCACCAGGGCATCGGTGTCGGAGTCCGCGCCCGACACCGTGCACTCCGCCCACGCATCCGCCATCGATGGCGCCTGCACCGCGGTGCCGATCCGACCCGCAGGCTCGTCGTCCGGGACGAGGATCGGCATCTGGTCGGGTCGGACCCCAATCGCCGCGAGCTCGGCCTCCTGCCAATCGCCGTTCCACAGCGGAACCAGTGCGAAGCCGGTCCCGTAGTCAGCTGCCGGTACGCCGCCCAGCGCCGCACCCGCAACCGCCGGTGCGGTCCAGTAGCCCCGAGCATCCGGCGCCTGCGAGGCGGTCCACTCCAGCATCGAGCGGAACTCACGGGAGTTCAGCAGGTCGGCCTCGTTCCGGCCGGCCTGGCCGCGGTGATCGCCGTAGAGGAGGCCGGGTGTGATCGGCATGCCGGCGTCGTCGACGGCGGTACAGCTCGGGACCAGCGAGACGATCGCGACGGCGTCGACGTCGCCGACGGCAAGGTCTCGAAGCGCCTGCCGCGGTCCGTCCACCCAGGCCTGCCTGGCGTCGTGCTCGAACACCTCGACCGAGGGGACGTGCACATCGTGGGGAACCCGGGCGCGAGCCAGGATCCTCCCGTCGCCATCGACCGCGAGCGCCTTGACCGAGGTGGTCCCGATGTCGATCCCGACCGTGATCCCGGTGCCCACCAGGCCTCCCATCCCTATTTCGACCGACCCGAACCCTGGCTGACACGCGTGTCAGGTTCTCGATAAACTCGACCCTAGGAGATGCATCTTCCAGCGTCATCCGTACGAAGGCGAGAGGGGCCGCTGGTGTCGGCTGCAACCGAACGCTCGCGCGCCACTCGCCCGCATGCACTCGTGCTCGCGCCGCTGAGAGGTGAGGGCCGCGAGATCCTCGAATCGGTCTGCGAGATCACCTACGAGCCGTGGATCGAGCAGCACCCGATTCGGCTCTACCAAGCCGAGGATCTGGCCAAGCGGTTGCATGACGTTTCGGCGACGGTCCTGGTCTGCGAGTCGGACAACGTCAACGGCCCGGTCATGGACCTGCCGCTGCGGGTCATCGGTTGCACCCGGGGCGACCCGAACAACGTCGACCTCGCCGCGGCGACCAAGGCCGGTATCCCGGTGCTTCGGGCGCCGGGGCGTAACGCCGACGCCGTCGCCGAGATCTGCATCGCGTTGCTGTTCGCGGTCAACCGCGGCGTGGTCGTCGCCGACCGCGAGTGCCGCGAAGCGCAGATCTACCGCGACGGCACGATTCCGTACCAGCGGTTCCGTGCCTGGCAGCTCGCCGGCAAGACCGCCGGGCTGGTCGGGTACGGCGCGGTCGCCCGGGCGCTGAAGTGGCGGCTCGAGGGCCTCGGCCTGAACGTGATCGCGTACGACCCGTACGTCGAGGAGGCGACGCACTCACTCGACGATCTGCTGGCCCAATCCGACGTCGTGTCGATGCACGCGCCGGTCCTCGCCGAGACGCGCGGCATGATCGGTGCGGAGCAGTTTGCCGCGATGAAGCCGGGCGCGATCTACCTCAACGCCGCCCGTGCCGCGCTGCACGACACCGATGCCATGGTGGCGGCGCTGCAGTCAGGTCACCTCGGAGGCGCTGGCCTCGACCATTTCGACCACGAGTGGCTCGACCCGGCCTCGCCGCTGGCTGCACTACCCAACGTCGTCCTGACTCCCCACATCGGTGGCGCGACGTACGACACTGAGGCCAACCACTCGCTGCTCGTCGCCCGTGACATTGCGAAGGTGCTCGCCGGCGAGCGGCCGGACCACTGCGCCAACCCGGAGGTATTCGCGTAATGGGCGTGCACGAGGAAGTGCTGCGGGCGGCCAAGGACATGCTGTCGCGGGGTCTCACCGCCGGGACCAGCGGCAACGTCTCCGGTCGGCTCGACAACGACCAGGTCGTGATCACGCCATCCTCACTGTCATATGAGGAGATGACGCTCGACGACCTCGTCGTACTCGACCTGGACGGCAAGGTCATCGATGGTCACCGTTCGGCATCGAGCGAGAAGGGTGTGCACCTCGCCTGCTATCGCAAGTACGACGAAATCGGTTCGGTCATCCACTCCCACCCGCTCTACGCGACGATGTTCGCCTGCGCCCGGCTGCCGATCCCGGCCGCCGTCGACGAGTTCGCGATCTACGTCGGTGGCGAGGTGCCGGTCTGTGAATACGCGATGAGCGGCACCGACCAACTCGGCGACAACGCCGCCGCGATGCTGGATGACGTCGGCACGGCGCTGCTGGCGAGCCACGGAATGGTCACGATCGGGCCGAATCCGGACCGCACCCTGCATCAGGCCGGGGTGGTCGAGCGCGCGGCGCAGGTTGTCTGGGGTGCGCGGGCGCTCGGAGGGCCGGTGCCGCTTCCCGAGAAGGTCAACCGCGACTTCGCCGGGGTGTACAAGCTGATGTTCCGCGGCAACAGCGAATGAGCGCCGCCATGACCGAGGCCGTGATCGTCGACGCGATCCGCACCCCGATCGGCAAGCGCAACGGGGCGTTGGCCGGTTGGCATCCCACCGATCTGCTCGCCCACGTGCTGTCCGCGCTGGTCGAACGCAACGGCGTCGATCCCGCGACGGTCGACGATGTGATCGGAGGCTGCGTCACCCAGCGCGGCGAGCAGAGCACCAATGTCACGCGCAACGCCTGGGTTGCCGCGGGGCTGCCCTGGTCGGTGCCGGCGACGACGGTCGACCGGCAGTGCGGATCGAGCCAGCAGGCGGTGCATTTCGCGGCGCAAGGCGTGATCGCCGGCGCGTACGACCTCGCGATCGCATGCGGCGTCGAGTCGATGTCGCGAGCGCCGATGGCGTCGAATGCCAGCGGTGGCACCGGGCCGTTCTCGCCGCAATTCCTCGCCGCCACCGACGGTCAGCTCAAGCTGCAGTTCGAGGTCGCTCAGAAGGTCGCTGATGACTGGAAGATCAGCCGGGCCGACATGGATGAGTTCGCGCTCGAATCGCACCGCCGTGCGTCGGCGGCCACCAAGGCGGGGGAGTTCGCGCGCGAGATCGTGCCGATCGAGATTCGGGATGCTGACGGCAACCCGACCGGCGAGATGATGACCGAGGACCAGGGCATCCGCCATGACGCCTCGCTCGAGAAGATGGCCTCGCTGGCGAGCGCTCATTTCCAGCCGGAACTCGCGCCCGACATCACCGCCGGCAACTCGTCACAGATGAACGACGGCGCGGCCGGCATGCTGATCGCTTCACGCGAGACCGCAGAGAAGCTCGGGCTGCGGCCACGTGCGGTGTTCCGGCACTTCGCGGTTGGCGCCGACGACGCGGTCTGGGTCCTCACCGCGCCGAATCCGGTCACCCGCAAGCTCATCGACAAGACCGGCCTGGCGATTGACGACCTCGATGCGATCGAGATCAACGAGGCGTTCGCGTCGATCACCATGGCGTGGGCCCGGGAGTTCGCGCCGGATCCGGCGAAGCTCAACCCGCGAGGTGGGGCGATCGCGATCGGTCACCCGCTCGGTGCGTCCGGCATCCGGCTGATGACGACACTGCTGCACTACCTCGAGGACAGCGGCGGCCGGATCGGTCTGCAGTCGATGTGCGAGGGCGGCGGCCAAGCTAATGTCACCGTCATCGAGCGACTCGACTGAGCTCACCCGGTCGAGTTGGCAGTGGAGGCGGAGGGGCAGATGGGTCTGCAGGTAGTCGGGGCGGGTCTAGGCAGGACCGGTACGGCGTCATTGAAAGGCGCACTCGAACAGCTTCTCGGCGGTCGGTGCTACCACATGATGGAGGTGTTCGGGCGCCCGGAGGACGTCGTGCAGTGGGATGCCGCCTACCGCGGTGAGCTGCCCGACTGGGACGCGTTGTTCGACGGCTTCACGGCTGCGGTGGACTGGCCGATGGCGGGGCAGTGGCAGCCGATCAGCGAGGCCTTTCCGAATGCGCTCATCCTGCTGTCGGTTCGCGATGCGGACGCATGGTGGCGAAGCGCGTCCGACACGATCTTCAATGTCATGGCCAAGATTGATGACGAGGCACGGGCGAACGATCCTTGGGCGCGAATGTCCACCGCGATGATGAACGCGTTCACGCCTGGCTGGCAGGACGAGGCCACCGCGAAGGCGGCATACCTCGACCACAATGAGAAGGTGCGCTCGACCGCGCCCGCCGACCGGTTGCTGGAGTGGCATCCGGGCGATGGCTGGGAGCCGATCTGCGAGCGGCTTGGGCTCGCGGTGCCGGATGAGGAGTTCCCCCACACCAATACGACCGAGGAGTTCCGGACCCACTTCATGGCGTGAGGTGAGACCCGCTGACCGGCCGGGTACGAGCCGCGTATAGCCCCTCTCGCTGCTGCTGATTCTGGCCTCCCGCGACGTCATACGTTCCGGCCCGAGGTCCAGGCGCTGCGCGCCGTGGCCGTGATCGGTGTGGTCGCCTACCACCTCTGGCCGAAAGCACTGCCAGGCGGCTTCGTGGGGGTGGACGTCTTCTTCGTGATCTCGGGCTTCCTGATCACCTCGATGCTGCTGAACGAAGCCGAGTCGACCGGACGGGTCTCGCTCACGAGGTTCTGGGCCCGTCGGATCCGTCGAATCCTCCCGGCAGCGGTCACAGTTCTGCTCGCCTGCATCCTGATCGTCACCGTGGTCATGCCGGCGGTGACCTGGCGGACCAACCTCGCTGACATCCGGGCTGCCGCGACCTACTACGTCAACTGGCAACTCGGGTTCCATGCCGTCGACTACCTCGCGGCGTCCAACAGCCCCACCGTCGTACAGCACTACTGGTCGCTGTCGGTCGAGGAGCAGTTCTACCTCGCGTGGCCGCTGCTGCTGCTCAGCGCACTGTGGGTCAGCAGTCGCATCTCCCGCCTCCGTCGGACGGCCTGCCTCGCCGTCGTCATCGGCCTGGCCACTGCCGCGTCACTTGTCGTGTCGGTCGTCTGGACCGCCCACGACCCGGCGCTGGCCTTCTTTGCGACCACGGCTCGGGCGTGGGAGTTCGGAGCCGGCGGCCTGGTGGCAATCGCGCTTTCGACCGGCCGCGCTCCGCGCGAGACGTCCGGCTTGGTCGTGAGCATCGCGGGATCCATCCTCGTCCTGTACTCCATGTTTGCGATCTCCCGCCACGACACGTTCCCCGGGTGGATTGCGCTCCTTCCGGTGGCCGGCGCGGCACTCGTCATCACAGCCGCGCAGGGCCGGCCGGGCAGCTGGGCGTGTCGTTGGATGGAGCTGCGTCCGGTGCAGTGGACCGGGGACAACTCCTATTCGATCTATCTGTGGCACTGGCCACTGATCGTGGCCGCGCCGTGGATCACCCACAGTCCGCTTCGCTGGCCGGGCAAGGTCGTGATCCTCGCCACGTCGCTGGCCTTGGCCGCCGCCTCGAAGAAGCTGATCGAGGACCCGATCCGGGCCGGCAGCTTCTGGCGGGCTCGACGGTGGCCGGCGTACTCGCTCGCGACGACTGCCGTCGTGCTGGTCGTCGGCCTCGTCGCCACCTTCACGACTGACATCTCACGGCTACAGCACCGCGCCGAGCTCGCCGCTCGCACCGAGTCGGCCGCGCTCGTCACCCGGCCGCACTCGCACTCGTGCTTCGGAGCGGCCGCGATGATCCCGTCGAACCATTGCCCGAACCCGTTCGGCCGCCCCAAGGACCTCGATACCGCGTTCGCCGCCAACGATGGTTCGAGTGAGCCGTGCCTGCAGTCCAGCCACGACCCGTCGACACCGCGGTACTGCGCCTTTGGCGCGAGGCGCCATCCGAAGCAAGTGATCGCTGTGATCGGCAACTCCCATGCGTGGCGGTTGATCCCGGCCCTGCGGCTCTACGCCCAGCATCACCACTGGGAGGTCATCGAGGCCGCCCGGGTCGACTGCCTCGGCCTGGTCACGAGCCCGACTGGGCCGGCGGGTGCCAGCCCGAGCTGCCTGTCATGGGGGGCGCGGGTCGAGCAGCACCTGCTTGCGATGCCGCAGCTGACCGGTGTCGTCTTCGCGAGCTACCAGTTCTGGCAGAACGTCACGACAGGTCCCGATCCGACCGCGGATGAGGTGGACGCGACGCGGCATCAGGTGTTGTCGATGTGGCACCGCTACCAGGCCCGCAGCGTGCGCGTGTTCGTCGTGCAGGACGTCCCGGGAATGCGGCCGATGCTCGACCCGCAGTGCATCCAACAGTCGCTGGCCGATTACGACCCGTGCGCGGTGCCGGCGAGCGACGTGGTCCATCCCAGCGTCGTGTCCGACCTCGCCCAGCAGCACCCGGCGCTCGCCAACTACGTACCGATCGACCAGTACTTCTGCACATCCGGCAGGTGCCACGCGCTCATCGGCGGGGTGGTCGTCTACTTCGACCAGCAGCACATCACTACGACGTACGCGCGCACTCTCGCTGAGCCCCTCGGCACTCAGATCGCCGCCGACTTCACGCCGACGCGAAGCTAGCTGCGCTCCCGCCCGGGAATCGTGCTCGGATCGTTCCGGTACGACGCGTTGACCGCCCCGGGGTCCTTGGCAAAGGCGGCGCTTCCGGCGATGAACCCCTCGACGTCCTGGCCCTTGAGGGCGGCGACGTCGCCGAGCGACGGAGGCACGTAGATCTCGAACTTGTCGGTCGTGAGCAGCTCGATGATCGCCTCGGCACAATCCTGCGGCGGATAGAACTCGCCGTCGTACGCCGGCGGCTCATTGTCGGGGACGTCACCCCAGATCGGCGTCTCGATCGGCCCGGGTTGGATGACCTTCACGTGGATCGGCTCGTCGTACAGATCGACGGCCATGACCTCCGAGAAACCGTTGAGCGCGAACTTGCTCCCGGCGTACGCCGCCTCGCGCGGCGGCGCCACCCGGCCGGCCAGGCTCGCGACGTTGACGATGACCGCGCCGCCACGCTCCCGCATCTTGGGTAGCAAGGCCAAGGTCATCCGCACCGGCGAGAAGTAGTTCAGGGTCATGATCGACTCGACCTCGTCGGCCGTGAGCCGCGTCACGTGTTTGCGCTTCGGGGCACCGGCGTTGTTGACCAGGCCGTCGATGCCCCCGAAGCGATCCCAGGCCTCGAGGGCGACCCGCTCGGCGAGCGGCAGGTCCGAGAGGTCGGCAGCCCACACCTCGACGTCCGGCGCGCCGGCTGCGCGGGTCTGCGCTGCGACCTGGTCGAGCAGCTCCTTACGCCGGGCGACCAGGCCGACCCGGGCGCCGGCCGCGCCGAGCGCCCGTGCGGTGGCGGCACCGATTCCGGTGGATGCCCCGGTCACGAGGATCGCGGAGCCAGGAAGGGTGAGGGTGTTCGCGACGGCCATGTGCGCTCCTACGTGACTACTTGCGGGGGAGCTTGATTGCCCGGTCGGCGATGATGTTCTTCTGCACCTGCGTGGTGCCGGCGCCGATCGAGGTGTAGCGCTGGTAGCTGTACAGCCGGGTCCACTGGCCCCGGTCGACGGCGTCGGGTCCGCCGCGAGCGAGCAGGCCGGCCGGGCCGAGCAGGTCAACCTGTAGTTCGGCGAGGGTCTGAGCGAGGTGGCTCCATTGCAGTTTCGCGATCTGGACCTCGGGCCAGCCCTTCTCGCCCTTCAACACCTTCGACAGCGCGCGGACATTGAGCAGCCGGGTCAGCTCGATCTGCGTGTATGCCCGCGCCAGCCGATCACGCAGCTCCGGATCGGCGAGCGCTCCCGGATTGTGGGTGCGGGCCCATTCCACGACGTTGTCCAGCTCTGACTTCATGGTGATCGACAGCCCGGCTGTCCCGACCCGCTCGCTGGTCAGGGTGCCCATCGCCACCAGCCAGCCCTCGCCTTCGTTGCCGAGCCGGTACGCCGCCGGCACGCGCGCGTTGTCGAAGGTGACCAGGCAGAACGACTCCTCGCCGACGATGTCGGTGATCGGGGTGGCGGTGATGCCGGGGACGGTGAGGTCCACGATGAGGGCGGTGATGCCCTCGTGCTTAGCGCCGCGTTCGATCGCCGTCGGATCGCTGCGGACGAGGAACAGTCCCCACTTCGCGTAGTGCGCCGTCGTACACCAGATCTTCTGACCGTCGAGGACGTAGTGGTTGCCGTCCCGGACCGCGAGCAGGCGCAGGTTGGCGAGGTCGGAGCCGGCTTCCGGCTCCGAGAACCCCTGGCACCAGTGCTCCTCGGCGTAGAGGATCCCGTGCAGCCAACGATCCTTCTGCTCCTGGGTGCCCCATCGGATGATCATCGGGCCGATTTGCCAGATGCCGTTCGTGTTGAAGATTCCCGGCGTCTTCGCCTTCGCCATCTCCTGGCTGTAGATGACGTTCTGCATCAGCGTCGCGTCGCGACCACCGAGCTCCTTCGGCCAGTTGATCGCGGCCCAGCCACCTTCGGCCATCTTGCGTTGCCAGGCCTTGCGCCGGGCGTACTGCCGGGTCATCCCCGCGATCTCGGGCACCGGCTCGTGCTCGAACTCGGCCACGCTGGTCGACAGCCAGTCGCGCAACTCGGTGCGGAAGGCCTCATCTTCCGGCGTATAGGCGAAGTCCATGGCGGGTCGAACCTATCGAACTCGACCGGGTCGTCGCAGCACGATCCCTGACATTTGCGTCAGGGAACTCAACCGACCACGATGTGACCGTGGACTTCGACTTCAACGACGATCAGCGGGCCCTCCGCGAAGCCGTCCGCTCCTCGCTGGCCGGGCTCGTCCCGTCGAGGACCTTGTTCGCGATGGTCGACGCCGGGGGCCGGATGCCGACCGAGCTCTGGTCGCAGTTGGCCGACCTCGGCTGGCCCGGGCTGCTGATCGCGGAGGAGTACGGCGGGCTCGGGCTGGGCCTGGTCGACATGACCGTCGTGATGGAGGAGATGGGCAAGCTGCCGCTGCCCGGTCCGTTCTGGTCATCGGCCGTGCTGGCGACCGTCGCCGCGACCCGGCTCGGCGCAGTCGACCTGCTTCCCGGGCTGGCGACCGGAGCGGTTCGCGGCACGGTGGCCGTCGATGAGGTCGGTACCTCCTGCGACGTTCTTGCCGGGGTGCGGACCAACGCGACGACGGGAAGCTCAGGCACGACCCTTGACGGCGTGAAGCCGGTCGTCCCGGACGGCGACACCGCGGACTGGGCCATCGTCGTCGCGCGAGATGACAGCGGGCTCGGCGCCTACCTGGTCGAGGACGTCAGGGCCGAAGCGGTGCCCGGCCTCGACCCGACCCGCTCGCTGGCGCGCCTCGAGCTCGCAGACACCCGAGCGCGCCGACTCGGACCCGACGGGGACCAGACCGAGCTGCTGCAGCGGGTCGCTGATGACGCTGCGGTGATGCTGGCCGCCGAGCTGGTGGGTGTCGCCGAGGCGGCGTTCGACCTGGCCGCGGAGTACTCGAAGAACCGGGTGCAGTTCGGCCGGCCGATCGGTACGTTCCAGGCCGTCAAGCACATGGCCGCCGAGATGTTGCAGGACCTCACTCTTGCCCGTGTCGGGACGCATTACGCGGCCTGGGCCTCCGACACCGATGCGCCCGATCGCGAGGTGTCAGCGGCGATGGCGAAGTCGTGGGTGGCCGAGGCGGCGATCGCGGTGACCGGCACCAGCATCCAGGTGCACGGGGCGGTCGGGTTCACGTGGGAGTGCCCGGCGCACCTGTACTACAAGCGCGCCAAGGGAACCGACCTGATGCTCGGCCGGCAGGGCTGGCAGCGGTCCCGGGTCGCCGACTTGCTGCTGGGCCCGGTTTCCGCCTAACGACCAAACTTGTCAGCGGCAGCGGGGGCTATAGCACCCGGAGATGCTGACAAGTTGGCGGGCTCGTGAAGTTCGCGCTTGAGGACCTTGCCGGTGGCGTTGCGGGGGAGCTCGTCGACGAAGTGGAAGCGGCACGGTACGGCGTAGTTGGCGACCCGCTCCTTGCAGACCGCGGTGAGCTCCTCGGCGCTCAGCGCCGCACCGGGCTTGGCGACGACGAACGCCACGACCTCCTCGCCGAGCACGTCGTGCGGCGCCCCGACGACGGCGGCCTCCTGCACGCCGGGATGCTCGAACAGCGCGGCCTCGACATCGGCGGCGTAGACGTTGAGGCCGCCGCGGATGATGAGATCCTTCGCCCGGCCGACGACGTAGAGGTAGCCATCAGCGTCGAACTTGCCCAGGTCACCGGTACGTAGCCAGCCGTCGGCGCCGAAGATCTCCTTCGACGCCTCCGGCGCCTTGTAATACTCGCGCAGCTTGCCGGCCGGTTTGACGTGGATGTTGCCGATCTCCCCGACGGCGACCGGGTTGTCGTCGTCGTCGAGGATTCGGACCTCGGCCGGTGGCACCGGCTTGCCGACCGCGCCGGGATGGCTGGCCAGGCCGCCCTTCGGCAGCATGAAGTACGCCGTACCGGCCTCGGTCATCGAGTACGAATTGGTGACGAACGCGTCCGGCACGAGCGCGGCCATCTTCACCAACGTCGCCGGCGCAATCGGGGCCGACCCCACCGACAGGGATGTGACGCAGGACCAGTCGGCCTTCGGCGTCTCGGGATCGGCGAGCAGCATCTCCACCATCGCCGGCACCAGGAAGCAGGCCGCCGGCTTCGCCTCGTTGATCAGTCGCAGGCACTCGCCGGCCGAGAACCTCGGCAGGTACAACGTGCTCATCCCCATGCGCATCGGCTGGTAGATGAACGTCATCCCGGAGAACGTGAACAGCGGACTGGCATGTAGCCAGGGCCGGCTGGTCCATCGCGGCGTCGCGGTGATGATCATCGCTGAGTTGCTGTGCCGGATCGCCACGCCCTTCGGCGCGCTCGTGGTCCCGGAGGTGTAGAGGATGTCGGCAAGATCATCCTCGTCCCGGTCGACCTGAAGGTCGCTGGCGTCGCTGTCGAACAGTGACGTCCATGCCTCGCCCTCGCGCTCGCCGTCGGTCTCGGTCAGGAGGATCCTGGCGCCGGGAACGCCACCCTCGACGAGGTGACGGACCGACGACGACGCCACGATCACCCTGGGCTCGCAGTGCGTGAGTACGCCGCGCACCTCGGCTGGCGACATCCGGGTGTTGATGGGCACGGCGACGCCGCCCGCCTTGTGGGTCGCGGCGTAGGCCACGACAAACGCCAACGCATCCGCCGGAAGGAGTGCTAGCGCCACTCGGTCGCCGGGCTCGACCCCGAGCGAGATCAGGCCGCGAGCGAACCGCGAAGAGTCGGCGTGCCATCGCGCCAGGGTCAGCTCACCGACCCCGGCGACGGTGAAGCCGATCTCGTCGGGAACGGTCTCGGCGGCCCAGCGGAGCTGGTCCGGGATGAGCGGCAATCTGGTCCTTACTCGAGTAGCCCGAAACCGGGAGCCAGGCCCTTGTCCTGCTTCGCGAACAGCGTGTCCGCGGCGTTCGACAGCTCATCGACGGTCCACCGCTTGCCGCCCGCGTCGATCTTGCCGCCAAGCGACCAGCTGCGGACCAGCTGGATCTCGCTGCCCCAGACGATGAAGGTCTGGCCCGTGACCTCGGCGGCGTCCGGGCTCGCCAGCCAACCGATCAGCGGGGAGATGTTCTCCGGCGCCCAGGCGTCGAACTGACCTTCCTCGACCGACCCGAAACCGGCGAACGTCTGCTCGGTCATCCGGGTCCGCGCCCGGGGAGCGATCGCGTTCGAGGTGACGCCGATCTTCGCGAGCTCGCGTGCCATCACGACGGTGAGTGCGACGATCCCGCCTTTAGCTGCGGCGTAGTTCGCCTGACCAGCATTGCCGAACAGGCCTGACTCGCTGCTGGTGTTGATGATCCGGCCGTACACCGGGTCGCCCGCCTTCGCCCGGGTCCGCCAGTATCCGGCGGCGAAGTGGGTCGGCGCGAAGTGACCCTTGAGGTGGACGTTGATGACCGAGTCCCAGTCGTCCTCGTCCATGTTGTAGCTCATCTTGTCGCGCAGGATGCCGGCGTTGTTGACCAGGATGTTGAGATCGCCGTACCCGTCGACAGCCTGCTGGATGAGTCCTTCCGCGGCCTTCCAGTCCGAGCAGCTGTCGAAGTTCGCGACGGCTGCACCGCCGGCTGCTTCGATCTCCTCGACGACCTGCTGCGCCGGTCGGCTGTCGGAGCCCTTGCCGTCCCACTCGCCACCCGGGTCGTTGACGACCACCTGCGCGCCTTCGGACGCCAGCAGCAGCGCGTGGCTCCTGCCGAGCCCCCGGCCCGCACCGGTGACGATCGCGACCTTGCCGTCGAGCACACCCATTCCGTCAGCCTCTTTCGTTGATTGTCGCGGTCATGCCGGCATGACCTCATGGAGAAAGGACGTGATCAGATCGACCGTGGTCCCCGGGTTGTCACCAGCTGCGAGGTGACCGGCGTTCGACACCTCGACCACTCGGGCGTCCGGAAGCTTCGCCGCTATCTCGGCGGCGCCGTCGCTGGAGAGCACGTCACTCGCTGCGCCGCGAAGCACTAGGACCGGGACGGCGATCCTCGCGAGCTCCTCGTCAAGGCCGTCGACGATCGAGCTCTCCCAGTCCTCCTGGCCGAGTCGTTCCGCGGTGAGCCTGCCGAGATTGTGCTTCCACACCCACCGGCCGTCCTCACGCTGCCGAAGGTTGCGGCGAAGCCGAGTCGGATCGACCCGGCCGCGCTGCGGCGCGTACTCGGCGACGGCATCGGCGGCGTCCTCGAGCGAGCCGAACGACTCGTGCTTGGACAGGAACTCCACGATCCGTCGTACGCCGTCGGCCTCCAGCTTGTGACCGACGTCGATGAGCGCGATTGCGTGGACGCGCTCCGGGTCGGCGGCGGCAAGGGTGAGCGACAGGATGCCGCCCAGTGACGCGCCGACGAAGCTCGCCGGTGCGGCGCCGAACGCGTCGAGCAACGGAGGGATCGTCGCGGTCAGAGCCTCGCGCGTGAAGGTCATGGGGTCCTCGAGCGGGGTGGACTCGCCGTGTCCTGGCAGGTCGGGTGCGATGACGTGGTAGCTGCCATGCAGCGTGGAGCCGAGCTCCTCGAACATGTATGACGTCTGCCCGCCGCCGTGCAGAGCGATCACGAGCGGCGCCGCCGACGGCCCCCATTCCAGGTAGTGCACCTGGTGAGTGCCGATCATCAGGAAGCCGCTGCGGCCGTCCCGCGGCACGTCATGCGGGTCAGGGCCCACGTGGGCGAACCTGACGGCCGCGTCAGTCTCAGACACTCGCACATTCTGGCCCACGGCACTGCATCGGCTGCGTGCGGTGCCGGATCAGCCGGCTTTGCGTGCGCGGCGGGGACGAGGCGGGATCGCCCGGGGCCGTCGCCGCGGCTCGGCCTTGTCGGGGGTGAAGAACCCTTCGAACAGTGCCCGGGTGAGGGTGTCCACGACCTCGTCGTGTTCGAACCGGATCTGGTGGGACTGCTGGAAGTAGTTGAACCGTTCGAGCATCGACAGGCAGGCGACGCCTTCGACATGGGCACCGTCACCAAGTCCACGCGCCTCGTCGATGCGCCGACTCAACGCGCCGGACAACGCCAACAATGACTCCTGGGCGCGGTGGCCGAGGTCGCGATCGGAGAACTGCCACTCGGTCCAGGCGCGGATCACACCGCCGTGTGCGGCGTACAGGTCGACGAACCTGGTAACCCAGGCGCGGAGCGTCTCGCGACCTGCTTCGTCGATCGTGATCGGTTCGAGTGCGTCGCCGAGCGCCTCCATCTCGGACATGGCGTCCATCGCGAGGGCCTTGAACAGGTCCTCCTTGTTCGCGAAGTACAGGTAGAAGGTGCCGTGTGACGTCTTCGCTGCCTTGACGATGTCGTCGACCCGGGCGGCGTGGAAGCCCTGTCGCTCGAAAATCAGCCGTCCCGCATCGAGCAGCCGCTGCATGGTCTTGCGGCCCTGAGCCCGCAGCTCCCGCTCCTGCGCCGGAGCGCCGCCGGTCGTGCCGCGGCGGCTCGCCGGCCGGGCTTGGGGAGCCGCGCGGCGGCTGGTCTGGTTGCTCGGCATGGCGTGGAGCCTAGGCGGTGAGCTTCGGTGGGCGCGACATCGAGCGGCTCGCTGACGCGCGGTGCCGTATCAGCACTTGCTCGGCGACAGCGACAGTTGCCCACGGTGGTTGGTGATCGGCGAGGCCGGGAAGGTCAGCGGCCCGCCGCCGAGCGTGATGCCGCAGCTTCCGACGTAGACGGCCGGCAGCGGGTAGGCAGGAAGTAACGGCGAGCCGTTGGGATCGGGGTCCTCAAAGAACTGGACGCCGGGCTCGAGGTACACATGCTTGGCCTCGTTGTTGAGGTAGGCGTCCTCATTCTTGTGGGTCGCGTCGCGACACTGCTTCTCGGCCGCGGGCGACTCCCCGGAGCAGTTGTACGGATCCCAGGTCTTGCCGTCGTAGTTGTACACGTCTCTGTTCTTCATGCCAGCCCGCCCACCCGAGCCGCCAGCCCGCCCACCCGAGCCGCCAGCCCGCCCACCCGAGCCGCCTCCGCCCCCGCCGCGCAGCGACTCGGTACGCCGGCTCTCCACCGCAAGGCAGATGCCGTCGGCACACGCGCCGAAGCCGGCCGACAGCAACGGCACCGGGTTGCGGGCGAGGGCCGAGAAGTTGCCGGTCTCCATTCCCTTGATCACCGTCGGCAGCCACTTCGCGAACGCCAGCGGGTGCCAACGCACCAGAATTGCGCCCCCGTCCGAGGGGCCGTTCTGCTCGGTCATCGTGCCGTGCTTGCCGTCCGGCTCGTCGTGCTCGCCGCTGTCAAGCCCGTCGTCGGCGCCGAAATAGAGCTGGGCGTGGGTCAGGTCCGGTGCCCCGCCGGACCGTCCGCTCATCGTCAGATGCGGGGTGATGGTCGGCATCTTCGTAGGAAGCGCCCACGCGGCCGGGTCGAGCTTGCAGCCGCCGCCGGTCACCAGATCGATTGGATAGGTCAGCAGGTCGAACACGCCGCACTGGCCCGCCGGAATCGGCTGGTAGTGGGTGTCGATGTGGATGCGCAGCGCCTGGCCGGAGGCGCCGCCGCGCGGGTTGGCGCTGCCGTCCGGGCTGATCACGAGGTCGCCGGAGTGAAGGTTCTGGCCCGACGGCGTGGTGTTGAGGCCGAACTCGCCGTACGTGTGGTTGCCGCTGCGGATGAGGATCTGGAAGTCATGACAGCCTTTCGGCTGCGGGCCGTGCGCGTGGTTGGTCGCCGCCGCGGTGGTCGGGCAACCCATCTTGTGCGGGCGATATCCGCCGCCGCTGATCGCAAGCGCGGTCCCGGCGCTCGCGACCGCGACCGCGATTCCCGCGATTCCCGCGATGCCGGCGACGACGAGCGACGAGCGACGGTTCTGGCCTGGCACAGCGGGCTCCCGGTGGGTCGGACCGATCTCTGACACAAGCGTCATGTTTCTAACCCGCCAAGGCAACCATGGTTGAGGCGTTTTGTCCGGATTCGCCGTTCCTGCTTGCGGCGGGTGGGCTACTACCTGCCTTTCCCGCGATGGTGAATCGTGGTGCTCTTGATCGATTCCGGCATGACACGTACGTCAGGGTTCGGGGGCCGAACGCAGAGAGGGGACGGGGGCGTTGCGACGAGTTGTTGTCGCGATGGCCGCAGCGGCCGTACTGCTCTCCGGCGCCTCGCTGTCTCGTGCCGCTCCGCGGCCCGCTGCCAGCCCATCGGTGTGCCGATCCGCGGATTGGCCGATGTACGGCCACGACCTCCAGCACACGTTCTCCTCGCCTCCGGGCTGCTCCAAGATCGCGGTGCAGAACGTCGCGACCTTGGCGCCGGCCTGGTTCTTCCATACCAAGGACTCCATCACCGCCTCTCCTGCGGTGTCACACGGCGTCCTCTACGTCGGCTCGTGGGACGGCACGTTCTATGCGGTGAATGCCGCGGTCGGCACGCTGCTCTGGAAGTACCGGATCACGACGAAGGACGTCAGCGCGTTCGGTCGCATCGTGTCCAGCGCTTCGGTCGTGGAAGCCGGCGTCGGTGAACTGCGGCGGCGGGTGGTGATCTTCGGTGGTGGCTCGAGTGTGTGGGTGCTCGACGCCCGTACCGGCCAGAAGTTGGCGGCGATCGATCTCGACCCGCGCGACAGAGCGCTGCGCCGCAAGTCGCAACGAAGCGACCCCCGGGTCGTCGAGGTGGAGTCATCGCCCGCGGTCGTGACCGACCGGCGGGGCCGAGACCAGATCTACGTCGGCTTCGACGTGCACGACGAGGCGCAGGTCGGACACACCGGACTCGTCAAGCTGACCCTGGTCCCAGGCACGCCGTGGAAACTTCGGCCGCGGTGGAAGTACGACACCGACCGCAACCGCACGCTGTACGGCGCCGCCGGGCTGACCCAGGGCTCCGGCCATGGTCTGGGATGCGGCGGGGTCTGGTCCTCACCGGCGGTGGACCCGGCTACCCACATGGTGGCGTTCGGAACGGCGGCATGTGACTACGCTCCGCAGGCCTACGCGAGCCACGTCAACTACTCCGAGGAGATGGTGGCCCTCGACACCGCGACGGGTCGGCGGATCTGGAGCTTCCGGCCCGAGTCGGCATTGCCGTCGAAGGCGCAGCGACTGGCGGATGCCGAAGGCGATGCCGACTTCGGCGCCTCCGCCAACATCTTCACGCTGCCGGATGGGCAGCGGGTGATCGGTGAGGGGCGCAAGAACGCCGTCTACTACGTGCGGGACGAGGCGACCGGCCGAAAGATCTCCCGGACCGTTGCTGGCCAAGCCGGCCGGCTCAGCGAGAACTTCGCGGTGGGTGGCTTCATCGGCAGCCCCGGCGTGCAGCTGGGTCCCGACGGTCGGGCGGAGCGGGTCATCGGAGGTACCGGGATCCCGCTTCCGCACTCGCTGAAAGACCTCAACCGGAGCACCTGGGCAGTGCGGGCGCTGAACCCCCAAACCGGCAAGATCGACTGGATCGATCGGCTCGCGCTGCCGACGTACGGGTCGACCTCGGTGGTGAACGGGGTTGCGTTCGTCACCGAGACCTTCCTGTCATCGGTGCTCGCGCTGAACGCCGCGACCGGTACGCCGCTGTGGCTCATGCCGGTGATCGGCCCGCCGTCATCGACCGCGGTTGTCGCGGGTGATTCGCTGTACCTCGGCACTGGTACGCGGGAGACCGACCTCGAGTACAAGGCGATCAGCAACCAGCTCCAGAACCTGTTCAAGAACTCGCTCGGGGAGTCGCCGCTGTCACCGGTCTCCGGCATCCAGGCCTTCCGCCTGGCCCAAGACGCGCTCTAGTTCCACCAAGCAATGCCACATTGCTATGGCGAATCCGGCGCCAAGCGATCACATCGCGCAAGCAATCTCACATCGCGCAAGCAATGTCACATTGCTTGTGGAAGGGGGAGCGCTGCCGAGGCTACGGTGCCGCCTCGACCGGCTGCTTCCAGTCGAAGTACTGCACTTCGACCTTCAGCGGCAGCAGATGCCGAACGTAGAACGCGTGCAGGTCGAGGACGCCGAAGTCGTCGAGCATCTTGTCCTCGAGGATCACCCGGTCGTCACGCTCGGCGTACGCCCTTGCCTTGTCGTAGAACTCCTCGAGCTCGGCGAGGGTCGCCACGGACATCCCGAAGTGATCCATCGAGGTGGTGGTCATCGGTGACTCGTCGGCCTCGATGAAGACGAACTGTCCGAACTCGTACGCCATCATCACGAGTCGCTGACGGTCCTCGGTCATCGTCGGCAACTCCTGCCAACCGAACACCTCGCCGTAGAAGTCGAGGATTGCCTTGCGTCCGTCGTCGTCCAGCAGGTCAGCCGGGACGGTCATCGCGACGTGATTGAAACGTGGCGTAGCGGTCATGGTCGCACCAGCACCTTTCGCGGGATCTCACCGATCTTCAGCCGGTTCATCGCGTCGAGCAAGCCGTCGAGCCCGACAGCGTCCGGAGTGAGTAAGTCCTCGATCGGAAGCCGACCGGAGGCCAGCAACGTCAGGGCGTCATCGATGCCGGTGTCGTCGTAGCAGTAGGCGCCGGTGACGACCAGCTCGTTCAGCAGGATCCGGATCGCGTCCAGCCGCACCGACATCGCACCGGTGCCGAGCAGCACCAGCCGGCCGGTGGGTCGCAGCAGCCCGAGCCCGGTGGAGATGGCGACCGCCGCGCCAGAGGTCTCGAAGACCACGTCGAAACCGTCCGGACTGGTCTGGGTCGGCAGCGCAGGTACGTCGGGAAGCTCGCTCGGCGTCAGCGCTGTCGCGGCGCCGGCACGCAGTGCGGTCGCCCGGCGGGGCGGGGTCGGTTCGGCAACGACGACACTCTCGGCGCCTCGCTGGGCGAGGGCAGCGATCACGAGTAGGCCGAGCGGACCGGCTCCACTGACCAGGATCCGGGTCGCGGCGAGCGGGTCAGGCAGGGCGGCCGCCGTGAGCCCATGCAAAGCGACAGCCAGCGGTTCGGACAGCGCCGCCGTCCTGGCGTCGAGGCCCTCAGGCACCTGATGCACGGTGTCGGCCCGCGCGAGGAGGTATTCGGCGAAGGCGCCTTGGTTCGGGATAGCGCTGTGCCCCGGCGTGCCGGTGCGGATCGGGTCGGCGACGCACAGCGACGACCGTCCGATCCGACACCATTCACAGACGCCACACCAGGGTGGCCCGCCGACGACGAGCTCGCCCTCGGCGAGGCCGGTCACCTCCTCGCCCGTCGCAGCGATTCGGCCGGACCACTCATGACCGCCGATGGCGCCGATCACCCCCCAGCCATCGAGGGTGTTGTGCAGGTCGGTTCCGCAGACGCCGCAGTACTCAACCCGGACCAGTACCTGCCCGCGGCCAGGCGCGGCGACCGCCACCTCGTCGATCTCGAGCCGGCCAGGTCCGGCGATGACAGCGGCACGCATCTTGCGGGTCATCGGTAGTCGAACGCGACCTTGATCGTGCCGGTCTCCCGCTGGTTGGCGATGGCTTCGAACGCACCGCGCCAGTCCTCGAGGGTGAAGCGGTGGGTGAGCATGTCGCTCACGTCGATCTCGCCGGCCGCCACCCAGTCGAGGTAGTGGGCGATCGCGTGCTTCCGGACGCCGTCGATCTCCTCCACGCCGAAGGCGTTCGATCCGATCAGTGACAGCTCCTTGAAGTACCAGGGGCTCCACTCAAACCGCGCCGGCTGGCTGACGCCGGTGATCACCATCGCGCCACGTGCGCGGGTGACGCGCACCGACACCTCGAGGGTTTCCGCCGTCGCGACTGTGTCGTAGACGACGTCGACGCCGCCGGGGAACGTCATCGGCAGCCCCTCCCACGGCGGGTGAACCCTCGTGCCACTCCACTCAGCAACCGCGTTGATGAGGTCCAGCGTGGGCTCGGACTGGAATACCCGGGCGCCGTGGCGCTTCGCCGCATCGGCCTGATGCGGATATCGGACGACTGCGCCGACCTCGACGTGGGGATGCCGCTTGGCAAGGATCGCCAGCGTCGAGAGCCCGAGCGCACCGATGCCGTAGACCAACGCTTTCCCGCCGGCGGGTGGCGGGTTGCGCAGCACGGAGTGCAACGCCACGGAGAACGGGTCGGCGAGGACGGCAACCTCGTCGGGCACCCCTTCCGGGCAGGGAATCGCCATCGAGGTGTGGGCAGGCAGCAGTTCGGCGAAGCCGCCGGTCGCAGTCTTCGAGTTGCCGGTGTGGATCCCGGGCTCGAGATGACCCTCGGTGAAGTGGAAGCACAGGTTGTAGTTGCCGCGGGCGCAGGCCTCACACGGCGGGGTGATGCCCCGCGGACCACAAGACAGCCAGGGGTTGAGCACCACCCGCTCGCCGACCCGCCGACCGGACTCCGCGCCGGCCGCCACGATGTCGCCCACCACTTCATGACCAAGGATCTGCGGGAAGCTGATCAACGCCGTCATGGGGGAGTCGCCGTCGCCCTCCATGAAGACCTGCTTGGCGTCGGAACCGCAGATCCCGCACATTCGGGTCCTGATGACCACCCAGTCCGGTGCCGGCAACACCGGGTCGGGGATCTCACGCAGGTCCATCGGCGCCGCTGCGAGATGCCGTAGCTGTTGCGGTGCGTCAGGTGGCAGGGGGTCAGTAGGCGGCGGTTGTACGCCGAAGATCAGGCCACGCATGGCGTCAGTCTTCCTGCTGAGAGGCGGTGCCGGCGAGACGCGCTTCGGTGAGGTGCTGATGTCCATGACCGAACAGCTTTGTGGCATTTCGCAGGGCGGTTGCCATGATCGTCAACGTCGGGTTCTGGGCACCGCTGCTCGGGAACACCGACCCGTCGGCCACGAAGACGTTCGTCATGCCGTGCACCATGCCGGTGCCGTCGGTCACCGAGGTACGGCGGTCGTGGCCCATCCGCATCCCGCCCATCACGTGGGCGCCGTGAGGGATGTCAGCGCCGGTCAGGCTGTTGGACACCGTCTCGGGGACGGCCGCGCCGACCGCGCCCGCGCCAGCGGCTTTCAGCAGTGCCGTCATGAGTGGGACGTAGAACAGTGTTGCGGCCAGCTCATGCTTGCCCTGGGAGTACGTCAGCCGGGGAACCGGTACGCCGCGGAAGTCCTTGACCTTCGGTGAGAGGTCGACCCGGTTGGTGGCGTATGGCAGGTCCTCGGCAATGTGGTCGATGCCGGCGAGGCGGTCACGCAGCAGGCTGGCCCGCATGAGCGTCTTGAACGTGGTGCCGAACGGCTTCACGGCGCCGCCGGGCAGCGATGCCAGGGCGTCCAGGACGAACTGGTACTCGGTGGCTTCCGCGATGACGTCCTCGCTGCCGCCGAGCTCCATGATCCCGCCGCGGAAGTACGGCAGCCCCATCGTCTTGGCGAACGCCCGCGCGCCGGGGTAGTCAGGGTCGGCGAAGTCCTCGCAGCACATCGTTACGGAGCGGCCGCGATAGGCGTGCATCCGTTTGTCGAGGAAGATCCCGAAACCATCGATGAAGTTGTGGAACATCATGTCCCGGCCGATCCGGTCATGCGGGTCCGGGAATTGCGACAAGTGCGCGAGTCGGGCGGTCTCGATCGCCGAGCAGGCGAGCACCACGAGATCGGCGTGCCTGGTGTGGTGCTTGCCGTGCTTGTCGATGAGGTGGACGCCGGTCGCTCGTTTCCCGTCGTGAATGACCTTGTCGACCATCACCGAGTCGTGGATCTCGACGTTGCCGGTCTTCACCGCGTGCTGCATCACGGCAAGCGCCCCGATCCTGGCGCCGATCGGGCAGCCGTAGTCGCTGCACTGGCCGCAGTCGTTGCACGCCGGCCGCCCGAGATGGTGGCGGCTGTTCGCTGCCATCGGGAATGGGTACGGATGCAGTCCCATCGTCCGGCAGCCGTGGGCAACCGTCGTCGACGCGAGCTGCATCGGTCCCGGCGGCATCGCAAACCCGCGCTTGCCGGGGGCGTGCTTCAGCGTCGGCGTCTTCGGGATCGACGCCTGCGATCCCTGCACCCCCATGAGGTGCTCGATCGTGCGGTAGTGAGGCTCGATCTCGTCGTAGGAGAACGGCCAGTCCTCGACGTCGCTGTCGGGATAAGGGCCCAGCATCGACTTCTTCTTGAAGTCGATGTCCCAGAACCTCGGCACCTTGGCGTCCCAATGGGTCGTGCCGCCGCCGACCACGGAGGCCAGCGGATTCACGACCCCGACGGTCTGTGCGCCGCCGGCCTTGGAGCGGAAGACGCGGGGCTCGGAGAGCGGATCGGGCTGGTCGAAGTTGCGGTCGAACTTCAACTCGTCGTTGGAGAACGCTGTCCTGATCGGGCCTTGCTTCTCCCACCCGTGGATGTAGCGCGGCCCCTTCTCGAGGATCGTCACCTCCCACCCGTTGTGCGAAAGGACCATCGCGGCCACGGACGCGCCGGCCCCACTGCCGACGATGATCGCGCGGTCAGCCATGGCCGGTGCGTCTCACTCGGCGTGCTTTCGCTGCCATCGGCAGCGCACTGAGCAACACCTCAACGATGCCGGTCACCACGACGAGGTCTTCGCCGTCGCTGTGCTCGACTTCTGCCGGGGTGTACCCGCGGCGCTGTGAATCGCCGGGCCAGCCGACCGATTTCCAGCCCAGGGTGTGCCGGTTGCCGCCGTACTCGGGAACGGCGTACATCCCCTCGATCGTGTTGGTGAAGATGAGGTCGCGCTCGGCGCCGAGCTTGACCAGAATCGAGTCCTGCTCACCGTTGCCGGCGGTCGCGAAGTCGCCGCCCTTCGCAGCCGCGTCGAGAGCCCGGACGGCCTTGCGGTAGTGCCGCCGAAGTTGATGCACCCGCTTCTTCCAGGCGTGCAACTGTCGAGGTGCGGGGGGCACGAAGTGCTTCATGTAGTTGATGTGACCGCCGTGGCGGTCGCTGTAGGGGCCACCGGCAAAGATCTTCGGCGGGTTGTCGTCGAACATCGACAGCATCGTGTCGATGTAGCGGATGACGTCGGCCTCGGTGGCGCCCGGCGAATTGAGCAGCTTCTCGACCGGGTCGTCGGCCGGGCCCGGCACCAGGCGCGCGGCGGCAGCCTTGATGACTGCTGCCTCATGGTCGGTGAAGAACCGGTACTTCGCGCCACTGGCGGAAAGTGCTCGGCTCTCCGAGATGATCGCCGGCGCCAGCGAGGCGAGCGGCACGAACCCCATCGCGGTGACGACCTGGCGACGTGACGGGCCGGCGCCGGCCGCCGGCGCCGCCGACACCTGCTCGTCGGCGGTTGGCTCGCCGCCCCGCTCCGCCATCGGGTGCCTACCGGCCGCGTCGGAAGATCAGGAACATCGACAGCACCTGCACCGCCGAGAACCGCAGCTGCGCCCGGGCGGGCACCCGCGCCCGCTCCTTCACCGGCTTGAGGCGCGCTTCGAGCTGTGACTCGAGCTGCTGTAGCCGGCTCGGGTGTTGCGCACCGCACACCAGCCTGGACCGGGCCAGCGTCCAGGTGCCGGCGATCATGATGAGGGCGCCGAGCACCTCGAAGGTCACGGCCGCGGTCGAGGCGTTGAGATGCTCGTCGAGCGCGAAGACGCCGATCAGCATGCCGGCAACCGGCTCACCGACCGCAATCGTCGGTAGCCCAGCCGTGAGGGGACCGGCCTTGTACGCCGACTGCATCAGCGCGATGCCGTACAGGCCCGTCACCACCGAGAGCATCGGCTTCCAGTCCAGCAGCAGCATGCCGACCTGATGATGGGTCATCGCATGCATGCAGTAGCGGGTCAGCGCATCCTGCAGACCGAACAGCACACCCGCCGCACCGCCGATCAAGGCGGCCCGTGACGACGGCGACCTGCTCCGCCGCCCGGCGGCGATCAACGTGAGGGCGCCGGCCCAGGTGCCGAGGCTGACCAGCACCCACTGGTGCTCGGCCATGTTGGTGCGCCCGGTCGTGGGAGAGCCGACGCCGAGCAGCAGGCCCAGCCCGACGCAGACCGCGATCGCGCCGTGCCAGTCCCTCGGCGCCAGTCGCTCCCGTCGCCATGCGGCCGACAACGGCAAGGCGAACAGCAGCGCGGTGGTGAGGATGGGCTCGACGACAGCGAGGCTTCCGATCGACAGCGCCGCTGCCTGCAGACCATTGCCGACGAACATCACGAGGATGCCGGCAACCCAGATGCGGTGCCGCACGAGCTCGACCAACATCTTCGGTGACAGGAAGAGCCGATCGGGTACGGCGTGGGCCTCGTGGTACTGCAGCACATAGCCGGTCGCGAAGCACAGTGCGGTCGCGAACGACAAGGCAACAGCCAGCAGGCTCTCGGCGCCATACATGAGGTGCTCAGCCTAACGCGGCCGGCGCTTGCTGGCAGCCCGTACCTGACACGAACGTCAGGTACGTCCGTCGCCGTCGATCCGGGTCGAGGCAAACCGAACGGATGGTGCTGGTGGGAAACGCGCCGTCTCCCGGGGCTGCATCGTCGGCCGCGATCGAGAACTAATCGCCGAACGGGTAGATGCCGCGGTCGATGCAGCGATACGGTGACCGGGATGACGTCGACCTCCACGCCGCGGTTCATCGATGCGGCAACCGACGGAGTGCTGACGATCCTGACCGGTCCCGACCACGTGCTCACAGTTGTCGGCGAGGTCGACATCGCCAACGTGAAGTCTTTCGATGACGCCCTGGTGCCCGCACGCGGCGGCGGGCGTGATGTCCACCTTCGGCTCGGTCGGCTTCGCTTCATCGACGTGAAAGGCGCTGCCGTGCTCGCCCAGCTCGCGCTCGCGCTCCACCCTCGTCACAAGCTGGTGCTTCATTCGGCGCCGGAGTCGCTCAAGCGAATCTTCAGCGCGCTGTGGCCGACGTTGCCCGGCGTGGTGCTTCGCGACCTGTAGCAGCGACGGATCTGATAGCCCGGCCGCAACGAGATCAACGCTCCAGAGCGAGATCGGTGAGGGTGTCGTGGCGGACCGTGGCACCGAGAGTGCTTCGGATCAGCCGGACAGTCGTCACCTGCCACGGCTGACTGTCGTAGTCCCACAGCGAGGCGACCGCTCGGTTGAGGTCGGCGGCGGCGTTCCGGGACCGGCCGATCGTCACGTGCGGTGAGAACTGTCGGTCCTGCATGTCGATCCCGCAGCGCCGTCCGGCCGCGACACAGCGTTCGGCGAGTCGTGAGAGCTCGGCGGTGTCACCGTCGAGGCCGACCCACAACACCCGGGCTTTGGTCGGGTTCTTCGGAAACGTGCCGGCGCGCGACAGTCGGATGCGAAACGGCGCTGTGCGGGCAGCGGCACGTCGAAGCCGTTCGGTGAGATCCGCGACGACACCTTCGGGCACCTCCCCGTAGAAGCCAACAGTGATGTGCCATTGCTCCTCGGGCGTGGGCCGCAGCGGCAGCCCCTTGAGGCCGCCGACCAGCGCGGCAAGCCGCTCGCGCTCGGCGGCCGGAATCTCAACCGCCGCAAACAGCCGCACCGCAGGACTCTAGGCCCTGCTACTCCGCGGGTGCGTAGGTCAGGACGGTGACGCCGTCGGAGCCGACCTGCTGGCTGCCGACCAGCCGCAACCGAGTCTTGGCGGAGCCTTCGGGGAGCAGTCGCCGACCAGATCCGAGCACGATCGGGAACACCATCAGGCGCAGCTCGTCGACCAGACCCTCCGCAAAAAGAAACTGCACGAGGGTGCCACTGCCGGCCACCAGGATGTCGCCGTCGTACTTGGCCTTGAGCGCTCGGACCTCGTCGGCGACGTTGTCGCGGATGACTGTGGAGTTCTCCCAGTTGGCGCTCGCCAGGGAGGACGAGACGACGTACTTCGGCATCGAGTTCATCTTCGCGGCGAAGCCCACCTCGTCGGAATAGTTGGGCCAGGCGGCCGCGAAGCCTTCGTAGGTCACCCGGCCGAGCAGCTGGGCGTCGGCCGCGACCACCTCGTCGAGCTTGAACTTCTCGCCGTCCTCACCCCGGTCGAACGTGAAGGTCCAGCCGGCATGGGGTGTGCCCTCGCTGCCGCCCGGATCCTCGAACACGCCGTCAAGTGACACGAACTCGGTCACTGCTAGCTTGCCCATCGCGCTGTCCTCCTGCGTCGGCTGACCTTGTCGCACCGTAGACGCCTGCGGCGACGGCGAATCATCGGTCGAGAATTTTTCGGATCGGGCCGATGACTTTTCCTGATCCGGCTCGTCACAAGGATCGTGGAGACTCTGCTGAAGGAGCCGATCGGCGTACCATCGTCAGCCGTGACGACCCGTACGGCGGTGCTGTCCGACGACGTGCTCGAGTCGCATCGTCGCGAGTTGACCGCCTACTGCTACCGGATGCTCGGGTCCGGCTCGGAGGCCGAGGATGCAGTCCAGGAGACCCTGATCCGGGCTTGGCGAAAGCAGGACGGATTCGAGGGGCGGTCCAGCGTGCGGTCCTGGCTGTACCGAATCGCGACCAACGTCTGCCTCGACATGCACCGCGGTGCGCAGCGCCGGGCGCGTCCCGCCGAGCTCGGCCCCCCGAGCGCGCCTGATGAGTCCAACCTCGGGCCCTACCTGCCGGAGAACCTCTGGGTCTCACCGATCGCCGACGAACGCATCCTGCCTGACAACGCCGACCCGGCCGAGGTGGCCGAGGTCCGTGACAGCGTGCGGCTCGCCTTTGTCACGGCGCTTCAGCACCTTCCCGGCCGGCAGCGTGCCGCGCTGATCCTCTGCGAGGTGCTGCGCTGGCAGGCCACCGAGGTCGCGGAGCTGCTCGACACCAGCGTCGCCGCGATCAACAGCGCGCTGCAGCGCGCCCGCGCCACATTGGCGTCGGTTCCGGCCACCGGCCGGCCCGTCACGGTCGGCGCGGACGACGCCGAGCTGTTGCAGAAGTACTGCGATGCCTTCGAGCGTTATGACATCTCGCAGCTGGTGACCTTGCTGCACGAGGACGCGATCCAGTCGATGCCGCCATTCGCGATGTGGCTGCAAGGTGCCCAAAACATCGCTACCTGGATGGTGCAGCCCGGTCCGATGGCCTGCAAGGACTCCCGGTTGGTGGCGACGATGGCGAACGGGCGGCCGGCGTTCGCGCAGTACCGCTGCAATCCGGACGGGACCGGTCACCACGCCTGGGCGCTGCAGATCCTCGACATCTCCGAGGGCAAGATCGCGGCGATCAACACCTTCCTCGATGTCGAGCACATCTTCCCGTCGTTCGGGTTGCCGCTCGGCCTCGCTGCCTAAGACAGCACGTCGTCGAGGCCGGCGAACCTAATCAGCGCAGCAAGGTCGGCGCAGACCTGGCTCAGTACGACGATGTGACCCCGCCGCTTCGCCTCCAGATGAAGTCTCGCGATGCTGTCGACCACTCCGACGTCCGGATTGCCGGCGCCGCCTACCGTCCAGCTCGCGATCGCGGACCCGTGGCAATCGGTGATCACAACCCGGCACCACTGGGCAGTCGTCGACACAACACATCTGACGATGTAACGGGGGCGAACTCATCTGTCGTGATCAACATCGCGGATGTGGTGAGATCGCCGATATGGGAATGCCGCGCGACATCGGGATCGTCGACACCATGATCGCCTTCCCACACGGCGATTTGAAGGCGCTGTACTCCTACATCACCAAGCAGACCAAGGACCGCGAGTCGCAGGAGGACTTCACGTTCCCGGCCGAGTACATGTTCAAGGACAGCCCGGATGCCGAACTCGAGGGGAATCCCGACCCGATCGGGGTCACGCTGCGCGAGATGGACCTGTGGGGCATCGAGAAAGGGATGATCGGCATCTCGCCGCGCTACGAGACCAGCCTCGATGCGATCAAGCGGTTCCCGGACCGTTTCATCCCGTCGGTCGAGATCGACCCGAACCGGGGAATGAAGAACGTCGAGTACATGGTGCGGCTCTACGAGCAGTACGGCGTCAGGGCCTTCAGCTGCTTCCCCTCCGGGACCGACCCGCAGGTCGCCATCAACGACAAGAAGATGTATCCGGTGTACGCGAAGTGTGTCGAGCTCGGCGTGCCCATCTTCTGTTGTGCGGGGGTTCCCGGACCGCGGTTGAAGATGGAGCCGCAGCGGGTCGAGCTGATCGACGAAGTGATGTACGACTTCCCCGATCTGGTGTTCGTGACGCGGCACGGCTGCGAACCGTGGACCGAGCTCGCCGTGAAGCTGATGCTCAAGTGGCCCGGCCTGCACTACTCGACGAGTGCGTTCGCACCCAAGTACTACCCGACGGACATCATCGACTACGCGAACAGCCGTGGCGCCGACAAGATCCTCTACGCCGGTTACTTCCCGATGGGACTGTCGATCGAACGAATCATGACCGAGATGGTCAACGTCGGGTTCAAGGACGAGGTCTGGCCCAAGTTCCTTCGGGACAACGCGCTACGAGTCCTCGGATTGGCCGGCTGAGCCGTCCCGGCGGGACATCGCTTCAACGTCGAGATCGCCCTTCGCCGCCAGCGCGACGACGTCGGCGGCGACGTCACGTAGCTTGCGGTTCGACCGCTGCGACAGCCGGACGAGGTCCTGCCATGCATCCTCGGGATCGCGGCGGAGGGCTGCGGCAAGAACGCCCTTGGCCTGTTCGATGACGGCCCGGGAGCGCATGGCATCGGCGAGCTGTTCGGCGAGGTCGCGGTGGCCGAAGAACGCTGCGGCGACCTGCGTGGCGAGGCCGGTGTGGGCGGCGACGATTTCGGCGAGCGACGCGGTTTCGACGTCGAATGCGTCGACGCGACGTGAGTAGAGGTTGAGCGCGCCGAGGACGGTGCCCTCTGACGTCAGAGGCGTCGACATCATGCTGCGCACCCCCTTCGCGGCCGCTCGCGGAAGGTACGACGGCCAGCGGGTATCCGAGGTCACATCACGAATCCGAAATCCTGCGCCGGTGCGATAGGCGTCGAGACAAGGACCCTCGTGCTCGCTGAACTGCAACTCGTCGAGCTGCCGTGACCAGTCGTCCATGGCGACGGTGGACGGACCGGCGGCGGAAACGGTCAATATCGAAGCTCCGTCGGTGCCCGGCAGCGCGCGCGCTGAGATGCGGCAGACCTCTTCCAGCAAGGTCGGCAAGTCGGTCTGCGACAGAATGAGCCCACTGAGCGACGCGATCTCGCGCATGGTCTCGTCGGATATCGCCATGATCACTACTCATTCCGCCACAAGCGACCAGAAAAACTCCCACGCCGCGGTTTACCCTCCCCACATGGCGCGTGTCGACATTCCGGACGGCCCCGGCGGCGAGCCGGCGATGATCTGGACGCTTCGACCGCAGCTTGCCGGGATGGTCGAACGGATGATTCACGGCGCCTATCAGCAGAGCGTGCTGCCGCCGGAGGAGCGCGAGCTCGCCAGGATGCGGATCGCGCAGATCAACGACTGTGTGGCTTGCTCCGACTTCCGGGCGCCGTCGGTGGTCGCGGCAGGTGTTGCCCCGGAGCTGTATGACCACGTTGCGGAGTGGGCGAGCTATGCCGGGTACACCGATCGGCAGCGGCTGGCGATCGAGTACGCCGAATTGTTCGCGGACGATCCGGCTGGGATCACCGACCAGTTCTTCACGCGGCTGCGCTCGAACTTCAGCGATCCGGAGATCCTCGACCTGACGTTGTGCGTCGCAGTCTTCCTCGGACTCGGTCGGACACTGGCAGTGCTGGGAATCGACCAGTCCTGCGCGATCGAGGTCTAGGGCGGCGGCGGCGCACTGCTTGCCTTAGGTGTCTTGGGCGCGGTCAAGGATTCGGCGGGCCCGGTCCAGGACCGGTCGGTCGACCATCGCCCCGCCGACAGCGATGGCGGAGGTGCCGGTCGCTTCGGCCGCCGCTACCAGATCGGTGGCCCAGGCAACTTCTTCGGCTGTCGGTCGGAAGGCCTGCGCGGTCGGCGCGATCTGAGCTGGATGGATGCACATCTTGGCGCCGAACCCGAGCTCGCGGCTGCGCCGCGCGGCGGCACTGACGAGGCCCGGGTCGTCGATGGTCGCGGTCACCCCGTCGATCGGTGCCGGTTTACCCCCGACGCGGGAGGCGACGATCAACGCCGAGCGGCCGAACAGCAGCGCCTGGTCGGTCTCAGCAGAGTCGATGTCGAGTGCGAAGTCCATCGATCCGAACGCCAGCCGGTCCACCGCCGGGCACTCGGCGAGCTCCACCGCATGATGGATCGCGTACGCCGACTCGACAAGCGCAATCAGATCGCAGCCCCGGAGTCGCTCCCTGATCTCGGTGAGTCGGGCCGGGTCGTCGGACCGCGGCACCATCACTCCGGCGAGGCCGGGCAGCCCGCTGAGCGCGCTGAGGTCGTCGTCGTGCCATGGCGTGCCTGGCGCGTTGATCCGGACCACTCCTGATCCGCCCGCGCCAAGCCACTCGACCACCGCGCCGCGGGCGTTCTGCTTGTTGGGGGCGTCGACGGCGTCCTCCAGATCGCAGATCACCTGGTCCGCGCCGCTGGACCTGGCCTTGTCGAATCGCTCCGGCCGGTCCCCGGGCACGAACAGCCAGGTGACCGCGGATGCGGTGACGTCCCTCATGCCACGATCGCCACGAAGCGCCAGTCGAGGATCGGGGTCCGGTCAGCTCCGGCGAACACCACTGAGCGCAGGTGGGCCAGCCCGCCCACCGTCATCGGCTGGAGAGCCTCCACACCGAGCGAGCTCCGAAGTGTGTCCCACTCTCGCACCGGCGCGAGATGGTCGCAGCTGTGCCAGCCGACAACGGTGACAAGCGACGGCAGGGCTCGGGCGCACTGGCCGAGCGCGATGCCGATGGTGTGCCCGCCGTACACGAGCCGCTCGCCGCCGCCGGCGGTCGCATCGTGATGTACCGCCGCCACATTGAGGGTGAGGCGCGCCAGCTCGGGAGCGTTGCTGACCAGATCGCCACCGGCCAGCTCGACTGGATCCCCCACCTCCAGATCGGCAAACCGGGTGACGCGGGCCGGCAGCTCGAACGCCGCGAGCGTCCACTGCCGGCTGACCGCGCCGAAGTCAGTGGTCGCCTCGGCTCCGATGTGGTCGAACTCGTCCGCGTGCCCCGTCGTTCCCGAGGGATCGCGAAGCGGCAGCATTGCGCAGCGCCAGAAGTCGAGAACGAGCCGGTCCTGCTGATCGACTGTCGTGATCCGCAGCGCCGCCAATCCGGTAGCCGGGCGTCCCACCCGCGGCTGGTTCTGCCGGAGCCCGACAACCTCGGTCGTCGTGCGAAGCGTGTCACCGACGTGGGGCGCGCGATGGAAGACCAGGCCGCGGTAGAACAGGTTGGCCTTAACGCGCTGGGTGACGATCGTCGACTGTCCGATCGCCAGGTCCCACACCAACCCCGGGTGGGCGAAGCCGGGTTGCCCGGTCACGGCGGTGGCGAGCTCGTTGTCGAGTGCCAACGCCAGCCGGTCGCCCAAAATCGCCCGATGCGCTGCCGTCAGACCGTCGGTCAGCGTGATCGGCGGGGCGTAGTCGAAGACCTGCCCGACCGAGAGGTCCTCGAAGTACGGCCCTTCGACGTACCTCAAGGGCTGCCGTCGCTCATCAATCGAGACCGCCACGGTTGATCAGCTGTGACGCGATCACGTTGCGCTGGATCTCGTTGGTTCCTTCGCCGACGATCATCAGTGGCGCGTCGCGGAAGTAGCGCTCGACGTCGAACTCGGTGCTGTAGCCGTAGCCGCCGTGGATCCGCATCGCGTTCAGGGCAATCTCCATCGCGGCTTCTGAGGCGTACAGCTTCGCCATCCCGGCCTCGAGGTCACAACGCTGTCCTGCCTCGAGCCGCTCGGCCGCGTAGAGCACCAGTTGGCGGGCGGCGGTGAGCTTGGTCGCCATGTCGGCGAGGTAGTTGCCTACCGACTGGTGCTTCCAGATCGGCACGCCGAAGGACTCCCGCTGCTGCGAGTAGGCGAGCGCATCCTCGAATGCCGCCCGACCGACGCCGAGGGCACGGGAAGCGACCTGGATCCGGCCGGTTTCAAGACCCTTCATCATCTGCGAGAAGCCACGGCCTTCAGCCCCACCGAGCAGAGCGTCCGTCGTTGCGCGGTAACCGTCGAAGGACAGCTCGCAGGACTCGACACCCTTGTAACCGAGCTTGGGCAGGTCTTTGGACACTGTGAACCCCGGCCCCGGCTCGACGAGCAGGATGCTGATCCCGCGGTGCCGAGGCTCGGCGCGCGGGTCGGTCTTGCACAGCAGCGCGATCAACCCGGACCGGCGCGAGTTCGTTATCCAGGTCTTCGCCCCGTTGACGACGTACTCGCTGCCGTCGTCATTGCGCGTCGCCGTCGTCGTCATCGCCTGCAGGTCGGAGCCGCCGCCGGGTTCCGTGAGTGCCATCGTCGCGCGAAGCTCGCCGGTGGCCATTCGTGGCAGGTACTTCGCACGCTGCTCGTCAGTACCGAACTCGACGAGCAGCTTCGACACGACGGTATGACCGCCCATTGCTCCGGCGAGACTCATCCAGCCGCGGGAGAGCTCCTCGGTGATCAGCGCGTAACAAGGCACGCTCACCTTCACGTCGCCGTACGGCTCGGGGATTGCAAGCCCAAAGATGCCCAGCTGCTTCATCGCCTCGATGAGCTTTTCCGGATAAGTGTTCTCGTGCTCGAGGTCACGGACGACCGGCTTGACCTCGCGGTCGACGAAGTCGCGAACCGTCGCGAGGATGTCCCGCTCCTCCTGGCTCAGCGCCGTCATAGCGCCCGAGGATATTGGGCGGACGATCCGAAGGCGTCAGGCGAGCTCGGCGCGGATCGTGGCAAGGACGGCCGGGTCGTTTGATCCCAGCGTCGAGATCCCGATGCTCGTAGCGATGTCGCCGTACCGGGCTTGTACCTCGCCTACTACTTGCTCGGGCGTGCCGATGACGGCGAACTCGTTGACCATCTCCTCGGTAATGAGCTCGGCCATCTCATCCCACTTGCCCTGCCGCGACATGACCTGAAGCTCAGGCTGCAGATCACCCCAGCCGTGTAGCTCGAGCACCCGCCGGTACGCCGGGGTCGAGGCGTAGAAGGCGAGCTGTTTGCGTATCCGGCGTTTCGCCTTGTCGATCTGGGTCTCGTCCGTGCCCGTCGCGACGAAGCCCGGTCCGCACACCGCGAAGCCCTCCATCGTCTTGCCGGCGCTTTCTCGTGCCTGGCGCAACGCCGGCATGGTGACCTCACGGACGTAGCGCGGCGTCGTGAAGCCGTGGCAGAGGAAGCCGTCGGCAACCTCGCCGGCCACCTTGGTCATCTCTGGCCCGACGCCGGCGAGGTATACCGGAGGTGGTCCCCACTCGTGTACCTGCGGCGTGAACATCGGCGTCATCAGGGTGTGTGAGTAGAACTCACCGCGGAAGTCCAGCGGCGTGCCGTCCTGCCAGCATCCCCAGATCGCGCGGAGCGCCTGGATGTACTCCTTCATCCGCGGCGCCGGGTGCGACCACGGCATTGAAAACCGGCGCTCGATGTGGGTCTTGATCTGTGACCCGAGGCCGAGGATGAATCGCCCCTTCGAGTAGCGCGCCAGGTCGTACGCCGTCCCGGCGAGGGTCATCGGCGAGCGCGCGAACGCGACGGTGATCGCGGTGCCGACCTGGAGCGTCTCGGTTGCCTCGGCAGCCTGCAGGCACATCAGGAACGGGTCATGGTCGAGCTCGGCGATCCAGGCCCGGGCATAGCCGTCGGCCTCGATCCGCGCCGCGGCCGCTCGGACGCCGTCGACGTCGCCGGCGATCACTGAGTCGATCTGCACGTCTACTCCCCGCCAAGCGGTGCGGTGTCGAGCTCGATGTCGACCGTCACGTAGTCGCCGGCCGTCACCCCGGCAGCGTCGCGGTGCTCCGTCGCCAACGGGATCAGGTAGCGCTCACCCATGCGCGCGATGGTGGTGCGGTAGCTGTGCGATCCGACAGTGATGACCACCTTCGGGCGCTGCCCGCTGTCGAGCTGGGTGACGACGTCGTCCGGGACTTCGATGCCGGTCGCCGTTGTGCCGTTGAGTTCGATGACGGCTCGAAACTTCACGGTCTGGATCTTAGGAGAGGCTGCACTAGTCGAAGAAGGCGTCGATGACCCTGGCGGCGGCCTTGCCGTCGTCCCACGGCGCGAACTTGGTGCGGAACGCGTCGTACCGGTCGCGATGGAGGTTCGCGAGGCCATGGAGGTCCGCTAGGCCGGCCGCCAGGTCTCCGACCTTGGTGTAGAGCGGCCCCGGCGCCTCTTCTCGCAGATCGAAGTAGGTGCCCCGGCCGGCGACGTAGGCATCGAGGTCCGGAGTGAAGAAGACCATCGGCTTGCCGGTGACGGCGTAGTCGAACATCACCGACGAGTAGTCGGTGATCAGCACGTCGGAGGCGAGGTACAGGTCGTTGATGTCGCCGTGTCTGGTCACGTCGATGAGCCGGCCCGCGGTCCTGTCGGCATGGTCGTCGTTCGCGTTGAAGATGTGGCCACGTAGCAGCAGGACCCAGTCCCGACCGAGCAGGTCGAGCAACCGACCCAGGTCGAGACCGTCGAACAGCGGGGCACGCCAACCTCGGCGCTCGTTGTCCCTAAACGTCGGTGCGTAGAGCGCGACTTTCGCGGCGGCTGGGATGTCGAACCTGGCCCGGATCGCCTGTTGGTCGGCGGCACTCGCGGTGGCGAGCCGATCATTGCGCGGATAGCCGGTCTCCAGCACCGCGCCGTGGTAAAGGAACTCGCTCGGGATCAGCGCCGAGAAGTACGGACTCGGCGAGACGAATGCATCCCACTCGGCCGCCTCTGCTGCGATCTGGTCGAAGCGCGGCTTCAGTGCACCGCGGTGACGTGCCTCCGACGCACCGATGAACTTCAGCGGAGTGCCGTGCCAGGTCTGCAGGTACCGCTGTCCGGAGTCCTTGGTGAGCCCCCACATCCCGCCGTAGTTGTTGACGAGATAGCGGCAGCTGTTGACCTTCGCGAACCACTCCTCGGTTCGCTTAACGACCGGGATGCCGCCATCGGGAACCGGGACACTGAGATCCTCAACGCCCCAGTAGAGCTTCAGCCGGGACCCGCGTCGGCGCAGTTCGTTGTGGATGGCGAGGGCGCTGTCGGCAGCGTTGTTGCCGATGTCGACGAGGAAGAAGACTGCGGCGTCGTCGAGGTTGCGCGGGCTGACGCCGTACTTGGCCGCGAGTCGAGCCTGGGAGAAACGCCCGAGCGCCTCGTCCGGAACCGGCGCGGCGATCTCGAGCCCGACAATTCCGCCGCGCGATCGCAGCACCTTGACCTTCACGACAGCGGCGAGCCGGTTGAGCGGAAGCGTGCCGGCCGCGCGGTCACTCAACAGCAACTCGGCCTCCGCAGGTCCGTCCGGTGTGGCGCGCCGGGCAAACACGGCGTACTTGCCGGCGGGCAACGGTCGCCCCTCGCTGGTCCCGGTCGAGGTGGCGGTGGGAATCCGCGCAACGAACCGGCCGTCGGTGACCGTGGCCGGATACCAGACTCGGGGGTAGCCATCCTCTGGCGCGACGCCGATCTCGAACTCATCGAGCGCGAGCAGGAACCCGTTGAGCTCGATGACCGCCGCTGAGTCGCATCCGATCTCCTCGACGATCGCCGTGTGGGAACGCACTTCGACAACCGCTTGGCCGGTGCGCGTCACCGAGGCACGTACTCCACTGGCATTCGGGGCGAACCCCGGTACGAACCCCGCCGGGGCGATCAGCGGCCGGACGTCGCCCGCCGGGGTCACGGCCCGCGCCCGCCAGATCGTCGGCGGTGACTGCGAAGCAGGCAGATCGGCAACGAAGGTTCCGTCGGGCGACCTGTTGGCTTCGACCGTTGCAGTTCCCGGCGTGTGGAACAGGATGCGGTTCGCATTCGTCTTGGCTGTGAGCCTCACACTGGCTCGCGACCCGGTGACCTCAAATGAGGCCGCCACGACGCCCCTCGTCTCGAACCCGATCCGCAGCGGCTTGTCGGTCTCGGTCTTGACGATCGCGACGGTCTCGTCGGCCAGGACGGAGGCACCGATCACCGCGCCTGAGCCGAGCTTCCAGACCTTGGTCAGCTCCGTCGTCCGGCTGATGTCGCCGTCATCGATACGACAGGAGAAGCACCATTCGTTGCTGGCTGCGTTGGGCGCCTCGCTTGTTACCGATACGGCTTTCAGGGCGGCGACATCGACGATGCAGCGGAAGCCGTCGTTGTCGTGGGAATAGACGAGATCGGCCGCCCAGAGCGCGGCTTCGACCATGGGCATTCGCTCGGTCGGGAACGAGAGGCGCTGGCCGCTGGCCGCATTGGTCGCATCGATCGTGATCTGCTGCGAGCCGTCTGAGACGTACCTGGTGTAGCCGTAGCCGCGGATCATCAGCTGTGCCGGTGCCGTCCAATTCACCTCGACGACGTTCACGATCGGTTCGGCGAGATCGTCCATGTCCAGAGCGACGTCGGGAACGCCGTCCAGCGAGACCGGACTGGTGACGACATCGAGGCTGACTTGTCCGTTGCGACGTACCAGCGGGGGGTGCGCGGCCTGCGACGCGTACCACCAACGGAACGACAGCATGTCCTCGGCGCGCTCGTTCGCTAGCAGCCAGTAGCAGACCCGTCGCTCTGCCGGTACGCCGAGCTTCACCTGGTCGGGCGATGCCTCCCAGTAGCGGGCGGCGATCTTCTGGATGCGCTCGATAGCTTCGGCCGGCCCGGTGTCGATCAACCCGCGCACATGGACCCAGAGATCGACCTCGAGCACCTTCAGCAGCAGCCGGTTGCCGAGCTCGCGCCACAACCCGCTGTCTCGGATCATCGTCTCGACGTGGTCGAGCATCTCGAAGCGATCATCGACATTGGTTGCCTCGAGTAGGCGCTGGGTGATCGAGTCGCCCTCTTCGCGTAGCCGCCAGACATAGACGGGTGCCGACACGATGTCGATGCCCTGGGCATGTAGCAGTGCGTGGAAGATCGTGGCGGTGTCTTCGTAGAGCTTCCCGACCGGGAACGACTTGCCGTGCTTCTTCCAGAACCTCGTCCGGTAGATCTTGTTCCAGGCGACGGTGTCGGAGAGCAGCTCAACCTCGTCGACGAGCGAGACCCTCGTGCGGTCCTCGATGTGGGAGCGCTTCTGGATCCAGGACTGCTCGAGATAACGGCCCTGCCGCCGCAGCACGTTCCCGGTCACGATGTCTGACCCGGAGCGGATGATTGAGCGCATCATCCGCTCATAGGCGTCAGGAAGAAGGTAGTCGTCGCTGTCGGCAAAGGCGAGGTAGTCGCCGCGAGCGGCGGCGATGCCGGTGTTGCGGGCAGCGCCGAGACCTGCGTTCGGCTGGTGGATCACGCGGATCCGCTTGTCAGCCGTAGCGAGCTCGTCGCACATCGTCCCGGAGCTATCGGTAGCGCCGTCGTCGACCAGGATCAGCTCGAGGTTGCGGTAGCTCTGTGACAGAACGCTCTCGACCGCTTCCTCGAGGTAACGCTCGACGTTGTACACCGGCATGACGACGGTCAGCAGTGGCTCGATCCGGCGGGTCAGCCGGTCCCGGCCGGACTGGCGCAGCCGCCACAATCTCCGGCGCAGCTGTGGGGACAACGCCCGACGGTAGACACCGGCCGCTACCCGCTTGACCTTCCGCCGTGCGGCCATTTCCAAGAGCGTAGCGAGGGGCGACGGCCGTTGTGGCGGGTCGGAGTGGTCGTTAGCCTCGCGGGCGTGCCGATCATCTCGTTGCCCGACTCGCGGGTGCTCTCCTACGGGTTGATGGGCGATCCGGACGGCACACCGTTGGTGGTTCTCCATGGCACGCCCGGGTCGCAGCGACAACTGGCGGGTCTTGCCGGGCCAGCGCGTGACCGTGGCTGGTGCGTCGTCGCGCCGGATCGGGCCGGGTACGGCGGGTCGGGTCCCGACCAGCGCCGCACGGTCGCTTCGAGTGCGCGAGATGTCGGCAGCCTCATCGACCACCTCGGCCTGACCCGATGTGGTGTCGTAGGAATATCCGGCGGCGGTCCGACGGCACTTGCCTGCAGTGTGCTGCTGGGCGACCGGTTGAGTGCCGTGACTACCGTGGGCAGCGTTGCGCCGATGGTGCCGAGGGATCCGTCGCTACCCGCCGACCGGCTGATCAGCCGAATTGCGCGCCGCTCCGAACCCGTCGCTCGGGCGACGTTCGCCCTGATGCTTCGCGGCAGCCGCTCCCGGCCGGAACGAGCGGTCGAGCGCCTCGCCGCGTTATCGGCCGAGCCGGATGCCCGACTGCTCCGCGACGACTCCCCGACCCGGGCGGCCTTTCTCGACGACCTACGCCACTCGTCGCCGGGGACGGCCCGGGCGGCCGCGCGGGACTTCTGGCTGTTCACCCGCGCCTGGGACGTCGACCTCGGGCAGGCGAAAGTCCCGGTCGACGTGTGGCACGGCTCGCAGGACCGCAACGTGCCCGTTGCGCATGCCAGCGTGATCGCCGCCCGCTGCCCGACCGCGCACCTTCACATCGTCGAAGGCGGCGGTCACATGCTGCTCAACGAGCTCGATCAGATCATTGACACTCTGACGACCCGGCAGAACGAAGGCGGGTAAGGCTCCGCCGTTCACCGCCCCGGCGTTACTCGCTGCTCGATTCGATCTCGTTGGCCGCGGCTGCCTGGCGGCGGGCCATCTCTGCCGGCTTGAGGTTGCTCTGAAGAACCTCGCGGATCAGCCCCTGCACGTCCTTGCTCAATGACGCCAGCGCGACGAGATCATTGGAGCTCTGCCAATGGACGCGCATCCCCATGAGTTCCCAAGCCCGTTTGAGGTTCGCCTTGGTCAGCATCAGCGTGGTCAGGGGCGCCTGAGCGATCTGGCGGGCAATGGTCTCGACCCGGTCGTTGAGCTGGTCGCGGGGGACCACCTCGTTGACCAGGCCGACCGCGAGCGCCTTCTGCGCGTCGATGACTTCGGACAGATACAGGTAGTAGGCGGCCCGTCGCCAGTTCATGAACACCCAGGGTTCGATGGAGCACTCGCCTGACGGCATGCCGAACCCCTGCAGCGGCGGGTAGGAGAAGTAGGCGTCGTCGGCGGCGATGACGATGTCGGTGGTGAGGCCATAGTGGGTGCCACCCCCCACGCAGTAGCCGTGGACCTGGGCGATCGTGGGCTTGGAGAACTCCCAGAGGTTCAGCACCGGCTTGACGAACAGATCGAGCTGTCCTTTCCATGGGTGCCCCTGGTACGCCGCGCCCTCGGCGAAGGCTGGGTAGTCGCGGGCGTTGTCACCGATCGTGTGACCGGCGCAGAAGCCTTTGCCGTTCGCCTTGACGATGAGCACCTTGATGTCGTAATCCCGGTCGGCGTCGAGCAGGGCCGCGTCGACCTCCTCGGCCAGTTTCTGGTCCTGGGCGTTCGCCTTCTCGGGCCAGTTGAGGATGACCCGGGCTACGGCGCCGTCCTTTTGGTAGATGATCCGCTCGCGGGTCTCGTTGACGTCCATGACGCGGACGCTAGCTGCTCGCTGACATCGGCGTCAGGTGGGATGAGGCCATGCGCCGACGTCCGATGACTTCGCCTGCATCAGAGCCAGCGTTAGCTGCGGTGCCGATACCTTCCCTCGCCTACTCCTGGGCGTTGGCGGAAAATGAACATGTGAGGCAAGCGGGCCGTGGCCGGTCGCCGTGGTGGCAGATGATCAGTGGCATGCGCGCCTACGGCGTCGCGATCACTGTCGTCTGGGCGATGTGCGCGTGCACAGTTGTCAGCGCCACAGGGGGCTATAGCACCGGGAAAGGCTGACAATATTTGTCGAGGAAGTCGTCAACGAGACCGGGCCCTAGCCCAGGAAGGGTGCGACCGCCGCACTCTGCTGGGCACCCACTTCAGTCGAGAGGTTCAGCTCATGGTCGAGAACATCCGCGCTGAGATCGAGGAGAGCAACAGGCAGTTCTCGCGAGCGCTGCTGGATCAGGACGTGCAGAGCGTGGGTGATTTCTATGATCGCGAGGCTGTTCTGCTGCTGGGAAGTCTGCCTGCGGCCCGCGGGCGCACCGAGATCTTGCAGTTCTTCCAACGAGCGTTCTCACTCGGGCTGACCGGCATCCAGTTCGAAACGAGGCACCTCACGGGTCACGGCGACCTGGCCATCGAAGAAGGTAACTATCGACAGTCGATAGGTGCCGACGTGCAGGATGGGCGGTACGTCGTGGTTCATCGCCGCGACGAGAACGGACGCTGGCAGACGTTGTACGACGTGGTCCAACCGGGGTGACCTGCCGAGGCGCTGGTTGTGTTGCCTTTCCGAGGGAGGATCTCAGCGGGGTTCTGGTCGGCGGCTCCGTCGTGGCCTCCCGCCGTCGGCCCGCGACCTGTAACACGACAGCACGGGTGCACCGGACATCCAGCTCCCGCTCGTGCACCGTGGGTCACACAATACGAACCCCGAGCCGCTGCTTGAGGGCCACGTCATCCGTCTCAGCCCGTCAGGGACCGAGCGTCGGGGTTCGCGGGCCTCGGCGTAGCGGAGGCGCGAGCCTGTCGTTCCGCTGTCCGACTGTCGTCTGCGCAGGTTCGTATCCCCGGTGGGACCCCGACCAGTCCTCCGCAGGTTCGTGCGGCTGGCGGGGCGAGTCGAGCTGGCCGGAGAGGGCGGCCGTGCGCAGTATGGCCGCGGGAGCCGTGGTGTGCTGACTATCGACGACCCGAGTTGCTGAGGTTGGGAGCCGGCGCGGTTCAGGTTGAGGACTAGGCAGGCATGCCACGCAGCCAGCCGTTCAGCGATAGGCGTCCCTGCGGTGTTCGATACGCAGTACGACGACCTCGCGCTGCACCTCATTGATCCGGTACAGGACGCGGTAGGTACCGCGGCGGGCGGACCACACACCGGCCAGCTGGCCCCGTAGTTGACGACCGACTCGATGCGGATTCGCGATCAGGGTCGTGGTGAGAAACTCGATCACGGCAGCAGCAATGGCCTCGGGTAGCCGGTCGGTGATCGCGCGCTGGGCGGGCGGGGTGATGACGAGTTCGTAGGCGGCCGGGTTCATCGCCTGAGGTGGCGTGCCGCATCCACTCCTCGCAGGACGTTCCCCTGGGCGTAGGCGGCGTCGCCTTCACGGATGTCGGCCAATGCTTGCGGATCGCTGAGCACGGCCAGCGTTTCCTCGAGTTCAGCGAGGTCATCGGGGCTGAGCAGAACTGCCGCGTCCTGACCGTTGCGGGTGATGACAATGCGCTCGTGCTGGTGTTGCACCCGGTCCACCATCTCGGAGAGATGGTCACGGACCGAGCGGAGGGGCTCGGCACTAGCCATGGCCACAATTGTGGCGCACGACGGACAGAGTGTCCAGACGTTTGGGGCTTCTCGTCGGGGCGGCGGGCGTGCGGGAACCGTGCCGCCCCTCCCCGGACCCGCGGACGCTGCGAGCGGTACCGGGGCGCAGTCAGCCGACGCCCTCACCGGGCGGGCTCATCGCCGCGATAGCGGCTTTGACGTGTCAGGGGTTCCCTGACAGGACGGTCGTCAGGAATCGCCTGACGATCGGAGGGCTGGTGGCTACAGCCGTTGAGACAGTGACCCGCTGCTCGTTCTGCGGGAAGGAAGCGCCCCAGGTGGTTCGCATGGTGGCGGGGCCCGGTGTGTTCATCTGCAACGAGTGCGTCGGGTTGTGCAACGAGATCCTGGCCGCCGATGCGCCGGACCGGGACCAGCTGTCCATCCCGTACTGGCAGGCCATGAGCGACGAGGACATGCTCGCGCATCTTCCGCGGGTCGCCGCCGTTGCCAGCCAGGTCGAAGGTGACCTGCGCGGCTGGGTGCACCGACTGCGCGACCGTGGCGTGACCTGGACACGGATCGGTGAGGCGCTCGGTATGGCTCGACAGTCAGCGTGGGAGCGGTTCTCCGCCGAAGACTGACGGCGTCACCCAGCTTGCCCGCGCGGCGGTGCGCGGGGGCGATCCCGAGGCCTTCGCCGCTGCTTTCGCTACTTGACGACGTGTGGCGCGGGCGGGGACATCCCGGTTTGTGAACTGCTGAGCTCATTGGGCCGTGCTTGTGGCCGTAAGGGCCGTTTGGCCCCCTGGGCTTGACCTTCCAGTGGGTGGTGGCTGCATCGTCGTGGCGTGCAGATTGGTGAGCTCACGCGGCGGTCGGGTCTGTCGGTGCGGACGCTCCGGTTCTACGCGGATGCCGGCGTGCTGCCGGAGGAGCGCCGGACCGCGGCCGGGTACCGGGTGTTCGGGCCGGCGGCTGTCGCGCGGGGACGGCTGATTCGTACGTTGCGCGAGCTCGGTGTCGCCCTGCCGGATGTGGTGCGCGTGCTGTCGGCCGAGTCGCCGCTGGCCGATGTCGCTGCGGAGCATGCCGCGGCCATCGACGTACAGATTCGCACCCTGCGGCTGCAACGAGCGGTGCTTCAGGCCATCGCCAAGACCAACGAACTGGAGGGGTTGGAACGCATGACTGACCTGACGACCATGACCGGCGAGGAGCGCCGACGGATCCTGGAGGACTATCTCGACGCCGTGTTCGGCGATGACCAGAACCCGGTCGCGGAGCGCCTGCGCACGGGCGCGCCGCAGCTCCCGGAGGACCCGACACCGGACCAGATCGCCGCCTGGGTCGAGCTTGCCGCGCTGCTGCGCGACCCGGACTACATCGAGCTGAGTCGGCGGATGGCTCAACGAGCCCCGCAGGGTGCCGCCTCCGCCTTCGGTCATGACGTCGCCCCTGCCATCGGGCAGCACGCGACTGCAGCCGTCACCGCCGGAGTTGATCCCACTTCGGTCGATGCCCGCACGGTGATCGAGCGGATCGAGGCGCTGACCCCCGACGCCGTGCCAGACCGGGTCGAGTTGGCGGACCGGATCGAGATGTTCACCGACCGGCGGATCTTCCGGTACTGGGAGCTGGTCGGCATCGTCAACGGCTGGTCGCAGCCTCCGGTCGACGCCGGCTCGGCGGTGGCGTGGGAGTGGTACGCCGCGGCGCTGCGTGCTCACCCTCACCGCTAGCGGCGCGCCTCACGGTCCCATGGCGGGCAGAGCCACGCGCGACGGGAACGCGCAGATCAGCCTGCGCAGGTACGAATCATCCCTCGTTGGGGCGAGGGACTCCTGCAGGAATCGGCCGAAAAGCCGGCCTGACGTGGCTGTCGCATGAATGGCGGCGTGGCGGCGGCGTTCTGGGGTAGCCGGCCGCGACGATGAAGTGTGTCGATCAACGTGCGTGCTGTGGATCGCGATCAGGTGTTCTTGATGCCGCCATCGGTGACGGACTGGCT
>JAICXJ010000105.1 GCA_025980465.1 Frankiales bacterium | reverse complement strand
TCGAGCGCGGCGTAGTTGAGCCATGGCTCCGGCAGCGGCCGGGTGGACCAGTCGACGGCCGAATGTTCCTTCGCCAACGAGATGCCGAGGTAGTGCTCGATCACCGCGGCGAGTCCGACCCGGGGCAGGCCGGCCAGCCGTGAGCCGAGCTCCGTGTCGAAGAGAGCATGCGGGTGCATGCCGACCTCGGCCAGGCAGGGCAGGTCCTGGGTCGCCGCGTGCAACACCCATTCGGCGTCACCGATCGCCTCCTGCATGGGGGACAGGTCCGGCAGCGCAGCCGGGTCGATCAGGAACGTGCCGGCGCCCTCGCGGCGCAACTGGACGAGATAGGCGCGGTTGCCGTAGCGATAGCCGGCGGCGCGCTCGGCGTCGATGGCCACCGGCCCGTGCGCGGCCGCGACTGCGTCGGCAGCACGTTGCAGCTCGCGCTCGTCGACGATGACATCGGGTATGCCGTCAGCGGGCGCCGCCAACACCGGGTAGCTCGCAGCTTCCTCCGTGGTGTCGGGGGAGTCGCTGGTGTCCTCGCCTCGGTCGTCGGCTCGGTCCTCGCTCATTCGTTCGGTCGCGCCTCTGTCCTCGGCTGCGGGCCTCGCTCGTGCCTCGCTCGTGTCCTCGCCTCGGTCGGCGCTCATCGACGCTGACCCGGCAGCGCAACCACGCCCTCGGGCAGCGGCGGTAGTCCGGCGACGGTCGACAACAGGTTGGTCCAGGCTGCGAGGTGCGTGCCGAGGTCGATGCCGGTCGGAGTCCAGGACGCCCGGATCTCGATCTCGACGCTGCCGCCGTCCTCGGCGAGCGAGCCGAAGCCCTCGGACAGGACCCGGGTGACGGTGCCGGCTTCGGCACGGAAGCCGGCACCGGCCTCGCGCAGCGAGTCCATCAGCCAACTCCAGCCGACCTCGGCCAGCAACGGGTCGGCGCCGGTCTCGGCCTCCAACTCGGCTCGGGCATAGCTGACCAGCCGCCACGAACCTTCCCAGGGCTCAGGGAAATCCGGGTCATGGAGCACGACGAGACGGCCGGTCGCGAGCTCGGTGTCATCGGTGTCGACGGTGCCGTGCACGTCTGCGGTCATCGCCAACGAGTAAGGCGCGATACGGCCAGGGGCCGGAACTTCGGTCAGGCTGATCTCCGGTCGCAACCGCACGCTCTGCAGGTCGCGAACCGCCGCCTGGAAGTCCAGTGCTGCTGTGCCGCCGAAGTCTTGATTTCCCACAACTGCGAGCCTAAGTCGGACAAGCCTTCGATCGCTGGAGGTTGAGGCGGCGGGTCGGCCGCAGCTGCGCTCGACGAACCGTGGACGTGCGACGATGCGCCGATGTCGACCACACCGAACTTTCCACGATGAGCGCTTTGCTGGCGATCCTCTCCAGCGTCGTGTGGGGCTCTGCCGACTTCGGCGGCGGCATCTTCAGCAAACGGATCGCCGCGATCCGGGTCGTTGCCATCTCCCAGTTCGGTGCCCTGCTCGCCATGACCATGGTGTTCGGTGCGCAGCTCCTGGTGTCGGGCCTGCCGTCCGGCGCCAGCTGGTTGTGGGGCGCTGCCGCCGGTGCCGCCAACGCGCTCGCGCTGTGCTGCCTGTATGCCGGGCTGTCTGCCGGAACGATGGGCGTCGTCTCGCCGATCGCGTCGCTGGGCGCCGTCGTGCCGGTGACCATCGGATTGCTGACCGGCGACACGGTAAGCCTCGTCGTCGGCATCGGCCTGGCGCTCGCGAGCGCGGGAGCCGTACT
>JAICXJ010000086.1 GCA_025980465.1 Frankiales bacterium | reverse complement strand
TCGTCAGCCGCGGGCTCGGAGCTGAGGCTGCAGCTGATCGCGCGAAGCCAGGATGCAAAGACCGTCGTCAGCGCAGTGCTCGCAACCAGGCCACCGATCGGGGCCAGCCATGGCGATGGGCCACGAAGCGCCAGCCGGGACGACGACGCCCGCGTCACGACGGCCGCCCGGGTACGCCGGCGACGCTGGTAGTCCTTGAATGCGCGGTCAACGTCGTCGTGGCAGCCGAGGGCACTCACCAGTGCGAACGCATCGTCGAGCGCCTGGCTCGCGCCCTGGGCGAGTGACGGTGGCATTGCGTGCGCCGCGTCCCCGATCAGTACGGCGCGACCGCGGTAGAGCCGATGCGGCACGGGATGGCGGGTGTAGGGCCACGGCTCGACGTCGGCGCCGTCGAGCTGGCTGATCACCTCGGCGACCGGCGACGGCCAGTCGGCAAAGCGTCGCCTCAGAAACCGCACCCGCTCGCTGGGCGCAACGGCTGCGGAGACCTCGGCGGGAAGGTCGAACCACCACTGCAGCTCACCATCGCCCGCCGGCATCAGGCCACACCAGCCTTCATTCCCCTGGATATAGAGCGACTCCCCCGGGCTACCAGTCTCGACGGCAACCGGATGGACTCCCTGCCACGTCGTGAGGCCGACCGGTATCGCGGGTCCGGTGTCATGGACGTAGCGGCGGACGGCCGATCGATGCCCGTCCGCGCCGATGACGAGATCTGCCTCGACGACGCCGGCCGCCGAGGCAACTCGCACCGCCGATCCCTCGGTGGGATCCAGCCCGCTGACCTCGGATCCGAACCGCACCACCCCGGCGGGCAGCTGCTGGTACAGATGCTCGACCAGCTCGCGGCGGCGCAGCAGCCGGGTCTCGTAGCCGAGGCGTCGCCCAACGCCCGCCACGTCGAGCAGATACAGCTGTCGGCCGGAAGCGTGCAGCACGCGCAGCGTCTCGACCCGCTGACCTCGGTCGGGAAGCGCGAGCCCGAGCCGGCGCAACGCAGCGTGGCCGTTCGACCAGATGCTGATCCCCGCGCCGCCGGGCCGCAGAGCCGGGTCGGCCTCGAGCACAGTGACCTGGTGCCCTTGCGCAATCAGGCCGTAGGCGACCGCCAGGCCGCTGACCCCGGCACCGGCCACGACGATCCGCACAACGGGATTTTCCCGCGGGCAGCCTGAGCCGATGAAAGCGGGACTACGCGCAGGCCGTCTCGTCGAAGGCCAGCACCCGGTTGAGGTGAGTGGCAGCCAGCAGCCGTTCGATCCGTGGCGGCACGCTACGCAGGACCAGCCGCCGGTCCATGCGAGAGGCGAGCCGATGTGCGCCGACCAAAACCCCGAGCCCGCTGGCGTCCACGAGCTCGACGCCTTCGAGGTCGACCAGCAGGTCGCCGTCGCCGGCTTCGAGGGCCGCGACCAGCACGGCGCGCACATCGGCGACCGTCGACGCGGCGAGCCGCCCGGTGAGCGAGATCACCGTGCCCGGAGACTCGACGTCGATCGCGATGTCCACCAATCGATGCGCGTCGAGCGACGCTGCTTCGGTGGGGTGCCCGGTATCCACTGCTGCCTGCTACGCCTTCCCGGTGACGGCAAGATGCCTTCTTACGGTAGAGACGCACTAGAAGGTCGTCAGGTTGCCTCGCCGGGCAAGTCAGAATTGTGACAGCCGCCCTACAACAGGGTTTCGTCCGCTCCGAGCCGGCGGATCTGCGCTCCAAGCTCGGTGAGAGTCTCGACGAAATGCTGGTAGCCGCGGTCGATGTGGAAGGCGTCGGCGATGGTTGTGACACCGTCAGCGACAACACCCGCGAGAACCAGCGCGGCGCCGGCCCGGATGTCGGTGGCGCGCACCGGAGCACCGGACAGCCGCTCCCGGCCGCGGACGATCGCGTGGTGCCCGTCGGTACGAACATCGGCGGCGAGCCGCACCAGCTCGTCGATGAACATGAACCGGCCCTCGAAGATGTTCTCGGTCACGAACGCGACGCCGTCGGCCACCGAGTTCAACGCGATGGCCATCGGCTGCAGATCGGTCGGGAAGCCGGGGTACGGCAACGTGACCACGTCCACGGCGCGCGGGCGCGAGGTGCAGTTGACGACGAAGCCGTCGTCGTACGTCGTGATCGAAGCGCCGGTCTGGGCGAGCTTGTCCAGCACGATGTCGAGGTGTTCGTGACCGGCACCGCGCACCCGGATCTCGCCCTGTGTCATCGCCGCGGCGAATGCCCAGGTGCCGGCGACGATCCGGTCGGGCACCACGTCGTGCGGCGCCGGCCGGAGTCTGTCGACGCCCTCGATCTGCAGGGTCGAGGTGCCGATGCCGCCGATCTGAGCGCCCATGGCGGCCAACATCTCGCACAGGTCGACGATCTCCGGCTCGCGAGCCGCGTTGTCGATGGTCGTCGTTCCCTTGGCGAGAACCGCTGCCATGAGGATGTTCTCGGTTGCGCCGACGCTCGGGAAGTCCAGCCAGATCTGAGCACCGGTGAGCTGGCCGGCCTCGGCGACGAGGTAGCCGTGGGCGTTGTCGAAGACCGCGCCCAACCGCTCGAGCCCCATGACGTGCAGATCGAGCGCGCGCGACCCGATCGCATCGCCGCCCGGCAGGGCCACCCGGGCCCGGCCGGCGCGCGCCAGCAACGGCCCCAGCACGCAGACCGAGCCCCGGATCCGGCGAACGTGCTGATAGTCGGCCTCGAAGCCGAGCTCCTCAGGCACCGTGATCGTGATGTCGGGGGCATGACCCGCAACCTCGGCTCCGAGCCCGCGAAGCACCTCGCTCATGATCGGTACATCGCCGATGTCGGGCACGTTCGACAGCGTCGTGGTTCCCTCGGCGAGCAGCGACGCCGCCATCACCTTCAGCACGCTGTTCTTGGCGCCCGCGACCGTGGCCTCGCCGGCGAGCCGGGCACCACCGACGACCTCGAACTGCTCCACATCGCAAGCCTAGGTGGGGCCGAGTCGTAAGGTCGACTCCGTGAGCGGTGACGAACGGCAGTCGTCCACGGTCCACCTGACCCGGATCTACACCAAGACCGGCGATGGCGGCTCGACCGCGCTCGGTGACATGAGCCGGGTCGCGAAGACCGACGCGCGAGTCGTGGCGTACGGCGATGTCGACGAGGCGAACTCGACGATCGGGGTGGCGATCGCGCTCGGCGAGCTCGATCCGGCCGTCGCCTCGCTGCTGACCACGATCCAGAACGACCTGTTCGACGTCGGGTCCGACTTGTGCAGCCCGATCGTGGCCGACCCGAAGTGGGCGCAGCTGCGGATCGACGCGTCGTACGTCACTCGGCTCGAGTCGGCGTGCGACGAGCACAACGCGAGGCTGTCGAAACTCGACTCGTTCGTCCTGCCCGGCGGCACTCCGGGAGCCGCGCTCCTGCATGTCGCACGGACGACGACGCGGCGTGCGGAGCGCGCGGTGTGGCGGCTGCTCGAGACCGACGCCGAGGCCACCAACCCGCTGACTGCGACGTACCTGAACCGACTCTCCGACCTGCTCTTCATCCTTGCCCGGGTCGCCAACCTGGCGGTCGGCGACGTGACGTGGCGGCCACAGGCCGGTCGCGAGGAGTCGTAGCTGAGCCGCGCCCTCATCCTCGGTGGCACCGGCCTGATCGGCCGCGCGACGGCACGTCGGCTGGTCCGGAATGGCTGGCAGGTGGACGTGACGGGTCGCCATCTCGATCGGATGCCAAGCGACCTCGTCGCCGCGGGAGTCGGCTTCACCGCAGTCGACCGGGCCGACGCCGCGGGCCTGACCGCCGCCCTCGGCAGCGGCGCCGACCTGCTCGTCGACTGCGTGTGTTACACCGCCGAACACGCGCGAACGTTGCTGCCGGTGCTGGACCATTGCAGCTCGGCGGTGATGATCTCGGCACGATCGGTTTACGTTGATGCGACCGGACGCCATGCCAACTCCCCGGGCGGACCGAGGTTCGACGCCCCGGTCACCGAGTCTCAGCCAACGATGTCAGCGGCATACGACGGCGAGTACCACTCGGCCGAAGGTTACGGCGCGAACAAGGTCGCGGCTGAGCAGGTGCTGCTCGACAGCGGGCACCCGGTCACCGTGCTACGGCCGTCGAAGGTGCATGGTGAGGGCGCGCGGCCGCCCCGCGAGTGGTGGTTCGTCAAGCGGATCCTCGACCGCCGGACGGCCGTCCTGCTCTCGCATGAGGGCACCAGCATCGACCAGCCCAGCGGTGCGGCCAACATCGCCGCCCTCGTCGAGACCGTCGCCGCGTTGCCAGGGCGCCGAGTACTCAACGCGGCCGACCCGGACGCACCGGCAGTCGTGGAGATGGGCCGATCGATCTCCGGACAGCTCGGTCATGACTGGGACGAGGTGCTGCTCGACGACGAGGCCGGCGCCGAACTCGGGCGCACACCGTGGGATCGAACGACGCCGTTCTGCCTCGACCTGAGCGCGGCGTACGCCCTGGGCTATCAACCGGTTGGCGACTACGCGACGACGGTCAGCGAGATGCTCGACTGGCTGATGCGGATCGCTATCGCCGATCAGGCAGGACACCGACTCCCCGATGACTGGGAAGACGGGTTCTTCGACGGACGGTTCGACTACGCGGCAGAAGACCGGTATCTCGCGCGTCGCGGTTAGCCGGCTCCGACTAGAGGGACTCGCCGGCGGCACGTAGCCGGGCGGTCGCCCGCCGGGCGGCGGCCTGCTCGGCCGGGTCCTCGCTGTCCCGGGTCCGCTCCAACGCATTACGCGCGCGCGGCACATCGATCTCCTCGGAGATCTCGACGATCTCGGCGAGCACGTCAACGCCTTCGGCGCTGACCGACAGGAAGCCACCATGGACCGCCGCGACCAGCTCGTCCGCTCCGGAGCGCCGGATCCGCACCGGCCCCTCGACAAGGACTCCAAGCAGAGGTGCATGGCGCGGCAGGATCCCCAGCTCACCGTCGACGGTGCGTGCCTGAACGAACTCCGCCTCGCCGGCCCAGACCATGCGGTCCGGGGCGACCAGCTGCACCTGCATCGTTGCCACGGTTGCGTCCTACTCGGAGAGTTTCTTGGCGTTCGCTTCGACGTCCTCGACGCCACCGCACATGAAGAACGCCTGCTCCGGCGCATCGTCGAACTCGCCGTCGCACAGCCGCTTGAACGAATCGATCGTCTCGTCGAGAGGAACGAACTTGCCCGGGATACCGGTGAACTGCTCGGCGACGAAGAACGGCTGCGACAGGAACCGCTCGATCCGGCGCGCCCGGTTGACCGCGATCCGGTCTTCTTCCGAGAGCTCGTCGATACCGAGGATGGCGATGATGTCCTGCAGGTCGCGGTAGCGCTGCAGGATCTCCTGAGTACGACGGGCGGTCTGGTAGTGCTCGTCACCGACGTAGCGAGGGTCGAGGATCCGCGATGTCGAGTCAAGTGGGTCGACCGCTGGGTAAATGCCCTTCTCCGAGATCGATCGGGACAGCACCGTCGTCGCGTCGAGGTGGGCGAACGTGGTGTGCGGGGCCGGGTCGGTGATGTCGTCGGCAGGGACATAGATGGCTTGCAGCGAGGTGATCGAGTGACCACGGGTCGACGTGATCCGCTCCTGCAGCTCGCCCATCTCGTCCGCCAGGGTCGGCTGGTAACCGACTGCTGATGGCATCCGGCCCAGCAACGTCGACACTTCCGAGCCGGCCTGGGTGAACCGGAAGATGTT
>JAICXJ010000040.1 GCA_025980465.1 Frankiales bacterium | reverse complement strand
TGACCTGGGGTTTTCCCGCTTTTAGTGGTGTGTTCCACTGTAGAAAAAGCATCAACCCGCATTTTTCAGTTGCAAATCGCACGCTCGTGAGCCGCATCTCGAGCGCGACCCAGCGCGATCGGCACGCCCTGTGGGCGGTAGATATCCGGCATCATCCGAAGTAGATATACTAATGCGATGACGAAGCGGCTCGTTGACATCGATGACTCCGTGCTCGACGACGCCCGGGCGGCGTTGGGCACGGACACAATCAAGGACACGGTGAACACGGCGCTGGCCGAGGCGACCGCGCTGGCCGCTCGCCGCGAACACCTGCAGCGGTTCAAGGCGGATCAACTGCCCGACTTGCGCAAGAAGAAGGTGATGGCGCAGGCGTGGCGGTAGCTGAATACCTGGCCGACAAGAGCGCCTACGCGCGGTTACATCTGCCGCCGGTCTACGACCGACTCGCTCCACTGATTGAACGCGGGCTGGTCGCGACCTGCAGCCTGGTCGACCTCGAGATTCTGTTCAGCACCCGGAGGGCAGACGAGTACGACGCGGTCCGTGCGGAACGCGCGGGCCTCGAACGGCTCGACATCGAGCAGTCGGAATGGAATCGCGCACTCGACGTGCAAACGGAGCTCGCGCAACGAGGCTTGCTGCGTGCAGTGAGCCTTCCGGATCTCGTGATCGCCGCTGTGGCGGAGCGTCACCGCGTCACGCTGCTTCACTACGACCACGATTTCGACTACGTGCAAGCGATCACCGGTCAGACGATGGCGTGGATCCAGCCGGCAGGCAGCATCCCGTAGCAGGCGCAATCGGTGATCTGAGTTCTTGATCAGGCGAGCGACCCGGACCTGCAACTGCAGATCAATGGACCGCCGCCTGTCATCATCGTCGGGTGACTGACTGGCGCTTTGGTCTGGACGACGAGGAGGCATTCGAGGCCGCTGCCCGCAGGTTGCGCGACGCCTTTGCGGCGACGACGGAGGGGGCGGATCTGGGCTGGGTGGCTGAGCAGGTGCTGGAGTTCAAGTGGAGCTATCTGGACGGCGATTTGGGTCGCTGGTCACCGGACGACGTGGTGGAGATCCTGCTCGAGTTGTACCCGCGCAAAGTTGTCCTAGAGGGGGGTGATGAGCGGCAGGTGATCCGCGGGTTCGCCGCTCTTTTGCGTTACCTCGGCGAAACCGATGTGCTCGACGACGCCGCGTCGGCGAATGGTTTGGCGCGCGGCGTGGAAGACCTCGCCGGCGTATTCGTTGACGCGATGGCGGATGAGACTCGTTGGGGGACGGGCAAGCGGTTGGTCGGCGCGATGGCCAATGACGGCGTCGACGTCACTGATCAGGCTGCGACGGGCGAGTGGATCCAGCGGTTCAACCGGCGCTCGTTCGCCGAACGTGACATGACGCTCGGCCCGTCACTGACCGGACAGCTCGGTGGCATGCTGCTCGGGGCGATGCCCGCGGTGCGGCGCGCGCCGCGCGAGACACTGGCCGCCGCGGCGGCGGACACGGTGTGGTGGCGCCGGGTCAGCCAGCTGGTTGAGTACGTCGGCGCCGGCCGGCCGCTCACCGACCGGGGCAACTTGCGGATCGCTGACGGCAAGGCCCTGGTGTCCTTGCTCGACACCGCGGACCGGTTCGATCCGGAGGTCGCGGGCAAGGTGTTCAAGACCAGAAGTACGGCTGCCTTGAGTGAGGTCGACCTCACGTATCGGCTTGCCGTGGAGGCTGGGCTGCTAAGTGTCGACGGGCGGCGGGTGGGCCCCGGGCGTAACGCTGAGCAGTTCCTCGGCGACCGGCTCGACGGCTGGTACGCCCTATTCCTGTGTCTGTTGCAGCGCGTCGGCCCGGTGCAGCACCGGTGGACCGGCGACAACTACGGCTGGGGTTGGTACGCCGAAGACCTCGACGCGCAATTGCCGATGTTGCTCACCGATCTGTACCGCGCCCAGGCACCCGCAGCACTTGACGAGATGGCCGGGGGAGCGTGGGAACGGTTGCTCGACACCTACGACCTCGATGATGTGCCGGCCGACAAGCTCGACTTCCACCGAGGCCTGGTCGCGCGCGCAGTGCGGTACGCGATGGTCCGCCTCTTCGAGCTCGGTGTCGTGGAGCTCACCGAAGATGCTCAGCAGGACCCCGGCGATGTGTTGCGCGGCGAGGTACGGCTCGGCGAGCTGGGCCGGTATGCGACGCAGCGGCTGATCAGCCGCAGCGCTGAGGCTCCCATCCTCGGAGCGCTCGCCGAGTGCGACGCGACCGACCTTCTCAAGCGCGCCGCGGATCTGCCCGAGTCGCTCGCTCGCGACGAGATCGACGGCTGGATCGCCGACCATCGACCCGACGGTTTACGCGAGCTCGTCGCGGCCATGGTCTCCGCCGACGACACGGGCCGAGGGCTCGCGTTCCGCGCTCTGCTGCGGATCGGTCCCGACGCTGCAGACGCTGTCAACCGACTCGCCGACGACGAGCAGCTTCGTCACTATTACACGCTCTGGAGGGTGGACACCCTCATCGCCAAACCCGACGAGACCGCGGCGTCCAGCCCGGAGGAGTTCATCCGACTCCTGCATGCCGTGCTCGACATCTGGGGCGCCAATGCCTTGAGTGCGTGGGTGGCACCGACAGCCGGACCAGATGGAGTTGACGCGATGCTCGACCAATGCTGGCGGGTGCGCTGTACAGAAACCGGACCAGTGCTCGCGGCCATCGGGAGCCACCACGCCGACAAAGCCGTCGCGAAAGCAGCCCGCAAGTCGCTCTTCCGATACAACTCGTCGCGCAATCCGTAGCGATCAAGGGCCTTCAGCACGCCGATCAACACCTCGACGTCAAGAGGCGTCGAGAGCGCGCCACCAGTTGCAGTTTCAGTTGCAGTTCGATCGCGGTTCCGAGGCATCCACAGAAGTCCACTGAGGACCGTCGCAGTCCGGCGCGGCGCATTCACCTGCGAGAACGCCCATCCTGCGGACGGCTGCGGTCGAGCATGGACACCTACGGACGCGTTGACATGGCACTGCTAATGCGGTTTGGGTTTATCGCCCATCCCGGGTTCAAATCCCGGAGCCTCCGCCATGCTTGACCTGCACGACCGGTGCGCACTACACACGTGCCAGCACGGGCTGTTTAGTGGCTCTTCGGATTCTGGCGGCGCCGGTATTGCGGCTCTCCTTCCAGCCCACATCAGTTGGGTATCCCCCAGCCTTCGAGGCGTTATCGCCACACCCGTAACGCCTCAACCGTTGGGTAATCGGTGCGATCCGGTCTCGGACGGTGACCCGGGGAACGCACCCCAGCGGCCGGCGGCCCCGGCCCTGGTCTTCGCGCCGTTGATGGCAGCAGCAAACGCACTGACCCACGGGTCGGTGCAAGCCCACCCTCCTGAGATCCGAAGCGCCATCAAACGGATCAGATTCGGGTTCCGCAACTTCGACAACTACCGGATCCGGGCACTGCTCTACGCCGGCAAGCCGAACTGGCGGGTCCTCGGCAGCATCGTCGTGCAGTAACCCACGGACCCCATCAGGATCCGAAGAGCCTGTTGAGTCGCCTACCAGTCGGTCATCCCTGGTGTGACTAGGCCGGACTCGTACGCGGCGATCACCGCCTGGACGCGGTCACGGACGCCGAGCTTGGTGAGGATCCCCGCGACATGGCTTTTCGCGGTCGCATCGCTGACGACCAGCGCTCCTGCGATCTCTGCGTTGGACAGGCCGCGACTGAGCAGCCGCAGCACCTCTATTTCGCGCGGAGTGAGTGAGTCGATCTGGCGGCGCAGCTCGGAGTTCGGTGTGCCACTTTCGGCGAAGCGCTCGACGACCGCGCGGGTCACCGCCGGGGACAGGATCGCTTCGCCCGCGGCCACTATCCGGACAGCCTCGAGGAGGTGCTCCGGTGGGGCATCCTTCAGCAAGAAGCCGCTGGCGCCCGCCTTGAGTGCGGCGAACACGTAGTCATCGATGCCGAACGTGGTCAGCATCATTACCCTCGGCGGCCCGCTCCCGGTACGCGTGATGATGCGGGCCGCCTCGATCCCGTCAACCCGAGGCATCCGGATGTCGAGCAGCGCGAGGTCCGGCCGGCTCGCAGTCACCACCTCGATCGCGTGCCGTCCGTCACTGGCTTCACCGACCACGGCGATGTCCGGTTCAGCCTCGAGAATCTTGCGCAGCCCGGCACGCACCAACGCCTGGTCATCCGCGATCACCACCCGAATCACGGCAGCACGCTTGTCATGGGCAGCCGGACCCGCACCGCGTACCCGCCGGCGGCCCGGTTGCCGGTGTGCAGTTCGCCACCGTAGACGCTGGCCCGCTCCCGCATGCCGACGAGGCCGTGACCGGAACCGTTCGGCGGCGCGGCGGCACCGCGACCGTCGTCGGCGATCTCGATGTCGATGTCCGCGTCGCGGTAGGTCACACGTACTCGCGCACGCGCCGGCCCGGCGTGTTTGAGTGCGTTGGTCAACGCCTCCTGCACGATCCGGTACGCCGAAACATCCACTCCAGGCGCCAGCGGCACCGGATTCCCCGCAATGTCAAGCTCGACCGGGAGCCCGGCAGCTGTCATCTGCTCGCACAGGTCGGGCAGGTAGGTCAGGCTGGGTTGTGGGGCCAGCGCCAATTGGGTGTCATCACTGCGCATCATGCCGAGCAGGCGACGCATCTCCCCAAGCCCTTGGCGTCCAGTGCGTTCGATCGTCTCCAGCACCGCGCGGGTCGATTCGGCCTCAGCCGGCAACACGTGGCGTTCGGCGCCGGCTTGCACCACGATGACGCTCATCGCATGGGCGACCACGTCGTGCAGTTCGCGGGCGATGCGCGCGCGTTCCTCGTCGACTGCCGCGCGGGCCCGCTGCTCAGCTTGCTCGCCGAGGTCGCGCGCCTGCTCCTCCAGTTGCAGCACGCGGCGTCCCCGTCGGTGCAGTTCCAGCCCGGCCACCCACGGCGCGAACAGTACGACGGCGACGAACGTGACGTCGCCAATCGGTTTCGCCTTGGTCACCGCGATCAGCGCGAACGCCAGCACACCCGCGGCCCCGACGACCATCGCGGTGCGGCTACGTGCGTAGGCACCGAGTGAGAAGGTCGCGACCACGAGTGCCAGCACCGCGAACGCCGACTCGTGCTCCACGTCGCCGATCACCAGTTGGTGCAGGCACAGCACCGTCAGAGCCAGGCCGCCCACCACGGCTGGGTGGCGACGTCGTCCAGCCAACCCGAGCGTTACGGCTGCCGTCGTCAGAGCCGCCGCGACCACATGATGCAGATCGCCGGTCCAGATCTCGGCTTGAGACGCAGCGGTCAGCGCGACAGCAATACCGAGGTCGAGCCAGCCACGCCGAGTCACGCGACAGACGGTACGTTCCTGCGAGGACACGGACCTCATCATTCCGGCTAGGCACCAAACCCGCCGCACGGCCGATGTCAGCCTGCTCATCTTCTCCTACGGTTATGGCCACCCTTGCTGCGTGATCAAGGAGCGCCGCGACATGCCACCACAACGCAGGATCGCCACCGGACTGACCGCCACTTGGCTGGCCCTCCTGGCCGCCGGGTGCGGATCGTCCGGATCCTCGCCTGCCTCGACGCCGCCGACCATCCGCCCCGCGTCGGCCCCGCTATCGGCTGCGGCCTACCGCAATGACTTGCACCAGGTGGCGCAGGAAGAAGGCGCCGCGCAGCACCATGTTCAGCAGGCCTTCCACGCCCACACCGTCACACAGATCCGGGCTGCGCTCGCCACATTCGCGGCTGACCAGCGGCATGCCGCGACCCGACTCACCGCCCTCACTCCACCCGCCGACGCGGTCGCGGCGAACACCCAGCTCGCCCGCGCCTTCACCGCCAACGCCACCGCGATCAAGGCCCTCCTGACGAAGCTGAACGCCGCCAAGACCGTGAAGCAATCGCTGAGCACCATCCAAAGGGATCAAGCAGCGCAACGGGTCGGCGAACAGATCGACGCCGCACTCGCGAAACTCAGAAGGCTCGGCTACACCTCCGGCACCTGAGGGCAACGGACGGCCGTCGAGTCGACGGTAGCGACCGTTCAAATCCCGCCGCCACCGCCACCGCCACCGCCACCGCCACCGACGGCGCCTCCAACGGCCCGCAAATGGGCGCAGCCGTCCCGGCAGGTCCGCGTGAGGTGTGGCGCGAAGATCGTTTTATGCGGCGAATTCGGATGGGCGTCTTGTTGGTGGGTCTGCTGGGGGTGGTCTCGGCCTGGGTGGTCCCGGCGGCGACGTCGGCAGGGGCTGAAGCGGCGACTACGAGCGCCCATCATTCGCATCGCTATTCGGCGACCATCACTTACACGCAGGGCGGGATCCCGCACATCCTGGCGAGGACCTTCGGCGACGCCGGTTACGGGTACGGCTACGCGTTTGCCAGGGACAACATCTGCGTGATGGCGGACGACTACGTGACCGTGGAGGGGCAGCGGTCACGGTACTTCGGGCCGTCCGCCGGATACACCCAGCGAGGTAACGGGGTGTCGGTCACCAACCTCGACTCCGACATCTTCTGGACCGAGGTGCAGGACTCCGGCATTGTCGAACGGTTGAGAGCCGAACGCCCGCCGCTGGGTCCCGGCAATCAGTTGCGCTCCGGGGTGCGCGGGTACGTCGCCGGCTACAACCGCTATCTGCGAGATGTCGGTGGTGCCGCAGGGATCAGAGACCCGGCGTGTCACGGCGAGCCGTGGGTGCGGCCGATCACCGTCAGGGACGCCTACCTGCGCTTCTACCAACTGTGCCTGCTCGCCAGCTCTGACGTGCTGATCCCCGGCATCGCAGCGGCGGCGCCGCCGGCAACGCCTGCGCAGGCGGCCGCCACGATGAACGTCCAGCGCGCCGGCCGGCTGATCGCGGAGGGCTGGCGCCGCGCCGAGGGCGATCTCGGCAGCAACGCGGTTGCCATCGGCAAAGCCGGGATGCGGGATCACACGCATGGGCTGCTCCTCGGCAACCCGCACTTCCCGTGGATCGGACCGGAGCGGTTCTTCCAGGCGCAGATCGAGGTACCCGGCGTTGTCAACGTCACCGGTGCGTCGCTGTTCGGTGTACCGCTGGTGTTGATCGGACACAACCGCTGGATCGCGTGGAGCCACACCGTCTCGACGGCGTTCCGGTTCACGCCGTACCAGCTGACCGTCGTACCGGGTCACCCGACCGAGTACCTCTACAACGGCAAGATCCTGCAGATGCAGCCGCGGCGGGTGTCGGTCGCAGTGAAGGGTGCGGGCGGCACGCTGACGACGATCCACCACACGACGTGGTGGACCAGGTACGGGCCGGTGATCACCTCGATCGAGGGGATCCCGCTGCCGTGGACGGCGGTCACCGCGTTCACCTTCCGGGACGCGAACGCCACGAACTTCCGGATCTTCAACCACTTCCTGAAGACCGACGAGGCGCACTCCGCTCATCAGGAGCTGCACATCCTCAAGACCTACCAGGGCATCCCGTGGGTTAACACGATCGTCACCGACGACACCGGTCACGCGCTGTACGCCGACATCGGCACCATCCCGGCGGTGTCGGACCGGATGGTTGCGAAGTGCGACACCGCACTTGGCACAGTCACGTTCAAGCTGATCGGCCTACCTGTGCTCGATGGGTCGAGGTCGGCGTGCAACTGGGCGAACCAGAAGGGCGCGGCCGTTCCGGGGATCTTCGCTCCGCGACATGAGCCCTACCTGTGGCGCAACGACTACGTCACGAACTCCAACGACTCGTTCTGGCTGTCCAACCCGCATCACCCACTCACCGGCTTCGCCCGGATCATCGGCGACGTCCGCACGCCGCGATCGTTGCGCACCCGGATCGGGCTGATCATGACCCAGGACCGGGTGTCCGGCATCGGTGAGAAGAAGGGCTTCACGCTTCAAGCGATGACACACGAGGTGTTCAGCAACCGGCAGTACGCCGGCGAGTTGTGGCGCAACGGCCTGGTCTCGCTGTGCAACAGCTTCAACAGTGCCGGGGTCATCCCGGACAGCTCCGGCGTCGTACCGGTCGGTGGCGCCTGCTCGGTGCTGGCGAAGTGGGACCTGCACGAGAACGCGAGGAGCCGCGGCGCGATCCTGTTCCGACGCTTCCTCGATCACCTGTTCCCGAGTGGCACGGCGGGGTCGGTGGTCTCCGACGTCGGGCTCGCGGCGTACTGGAAGAACCCATTCGAGGTCAGCGATCCGGTGCACACGCCGAACGGTTTGAACACACTCGACCCGCAGGTGCCGATCGCCCTCGGTGATGCGATCCACGACCTCGACAAGGCACACCTGCCGCTCGACGTGCCGGTCGAGAGGGTGCAGGGCGTCGAACGTCATGGCCACTTCATCCCGATCCAGGGGGGCGAGGCGGATCCGAACGGCGAGTTCAATGCGATCTCTGCACCGTGGACCGGCGGCACGCGCGGCGAAGGCAACATCACCGAGGGGTCGTCGTTCGTTCAGGTCGTGACGTGGCAGGGACACAACCCGTGCCCGGTCGCCCGCACGATCCTCACCTACTCGGAATCGACCGATCCGACCAACCCGCATTACGACGACCAGACGAAGATGTTTTCGAAGAAGCGATGGGTGCACGATCGCTTCTGCACTGCCGCGATTAGCTCCGACCCGCACAAGCGGGTGCTGCACCTGTCCGGGACGTAGCGTCCGGCGCGGTCCGCGATGCCCGGAAATGTCGCGCCAATCTGGCGATTTCGGCACCAGGACAGCGGTATCCGCATACGTTGGATACCAAGTACGTCGCCGAAAGGGATCTCACTTCATGCGTCATCGGGTCAGCGCGCGCCTGGCTGCCGTGACGATCGGCCTGAGCGCCGGTCTGGTTCCGGTCGCTGCCAGCACGAGCTGGTCGGCGACGCCGCGACCGGATGCTCCGGTCGGACTGCGGGTTGTGCTCGCCACGCCGAGTTCCTTCACGATCACGTCGAAGCCGGCAGCCCATGCGCAGAAGTACAAGCTGTACGCCTCGACCCTGCGCAGCAACCTGTTCACCGGGAACATTCGAAACGCGCTGCACTCCGCCTGGCGAAGCACACCGCGGCTCACCATTTCCGGTCTGCAGTTCACGATGGCGCCGTACTACTACCGCATGGAGGCCATGAACGGCCAGCGGACGAAGTTCTCCTCCGCGATCGGTGAGGTCGGGCTGAAGCCGCCGACGCCGACCGGCTTGACGGCCACCGCCAACCAACAGCGCAGCGACCTCACCTGGAACGCCTCGACCTCGGCCACCGGTTACCAGATCGAGCGAGCGAGCAACCCCGCAATGACCTCGAACGTGAAGATCGCCAAGGTGCTCGGCAACAACCCGCAGTACACGCCGCTCAACCTGCATGACGGCAGCACCTATTACTTCCGGATCCGAGCGATGAACGTCTCGACCCCGTCGTCGTGGAGCTCGACCGTGCCGTTGACATCGCACGTCAACACCTTCGACGTGAGGGTGATGACCTTCAACATCCTCGAAGCCTCGAACGCCGGCGTCCGCGAGGGCGACGGCCCGCTCAAGCCGTGGTCGGTGCGCAAGCCGGCCGTCGTACGGACCATCAACACCGCCCACCCCGACGTCATCGGAGTTCAGGAGGCGGCGTCGTTCGTCGGCAGCGGTCAGGAGCGGCAGGTCGACTCGCTACACGCCGCGCTGCCGGGCTACGGGCTGGCGTTCACCGAGGTGCTGCCCGGTACGCCGGGCTGGCACCGGACCGGTAACTACATCCTGTTCAACAAGACGACGTTCGGTCGGGTCGGTGACGGCGGCCACTGGTCGCTCGGCGACAGTCGCTGGGCGGCTTGGCAAGTCCTGAGGAACAACGCCACCGGCGCGAAGTTCCTGTTCGTCGACGCTCACCTGCTTCCGACATCGGGCCGCGCCGGCGACGTCAAACGGCGGCAGGAAACCCAGACGCTGTTGTCGAGTGCGCGGTCGGAGGCCGCCAGCGCGGGCGGGCTGCCGATCGCCTACGTCGGTGACTTCAACTCCGACCAGTACCGCCACCACGTCTTCAACGCGCCGTCGATCGTGATGCAGAACGCCGACATCGCTGATGCGTATCAGGCCGCGCAGAAGCGGGTGCGCGGTGCTTACAACACCGCCAACGGGAACCTGCGCCGCCCGCCGCGTAACGCAGCGCACATCGACGCCGTGTTCGCCCCGCCGGGGGTCGGCGTACGGACGTGGGAGCTGCAGCTGCGGCTGTCGCACGGCAAGTTCGTCGGGGTCATCCCCTCCGACCACAACGCCCTGGTCAGTGACCTCACCATCCCTTACAGCTGACCCTGGTCTCCGCCTTGCCGTCCTGGTTAGGGTGCGGCTATGACTACTGCTGACCTGAAACGAGCGGTCGACTTAACGGCGGCCGTGATGGCGAAGATCGGTCCCGACCGGCTCGACTCCACGACTCCGTGCGCCTCGTGGCAGGTGCGCGACATCATTAATCACGTCGTCGGTGGCACCTACTTCTTCACCGAGATCGTCCAGACGGGTGCGCCACCGTCGGGTGGCGCCGACTTGCCGGACTTCGCGGCCGGTGACTTCAAAGCGGCGTACGCCGAGGGCTCGGCGCAGATGATCGAAGCGTTCAGCGCCGAGGGCGCGATGGACAAGATGATGGATCTCGGCTTCATGAAGCTCCCCGGAAGTGCGGCGATCAACATCGCCACGACGGACACGTTCACCCACGCCTGGGACCTGGCTCGCTCGCTGGGCGACTCGACGGATCTCGAGCCGGACCTGGCGGCCAAGCTGCTCGAGAACGCGAAGGTCGCCATCCCTGAGAGTTTCCGCGGCGAGGACGGCAAGTCGGCGTTCGGCGCCATCGTCGACGTACCCGAGTCCGCCCCCGCGGCCGATCAGCTCGCCGGTTTCCTCGGCCGCCGGGTATGAGCACCGCTGATCTCGAAGCGGCGGTCAAGGCGACCAGCGCCGTGCTCGCCAAGGTGACGCCAAGCCAACTCGACGCCGCGACGCCGTGCGCATTGTGGAAGGTGCGCGACGTGATCAACCACGTTGTGGGCTGGACCCACCAGTTCGGCGCGGTGGCCCTGAACGGGCAGGCGAGCGACCAGTCGCTGCTCGAGCAGGACTACGCGTCGGGTGACTTCAACGGATCGTTCGCGGCCGCCGGAGCGCAGCTGATCGGCGCGTTTCAGGCCGAGGGCGCGCTGACCAAGCCGATGAGCCTGATGGGTGGGGAGATGCCCGGCGGCTTCATCATGGGCATCGCCACCACTGACATCTTCACCCACGGTTGGGACATTGCCCGGTCGATCGGGGAGCCGACTGGCGAACTTGACCAGGCGCTCGCCGGCCGGCTGCTTGAGCAGGCGCAGAAGAACATCTCCGATCAGATGCGTGGCGAGGAGGGCACGGCGTTTTTCGGACCGCGGGTCGTCGTACCCGAGTCTGCCCCCGCGGCCGACCAGCTCGCCGGTTTCCTCGGCCGCCACGTCTGAGGCGTCGTACGCCGCCTTAGCAATGTGGCATTGCTGGGCCTCGGGGCATAGCGATGTGGCATTGGTATGGGATTTCAGCTCCTCGGCGGTCACATTGCCCGAGCAATGTGACATTGCTTGAAGCGAGGGCATAGCGATGTGGCATTGCTACGGAGGCTACGGAGGCGACGGAGGCTACGGAGGCTACGGAGGCCCGGGCCGACGAGGGCATCGGGTACGGCTGATTGGTGTTAGAAAGTCCCGGTGACCCGCATCGGGAGCACCAGCGACCCGGCGGCGGGTAACGCCGTCGCGGCTGAGCCGGTCGCCGAAGCGACCGCCGTACGCCCGCATCAGCTCCTCGACGAGTCCCACTGGCGGCTGCTCTGGTTGCTCGGCTCAGCCAGCTTCTTCGAGGGCTACGACTTCAACATCGTGACGGTAGCGCTCAAGCCGCTGCGGTCCAGCTTCGGGCTCACCCAGGCCCACGCGGCGCTGTGGATCGCAGTGATCTACCTCGGTGCATTGCCGGCGGTCCCCGCTGCCCGTCGGGCCGATCGTCATGGCCGCCGCACGCTGCTGCTGTGGTCGATCGTCGGCTACACGGTGTTCACCGGCGTGACGGCCACGGCGCCGAACGTCGGCAGCTTTGCCGCACTTCAGCTCGCTGCGCGGTTCTTCCTCGTCCTGCAGATCGCGCTGTCGTGGACGGTCATCGCAGAGGAGCTGCCCGCCGGTGCGCGGGGGTTTGGCTTCGGGTGGCTCGCGATGCTGTCGGCGCTCGGGACCGGATGGTCGGCGATCCTGTGGGGCTCGCTGTTCAAGCCGCTGGACTTGTCGTGGCGATGGCTGTACGTCGCGGCGCTACCGGTGATCTTCGTTGTCGCGATCTTGCGCCGCAGCCTGCTCGAGACCGGTCGCTTCGAGGCGGTCGCAACGACACCGACGATCCACGAGTCGTGGCGAGAGATCCTCCGACCGCCGCACCGGATGCGACTCGTCGTGCTCTGCGCCGTCGCCGTACTCGCCAACCTCACCGCGCAGGCAACGGTGTACGTCGTCGATTTCTTGCAGACCCAACGCCATCTGTCGGCGTCCGGCGCAAGCTTCACCCTCGTGATTTCGGGTGCACTTGCGATCCCGGTGCTGTTGGTTGCGGGCTCGGTGAGCGACCGGATCGGTCGCAAGCCGGTGATCTGCAGCTTCCTCGGCGTCAGCGTCGTCGGTTTCGTCTGCTTCTTCTACCTCGCACATGGCGAGATCCCGCTGCTGCTGTCACTCGCCTTGGTGTACGCCGGGGTGTTCGGCTCCTGGCCCGCCGGCACCGGCTTCGGCTCGGAGCTGTTCCCGACCTCGTTACGGGCTTTCGGGAGCACCTTCGGCAACGGCGCGAAGTACCTCGGTCAGGCGTTGAGCTTCGTCTTCGCAGGGGCGCTTATCAGCGGCACCGGGAGCCTCGGCCGTACCGTGCTGATCCTGTGCGCCGGGCCGCTGGTGGCTGCCGTCCTCATCGTCGCGTGGTTCCCTGAAACCGGTGGCCGCGAGCTCGAGGAGCTCAGCCCTGAGGTCCTACTCCTCGACTGACCGCGTTGCGCGATACTCCGAAGGGTGGAGCTGCAGCGAGCCACTCGGTACGTCAACACCCGCGACGGTGTAGCGCTGACCTACGACGTCAGCGGCGACGGTCCGATCGACATCATCTGGCTGGCTGCGGGCGCGTATCCGTTCGACCTGTTGTGGGATGAGCCCGGCTTCCTCCATCTGGCCAAGCGGCTCGCCGGCTTCAGCCACACCTTCTGGGCCAGCCATCGAGGGTTGGGCGCATCCGGAGGTCGCGTCCTCGATGTCTTTTCCGACGGGGTTGTCGATCGCGACATGACGGCGTTCCTCGACGACTGCGAATGCCGGGATGTCGTGATGGTCGGTCCCGGGATGAGCGGACCGTGGGCCATCAGTTACGCCGCGGCCCATCCCGATCGGGTTCATGCCCTCGTTCTGATCGACACCTACGCGCACTACGTCACCGAGCCCGACTACCCGATCGGCTATAGCCCGCAGATGCTGGAGCAGATCGTGACGCTGGCGACGGAGACCTGGGCTGTCGGGGCTCAACTGCAGTCGATCGCGCCGAGCAAAGCCGACGATGCCCAGTTCCGGGACCGGTGGGCGCGCGTCCTGCGCTTCGGATCCCCACTTGACCAGGTGGCCGAGTCGCTGCGGCTGTCCTACTCGATGGACGTGCGGCGGTTGCTGCCTGCTCTGTCGACCCCGACCTTGGTGGTGCACCGAAGCGGTGACCGCTCGATCCGGGTGGATGCCGGGCGATATCTCGCGGCGCACATCCCAGGCGCAAAGTACGTCGAGCTGCCGGGTGAGGACCACCTCTACTTTCTCGGTGACGTCGACGCTCTCGTCGACGAAATCGAGGAGTTCCTCACCGGCACCCACCAGGCGCCGGAGGGCGACATGGTGATGGCCGCCGTACTGTTCACCGACATCGTGTCCTCCACCGCGCAGGCTGCTCGCCTGGGTCACCGGCAGTGGAGCCGGCTCACCGCCGAGCACGACACGATGATCCGTACGACGTTGAGCCGCTACCGCGGTCGCGAGATCAAAACCCTGGGCGACGGGTTCCTGGCCACGTTCGACTCGACCACCCGCGCCGTACGCGCCGCGCGCGACATCGTGATGGCTGCGAAAGGGATCGGTGTGGACGTGCGCGCCGGCGTCCACACCGGGGAGATCGAGGTTCATCCGGACGACGTGGCCGGTTTCAACGTGACGATCGCGAAGCGCGTCTGCGATCTCGCCGGTCCCGGTCAGGTGTTGGTGTCGGAGGCGGTCCGAGCGCTGCTCGTTGACTCCGACCTCGAGGTCCGCGACCACGGAACCCACGTCCTCAAAGGCGTGCCGAACGAGCGCCGGCTGTTCGCGCTCACCGGCTGACCGCGCTCACAGCAATGTGACATTGCTGTGCCCAATGTGGCGTTGCTGCAGCGGATGTGCGTAGCAATGTGGCATCGCTCAGCCGGCGGCGGCGGTAACGGTGCGGGCGAGGTGGCGGTACGCCGCTTGCCGGGCGGGTTCGGCATCGCCGGCACCGATTGCTTCGGCGACTTCGCGTAGCTCGTCGATCTGGCGGTACTCCTCGCGAGCCAGCTCGAACACGGTCTCCTCGCCCATCGACTCGTCGAGAATCTTCAGGCCATCGAGCAGTGTGTTGAGCGAAAGCCGGTAGAGCAGGTTGTTGGAGCCGTCGACGATCGAGGACCAGAACGCGACGTTGTCCTCGTCGAGCGCCGAAAGATCGTCACGATGCTTCGCCATGGTGTCGGTGATCTTCAGCAGCGACTTGGCTCGCTTCGGCGCGCGCCGGGCGCAGAGTGCCGCCGCATCGGCGCCGATCGAGGCCCGCATCTCCAGCGCGGCCCGGGCGATCTTCCAGTCGACCTTGCCGGCGCGCACCAGCAGATCGGCGAGCAGGTCGAGCCGGCCCTCGGTCCGATAGTCGAGGACCCGGGTCGAGCCGCCCTGGCTGACCTCGACCAGCCGGGCCTGCTGGAGCCGCTTCAACGCCTCGCGGACGGCGTGCCGGTTGACCTCGAAGGTGGCGGCCAGATCACGCTCGGAGGGCAGGATGCCCTCGACGAACTCGTCGGCCAGGATCGCGTCGAGCAGCCGCTGGTAGACCTGCTGCGACAGCGGAGCGGCCGCGACCGGAGCAAGCGCCATGGCGTCACGGTAGCAGCCGAAAGGGCCACTGGTTGACTGGTTGGACCAGTTATGCCAGGATGCCGCCATGACCACGGCGCAACTCATCTTGCTGGCCGCCGGCCCGATGTTCCTGCTCAGCATCGCCGTCGAGCGCTACCTGATCCGCGGCGCCCGCAAGGCCCGCTACGACGCGCGTGACACCTGGGCCAACATCGCCACCGGCGCCGGCAGCCAGATCCTCGGCGCACCGTGGGCACTGGTGGAGGTTGCAGCGCTGGTCGCGCTGCATCACGTCGCGCCGGTGCACCTCGACCATGGCTGGCCCGCCTGGGTCGTCGCGATGGTCGGGGTCGATGTCGCCTACTACGCCTACCACCGGCTGCACCACGAGTCGCGCCTGCTGTGGGCGATCCACGTCGCGCATCACTCCAGCAAGCGTTACAACCTCTCCGTCGCGCTGCGTCAGCCCTGGGTGGTCGTCTCGACGCTGCCGTTCCTGGCGCCGCTCGCCGTACTCGGCGTCTCGCCGGAGCTGATCCTCACCAGCTTCGCGATCAACCTGCTCTACCAGTTCTTCATCCATACCGAGGCGATCGGGCGGATGTGGGCGCCGATCGAGTTCGTGTTCAACACCCCGAGCCATCACCGGGTGCACCACGGCTCCAACAACCAGTACCTCGACAAGAACTACGCCGGCATCCTGATCCTCTGGGACCGCATGTTCGGCTCGTTCGAGCCGGAGCTCGCACCGGTGATCTACGGCCTGACCAAGAACATCAGCACCCACAACCCGTTCCGGATCGAGACCCACGAATGGGTCGCGATCTGGCGCGACGTCACTACCGCGGGATCAGCCCGAGACGCGCTCGGCTACGTCTTCCGTCACCCGGGCTGGGCGCCAGCCGACCTGTCAGGACTCTCGGCGCCGGTCGGCGTTCGCGCCGAACTGACAGCTTGATCACTGCGATCACTGCTAGCCGGTGTTTTGGAGGCCGGCGGCGACGCCGTTGACCGTGAGCAGGAGCAGTTCGCGGAGCCGGCGTTCCTCGGCGTCGTCGGCGTAGTTGCCTTGTCGCAGCGCGGTCAGCGCCCGCAGTTGCAGATGTGACAGCGCATCGACGTAGGGGTTACGCAGGTCGACCGCCGCCCGCAGGATCCGCCGCCCCGCCAGCAGCCGGTCGGTGTCGAGCACCTCGAGCACGTACGACGTCGACAGGTCGAGCTCGGCGAGGATCCGCTCGGTGATGTCGGGCCGGTCGCCCAACGCCAGATACCGCTCGGCGACCGCCCGGTCGGTCTTCGCGAGCGACATCTCGGCGTTGTCGATCAGCGCCGTGAACAGCGGCCACTCCCGGTACGCCGTCCGCAGTTCGTCCATGTCGGGCGCGGCCGCGAGTCCGGACCCGAGCCCGAACCATCCGGTCAGGTTGCAGCGGGTCTGTGACCACGCGAACACCCACGGAATGGCACGGAGATCAGCCAGCTGCAGCGACCCCGCACCGCCGGAGCGCCGGGCCGGCCGGGACCCGATCGCGAGGTCCGACAGCTCGTCGAGGGGTGACACCCGGGCGAAGAAGTCAGCGAACCCGTCGGTCTCGACCAGGTCGCGGTACGCCGCACGGCTGGCCGCCTCCATCTGGTGACCGAGGTCGTTGAAGCGGGCCGCGGCCGCGGCGTTGCGATCCTCGTTCGACTTCGTCCCGGCCAGCAGCACCGCGCCGGTGACCTGCTCGAGGTGGCGTTCGGCGATCCGCGGGTTGCCGTAGCGGGCGTGGATGACCTCGCCCTGCTCGGTGACCTTGAACCGGCCGGCGACCGAGCCCGGCGGCTGCGCCAGGATCGCGCGGTTGACCGGTCCGCCGCCGCGCCCCAGCGACCCGCCGCGGCCGTGGAAGAGGGTCAGCTCGATGTCGTTACGCGCCGCCCACGCCGCGAGCGCCGCCTGCGCGTCGTACAACAGCAAGGTGGCCGACAGCGGCCCGATGTCCTTGGCCGAGTCGGAGTAGCCCAGCATCACCTCGACCTGTGACGGAGGTGACGCGAGGGAGCCGATCCACTCGTCGAGTACGCCGACACAGCCGCGCAGATCCTCACCGGTCTCGAACAGCGGGATCACCGACAACTCCAGCGACGATGCCCGGTCGCCGAGGGCATGACGCGCCAGCGACGTCACCGCGGACAGATCATCGGCGGAGGAGCACATCGACACGATGTAGCGGCGGCAGGCGCGGGTGCCCCAGCGGTCCTGCAGCGCCGCCATCACCCGGAACGTCGCGAGTACCTCGCGGGTCATGTCCTCACTCGGCGCACCGTCGTGCGCGGCGAGGTCGTCGAGCGCGCGACGGTGGATCGCGGAGTGCTGGCGAAGCTCGAGCTCAGCGAGGTGGAAGCCGAACGTCTCGACCTGCCAGATCAGATGCTGCAGCTCGCCGTACGCGCTGCGCGCCGACCCCGACGCGGCGAGCGAGGTCTGCACCAGCCGCAGGTCGTCGAGCAGCTCGGTGGGCGAGCGGTAGGCGAGGTCGGCGTCGCGGGTGCGGGTGGCGCGAATGCGAGCGGAGGCGAAGACCACCTTCTGCCGATGCGGCTGGTCAGCGGCTGAGCGAGCGATGGCAGCGATTGTCTTCGGGTGCGCGGTGGTGTCGGCGTCGAGGGCGGCAGCCAGCTCGCGGGACGGCGGCGCGAGCCTGGTGCCTTGCGACAGCGACCGGCCGATGCGGGTCGCGGCGTTCTCCAGCGCCCGCAGCACGTGGTCGGCCTGGATGTCGAGCACCTCGCGGGTGATCTCGGCGGTCACGTGCGGGTTGCCGTCACGGTCGCCGCCGACCCAGGAGCCGAGGGCGAGGTACGCCGGAGTGACCGGAGCGTCACCGCCGGGGACGGTGTCGTCGTCCAGCCCGCCGGTCGTGGCGAGCAGCGCCGCTTCGGTCACCCGGTAGAGGGCAGGCGCGAGGCGGAACAGCGTCTCGTCAAAGACCGCCATCGTCGTGCGGACCTCGTCGAGAGGGTCGAGCCGCTGCTCGCGAAGCAACGAGGTGCGCCACAGGGTCGCGATCTCCTCGCGGACCCGGCGGTCGGCCTCGATGCGTTCGCTGTCGCCGATGCGCGGGTCGTCGCCGCGGTCGAGCTCGTCGGCGATGCGGTGCAACGCGGTGACGACCGCACGGCGGCGGGCCTCGGTGGGGTGGGCGGTGAAGACCGGATGCACCTCGACCGTGCGCAGCGCCTCGATCGCGTCGGCGGTGCCGAGCGCGGCGACCGCGCCGGCGAGCGAGTCACGCGAGGGCGCCTCGCCGATCCGGTCGCGGCTGCGCAGCACGCGGACCCGGTGGCGTTCCTCGGCGAGGTTGACCAGGTGGAACAGGACCGCGAAGGAGCGGGCGACCCGCTCGGCCTGCTCCAGCGGCAGCGCGTCGACCAGCGACTGCGGGTCGACCTCGGCGGTTCCCCGTCGTACGTCGCGGCAGGCCCGGCGCAGCGCCTCGACGTCGTCGTACAGGTCGCTGCCGTCGGACTCGGCGACGATCTGCCCGACGTAGGCGCCGAGTCGGCGGACATCGTCGTGCAGCGGCTCGAAGCCGTCGTCGTGCGAGCGATACGCCGCCATACGGCGGAAGGCTATTGCCCTCGCGGTTAGGACGTCGGGTCGGAGGTGGGCGTCGGCGACGGCGAGGAGGTGGTCGAGGCGAGCCAGTGCGGCTGGATGTGCAGCGGGATCGGCAGGTAGCCGCGGCGCTTCCACTTCGGCAGCACTGTGCGCAGCGCCCGGACGGTCTCGGCGCGGTTGCCGCCGCCGTCGTGGCAGAGCACGATCTCACCCGGCCGGGCCCGCAGCAGACGGCGTTCGATCGCCTTGGTGCCGGGCAGCGCCCAGTCGCGGGGGTCGACGTCCCAGTCGAGCGGCTCGAGCCCGTACGACGCGATCGCGCGGTAGATGAAGTGCGACCAGTCACCGCCCGGCGCCCGGAACAGCAGCGGCGTGATCCTGGCGGCCTTCTCGATCGCGTGCTGGGTCTTGGTGATCTCCCAGACGATGCGCTTTTCAGTCAGCTGGTTGAACGGCTGCACGTGGGTGTAGCTGTGGTTGACGATCACGTGACCGGCGCGGGCGATGTCTCTGACGAGCCACGGGTAGGCGGCGGCGTGCTCGCCGACGATGCAGAACGACGCCTGCATCCGGTAGTGGTCGAGCAGCCGCAGCACGTGCGGGGTCCACTGCGGGTCGGGACCGTCGTCGATGGTGAGCGCGATCGCGTGCTTCGGTGGCTTCGGGATGAGCTGGTCGACCTGGTACGCCGGGGAGCTGCGGACCGCGAGCCGGGCCGGCGGGAGGGTGACGTTCTCCTGCTTCTTCTTGGTGTTGCGGGCGGCGTGACCGCCGGTGTGGTGGTGGCTCGCCGTGTGATGGGTGCCGTGGCTGTGGGTGGGGTGGTGGTGACCGTGGCTGTGCGAGTGCTGGTGGGAGTGCGGCGCGGTGCGGCCGTGGACGTGCTCGTGGTGATGGGTGACCGCGGGGCGTGCTGCTGTGGTGCCCGGCGTGCCGTGCGGCGTAGAGGTGCCGGGCAGGCCGAGCAGTTTGGTGGGGAACCTCGCCGGAGAGCCGTTGGTGCGGGCCGGGCTGGACTTGCCGAGCACGTGCACCAGGTCGGCGATACCCGCTCCGATCAGGACCAGGGCGCCGCCGAGCAGACCGCGGCGGGTCAGCGGTGACACCGCCCCGTCGTACCGGGTGGAGAGTCCGGCGCCGGTCCGGAAGGTCGGCGATGGGTAGCGCGCACCACGCCGCATACGGAAGCGGCGCGGTCGCTGCTGACCGGGCAGACCGTTGGACATCGGGGCTCTAACGTCGTTCGGGCGGGGGAAGTCGGGCGTTCGGTAGACGAACCTAGGGGGCGAAAGGTTGTATCTCCAAAGCCCGGCGCCGATTTTTCTTTGATTTGCTGGGCTTGAGGTGACCGATCCCACCGGAGGCAGCGCGTGACGGAGAGCCCTCGGGTTGACGATGTGGAGCCTGTGTTCCGGCATCTCAACGATCCGGACGTGCCGTGGCAGCAGGTGAAGCGAATCCGGCGTGCTGATGGCACGGAAGCGTCGGTGTGGGAGAAGTGGCTGGCGTTCTCGCCGGATCCGCTTTATCTGTCGCTGTATGCGAAGTGGGATCCGGGCATGGTGATCCGCCGGCACGGCCACTACAGCCCGCACGTGCTGTTCGTGATTTCAGGGGAGATGTGCTGCGGGTCGCGCCACTGTCCGGCCGGGACGCACATCGAGCTGCCGTTCGGGGCCGCCTTCGGGCCATTTACGGCGGGGCCCGACGGGGCCGTGCTGCTCGAGGTGATGATGGGCGACCCGCGGTCGTGGGGCGACGACCCAGCTGCCTTCGAGGCGGCGCTGGCGGCTGTCGGGGCGTCGGTGTTGCCGGACGTGCCGCTGGACTTCCCGTCGTGGCTGGCGGACTTGCGGGATCGTTGGGTGGTCGAGCCGTCGTAGGGAGGGCCGCCACGTACACTGGCCGATGCTCCAGCGCTCGTAGCTCAACGGATAGAGCATCTGACTACGGATCAGAAGGTTGGGGGTTCGAATCCCTTCGAGCGCGCGAATCGAACGTTCGCCCAGGTCAGGGCATGATGTGCGCCACGACCGAGTGGAGGTCGTGATGTAGAAGATCACGATCTCTGTTCTTGCTGTGCTGAAGATGGAGGATTCGACCCTCCGCGGTCGCCCTGCAGGGGGAGGCCGCAAACCACCGCGAGCTGCGTCGGGTCAATGCCTGGGGTGGTGAGCGTCGCGGAAAAGGCGGGCTGTCAGCCCGTCAGGTGTGGACCAGGAAGGCGAGCGAAAGCGAACCACTGTAGGCGTCGTTAATGATCAAGGCGGCGGCGAAACCGAGGTAAATCATGGCCCTCGGGATGAGCCTGGGGGAGACCTGCTTACTGCCCAGGTGCCGCCCGGCGTAGAGGTGGCGCGAGCCTGGTCCGGGCTTCAGCACGGAACGTGGGAACCTGCGCGCCGATACCGACCTGCCCACGTTGTGGGCTGGCCGAGAGGGAGATCCCCGAGCGGCTGAATCCGTGAGGGCAGAGTACCGACGCGACGCGCAGGGGCGGATCGCCTCGTAGTAGCGATGAGGCCCGGTAACACGGGCGGAGCGAAGGGGGCGAGTCATCCAGGGTTGTTCAACGGTCAACCGCAAGTCGGGAGGAACCGCATGAGCAAGCCACGGTCGACGTCCAAGCCGTTCGAGATTTCCAAGTGGACGGTGTGGGAGGCCTACCGCAAGGTGAGGGCCAATCAGGGGGCGGCCGGGGTTGACGAGGAGTCGATCGCAGCGTTCGAGGTGAACCTGAAAGACAACCTCTACAAGCTGTGGAATCGACTGTCCTCGGGGGCCTACTTCCCTCCGCCGGTGCGGGCGGTGGAAATACCGAAGCGAGACGGGTCGGGGTCGAGAGTGCTCGGCGTGCCGACGGTCGCGGACAGAATCGCGCAGACGGTGGTCGCGATGACGCTGGAGCCGAAGGTGGAACCGCTGTTCCACCCCGACTCTTACGGCTACCGACCGAACCGTTCTGCGTTGGACGCGGTCGGGCGGTGCCGGGAACGCTGCTGGCGCAACGACTGGGTGATCGATCTAGACATCCGGTCGTTCTTCGACAGCATCGACCACGAGCTGCTGCTCAAAGCGGTATCCCGCCACACCGAGCACCGGTGGGTCCTGCTCTACGTGCAACGGTGGCTGTCCGCGCCGTTGCAACGAGCCGACGGAAGCCTGGTCGCACGTGATCGCGGGACCCCGCAAGGGTCAGCGATCTCACCTCTGCTCGCCAACGTGTTCCTGCACTATGCGTTCGACGCCTGGATGGCTCGGCAGTTTCCGACCATCGGGTTCGAACGATATGCAGACGACGCGGTGGTGCACTGCACAAGCGAACGTCAGGCCAGATACGTCCTGGCCGCGATCGCTGAGCGGATGGCGCAGGTCGGGTTAGAACTGCACCCGGCCAAGACGCGCATCGTGTATTGCAAGGACAGCAACCGGCGGGGCCAGTATCCGGACTGCCGGTTCGACTTCCTCGGCTACACCTTCCGCCCGCGCAAAGCGTTGAACCGTAACGGTGTGATGTTTACGAACTTCGTGCCAGCGGTCAGCGACGGCGCGGCCAAAGCGATCCGGCAGACGATCAAGGGCTGGCGGCTACACCTGCGCAGTGGGCACACGCTCGCGGAGCTCGCACGTGAGATCAACCCGATCGTGCGAGGTTGGATCAACTACTACGGCCGCTTCTACCGCTCCGAGTTGATCGAGACGCTCAACCACATCGATCAATACCTGGCCCGCTGGGCCAGACGGAAATTCAAACGGCTGCGCCGGCGGCCACGGCGGACTTGGCGGTTCCTTGCCCGCGTCGCGGACCGAGAACCCGACCTGTTCGTCCACTGGGCCGCCGGAGCACGGCCATAGGCTGGATGACAAGAGCCGTGTGAGCCGAGAGGCTCACGCACGGTTCTGTGAGGGCCGGGGGGTGAGAATCCCCCCGGCTACTCGACCAACGATCTTGCACCGAAGGTCGTCTTCGTGTAGCCAGGGGATCAGAAGGTCGCGCGGCGACTACGTCGATCGGTGAATGCGCTGGTCAGCGCGTTGTCGGGGTCTGTGACGCGTAGTTTGGCCGGGATCAGAAGGTCGCCACTTTTCACGGGCAAACGCGCAGGTCAGCGGCTTGGCGGTGGGTCGTGTAGCCAATCGTGTTGCCACGGCTGATCACGACCGTCGGTCATGGGCCGGCGCAGCGAAACAGTAGTGCGGGATCAGAAGGTCTGGTTCAGTTCGTTCACGTCGAGATCGCGTGACGGCTAGGGCGGCACCCGGAGGTCAGGCGATCTGATGGACTACGGGGTCGTGAGTCCGAAGAGTCGAGGACGACCGCCCGGGCGGGGTCGGGCGAAGAAACCGAACCGTGGCGGCCCGGTTCGACAGATCATGCCCGCTGACCGGGCGATCGCCGATGCGTGCCGCCTGGTCGACGAGCCGTCGCGGCTGATCGCGGAGGCGGCGGCGAGCGCGTGGCTGGGTGAGGCGTGGCTAGAAGCGGGCCTGAGCGAACGTGACCCGGAGGCAGTGTTGATCTTGGGAGTTGTCGGCCGGGCACACACCAAGCCGACGGCTCACGGTTACGCCGCTGTCCAGGCATTGCGACTGATCGCGCCGGCGAGTGAGGTGAAGGTGCTGGACGAGGCGATCGAACTCCTCGCCGCGGACTTCCCGCAACCGCGCTGGGCGGATGCCGAGGCACCGGCGCCGGTCGCGGCGTACGTTGCGAGCGACCCGTGGGGCTCGGAGCAGATGCTGCTCGTCGAGTACGGCGGCGATGATCCGCATGGCCTGCTGGCCCACGTCACGTATCCGGGTGGGACGACCGTGCAGAAGATCGGGATCCTCGAGCCTGCGTCCGCGCAACGCTGGAACGAGCTTGCAGGTGAGGACGGCATCCCGATGCCGATCGCAGAGCAGCCGATTGAACAAGTGCTTGGCAAGCTCGCGGAGGCGTTGCGCCGCACCGGAATGTTATGGCCAAAGCACGACGACCTCGACTATGTCGACCTTCGCGCGTTGGCTGCGGCGCGGTGCGTCACTGCGGCGGTGACTGACGCTGACTGGCTGGAGTGGGAGCCCATCTCCGACGACGCGCGGGCGGCGCTGCTTGACGACTTTGCTCGCGACAGCGGACTTCCCGAGGACACGGTCGCCCGGAGCGTCGCCGACTGCTGCATCGACTACGGCGACGGTTACATCACGGGTGGCGTGCTGGCATGGAGTCCGGGTGAGGTGGAGCTCTTCCTGACCGACTGGCTGCCGCGCAAGGTGTTGCTCGACCCGGAGCAACGGGCGGCGGTGCCGGCCGTCACCCGCACCTGGGTGCAGTTCGCGCTCACCCGTGCCGGTGTCGAGCAGGAATGGATCGATCCGGTCGTCGCCGCAGTCGATGAGTACGCCGAGGACTTTGCCCTTGCCTACGACGACGACTCGGCCTGGGGGCCGGGCAAGCAGATCGTCGCCGACCTCCTCGCCCGCGGCGTCGACGTCACCGACAAGGACCAGATGGAGATCGCGATCCGCGAGTACAACGCCGAACAACTCGCGCGGCGCATGCTCGACGAGTGATCCCGGCCCGTGGTGGCCGAGGCGGACACCCAGGCCATATCTATAGGCGCCCGCGTCGGTTGACGGGCCCGGTGGTGAGAGCGGCACCGCATCATGTGTGAAATAGGTATCGAAACCTGCGTGAAAACGGTAGTCTGAGCGCGTGGCAAATGCCTACCTGCCTCGACTCGTCGATCCCTGGTTGACCCGGATGTTCGCCGAGTTACCAGCGATCATGATCGTCGGCCCCCGGGCGAGCGGGAAGACGACGACCGCCCGCCAGCACGCGGCAACCGTCCTCCAGCTGGATCGTCCCGCGGAAGCTGAGGCGGTGCGCGCCGATCCGGACGCGGCGTTCCGTGGCCTCGCTGAGCCGGTTCTGATTGATGAGTGGCAGGTGGTGCCGTCGGTGCTCGGTGCGGTCAAGCGGACGGTGGACGGTGACTTTCGACCGGGCCGGTTCCTGCTCACCGGCTCGGTGCGCGCTGAAATAGAGGAGCAGAGCTGGCCGGGAACGGGTCGGGTGATCCGGCTGGCGATGACCGGGCTGACCGAACGGGAGTTGGCTGGCGGGGTCGAGGGCCCGACCTACCTCGACCGGCTCGCGGACGGCGGGGTTGATGCGCTCATCAATCCGTCGGACTCTCCGGATCTGCGCGACTACGTGCAGCTCGCATTGCGGGGCGGATTCCCCGAACCCGCGCTGCGACTGTCCGAGGACGCCCGCCGCGAGTGGTGGGACGGGTACGTCGAGCAGATGCTGACCCGCGACGCGAAGCAGTTCGCCGACCGAGACCCGCAAAGGTTGAGCCGTTACCTCGAGGCGGTAAGCCTGAACAGCGCCGGGATCGTCGAGGACAAGACGATCTATGACGCTGCCGGGGTCAATCGCAAGACCGCGCTCGCCTATGAGGACCTGCTCCAAGCGCTCTACCTGCTCGACGTCGTACCGGCGTGGACCACCAACCGGCTCAAACGGCTGGTCCGGGCGCCGAAGCGATACCTCACCGATCCGGCCCTGTTTGCCGCTGGTGCCAAGGTCAGCCTGGACGCCGTGATGCGCGACGCGAACCTGCTCGGACGAGTGCTCGACACGTTCGTCGCGGCCCAACTTCGTGCCGAGCTCCCGATCGGTGCCAGCCGGACGCGGCTGTTCCACTTGCGTCAGTACGACGGGCGGCATGAGGTCGATCTGATCGCCGAACTCGACGCCCACCGGGTGATCGGCATCGAGATCAAGGCGGACTCCGCGCCCGGGTCCAGCAGCGCGCAGCACCTACGTTGGCTTCGCGATGAGCTCGGCGACCGATTCGTTGCCGGCATCGTGATGCACACCGGCCCGCGGGTCTACCGGCTCGACGACCGAATCGTCGCTGCTCCGATCGCCACCCTCTGGAACTGACAGCCACACGGGCAACCCGAGCCGAGCTTTGAGTTGTCACCGCGCTATCGACTGAGCTTGTTGACGAGCGACACGATGGCCGGTGCGGATGCGATGTCGCGGACGAATTCATCGATGTCGTGCGCGCCGCGCAGCATCCGGTACGGCGCGACAGGACGACCCTCGCGGTGCCGGAGCTCATCGCCACCGGCGACGGTGCAGTTTGACGGCCGCGGGTCGGTAGCGGCAAGACTCCGGATGCCTGCATTGAGCGTGCTGTGCTGGCCGTTCTCGAGAATGCTGCGCACCTGAGCGTCCAGCGCGTCGAGGTTCTCCCCACGCCAATAAGCGCGCCTGGGCAGGTTCCGTTGCCTTCGGCCCGCCAGGTCAGCGCCCACCGGATGTGGTCGATCGCATGCCGACCGATCAGGTTGTCCGGGAACATTGAGCGGAACGCTGCGGTCTGGGTAGCGACGTCGGCGTCGCGGAGCTGTGGGTCGCGCTCGACCCGACGGATCGCCCACCGGATCAGCGGGCCGACCTTGTCCGCCGACCGACGATCCCAGACGAAGTCGTGGATCTCCCGGTCAGGTGTCGCACGGACGTGGGTCTCGACATCGACCGGATCACCTGAACGGCGATAGTCGGCAAGTGCCGCGCGGGTCTGTGCGCGGTGCCGCTGATGGATCGCCTGCCGATCCTCCCGAGCCGCGCGGCGACGGGTCGAGGGCAGGACCGACTCGGCCATGTCCTTGTACTTCTCGTGATGGTTGCGCACCATGAACTCCCTGGCGCGCCAGCGTGGAACGGTTCGCTCCACTGGTGACTGGCGCTATAGCTGCCGAGTCATGGCCGCCCCCTTCTCCTCGTCGACGCGCACCCGCCGGTTGGCAGGCAAGCCGGTCAGACTACGTCGCGATCTCCTGCCCGGCCACCGATTTTGTTTGCCGGCGTCCGCTTGGTCCTCGTCATGAAAACCAGATGCGGCGGCCTTCGCCCGAGGTCATACTCGCCAGGTTTGTTCGATGAGAGGAGGTGACACGAGATGAAGCTGGCTGAGGCGTTGGCCCAACGGGCCGACGCGGTGAAGCGGGTGGAGCAGTTGCGTGCCCGGGTGCAGGCGAACGCCCGGTTCCAGGAGGGTGAGGAGCCGACCGAGGACGCGGCGGCGCTGCTTGCCGATGCGGACCGCACCTTCGCCGATCTGGAGGATCTGATCCGGCGGATTAACCGCACCAATGCGGCTGCGACGATCGATGGTCAGGACACGATCACCGACGCGCTCGCGCGGCGTGACGTGCTGCGGATGCGGCACTCGCTGTGGGGCAAGGCTGCGGACGCGGCGTCTGGCCGTGAGGGCTTCGCGGGCTTCCGGCAGCTGCGCTCGGAGCTGCGCACCCTGCCGGCATTGCCGGTGCGGGAGCTGCGAGCGACCGTCGATGACCTCGCACGCGAACACCGCGAGCTCGATGTCGCGATCCAGCGCGCGAACTGGGAGGTCGACCTGCTCGGCTGAGCAGCGTTGACGCCGGATGACCGATCAAGTCGGTAACCGAGAGTTTTCGAGAGGCGAACACCGAACCGTCACAGCGCCGACGGTCAACCAGGCGCTTCCTCTGCCAACGGCATGCGAGGGGCAGCACCGGGAGAACTCCCACAGCGCAGCCCAGCACTACGCACCGGCGACAGGGCAGGACGCACAAGGCATCACCGGGTGTTGATCTCGAAGCTCGAGGTGAGGGTGGGTCAAGGGGACCACGGTCATCCCGGCGTCGGCAGTCCGAGCGCTAACTGACGTGACACGTAACTTACGTCTGATGTAAGTAACGCCAGCAGATCGGCGGCGGAGGTGGCTCGCCTTTCCGTTGCTACGACGAGATGAGAGTCATGAGGTTCTTCACGGCGGACCTGCACCTCGGGCACGCCAACATCATCCAGTACTGCAACCGGCCGTTCCCGACGGTCGGAGCGATGAACGCTGCCCTCGTAGCGAACTGGATAGAGATCGTTCGACCCGACGACGAGATATGGGTCCTCGGTGATGTCGCGATGGGCCGGATCAGCGAAACCTTGCCGCTGGTCACGCACCTTCCCGGTCGAAAGCACCTCGTCCCCGGCAACCACGACCGTTGCTGGCCCGGCCACAGCCGCGTCAGACCCGAGCACATCGCGATGTATGAGGACGTCGGCTTCACCATCCACCCGTCGATCGTCCGGGCCGAACTCGGCGACCACCAAGTCATGCTGTGCCACCTGCCAGTCGTTGGCGACAGTCGCGACACCGACCGTTACGCCCAACATCGACCGACGCTCGACACCGACACCTGGCTGCTCCACGGTCACGTGCACGAGAAGTGGAAGACGAACGGTCGCCAAATCAACGTCGGCGTCGACGTGTGGAACTACCGACCCGTCCCCGAGACCGACCTCATCGAACTCATGACACGACCTGCACCGACAGTGCTCGCGTCACGCTAATCGGATCCAGACTAGCCAATGGACAACGAGGAAGTCCGCATCGCCGCGCATCCCGGAATCAGCTTCAAGGAGGGTCCCTCCGGGAGACGGGCGGCCCTCGCCCAGGGACCCGACATCTGGGAGGTAGTCACAGTCGTGAACGAGATCGACAGGCCAGGTGCTTCAGCAGAGTCCGCGATCCGCGAGGTCCTCAACCTGACAG
>JAICXJ010000084.1 GCA_025980465.1 Frankiales bacterium | reverse complement strand
CCCTTGGTTGCTGGGAGGCCGCCGCGCTGGTCGGGATCGTGCCTGGATCTGACGCACGACAAGCGTGCCTAGACGCCTCCAGGCACAATCGGACACCTTAGCCGAGCCTGAGTCCAGCGGTCAAAATCGAGCCAGGCCAGGGACCTTTAAGGTCGAATGTCCGGTTCCCGCGCGGCGGGTCGCCACGCTACGGTCTCACCTCCGGCTGCGGATCGGCAGCCGGGGGCTCACGGCGTCGCCAGGGCGTCGCAACGGACGGGATCGGTTGCTCGTGGCCAGGACATCGCGTGACGCTGCCAAGCCTGATCCCCAACCCGGGGCGCCGGTCGGTGACGGCGCGACCGGGGGAGCTCCAGCCGGTGGACCGATGACCCTCGACGACGTACCGGGATGGTTCAACGCCGACGACCAGGCACTGTTCCGAGTCCTGCTGTCGTGGCAGAGCGAGACCCAGCGTCCCGGCGACGTCGTGGAGCTCGGTGTCTACCTTGGCAAGAGCGCGATCCTGCTCGGAGAGCTGTTGGCTCCCGGCGAGACCCTCACGGTCTGCGACCTGTTCGGCGCGCCGCCGCCCGGCACCGGGCACGACAGCGAGAAGCCTCGCTCGTTCGAGAGCCTGGAGCGCAGCGAGTTCGAACGCTTTTACCTGTCCTTCCACGCCCGGCTCCCGGTGGTCATCGCTGCGCCGACCTCGGAAATCCTTGAGCACGTCGAGCCGGGAAGCGCGCGATTCGTCCACGTCGACGCCTCCCACCTCTATGAACACGCTGCGGCGGATGCCGCCGCCAGCCACACCATGCTGCGCAGCGACGGCATCGTGGTGTTCGACGACTTCCGCTCCGCGCACACCCCAGGGGTGGCGCTGGCCGTCTGGGAGGCGGTGTTGCGCGACGGGCTCCGGCCGATCGCACTCACCAAGAAGAAGTTCTACGGCACCTGGGGCGACCCGGCGCCGGCCCGCGAGGTGATCGCCGCGTGGACCCAGGCGAGCCCGCACCACCGCATCGACCGCCAGTTCCTCGCCGGCCACGAGGTGCTTCGGCTCGCGCCGCGTAAGCCCAAGCCCGAGCAGCTCCAATGAAACAATTGCCCCCGTGGCGATGTATCTCCCGGACCAGAACGTCCTCATCCTGCGGACGCCGAAGACCAACAGCCATCTGATCGCACGTGCCGTCCGCGAGACTCTGAAGCTCAAGGTCGAATCGATCGGCAACAAGCACGCGCACAAGGACCTCGTCGGCCCGCTACGCCACGAGCGCAACCCGTACACGCTCGCGTTCGTCCGCCACCCACTCGACTGGTACGCCGCCTATTGGCGGGACCACACCGACCCAGAACCACAGTGGAAGCTCAGTGAGCCGGACTGCTACTGGCACCCGCTCTGGCCAGTCGATGTTCATCCCGACAACGACTTCGCAGGGTTCCTCGAGAAGGTCACCGATCCTGGCGGCTTCTTGTACGAGATGTACCGGCTCTACACCGGCCGCGGCACCTCAGACGAGATCCACTACGTCGGCAAGACCGAGACGATGCTGGAAGACTTTTGCACCGTCCTCACCACCGTCGGCATCGGCTACGACCGGGAGTCACTCGCGTACCTGGACCGCAACACCTGGCGGCGCACCCTGTACACCGACGAGCTCCGCGCCCGCGTCGCAGTCGCCGAGCGCGAGACGTTCACCGCATACGGCTACTCCCCGCCGACGGTCGACCCGCAGCTGGTCACTCAGCTCCGCGCCGAGCAGGCGCAGGTGCTCGATGACGTCCCGGGTTGGTTCAGCCAGGCCGATCGTGACCTGTTCCGAATGTTGCTCGACTGGCAGGTCGTCACCCAGCCACCCGGCGACCTGGTGGAGCTGGGCGTGTACATGGGGAAGAGCGCGATCGTGGTGGGCGAAGCACTTCAACCGGGCGAGACCTTCACGGTGTGCGACCTGTTCGAAGCCGAAGCCGGCGACGACGCGAACGCCACGGAGAACCAGATCTCCTACAGCACCCTCAACCGGGAGCAGTTCGAACGCAACTACCAGCGCTTCCGTGGAACTCTTCCGGTCATCCACCAGATGACCACCAAGGAGGTCGCCGCCCTGCTGACACCCGGCAGCGCCCGCTTCGTGCACGTCGACGCGTCGCATCTGTACGAGCACGTGTCGGTCGACGTGGACACTGCACGCGAGGCGTTGCGACCGGACGGGATCGTGGTGTTCGACGACTACCGCCACAAGCACACACCGGGGGTCGCCGCAGCGGTGTGGGAAGCGATGTTCACCAAGGGCCTGAAGCCGATCGTGATCAGCCCTACCAAGTGGTACGGCACCTGGGGCGACCCGGCACCGGCCCGAGCCGCCGTCTACAGCTGGGTGGCGACACATCATCGCTACGCCCTGGAACTGCAGGACGTTGCCGGTCATGACCTGCTCCGGCTTATCCCCGGCGGGAAGCGACCACTTCCGCAAGCCGCATTGGCGGGCGAGTAGCGATGGCGCTGTACCTGCCCGACTACAACGGCCTTTTCGTCCACTGCCCGAAGACCGGCGGCACCTACGTACGACGTGTCCTCACCAAGACGCTCGGGCTGAAGGTCGAACAGATCGGGCTCAAGCACGCCCACAAGGACCTGGTCGGCCCGCTGCGATACACCAACTCGCCGGTCACCTTCACCCTCGTTCGTCACCCAGCCGACTGGTACGCCAGCTACTGGCAGATGAAGTTCCGGGAGGTCCGGGACGGCAGCACTTGGTACTACTGGCAGCCGGGCAGCAACTGGCATCCGGCCTGGCCGATCGATCCCTCCTGCGGTGACGACGACTTCGGGCAGTTCATTCGCAACGTCACCGCACAGCCGGACCGGTTGTACGAGACGTACCGGTGGTACACCGGCCTCGGCTCGCGCGATCAGGTCGAGATCATCGGCAGGCAGGAGACCCTCGAAGCCGACCTGATGACCTTCCTCGACCGGATCGGCGTCGAGTACGACCAGGACGCGATCACTCGGGCCGAGCCGGTCAACCAGGCCACGAACGATGACGCTGGCCCCACCGCCGTGTGGACGCCTGAGCTGCGTGCGCTGGTACTGCACGCGGAGGCCAGGTGCCTCGCCGACTACGGCTACGACGACAACGGCCCCCGACCAGGTCCGCTCGGGATCCCGGCGCTGCGCGAGCCGGCACCGACACTGCGGCCGCTGAAGCCGAAGCCGTGGGACCCGGTCGGCGTGATCGCTTCGGACGCTGCGCACTCACGATCAAGGCCGCCCCGCCAGGTCCGGCTCTGGCGAGCCCGGCATAGCCGGGGCTGACTCGGCCGGCCACCACCGGCCGAGCCGAGCAGATCTGGCGGCGTCGCACGGGCGGACCATCCCCGACCTCGGCGGACCGGACACCACGATCCTGCTGGTCGGAATCAACCCCTCGCTGTGGTCCGCCTGGTCCGGACACCACTTCGCCAGACCGGGCAACCGGCTGTGGCGCACGTTGTATGAGTCCGGACTGGCGCCGGCGGTGCTCGATCCGAGCGATGAGGCCGCGATCAGGGCCGCCGGCCTGGGCATCACCAACCTGGTCGCGCGCGCGACGGCCCGCGCCGACGAACTGGCCCACCACGAGATCCGAGCGGGGGTCGCCCCGCTACGGCGACTGGTCCGGCGCTGGCAGCCCACGGCGGTCGCCTTCCTGGGCATCTCGACGTATCGGATCGCCTTCGACGCCCCGCGCGCCAGCGTCGGCGCCGCTCCGGACTTCGAAGCGGCGGCGGCGTGGGTGCTGCCGAACCCCAGCGGGCTCAACGCCCACTACCAGCAGCCCGACCTCACCGCCGCCTACTCCAAGCTGCGAATGGCCGCCGTCGGGTAGTAGGTGGACAGCCCGCCGCCACTGGACGACGGGTGGCCGACGGCCAGCCCGATCAGGCCGAGGACGTCGAGCAGCAGCACCACCGAGCCGATGATGATTCCGGCGATCGCGAGGCCTCGCCCGCGCGCCGGTGTCCGCCCGAGCTGATGCAGCGCCACCACGCCGAACACGATGCTGAGAAGCGGACCGACGATCAGCGCAAAGATCCCGACGAGGGCACTGACCAAGGACGCGATCGCGAAGCCATTGGTGTCCCCCGGCGCGGGATACCCGCCGTAGGGCTGATATCCGTACGGCTGGGGATACCCGCCGACATAAGTCGGAGGCGGCGGATACATCGGCGCACCGGCTCCAGGACCGGCGCCGACCCCGGGGCCGGCGCCATGCCACCCGTCCTGTCCGCCGGCCGCCTGGGCGTACGGCGGCGGCTGCCACCCCGGCGGCGCGGCATACGGCGGCGGCGCAGGATTGCCGGGCGGCGGCTGCCACCCCGGCGGCGCGGCATAGGGGGGCACCGCGCGATCAGGCGGCGGCATGTTCCACCCCGGCGGTTGCCAAGGCGGCACCTCACCCGGCGCCTCAGCTGAGGAAGCGCTCTCCTCGGTCACAAGGACAAGTGTGCAACGGCGCACGCAAGACCGCTGGCAGGAATAGGAAACGGGCGAAGCCCCCAGCGACGAGACGTGCGGAGGAGGCGTGGGGGATTCGCCCGTTATCTAAGTCGTGCTAGCGGTAGTTGCCGCCGCCGTAGCCACTGTCGTACCCACCCGCGGGACGCTGGCCGAAGCTGTAGTCCTCGAGGGGGACGGCCTCGCCCGAGCCGGTTCCGAACTCGTAGCCGGCTTCGTCGTACGGCATCATCGTGTACACCGCGGCCTTGGCCTCTTCGGTCGGCTCGACCCGGACGTTGCGGTAGCGGCTGATGCCGGTACCCGCCGGGATGAGCTTGCCGATGATGACGTTCTCCTTCAGGCCGAGCAGCGAGTCCGAGCGGGCGTGAATCGCCGCATCGGTGAGCACCCGCGTGGTCTCCTGGAACGAAGCCGCGGACAGCCACGACTCGGTCGCCAGCGAGGCTTTGGTGATGCCCATGAGCACCGGACGGCCGGCGGCCGGTGAGCCACCCTCCGACACGACGCGCCGGTTCTCCTCCTCGAACTTCGGCCGCTCGGCGAGCTCGCCCGGAAGCAGGTCGGTGTCGCCCGACTCGAGGATGTTCACCCGCTTGAGCATCTGGCGAATGATGATCTCGATGTGCTTGTCGTGGATGGTCACGCCCTGCGAGCGGTAGACCTCCTGCACCTCTTTGACCAGGTGCAGCTGGACCGCGCGCGGGCCGAGGATCCGCAGCACCTCGTGCGGGTCGACCGCACCGGCGTGCAACTGGTCGCCGACCTCGACGTGCTGGCCCTCCTCGACGCGCCACTGGCCACGGGCGCGTTCTGACTCGGCGTCGTACCAGCGCCACGACAGCATCCGCTTCGACACCGGGTACTCGACCGGCTCGCCGCCGTCATCCGGCGTGATGATGAATTTCGCGGCCTTGTCGGTCTCCTCGACGCTGACCCGACCGGCGACCTCGCTGATCGGTGCGCGGCCCTTTGGCTGACGGGCTTCGAAAAGCTCCACCACACGCGGCAGACCGTGCGTGATGTCCTCCCCCGCAACACCACCGGTGTGGAAGGTACGCATCGTCAGCTGAGTGCCCGGCTCGCCGATCGACTGGGCGGCGATGATGCCGACCGCCTCGCCGACATCGACGGTCTTGCCGGTCGCGAGCGACCGCCCGTAGCAGAGGCCGCAGATGCCCACCTTCGAGTCACAGGTGAGCACGCTGCGCACCCGGACCTCGGTAACCCCGGCGTCCACCAGCTGCTGGATCAGCACGTCGCCCAGATCGGAACCGGCCGCGGCCAGCACCTTCTTGTTGACCACGACGTCCTCGGCGAGCGACCGGGCGTAGACCCGGTTCTCGACGTTGTCGCGGTCGAGAATGATCGACCCGTCACCGTTGGTCACCGCGATCGGGACCACGATGCCGCGGTCGGTGCCGCAGTCGACCTCCCGGACGATGACGTCCTGGCTGACGTCGACGAGCCGCCGGGTCAGGTACCCGGAGTCGGCGGTCCGCAGCGCGGTGTCGGCGAGACCCTTCCGGGCGCCGTGGGTGGAGATGAAGTACTCCAGCACGGTCAGGCCCTCGCGGAAGTTCGTCTTGATGGGGCGCGGGATGATCTCGCCCTTCGGGTTGGCGACGAGTCCACGCATGCCGGCGATCTGCTGGACCTGCAACATGTTTCCGCGGGCCCCCGAGCCGACCATCATCTGGATCGGGTTGTCCTTCGGGAAGTTCTCCCGCATCTTGTTCGCAACCTCGGTGGTCGCGCGGGTCCAGATCTCGATGAGCTCCTGGCGACGCTCGTCGTCGGTGATCACACCGCGCTCGTACTGCTTCTGGACCTTCTCGGCCAGCTCCTCGTACCGGGCGAGAATCTCCTGCTTCTCCGGGGGCGTGACGACGTCGGAGATCGCGATCGTGACTCCGGCGCGGGTGGCCCAGTGGAAGCCGGCCTCCTTCAGCGCGTCGAGGGTCGCGGCGACCTGCACCTTCGGATAGCGCTCCGCCAGGTCGTTGACGATCTCGCCGAGTTGCGCCTTGCGCACCTCGAAGTCGACGAACGGGTAGTCCAGCGGCATCGCCTCGTTGAACAGGCAGCGACCCAGCGTGGTCTCGACGAGCACCGCCTGGCCCGGCTCCCAGCCCTCCGGGCCGTTGAACGGCCGCTCGTCGCCGTCGCCACCGCGGAGTACGGCGGGCGCCTTCTCGTCGGTGCGCGATGCCGGAAGATCATCGATGCGAATCTTCGCCTTCGCCTGCAGGTCGAGCTCGCCGTTGTCGAACGCCATGATCGCCTCGGCAACCGAGCCGAAGCTGCGGTCCTCGCCGTTGGCGCCTTCCTTCATCGACGTCAGGTAGTACAGGCCCAGCACCATGTCCTGCGTCGGCGAGGTGATCGGTCGACCCGACGCCGGCGAGAGGATGTTGTTGGAGGACAGCATCAGGATCCGAGCCTCGGCCTGCGCTTCGGCTGACAGCGGGAGGTGCACGGCCATCTGGTCACCGTCGAAGTCGGCGTTGAACGCGGTGCAGACCAGCGGGTGGATCTGGATCGCCTTGCCCTCGACGAGCTGCGGCTCGAATGCCTGGATGCCGAGCCGGTGGAGGGTGGGAGCCCGGTTGAGCAACACCGGGTGCTCGGTGATGACCTCTTCGAGGACGTCCCACACCATCGCGTAACGCGCCGTACCACCGGTGGCCCGCTCGACCATCCGCTTGGCGGACTTGATGTTCTGGGCGTGGTTGAGGTCGACCAGCCGCTTCATGACGAACGGCTTGAACAGCTCGAGCGCCATCT
>JAICXJ010000093.1 GCA_025980465.1 Frankiales bacterium | reverse complement strand
CCAGCGAGATCGGGTTGAACGGGTGGTCCAGCGAGCCCATCGGGGTCGACTTGGTGACCTTGCCCGGCTCGGACGTGGGGGAGTACTGGCCCTTGGTCAGGCCGTAGATCCGGTTGTTGAACAGCAGGATCGTCCTGTTGACGTTGCGGCGCAGGGCGTGGAGCAGGTGGTTGCCGCCGATCGAGAGCAGGTCGCCGTCGCCACCGATGACCCACACCGACAGGTCGGGGCGAGTGGTCGCGAGCCCGGTGGCGATCGCCGGCGCGCGACCGTGGATCGAGTGCATGCCGTAGGTGTTCATGTAGTACGGCAGCCGCGCGGCGCAGCCGATGCCGGAGATGAAGACGGTGTTCTCGCGCTTGATCCCGAGCGTCGGCATGAAGCTCTGGATCGCGGCGAGGATCGCGTAGTCACCGCATCCGGGGCACCAGCGCACCTCCTGGTCGGAGGTGAAGTCCTTCTTCGACAGCTCGTCGTCGCTCTGCGGCACCAGGTCGAGCCCGAACTGCGGCATGCCGAGAGCTACCGGCTCGGCGCTCATGACGCCTCACCTTCCTCGCCGGTGCGTTGGGCGACGACGGCGCCACCGGTCTTCGGGACCATGCTGGCGATCGCCTCGAGGAGTTCCTCGGAACGGAACGGCAGGCCGCGAAGCGCGGTGTACGACGCGACGTCGACGAGGAACCTCGACCGCAGCAGCATCGCGAGATGGCCGAGGTTGAGCTCGGGCACCAGCACCTGCTCGTAGCGCTTGAGCACGTCGCCGGTGTTGGAAGGAAGCGGGTTGAGGTGGCGCAGGTGGGCTCGCGCGACCGTGTGGCCGGCGGCCCGGGCGGCTCGCACGGCCGCAGCGATCGGGCCGTACGTCGAGCCCCAGCCGAGCACCAGAAGGCTGGCGTCGCCGTCCGGGTCGTCGACCTCGAGCTGCGGGATGGCCCTGGCGATCCCATCGATCTTGGCCTGCCGGAGCCGGACCATCGCGTCGTGGTTGGCCGGGTCGTAGGAGATGTCACCGGAGCCGTTGGCCTTCTCGATCCCGCCGATGCGGTGCTCGAGGCCCGGCGTACCGGGGATCGCCCACGGCCGGGCGAGCGTCTCGGGGTCGCGGGAGTACGGCGCGAACGTCTCACCCGCTGCCGGCGGCTTCGCGAAGCCGACGTCGAAGGTCGGCAGCGCCTCGACGTCGGGGATCAGCCAGGGCTCGCTGCCGTTGGCGAGATAGGCGTCGGAGAGCAGGTACACCGGTGTGCGGTACGTCGTCGCGATCCGCACCGCCTCGATGGCGGCGTCGAAGCAGTCGGCCGGCGACCGGGCGGCGATGACCGCGACCGGCGCTTCGCCGTGGCGGCCGAACATCACCGCGAGCAGGTCGGCCTGTTCGGTCTTGGTCGGCATGCCGGTGGACGGCCCGGCGCGCTGGACGTCGCAGATGACCAGCGGCAGCTCCATCGTTACGGCGAGCCCGACGGTCTCCGCCTTCAGGTCGATGCCGGGACCGGAGGTGGTGGTGACGCCGAGCGCACCGCCGAACGAGGCACCGAGCGCAGCACCCACGCCGGCGATCTCATCCTCGGCCTGGAACGTGATGACGCCGAACTCCTTGTACTTCGACAGCTCGTGCAGCACGTCAGAAGCAGGGGTGATCGGGTAGGAGCCGAGGAACAGCGGCAGGCCGCACTGGCGGGCCGCGGCGATCAGACCCCAGGCGAGTGCGGTGTTGCCGTGCACGGTCCGGTAGGTGCCGGGGGGCATCGGGGCGGGGCCGATCTCGTACCTGACGACGAAGCCCTCGGTGGTCTCGCCGTAGTTCCAGCCTGCCTTGAACGCTGCCAGGTTGCCCTCGACGAGCTCGGGTCGCTTCGCGAAGCGCTGCTCGATGTACTCGACGGTCGAGTGGGTCGGACGGCTGTACAGCCACGACAGCAGACCCAGCGCGAACATGTTCTTGGCGCGCTCGGCGTCCTTGCGGCCGACCTCGAGATCCTCCAGCGCCTTGACGGTCAGCGACGTCAACGCGAGGGAGTGCACGTCGTAGGAGGACAACGACTCGTCCTCGAGCGGGTTGACGGCGTACCCGACCTTCTTCAGGTTGCGGGCGGTGAACTCGTCGGAGTTCACGATGATCGTGCCACCGCGGCGCAGCTGGCCGAGGTTGGACTTGAGGGCGGCCGGGTTCATCGCAACGAGGACGTCGGCGTGGTCGCCCGGGGTCAGGACCGAGTGATCGCCGAAGTGCAGCTGGAAGGCGCTGACACCGGGCAGCGTGCCGGCGGGGGCACGGATCTCGGCCGGGAAGTCGGGGAGCGTGGACAGGTCATTGCCCAGCTCGGCGGTCTCGGAGGTGAACCGGTCCCCGGTCAGCTGCATGCCGTCCCCGGAGTCTCCAGCGAACCGGATGACAACCGCATCGAGGCGCTCTACTGGGGTGGTGGCTGTCTCGGTCATCGCGCCCTAGTGGTTAGGCAGTACGTAAGTGTTTCCTGCTCAACTAAGGGTATCCGCTCCAGTTTGTTACTGGCGCGTAACGGACGGATTCCTCCGGCGAGGGTGGCGCGCACGACCGCGGCTGGTTGGCCGATCCCCAGCCTCCGAGGCGATATCCGAGTCCAATTCCGCCTCAGACGCTGGGTGATCTCGCTCACCTCAGCGCGGCGAGGACACGGCAGATGAGTTCCTGCGGCGAACTTCCCCTCCGAGTCGGTGATCACGACCGGCAACTCCGGCGCCGGGAGCCCGGTGAGCACCAGCAGCACCCGGACCCGGGTCTCCATCGGCGACTCGCGAGGGCATCGACGACCACGACCGCCTCGACGAGCGGCAGCCAGCGCGCACAGTCGAAGGCGGTCCGCAGCCACGTCGTCATCTTCTTCGTGCCGCGGAAGAGTTGACTATCAGTCGGCGCGACGTCGAGATGGTCAATAACGAAGCCTGGTCGAGGCCGAAGCCAGGTGTCTGGGGTGTGCCCTATCCAAAGCTGGTCGCTTCGGGGAGTCCGCTACGTCGATGTCGAAGCCGGCCCAGACGGCCGTGAGCCCGCACCCGAAGGCGCGATCACCCAGCACAAGCTCGAGAGCAGCGAATGGCGCAGCGTTGGTGGTCCGTGGGTACTCGGCGAGACTCAGCGGGCGGATGTGGACATCGGGCCCGCTGTTCGGCGCTGTGCATTGCGCCGCCTTCGGTGTCGCTTGT
>JAICXJ010000044.1 GCA_025980465.1 Frankiales bacterium | reverse complement strand
TCGTCGTCATGAATCGGACCGTAGACCGCCAGTTAGTGTGACGCCGTGATGGTTACCGAGGCGGTCGCAGGGCGCAGCTCGTCGTCATGAATCGGACCGCAGACCGCCGGTTAGTGTGACGCCGTGATGGTTACCGAGGCGGTCGAGATCACCGGGCATCTCATGGACTCCGGCGTACTCGCCCGGGTGCTCGACGACGTCCTCGACTACGGCGGCGACTACACCGTCGACCGGATCGATCTCGGCAAGGCGCACGAGGACGAGTCGCATGCGGTGATCATCGTCGGGGCCGACAGCCATGAGCGGCTGTCACGGATCCTGATGCGGCTGCAGGTCCACGGAGTCAACCAGGTCGACCCGGGTGAGGCGATCCTCGAGCCGGCGCCGACCGACGGCGTGTTCCCGGAAGGGTTCTACTCGACCACCAACCTCGAGACAGTCGTCCGACTGGCCGGGCAGTGGGTCCCGGTCGAGCAACCGGAGATGGACTGCGGCCTCGTCGTCAACGGCACTCGGGTCCGCACTGTGCCGGTCAGCGACGTCAAGGCCGGCGACCAGATCGTCTGCGGCGCCGGCGGCGTGCGCGTCGTACTCGCACAGCGGGAGCACAAGGCGATCGAAGGCGACTTCGAGTTCATGAGCTCGACAGTGTCGAGTGAGAAGCCCCAGGCGCTGCTGGTCCGCCAGATCGCCGACCGGATGCGGGAGGTCAAGGGAGACGGCGGCCGGATCCTCTGGGTCGCCGGTCCGGCCGTGGTGCATACCGGCGCAGCCACGCCGATGGTGGCACTCGTCGAGCACGGTTGGGTCGACGTGCTGTTCAGCGGGAACGCGCTGGCGACCCACGACATCGAGTCGTCGCTGTTCGGCACCTCGCTGGGTGTCGACCTGTCGCAGGGTGTCGGGATCGCACATGGTCACGAGCACCACATTCGCGCGATCAACACGATCCGCGCGGCGGGCTCGATCAAGGCCGCAGTGGACGCCGGCATCCTGACCGGCGGGGTCATGCACTCGTTGGTGAAAGCCGGCCGGCCGTTCGTCCTGGTCGGATCGGTGCGCGACGACGGCCCGCTTCCCGACGTCCATACCGATGTCATCGAGGGGCAGCGGGCGATGCGCGCCGAACTGCCCGGCGTCGGGTTCGCGATCATGGTCGCGACGATGTTGCACTCGATCGCGACCGGGAACATCCTACCTGCGTCGGTCCCGCTGGTCGCCGTCGACATCAATCCGGCGACGGTCACCAAGCTTGCCGACCGCGGCAGCGCACAGGCGGTCGGCATCGTCACCGACATCGGACTGTTCCTCGAACAACTCGCCCTCGAACTGGTGCCCGGCTACCACCGCGACTGACGGCGCGGAGGCGATCTCCTAGCTCTGGGCCAGTACGGCGGCAAGCGGCGAGCGCGAACTCGCCGAAACGACCGCCAACGCTGGATCGGCGAGGATCACCAGTCCGTCGGCAGCGGCGCATTTCGCGAGCCGGTCCCGCAGCGCCGCCTGAATCGGGCCGTCCGACGATTCGGCGAGGTCGCCGGCAACGATCAGCGGCGCCGACGGACCAACTGCGAACAACGCCGATTGCAGTGGCCCCGAGTGCGCTGCACGTTCGCCGGCGTCCTGGCCGAGTTGGGTGGCTGCCACCCGCCACCGGGTGCCGAGAGTGTCGACGACTGCGGAGACGACGCAACGGCGGCGCCCTCGCGACGACAGCGGCAGCAACGCGAGGGAGGTGTCGACGACGGCCGCCCGCAACGAGGTCATGATCAAAAGCCCGCCGGGACGGTCGGCCGTTGCGACGACCAGGCCGCAGCGTCGGGCGAGCTCAGCGCGCTTGGAACGCCAGCGAAGGGAGCGCGGTGCGCCGAGCACCGTCACGACGTCCGGCTCGGCTTGTCGCACGGTAGCTGTGAGGGCCTCGACGTCGCCGCGGTATCGCGCGACGTCGACCGTCATCACCCGCAGCTCAGACCTGGTCACCCTCTCACTCCCGCCCACCCTCGCCCGCCGCCTCGATCACGGTGCCGGCATCGCCGAAGACGACCTCGTGCGCCGCAACGAGGGCGCCGATCACCGCGCGCCGTCCACCACCTTGCACGAAGCTGACACACGCCGAGACCTTGGGCCCCATCGAGCCCTCCGGAAACTCCCCGGCAGCCAACAACTCGAGGGCCGCCGCGACCGTCAACCGCGGCAGCTCACGCGCCGCCGCGGTACCGAAGCCGACCTGCACCCGGGGCACCTCGGTGAGGATCACGAACTGGTCTGCCTCGATCAGGGCGGCGAGCCGGGAGCCGGTCAGGTCCTTGTCGATGACCGCCTCGACACCGTGGTAGTTGCCGTCCAGCTCGACGACCGGCACGCCGCCGCCCCCGCCTGCGACCACGACGTAGCCGGCGTCGATCAAACCGCGCAGCGCATCCGCTTCGACGATTCGTTGCGGCACCGGCGACGCCACCACCCGCCGCCACCGTCCGTCAGGCATGATCCCGAAGACATAGCCGGTCTCATGCGCGATGCGCTGCGCCTCGGGTCGCTCATACGACGGACCGACCGGTTTGGTCGGACGCCGGAAGGCTGGATCGCGGCCGTCCACGACGACCTGGGTGACGATGCACAAGGCGCGCGCGTCGACCCCGCGACGAGCCAACGCTCCGTCCAACGCAGCACAGAGCAGGTACCCGATCTGGCCCTGGCTTTCCGCGCCGCAGACATCCATCGGCATTGCCGGCACGACCTGCGAGGCGTATTCCTGCTGCAGCAGGATCCGGCCCACTTGCGGTCCGTTGCCGTGCGTCACCATCAGCTGAGCACCCTGCTCGACCAGGTCGACCAGGGTCTGCGCCGTCGCCTCAATCGCGGTGCGCATCTCGCGGACATCCCCGGCCCCGCCGGCGGGGCTCAAGGCGTTGCCACCGAGAGCGATCACGACTCGGCTGTGCTGCCCGCCAGGCCCTCCCATACCTGAGTGTCCTACCGGCGGGCGAGGTCGGCGGCACCGATCAGCCCGGCCTGTGCACCCAACCGCGCCGCGACCACCTGTGCCAGCGGCCGATAGCCACGACCCGTGAGCACCGCTGCGAAGGTCTCCCGGCCCGCCGCCAGCAACAGCTCGCCGGCCTCGGCTACGCCGCCACCGATCACGAACCGGCCGGGATCGAGCAACGCCGCGAGATCGGCGAGGCCCTGGCCGAGCCACCTCCCGATCTCGTCGAAACAGTCGACCGCCGCAGGATCGCCCTCCTGCGCCGCCTTGGTCACGACCGGACCGTCGATGTTGAGCGGATCACCATGGGCAAGTTCGAGCAGTCGCGTCGCGTCGGCGGGGCGCTCCCGCGCGACCTCCCGGGCGGCTCGGACCAGAGCGCTGCCACTGCAGTACTGCTCCAGGCAGCCGCGGTTGCCACAGCCACACGTACGGCCACCGGGCACGACCCGGATGTGACCGGGCTCGCCCGCGATTCCAAACTGACCGCGATACAACGAGCCGTTGACAATCAGTCCGGCCCCGATGCCGGTGCCGATGGTCAGCACAACGACGGCGGACTCCCGCTCCCCCGCGCCGAACCGGTACTCCCCCCACGCCGCCGCGTTGGCATCGTTCTCGACGACGACCGGCAGGCCGAGGCGCAGCGCGAGGTCGTACTGGATCGGTTCGTTGCGCCAGACCAGGTTGGGCGCGAACAGCACCTCGGTCCGGTCGGCATTGACGAAGCCCGCCGCACCGATGCCGACGGCCGCGACATCGTGCTCGGCCCTGAGCTGACCGACGACTTCGACGACGACATCGGCGATGTGGCCCGGGTCGCGGCTCGGCGTGCGTCGGCGCACTGTCGCGAGAACGGCCCCGTCTTCGGCAACGACACCCGCTGCGACCTTCGTGCCACCGATGTCGATGCCGATGGCGAGGGTCACGTCGCGGAGCTCCGTGGCGATGAAGTCGTCTCGGCCGCCCCCGCGGCTGCCGGCGGCCGGCCGCTACGCCGCCGGCCGGACCCACCCAGCGCGTCGGCGAGAGCCTCGCGGCCACCGGTACCCGTGGGTGGCCGGCTGCCGCTTCCGCTCGTCGGCTCGGCATCAGCCTGGTCGAGATTGTCCAGGTCGATTCGCTCGACGCCGGTCGTTCGCCGGCCGCCATGGTCATGCCGGTCGATGACCGTCCGCAGTGCCGCGACCATCGATGCCGAGGCATCCGCGAGATGACCGAACGTCTCGGGCTGGGTACGGCGTACCAACGCCAGCAGCTGACAGATCGGGCAGATCTGGCACTCCGGGCCGGCCCCCCCAACAGGCATCGAGATGTCGCCGACCGCCCCCCGAGCCCAGTCGGTGATCGCCTCGACCAGCCGGGCTGCCTCCTCGGCCAGTGGTCCCGGGGTGGCGCCGCTGGTCATGACTTCATCCAGACGTTGTCGTCCGCGCGGAACCGCACCCGCAGTTGGCCGTCGCGCAGTCCAGCACCATCGACGACGCAGCGCTGCAACGCACTCGGAAGGGCCAGCGCCCGTCGGTAGGATCCCACTGTCACGACCAGGTCGTTTCCGTTGCGGACCAGCTCGACGTCCCGACGTTGCGCGTGGGGCAGACCGATGGACATCACGAACTCGTCGGCGCTGACCCGCTCGACGCTCAGCGGCTCCGGCGTCTCGACGAGCGCGAGCGGATCACTGGCCTGGTAGGTGTCCGCGCCGAGTGCAGTCAGCGCTTCCAGGCCCAGCGGTTCGGCCGCCGCGTATGCCGACTCCCAGATCGGGAGACCGGCGAAAGCAGCACGCACCGCGGCGAGCTGGTCGCGCTGCGCCGCTACCCATCCGGCGCGCCAGTCATCGGTGCGGCCGGCGGGGAAGACACGGTTCGCGACCACGCCGTCGACCCGATAGCCGTACAGCGAGAGCGAGGTGAGTGTGCGCCGCGCCTCGGCGACCACCACCGATTCCGGGGTCAGCACCAGGCGAACCGACGTCAGCGACGGGTCGACGAGCATGGCGCGGACGTCCGCGAGCTCGGACGACAGTCGTTCGGCCGCGGCGAACACGGCGTCCGGCGGCAGCGGCAGACCCGCCATGTGACTCAGCACCGGCCGGATGGTTCGCAACACGCGACGGTCAGGCGGGTACAGCCGCCGCATCCACCAGCGCAGCGCCTCGGGCAGCGCAAGGAGCCGCAGCGTCTCGCCAGTCGGGGCACAGTCGACGACCACGGCGTCCCAGCGGCCACTGGCGACCTGATGTCGAAGCTCGAGCAGCGCCAACACTTCCTCGGCACCGGGCAGGACCGTGAGCTCCTCCGCCTCGAGCGGATCGACTCCTCCCTGCTCGAGCACCTCGCGCAGGTAGTGCTGCACTTCGCGCCAGCTCGCCTCGAAGGCCCGCTGGGTGTCGACCTGCTGGCCGTACAGGCCGGTGTCGATCTCGGTCGGGGTGCTGGACAACTCGGCCGCGAACGCGTCCGACAGCGAATGAGCCGGATCGGTGGAGATGACGAGGGTCTTGCAGCCGCGACCCGCGACGACGCTGGCTGTCGCGGCCGACGTCGTGGTCTTCCCGACGCCTCCCTTGCCGGTGAACAACACGACGCGCACCCGGACAGGCTACGTGTTGGACCTTTGCTGGGCCGCAGCTCACCAGCCGGTCAAGGTCGGTCAGCTGCCGGTCTCGACCCGCTTCTTCAGCCCCTTCAGCGCGGTGTCCATGATGACCTTCTCGGCCTTCCGCTTGAACATCCCGAGCATCGGGACGTTGAGGTCGACCGCGAGCCGGTACGTGACCTCCGTGCCGTTGGAGACCTCGTTCAGCTCGTAGGTGCCGTCCTGCGACTTCAGCGCGCGACCCTTCACGAGGTGCCAGTCGACCTGGTCGTCACCGTGCCAGTCGTAGGCAAGCGTGTAGGTGTCCTTGAGCACGCCGGCATCGAGGGTGAAGGTCGCCTGAATGCCACGTCCGTCGTCGCCGACCTCGTCGATGGTCACCGACTTGATGGCGGTCGACCACTCGGGGTAGGCCTCGAAGTCCGCGATCACTTGCATGATCGCGTGCTTGTCCGCGGCGATGACGATGCTCGAACTGGCCTTGTCGACCACAGCACCCTCCTTGGGTGTCTCTGCCAAGCGCCTGGCGCGAGGAGACTACGCGAGTCTCACCAGCTCAGTGAGTACGGCGTACCCGTCCCCCGGAAATGCCCGACATTGATGCACTCGGTCCGTCCGATCCGCCGGCGCTGTGCCAGCGGGTTGTGTACGTGTCCGAACATCAGGACATCCGGCTGGGTGTCGCGCACCGCGTCGAGCACCGCGGTGCTCCCCCGCTCCATCCGCCGCGCCTGTACGTCGTAGAGCAGCTCCGGAATATCCGGAGGGATATGGCAGCAGAGCACGTCGACGGCACCGACCGCCGCCACCTTCGCGGCGTACTCATCGTCACTGACCTCGTATGGGGTGCGCATCGGCGTCTGCAAGCCGCCGCCGACGAAACCGAAGCTCCGGCCACCGATCTCGACGACCTCGCCGTCGAGGACCCGGACGCCGTCGCGGAGGTAGTCCGGCCACAGCGGCGGGATGTCAACGTTGCCGTAGGTGACGTACGCCGGCGTCGGCATCGCTTCGAACAGTTCGGCATACTGCCGGCGGACTGCTCCTTCGATGACGGCTTGTCGGTCCTCGACGGTCGCCCAGAGGCTGCGCGAGAAGTCGCGGGCGTCATCGAAGCGACGCTCGGTGCGAAGGTCGATCAGCTTGGTCGCCGCATCGGCTCCGAACAACTCCGCGAAGATGCCACCGCCAGCGTCGTCGTAGTCGAGGAAAAGGACGAGGTCACCGAGACAGATCAGTGCGTCAGCACCGTCCCCGGCGCGGGCGAGAGCATCCGCCCGGCCGTGCACGTCGGAGACGACGTTGACCCGCATAGACGCAGCCTACGAAACGCCGGCGGGTCTGGCGATCACGGCGAGCGGGGAGCCGACCTGCGCGAGGTCAGGCGAAGAGATGGCCGCCGACGAAGGCCAGCAGCACCAGCAGTGCGGTCACGGCGACGGCAACTCCGCAGGCCATCAGCAGCCGCTGCGCCGATGACATCGAGGTCACTTCGCCGACGACAGGCAATCGCAGTGCTTGGCCGATGTCGGCACCGGCGAGGAAGCCGGCACCGCATGCGTTGCAGGCGTCCAGCTCGATCGGCACCTGCTGCTCGCAGCGCGGGCACGGCCAGGTTGGCGACACCACCGACGTGGGCTGTGCACCGAGCGGGTCGGCGAGGTCGAGATGCACCGGGGCCGCGGCGGTATCCGGGCGGGTCACCGCCGGCGCCGTGGTCGCGTCAATCGTCGGGCCGGGAACAACCGCTGCGTTCACCGGCTGCGTCGGAGCCGCAGCGACGGTCGCCGGCTCGCGGGCCGGCTCGAGCGGCGTCCGCAGGTCGGCGAAGCACAACGAGCACCACGCCGCGTTAGGTGCCACGGCAGCGCCGCATGCGCGACAACGATCGTCGCCCATACGTTCACCTCCCGCTGACAGCGGACAGCAGCAACCAGAGCCGGTCTTACGGCTCACACAATGGTCTCGGCAGTTTTCGGCAACGACTGAACCAGCCACCGTCATGTCAATCGGACAGATCGGCGGCAACCCGGACGTCCCGGTATCGGCACCACGGGTTTGGGGCTAGCGTCTGGGGCGACACATCGCAGACGTTGCCTCTAGGAGCTGGAGTGCCCGAGTACTCGGTGCCGGCGGACTTTCGCATCCCCGACGACGCAAACCTCACCGACGCAGTCGTCGCCAACGCGGCCGAATATCCCGATCTGGTGGTCTTCGACCGCAAGGTCGAGGGGGCCTGGCACCCGATCACCGCGAAGCAGTTCGCCGACGACGTGAAGAAGGTGGCCGCGGGCCTCATCGCCGCCGGCGTCCAATCCGGCGAACGGGTGTGCATCATGTCGAGCACCCGCTACGAGTGGACGTTGCTCGACTACGCGATCTGGACCGCCGGCGCGGTGACGGTCCCGATCTACGAGACATCGTCGTCGGAGCAGATCGAGTGGATCGTGTCCGACTCCGGCGCGGTCGGCGTATTCCTGGAGAGCAAGTCCCATCACGCCGCGTACGACGAGGTCGGATCCCGGCTGACCGGCGTACGCAATGTCTGGGGAATCGACGACGGCGCGGTCGACGAGCTGACGTCGGCCGGCAGCGGTGTCACTGACGACGAGATCGAGCAACGACGCCGAACGCTGACCCCGAGCAGCCTCGCCACGATCATCTACACCTCGGGAACGACCGGCCGGCCCAAGGGCTGCGAGCTCACCCACTACAACTTCTTGTTCGACGCCACCTCGACCACGGACGGGCTCACCGACATGTTCGGCGAGGACCAGTCGACGTTGCTGTTCCTTCCGCTCGCCCATGTGTTTGCGCGCATCATCCAGGTCGGCTGCGTCCAAAGCCGGGTCCGCATGGGACACAGCGCCGACATCAAGAACCTGCTGCCGGACCTTGCGGTCTTCAAGCCCACCTTCGTGCTGTCGGTGCCGCGGGTGTTCGAGAAGGTCTACAACACCGCGAAGCAGCGCGCCCACGCCGACGGCAAGGGCGCGATCTTCGACCTCGCCGAGACCGTCGCGATCAACTACAGCAAATCGCTCGACGGCAACCCGATCAACCGGGCGATCTACACCGGACCGCATCTGGTGTTCGACCGGCTCGTCTACTCCAAGCTGCGGGCGGCGCTGGGCGGCAAGGCGCATGGCGCTATCTCGGGCGGCGCTCCGCTCGGCGCCCGGCTAGGCCACTTCTTCCGCGGCGTCGGGATCCCGATCTACGAGGGCTACGGCCTCACCGAGACGACCGCTGGCGCAACCGTCAACCGCCCCGACGCGATGAAGGTGGGAACCGTCGGCCGGCCGATCCCGGGCTGCACCGTCCGGATCGCCGACGATGGCGAGATCCTGCTTCGCGGCGGAAACGTGTTCGGCGGCTACTACAACAACGCGACGGCCACCGCCGAGGCGCTCGAGGACGGTGGGTGGTTCCACACCGGCGACATCGGCCAGCTCGATGCCGACGGGTACCTGACGATCACCGGCCGCAAGAAGGAACTGATCGTCACCGCCGGCGGCAAGAACGTCGCGCCGGCCGTCCTCGAGGATCGGCTGCGCGCGCACCCACTGGTGAGCCAATGCCTCGTCGTTGGTGACAACCAGCCGTTCATCGCCGCCCTGGTGACGATCGATGAGGAGGCATTCCCGGCCTGGAAGGCGGCGCACGGCAAGCCGGAAGGCGCGACCGTCAGCGAGCTGGCCGATGACGAGGAGCTGCGAGCCGCCATCCAGTCCGGCGTTGACGACGCCAACCGCGCGGTGTCGAAGGCCGAGGCGATCAAGGCGTTCCGCATCCTGGGTGACGACTGGACAGTCGACAACGGGCTGCTCACACCCTCGCTGAAGGTCAAGCGCAACGTCGTTCTCAAGCAGTACAGCGCCGAGGTCGACGCCATCTACCGCAGCCCGAAGTCCTGATCCCATTCGAGCATTCGGCACAGATCGGCGAGGGTCGACTCCCATGACCAGGCGTTGCTGACCCATCGCCGCCCGCGTTCGCCCATGGCCGCTGCCCGCACCGGGTCGGCGAGCAGCCCGGCGACGGCGTCGGCGACGGCATCGACTGATCGACCGTCGACGAGCAGGCCCGACTCGCCGTCGAGCACCGCTTCGGGTGAGCCACCCGAACGGCCGGCCACCACCGGCAGGCCACATGCTGCGGCCTCGAGGAAGACCATGCCGAGTCCCTCGACGTCGAGACCGCCAAGTCGTTCTCGACACGGCATCGCGAAGACATCGCCTGCGGCGTAGTAGCGCGGCAGCTCGTCGTACGGAGCACCGCCGTTGATGACGACGTCGTCCGCGACACCGACCGACTCGGCGAGCTCCTGCAATCGCTGGCGTGACGGCCCGCCACCTACGACCAGCAGGGCGGCGTCCGGCACCCGCCGACGAATCGCGGGCATCGCCCGGATCAGCACGTCCTGACCCTTGCGGGGCATCAGGCGGGAAACACACACGACCACCGGCCGATCCGTCCATCCGAGCTGTTCACGCACCGCCAGCCCGGCCTCGGTCGGCAGGAAGCGATCCGCGTCGACGGCCGGGACCAGCCGCTGCAGCCGGTTCGCATGGGGACCGAGTGCCGCCGCGAGCCGCACCCGGGTGTACTCGCCGAGGTAGGTCATCACGTCGACGTTGCTGCCGATCCGACGCAGCAACCGCCGAGCAGCCGGCAACGCCGCCCACCCGATCTCGTGACCGTGGGTGGTGGCGACGATCCGATGCGCGCCGGCGGACCGAAGCGCCGGTGCCAGCAAGCCGAGTGGTGCGGCGGCACCGAACCACACGTCGGTGCAGCCGTGCTGGTGGAACATCTCGACGGCCTGCGCACGTACTGCCGGCGTCGGCAGCAACACCGATGTGTCACGTCGGATCACCGTGAAGGACGCGGCGGCGTCCCAGTCCTCCCAGCCACGCCAGCGCGATGCCAGCACCACGACGCGCTCCGGTGGGAGGCGCGACGTGATGCCGTACAGAAATGACTGGATCCCGCCGGCGCGGGGCGGGAAATCGTTGGTAACCAACAGAACTCGGCGGTCGCCGCGAGCCACCTCGGGTAGCGACTCGGTCATCCCAGCTGTTCCCGGATGTAGCCGCGCCAAGCAGCGACGAACTGCGGGACTGTGGTGTCAAGCAGTTGCCGCATCGCGGTCCTCACCGCGGCGCGGGAGCCATAGGGCGAGGTGCCAACGGTTCGGTAGAACCGGACCAGCATCGCTTGACCGTAACGGTCAGCGATGTAGCCGCAGGCGAGCCAAGCGGACTGATAGACCGCCCCGAGGTTCGCGGCCGACCCCCGGAACGCCCGGTCGGCCGGCAGTGCGCTCGGCAGCTCGCCTGCCTGTACTTCATGGCCCAGCTCGGCGGCAGCCATCCGGGTGGACACCCCGGCCGAGTGGAAGCTCACATACTCGGCGAAGCCCTCGGACAGCCATTTCGGGGTCTGGGTGCCGGTTGCCGCCCGGGTCGCGACATGGGTGAGCTCGTGGGTGATGACGACGGCCGCGCCGAGGGCACCGAGTTTCGGCCAGTTGGCCGGGTTGATCGTGATGCGATCCCCGACCGGCGCCGGCCGGCCGTTGGTGGTCTGCACTTCGGCACTCGTAAGGGCTGCAATCTGGTCGAGATCGCCACTGTCGGAGTTGATCAGCCCCATCTCGTGTTGTGTCGCAGGCACCATCACCACGGCGCGCCGGGCCCAGTGCGGCCCCCACACCGCTGTGACCTTCGGGATCGCGGCGCTGACGACATTCGCGACGATCGTCATGGTCGCGAGCTCCGTCGGCGGCCCGAGCACGAGCACCCGAGGGTCCTTCACCACATCGACTGGCCCGTAGTCCCACAGGTCGGTGGCCGAGACCCGGCCGTACCTGGCGAAGTCGCTCAGTGATCCCAGGTACCACCGGCCGCTGCGCTCGACGAACGTCGGATACTGCCGGCGATCGGTCGGGCGCGTGTCGAAGCCGGCGAGGCGGTACCGCAGCGAGAAGTACGCCGGCGCCCAGGTGGGCCCGCCGTAACGCCGCAACGTCCGTGGCTGCAGCGGCGAACGAAGCGCTGACATCTGGTAGGCCCAGCTTGCGATCGGCACCCGCGCCAGGTTGCGGAACAGCTGCGCCTGCTGGCGCCGGAACGCCGGCCGGAGCGGGTCGACGGTCGCGAGGAACGGGGCGAGGTGGTGGTGCTCGACCGCCGCCGCGCGGCGCCGAAGCAGCGCGCGGATCGCCAGAAAGCGCACCTCGGCGGTCCTCGGCAACGGGGAAGCACTCGCCGGCGGCGGGCTGCTCCGGGTCGGCCGGGCCACCCCGCCGGAGCGATCGGTTCGGCTCACGACCACCGCGATTGCGGTGGCGACGATCGCGACCATTACCGCGGTCAGTACGAACGTTGATCGCCGAGGACCGGGACGAGGCGGGATCGGGGCGGGATCGGTTGTCGCGAGCTGCTCGCTCACGACCGGCGGCGGCCCCGCGCGGCGGGTCGCTGCACGCCGAGCAGGACGTCGTCCCAACTCGGGATCGGCACCCGCCCGTTGGTCCGCTTGGTCACTGGCTCGACGACCGGCGGCGGCGTCGCCCTACCGGTCCGGGTCGCCGTGGTGCGGGCGCGGGCCGGCGTTGCGGCCCGACGCCGGGCAGCCGCCGCGGCTGCCCGCTTGCTGCTCGCCAGCGGCCGACTCGAGGCGGCTGACTTCGCGTTCGTCGACGAGGCCGAAGACTTCCCCGCGCCGCGCCGTGCCGCCGCAGCGGCCTTGGGAACCGAGCGCCGTGAAGCCGAGGCGCGTTTCGCCGTAGCCGCCTTCCTTGGCGCACGGGAGGCTGCCGGTCGCGCCGGCTTGCGCTTCGCGGCCTTGCCGCCCGCCGCGGACTTGCGCCGGGTGGCGGTGGACGCGGACGCCGGGCGGCGGCGGGGGGAGGCCGCCGGCTCATCCGCTCCGAGCCGGGTGCCAAGCGCGTTGATCGAGGTCAGCTCGCGGCCGGCGGGTTGCCAGAGCCATTGCGCCGTGCGGGAGCCGCCGCGCGCGGCGTACGTGAGGCTGACGATCCAGGCGCCGTCGTCACGGCGGCGGGCATCCCATTCCACCGAATCGGCCCGCAGCCCTGCGGTGGCCGCGAGCCGCTGCTCGACGACCGTGCCCAGGGCGGTCAGGGACTCGGCGCCCCGGGGGCGCTGCAGCTTGGTTGCCCTGGCCTGCTCGACGACGCGGTCGCGTTCAGACATGACCGGTCCGGCGTAGCGCATGACGCGGTTGACCGGCACCCGGGCCGCCTTCGCGACCTGCTCGACCGAGTCCCCGGCCCGAAGCCGGGCCTGGATCTCCTTCGGCGTGAGCTCGCTCTCACGCGGCTCACTGTCGTCGAGGTCGCCTCGGATCGCCGCAGCGAGCCGTTCGTCGATGCGGAGCTGGTGAGTGGGACGGACCGCGTCCTCGGACCCGGCGAGCAGCACCAGGGTGCCGTCCTCGCTGACGGCGACTACCTCGAGCTGGCGCATCCGAGCCTCTCCCGGTCCGGGACGGAATCGTCCCAACCGAGAAAGTTTGCCCCGTCCGCCACGCCTGTCACAAGCGACCCCGCGATATCTGAGGGCGAGTCGCTTCGAATCGGGTCAGCGGCACGGCCGCAGCGAACGCCGGTGTTAGCGCAGGCAAGCGCGCCGCACGCTAGGGCACCCAAGCCGCCCGAGAAAGCCGCCGATCGCCGACCGGGAGCTACTACGGTCGGCCCGCGCCGCTTGGCGGCATGTAGGCGAGCGGGGTGATCTCGACCGAGGCTCCGGTGTGCGGTGCCTGGATGATCCGCCCGCCGCCGATGTAGATAGCGACGTGGTAGGCGGGGCTGCCGAAGAAAACCAGGTCACCGGGCTGCAGGCTGGACAGCGATACGGCCGGGATCGAGGCCTGCTGGGCTGCCGCGTTGTGCGGAAGGCTGACGCCGGCCGCCTCCCATGCCCGCATGGTCAGGCCGGAGCAGTCGTAGCTGTTCGGCCCGGCCCCGCCGTACACATACGGCTTGCCGAGCTGGGCGTACGCGAACTGCACGGCGGCGGCGGCCTGGCCGGTGGCCGGACCGCTGTACATGTGCCGCTGCGCGACCGCGTGCGAGGTGACGGCGGCCTGCTGTGCGACATACGCGCGGTGAGCGGCTGCCGTGAGCCGGTTGAGGATCTGGTGCTGCTGGCTGATCAGCCGGTTGATCTGGGAGCGCTGCGAGGAGATCGTCGCGAGCGTCTTCTTCTGCTGCGCAACCTGGGCGTCATGCACCACCTTCGCGGCGTTCATCGCCCGCTGAGCGGCGGTCGCTGCGGCGATCTGATCGCGCTGGAAGCGAGCCACCTCCTCGAGCGTGGAGGTCTGGTTGAGGAAGGTCTCAGCGCTTCCCGACGACACCAGCGACATCGTCGCCGACAGGCCACCGGTGCGGTACGCCGCAGCGGCGGAACGGGCCAGCTTGCTCTGCACGGCAGTGAGCCGGCGCTGATCGGCGGCAAGCTGGCGGTTGGTGATCGCCTCCTTGCGCTGCAGCGCGCTCAACTGGTTGTGCGCCGAGTCATAGGCCTCGGCGATCCGCTCGGCCTTGCTGTTGAGCACCGCGATCTGGGCCTTCACCTGGCTCAGGCTCAGGTGGGAGCTGGGCGCGGCGGCACCGATGCCACTCGGCAGCACGACCGCCGCGATGGCGGTCGCAACCAGTCCGATTACCGGAAGCCGAAAGCGGGAACGACGAAGCACACGGGAACGACGAAGCACAGCTGCGCGTGGGCGCGCGCGGGAAGCAGTCGCCACTGAGGCGGCTCTCCATTCTTCCTCAACCGCCTACCGGGTGAGCTGACGGGTTCGGGAGGGAAGTTCGCCCTACCGCACCTGCGGCGAAGCAGGTGCCGATTCACCCCAAGGGACTGGGTCCCCGGCTCGGACCGTGTGACCGGTCTGACTCGGCGGTGGCCGTGCGTCGCTGCCCGGCTGGCAACGATCTACGCAGGCGACCGGCGCAAAGACTAACGAGTCCGCAACCTGCCCGCTACCACCGGGGCCGGCCTGGTGAACATGAATGTGCAACCAAAACGTCACATGTGTAACACCGGTATCTCACGTCACAGCAGTCACGACATCGGTTCGTCGGCCGGGCCTTCTACGGCTAGCCGGTCGCCGTCCCGGGTCGCCGCATCCGAAGCGGCGGCACCAGGCCGCCGTCTGCCAGCGCCTTGAGCGCCCCCGCCTCGTCGTCAGCCAGCTCGCCGCGCGGTGGGGCGGCCAGCAACGCCGTGACGACACAGTCGTCACAGGCGATATCGCGCATCTCACAGCAGTCGCAGTCGATGATCATTTCCGCTCCTCAGCTCGTCCTGACCAACGCTAGAGACCGGGTCTGACAAGAACTCCACAGCCGTCGACGGCAGCGGCGCGGCTCCCCGATGTTGTCGGCGGCCGCTCTTACCGTTTGCCGCATGTCGATCGGCGCACCCCCCGGCCAGGGGACACCTGGGGCGCCTCGCCAGGGCACGTTCGATGAGCTCGGTACGCCGCTGTCCGAAGTCACCTTCGTCGTCGTCGACCTCGAGACCACGGGCGGCTCACCGGCCACCTCCGCGATCACCGAGATCGGCGCAGTGAAGGTCCGAGGTGGGGAGCGACTCGGCGAGTTCCAGACCCTGCTCAACCCGGGAACGGCGGTGCCGCCGTTCATCGCCGTACTGACCGGGATCACCGACGCGATGGTCGCGACGGCTCCCTCGTTGTCGGCGGTGCTACCCACCTTCCTCGACTGGGCCCGCGGGAGCGTACTGGTCGCCCACAACGCGCCGTTCGACCTGGGCTTTCTCAAGGCCGGCTGCATCAGCCTCGGCCTGGAGTGGCCCGGCTTCGACTCGGTGGACACGGCCCGGCTCGCCCGCCGCGTCCTGACCCGCGATGAGTCACCCGACTGCAAGCTCTCGACACTGGCGCGGCTGTTCGCGACCTCGACGGTCCCGTGCCACCGGGCGCTGGCCGACGCTCGCGCCACGACCGACGTCCTCCACGGCCTGTTCGAGCGGCTCGGCAACCTCGGAGTGCGCACCCACGAGGAGCTGATCTCGTTCACCGGCCTCGCCACCGCGGCACAGCGCCGCAAGCGCTACCTGGCTGACGGGCTACCGGACGGACCGGGCGTCTATATCTTCCGCGACGCGCAGGGCCGCCCGCTCTACATCGGGCGCAGCCGCCACCTTCGCGCCCGGGTGCGGCAGTACTTCCTCGCCTCCGAGCCGCGGACCCGGATGGCGGAGATGGTGGCGATTGCGGAGGCTGTCGAGGCGGTCTCGTGTGCCCATCCGCTGGAGGCGGAGGTCCGGGAGCTCCGGTTGATCGCCGAGCACAAGCCTCGCTACAACCGCAAGTCGCGGTTCCCCGAACGAACCTGGTGGCTCAAACTCACCAACGAGCCGTTTCCGCGACTGGCCCTGGTCCGCCGGGTCGCTGGCGACGGCGCCGACTACCTCGGCCCGTTCGGGTCGTCCCGCTCGGCCCAGGCCGCGATGGCGGCGATCCACGAGACGGTGCCGCTGCGCCAATGCAGCCAGCGCATCACGCCGGCGCGTCCAACCCCGGCCTGCGTCCTCGCCGGGATGGGCCGCTGCGGCGCCCCGTGTGACGGCAGCCAAAGCCGGGCGGAGTACGCCGACGTCGCTGCGGCTGCGCGCGACCTTCTCACCGGCAATCCGCGTCCGGTGCTCGAAGCCGCGCAACGCCGGATGGTGTCGCTGTCGGCGCAGGAGCGTTACGAGGAGGCGGCGGCCCACCGCGACCGGGCCGGAGCCTTCATCCGCACCCTGGCGAGGATGCAGCGGCTCACCGCTTTGGCCAGCTGCCCGCAGCTGGTCGCCGCCAGGCCCGGATTCGCCGGCGGATGGGACCTGGCAGTGATCCGCCATGGCCGGCTGGCCGGCGCCGCGGTGGTCCCGCAAGGCGCGGCGCCCGCGCCGTACCTGTCGGCCGTCGTGGCGACCGCCGAAACCGTCGCCCCGGGCGACGGCCCGCTCGCCGCGGCCAGCGCCGAGGAGATGCAGCAGATCCTGCGGTGGCTCGGCGAGCCCGGTGCCCGGTTGGTCGCGCTCGATGGCTGCTGGCACTCGCCCGCAACCGGCGCCGGCGGCCTGCAGCACTGGCTCGATGCAGCCGAGGCGGCACGCGAGTCGGCGCGGCCCCTCGACGACCGCAGGGCGCTGCGTCCGGTCCACCAACCGGCCCGGGCCGCGATGTAGACCCGGCGGCGCCTTGCAGTCTGCAACGATTTGCCATCATTCGGCCGCGCCGAGCTCGGATCGGCCGGCCAGGGTTCATGATCAACGCCATGGACCTCGACCTCGACGATCTGAGCCGCGCCGTGGGTCGCCAGGTCGAGAGTTACTCGGTCACCCCGATCGAGCCGCAGCTGCGGCTGCACTCGGTGACCGGCGGCGTCCACCGTGTCAGCGGCGACGACTTCTCACTCGTCGTCAAGGTGGTCCGCAACGGCCGGGACGGCGACTCCGGGGCGCTGTGGGTCTCGGGCGCCGACCCGGCTCACCGCAACTACTGGAAGCGGGAGTGGCTCGCGTTCGCGAGCGGGTTGCTCGACGCCCTGCCCGGTGAGCTTCGCGCTCCGCGGACCTACCTCACGACCGAGCCGGCTGAGGACGAGGCCTGGATCTGGATGGAGGACGTCGAGGGCCGGTCCGGGGCTGGGTGGGTGGTGGACGACTACGACAGCGTCGCGTTCGATTTGGGGACCACCCAGGCCGCCTTCGCCAGTGGACGGGTCGGCCTGCCCAGGCAGCCGTGGCTGTCCCGGCGCTGGCTACGGGGCTGGGTCGAGACTCTCGGCACCATGATGGGGGTACTGGATGACCCCGCGGTGTGGGACGAGCCGGCACTGGCTGCGCTCGACCCGCTTCGGCCCCGGCTACGCGAGCTGTGGGCGGCCCGCGAAGAGCTGCTGACGATCGTTGAGTCGGCGCCGCAGACCGTCGTACACCTCGACTTCTGGCCCACCAACCTGATCGCAGCCGACGACGGCACCACTGTCGCCGTGGACTGGTCGCAGGTCGGAATCGGCGCGGTCGGCCAGGATCTCGATCAGCTGATCCTCGATCCGGTGTGGATGCGGGTCTTGCCCGACCTCCCGCTCGAGCTGCTCGAGGCGCATGTCCTACCCGGCTACCTGTCGGGGCTACGCACCTCGGGCTTTGACGTGGCCACCACGGACCTGCGCCGTTGGTACGGCGCAGCGGCCAGCGTTCACTACGCCCCGATGCTCGCGATGGCTGCCCAGATCGCCCAGGACGAGACCGCGACTGAGGCGCAGGAACGTCGTTGGGGCGTGCCGCTCGAGGCCGTTTTCGCCGGCCGGGCAGGCGTCATCGAGCACGCCCTGCGGCTCGGCGAAGCAGCGCTGACCGAGCAGATTGGTTCGATAGGGTCGCCGGCGTGATCACTGCGATCGTCTTCATCTCCGCCGCAGTCGACCGGATCTCGGAGGTGGCGGAGGCAGTCGCCGCCATCAGCGGAGTCAGTGAGGTGTACTCGGTCACCGGCGAGATCGACCTGATCGCCCTGGTGCGCGTCCGCTCCCACGACGAGATCGCGGCGGTCGTCGCAGACCAGCTCAACACGGTCGAAGGGGTGCTGGCGACCGAGACCCACGTCGCCTTCCGCGCGTACTCACAGCACGACCTCGAGGCGGCGTTCTCACTCGGCTTGTCCGACGCCGACTGACCCGACTGCACCAACTGGGTCCTAGAGATGACCAGGTCGACACTAGCCGCTGGCAGCGGCGGCTGCCCGCGACGCGGTGATCCAGGCGTCGAGGGCAGCGGCGGCACTGCCGGAGTCCAGCGACTCAGCCGCGCGCGGCATGGCGGCCGCCAGCTGGTCGCCGACCGGGGCGTCGGACGGTCCGTCCACGGCAACCAGTGCCGCCGCCGCGTTGAGGAGTACGGCGTCGCGCACCGCGCCCCGCTCGCCATCGAGGAAGCGCCTGCTGATGGCCGCGTTCAAGGCGGCGTCGCCACCGCGGAGCGCATCCGCTGCCGCCGGCGGGATATCGAGCGACGTCGGGTCGACGGCGTCCTCGCGGACGCCGCCCGCTGAGACGACCCAGACTCGCGACGGCGCCGACACCGAGAGCTCGTCCAGCCCGTCATTGCCGCGAAACACCAACGCGTCGGTTCCCCGGGCCGCGAGCACGCCCGCCATCACACCGGCGAGTCGCTCGTCTGCGACTCCGAGTGCCTGGGCCGCTGGTTGGGCCGGGTTGGTGAGTGGGCCGAGGACGTTGAAGAAGGTCGGGACCCCCAGCTCGCTGCGGGCGACCGCGGCATGCCGCAGCGCCGGGTGGAAGACCGGCGCGAAGCAAAACCCGATGCCGGCCGTCGCGATGCACTCGGTGACCCCGGCCGGCGGCAGGTTGACCACCACCCCGAGCTCCTCGAGCAGGTCGGCAGAGCCGCAGGCGGAGGAGGCAGCGCGGTTGCCGTGCTTGACCACGCCGGCACCGGCGCCGCGCACTACCAGCGCGGCGAGGGTCGAGATGTTCACGGTCGCGGCGCGGTCGCCGCCGGTGCCGCAGGTGTCGACCAGCCGTCCCCCGGGCGTGATGCGCTCGGCGTTGGCGAGCATCGCCCGGACCAGGCCGCGGATCTCCTCGGTCGTCTCCCCCTTCGCCCGAAGCGCGACTGCGAAGCCGGCGATCTGCACCGGTGTCGCCGAGCCGGCCATCACCTCGGCCATCGCCCAGGCGGTCTCGTCCTCGCTGAGCGCGCCGCCGCCGAGCAGCGTCGAGAGAAGAGCGGGCCAGCTGGTCACGGCCTAGCTCCTCAGCGGTCAGTGCGGCGCGACCGCGACGCCCGGCGTCCGGTCGAGCAGCGAGACGACCGCCTCGGCGAGGGTGACCGCATCGATCGGATGGGGCACCACAGCCTCGGCCCGCGACCAGGTCGCCAACCAGGCGTCGTCGCGGCGCGCGACCAGCAGCAGAACCGGCGGCGGGTTGTCGATCTCATCCTTGATCTGTCGCGCCAGCCCCATCCCACCGGTCGGTGCCGCCTCACCATCAAGCACGGCGAGGTCGACGTCGCCGGCGTCGAGCAGCGCGATCGCCTCGCCGCCCGCCGCGGCCTCAACGACCTCAAGTGCCACACCAGGCGCCGGCTGCTCGCCGAGGGCCTGGATCACCCGCGCCCGGGTTGCCGGGTCACTGGCATACACCAACACGCTGACTCGGCGGGCCGATCCGGGATCGCTGCCGTCGGCGGGAACATGCATGGGTTGATCGTAAGAGACTCGCCGAGGGGGTCGTTCATCGGCCGCGCAGCCGGGCTGCAAGAATCACGACGTGGCCTCCGCTACCGCTGTCGAGCCGCTGCCCGCGCATGGCTCAATGAACCGTCCGAACCTGCTCAGCGTGGGCGTCATCGTCTGGCTGTCGTCGGAGTTGATGTTCTTCGCGGCGCTGTTCGCGATGTATTTCACGGTTCGCGCCGTCAACGAGCCGCACTGGCCGGCAAGCGACGTCAAGCTCGACCTCAAGACCGCGGCTCCGTTCACGATCATCCTGGTGCTCTCGAGCGTGACCTGCCAGCTCGGCGTGTTCGCCGCTGAGCGCGGTGACGTGGAGCGGCTGCGGTTCTGGTTCATGATCACGTTCTTCATGGGCGCGGTGTTCATCGGCGGCCAGTCGTTCGAGTACTTCGTCCACAACGATTTCTCGCTCGCCTCGAACGGATACGGCTCGGTCTACTACCTGACGACCGGCTTCCACGGCCTGCACGTCCTGGGTGGGCTGATCGCGTTCGTCTTCTTCTTGTTACGCACCACATTTGGCAAATTCACGCCTGGCCAGGCCACCGCCGCGATCGTCGTGTCGTACTACTGGCATTTCGTCGACATCGTCTGGATCGGCCTGTTCACCATCATCTACCTGATCCGCTAGCGAAAGTGGTGTCCGTGTCCTCACCCGACGCCCCCGAGCCGACCCCCCGGCGGCGCATCCGCAAGCGGCGGATCGCCTCGCTCGGGATCCTGGTCGCTGCGCTCGGCACCATCGGGACCCTGTACGCCGGGCTCGCGCCGTCGGGCTCGGCGGCGTCGAACTCCGACCCGTCGATCGCCAGGGGGCGCCAGCTGTTCCTCCAGGGTTGTGCGTCCTGCCACGGCCTCAACGCCCAGGGCGGCGTGCGCGCACCCAGCCTGATCGGGGTCGGAGCGGCCGCAGTCGACTTCCGGGTGGGCACCGGGCGGATGCCGCTTCAGCAGCACGGTCCCGAGGCACCGCGCAAGCGTCCGGTCTACAACAACGCGCAGATCCAGCTGCTCGCCGGCTACGTCGCAAGCCTCGGCGCCGGCCCGGCCATTCCGACCAACCTCAACTACCAGAGTGCCGACGTCGCGTTCGGAGGCTCGCTGTTCCGCACGAACTGCGCGCAGTGCCACAACTTCGCCGGGTCCGGCGGCGCGCTCACCTACGGCAAGTACGCACCCTCGCTGTCGGAGGCGACGCCGAAGCAGATCTACGAGGCGATGATCACCGGCCCGGAGAACATGCCGGTCTTCGGAGACAAGGAGATCACCCCGGCGCAGAAGCTGGCGATCATCTCCTACATCAGGACCATCAAGACCGAGCCCAACCCCGGCGGCGCCGGCCTGGGCCGGGTCGGTCCGGTCACCGAGACCGCGGTCGCCTGGCTGGTGGGCATCGGTGCGCTGGTGATCGTCACGATGTGGATCGGATCGAGGGCATGAGCGGGCGACGGTACGTATGAGCGACGAGACCCCGACCGGCGGCCAGGACAGCGAGACCAACGTCGTCGACGGCCATGAGCCCGGACAGCCCAAGCCGCGACGGCAGATCGGCCGGCGGCCGGTGGCGGAGAACCCCTCCGCAGCCACTGGCCAGCTGACGGAGCGCTCCTACTCGGAGGACGTCGCCGAGAGCCCGCGCGAGACCACGTTCGCCGAGCTGCAGGTTGCCGCGTTGTTCCTGGCGGGCACGGTGATGTCGATCGCGTTCGTCGTGCTCTACGTCACGGTGCCGATTCACCACGACCTCGGGCAGCTGTCCAACTACGCGTTGGGCGGCAGCCTCGCGCTCGCACTGCTTGCGGTCGGTGCCGGATTCATCATCTGGGCGAAGAAGCTGCTGCCACACGAGAAGGCGGTGCAGGACCGGCACGACTTCCACTCGCTCCCCGCCGACGAAGCAGCGGCCGAGGCGACGTTCTTCCAAGGCGTCGACGACCTCGGCCTGGGCCGCTACAAGATCCTTCGTCGCAGCCTGCTCGGCGTACTCGGGCTGCTTCCGATCCCGGCCGTGCTGCTCGCCCGCGACCTCGGCCCGCTGCCGCATGGCAGCCTGCGCGCCACCGGCAAGATCACCGCATGGAAGGCAGGCGACCGGCTCGTCGACAGCGTCACCAAGATCCCTTACAAGCTCGGCGACATCGAGATCGGTGGCATCGCGACAGTGATGCCCGAGGGATTCGGTGACATCAACGACGAGGCGCTCGCACCAACGATCCTGATCCGCTTCGGCCCGGGACAGATCAAGTCATCGAAAGAGCTGAAGTGGAGCGCCGGCAACCACGTGGCGTACTCCAAGGTCTGCACCCACGCCGGCTGCCCGATCAGCCTCTACGAACAGCAGTCCCACCATCTGCTGTGCCCGTGCCACCAGTCGACGTTCGACATGTCGCGTGATGCGAAGGTCGTGTTCGGCCCGGCGGCGCGTCCGCTGCCGCAGCTGCAGATCTACATCGACAACCAGGGGTACTTCCGCGCCCGCGGCCCGTACTCACAACCTGTCGGCCCGAGCTTCTGGGAGCGCCGATGAGCGATCACCCGACGACGACGAGCGAATCGTCGCCGCAGGAACTGGTGCCGCTGTCCGAGGGCAGTCCGCCGGAGCGCGCCACCCGCACCACCCTGCGCTACGTCGACGATCGGCTCGGCTCGGCCAACTTCCTCAAGCGCAGCATGGACAAGGTCTTCCCGGACCACTGGTCGTTCATGTTGGGCGAGATCGCGCTCTACAGCTTCGTCATCCTGTTGTTGAGCGGCGTCTACCTCTCGCTGTTCTTCCACGCCAGCCAGCGAGTTGTCGTGTACGACGGCAGCTACCAGCCGCTGCGTGGCGTGTCGATGACCGACGCGTACGCCTCAACGCTGCATCTGTCGTTCGACGTGCGCGGTGGCCTGCTCATGCGGCAGATCCACCACTGGGCCGCGCTGCTGTTCGTGACCTCGATCGTCGTTCACATGTTCCGGGTGTTCTTCACCGGCGCGTTCCGCAAACCGCGCACGATCAACTGGCACATCGGCGTCGGGCTGATGGTTCTCGCGATCCTCGAAGGCTTCGCCGGCTACTCGCTGCCGGATGACCTGCTCTCCGGCACCGGGTTGCGAATCGCGTACTCCGTCGCTGAGTCGATACCGGTGGTCGGCACGTACGTCGTGTACTTCCTGTTCGGCGGCGACTATCCCGGCCAGGACATCATCTCGCGGTTGTTCATCATTCACGTGCTGCTGGTACCCGGCATCCTGCTGGCGCTGATCAGCGCCCACATGATGATCCTCTGGCACCAGAAGCACACCGACTTCCCCGGTCCGGGCAAGACCGAACACAACGTCATCGGAACGAAGTTCTACCCGGGCTTCTTCCTCAAGACCAACGGCTTCCTGTTCATGGTCTTCGGTGTCTGTGCCGCACTCGCCGCCTTCGCCCAGATCAACCCGGTCTGGCTGTACGGCCCTTACGACGCCGGACAGGTGTCGGCCGGCTCGCAGCCGGACTGGTACATCCTGTTCCTCGAGGGCTCACTGCGCATGATGCCCAACTGGGAGACTCATCTGTGGCATCACACGATCAGCTGGAACATCCTGATTCCCGGCGTGGTCATCCCGGGCATCATGTTCACGCTGATGGCGGTCTACCCGGCGATCGAGTCATGGGTGGAGAAGGACAAAGGCTTCCATAACCTGCTCGACCGCCCGCGCGACAAGCCGGTACGCACCGGGCTCGGCGTGATGTCGCTGACCTTCTACATGGTGCTCGTCATCGCCGGCGCCAACGACATCCTCGCGAGCACCTTCCACTGGTCACTGCAGGCGACGACCTGGGTGCTGCGGGTACTGATCATCGTGCTGCCACCGATCGCGTTCAAGATCACCAAACGGATCTGTCTCGGGCTGCAGCATCACGACGCTGCGTTGCTCCATCACGGCGTCGAAACCGGAATCATCCGGCGGCTGCCCTCCGGGGCCTACATCGAGGTTGAGGAGCCGCTGGCGCCGCAGAAGGCCGAGACGCTGGCTGCCCAGATCGGCTACGACCACGACGGACATCCCCCGGCCCTCGCTGGTTCGACCAACGGCCACGCCGCGGCGGACGGCGGCATCTCCCGTCCGGTCGGCGCGCTCGCCAAGACGCGGTCGAAGTTGGAGAGCTTCTGGGACGAGCCGCGTGAGGACATCCCGGATCCGCACGTCCCGGACGACGCCGAACACCACTGAACCGGCTGGCCCCCGGCGTCCGTATAGGGGTCGGCGCGATGAGCGCCAACTGGGCAACGGACGCACCATGAGACAGGGGCACACCCATGACGAACCGCGTGCGGTTGGCAGGCACGATCCTCATCGTCTCGGCGGCCGCCGGCCTCGGCCTCGCGACGCCGGCTAGTGCGGCGCATCACTCCGCCACGGCTCCGAGCGGCAAGCTGGTGACCAGCCGGGTCATCTCACTTGGCCGAATCCTGGCGAACGCGAAGGGTCACACGCTGTACATGTTCGGTAAGGACACGGCCGGCAAGTCGCACTGCGGGCACACCTGCCAGATGTACTGGCCGCCGCTGCGAAGCGCCTCCAAGCCCAGGGCCGGGACCGACGTGAAGCAGCGCCATCTCGCCCGGACACCGAGCCACCAGGTCACCTACTTCGGGCATCCGCTGTACTACTTCTCCGGCGACACCGGTAAGTCCCACAACGGCGAGGGGATGTCGGCGTTCGGTGCCAAGTGGTTCGTGGTGTCGACGAACGGGACCGCGATCAAGCCGGCGGCCGCCGGCGGCGGTGGCACACCCTCTCCCCCGCCGTACCCATACCTGCCGCTGGCCCCGAGCAGGTAGTAGGCCGGCTCACTGGTCGCCGTCGGGGGCGCGGCGCAACCGCTTGGCCTGGCCGTGCTTGCGCTTGCGGTCAAGTCGTCGCTGCTGTGAGGCCTTGGTCGCCTTGGTCGCCCGGCGGGGCGGCGGGGGCGGTGCGACCGCGGCAGCGAGCAGCTCGGCGAGCCGCTGTTGGGCGACTTCACGGTTGCGCAGCTGCGAGCGCTCGGTTTGCGCGCTCACCGTGACGACGCCGTCGCTCAGCCGGCCGGCGAGCCGCTCAAGCGCCCGCCGCCGATGGGTCGGACCCAGAGACGGCGAGTTCGCGACGTCGAAGGACAGCTCGACCCGGCTGTCGGCGGTGTTGACCGACTGACCGCCCGGACCCGACGAGCGCGAGAACCGCCAGCGCAGCTCGGCCTCGGGGATCTCGAGCCGCGGGTTGACCCTCAGCGCGGCGCTCACCGATCCATCCTCGCCCATGCGAGACGCTTGACAGCAGCGCGACGCGACCGGCTGTCCCGACCCAGACGGTCAGCAAAACCAATCCGGCGAATCGCTCAAGTCCGGCGTCAAGAGTGCCGAATTACATAGTTGTAATTCACTCGACTCGAAGAGGTGTGCCGTGACGACTTCCTCCGTCATGCATTGGCTGTCCGAGGGCCTGCCGCTGACTCTGCTCTGCGACATCGTCAGCACCGCGGACCCCGGGTCGCTCGCGATCAACAGTGCCGAACGCCCGCCCGGGGACCCGATCTGGCTCGACTCGGCGACCCTGGTCGCAGTGGCGCACACAGCTCACGCCGGCTAACCCCCGGCCGGCCAGTGGTACCGGCGGACAGGCAGCTCTAGCTCGGCGCGTCCGAGTAGTACTCGAACAGCATCGAACCGACGGCAGGTACGGCGAAGGCGCCGCCGAGGAACACCAGCCACCAGCCGAACGCGACCCCGGCGAACACCGTCGCGGCCGAGGCGGCACACCACAGCGGCGCCCAGCTGTACGGGCTGAAGAACCCGATCTCGCCGGCGCCGTCCTCGATGTCGGCGTCGCTGAGGTCCTCCCACCGCGGCTCGATCCGCCGGCCGGTGACGAACATGTACGAGGACACGAGAATGCCGAGGCAGACACCGAGCGCCAGCGCCGTGGTGCCGGTCGGGTCATGTGAGGTGAACCAGTAGATGATGTCGACGCCACCGAGGAACACCGCGATGAAAGCGAAGAGGAAACCTTCGACTCTCACGATGGGACCTCCGGCGCGACCGGGGTGGAGTGCAGCTCAGGCAGTCCCGCGAGATGCGGGTAGTGCAGGTCGAACGCCGGACGTTCCGAGCGAATCCGCGGTATCGAGTAGAAGTTGTGTCGAGGCGCTGGACAACTCGTTGCCCACTCGAGCGAGTTTCCGTAACCCCACGGATCGTCGCCGATGACCCGTTCGTTCTTCCCGACCCACGAACGCCAGGCGTTGTACATGAACGGCAGCATCGACAACCCGAGGATGTAGGCGCCGATCGTGGAGACGTCGTTGAGCGTGGTCCACCCATCGCTCGCGAGATAGTCCGCATACCGGCGCGGCATGCCCTCGACGCCGAGCCAGTGCTGCACCAGGAACGTCGTATGGAAGCCGACAAAGAGGGTCCAGAAATGGATCTTCCCGAGCCGTTCGTCGAGCATCGTGCCGGTCATCTTCGGCCACCAGAAGTAGAAGCCGGAGAACATCGCGAACACGACAGTTCCGAACAGCACGTAGTGGAAGTGAGCCACCACGAAGTAGGAGTCGCTGACGTGGAAGTCGATCGGCGGC
>JAICXJ010000076.1 GCA_025980465.1 Frankiales bacterium | reverse complement strand
TTCCGGCGTGGCCATCTCGGCGGCGAAGATCAGGTCGCCCTCATTCTCGCGATCGGCGTCATCGACGACGACGACCGGCTTTCCCGCCGCGATGTCGGCGATGGCTCGTTCGACCGTCGTGTGGTCGACCGAGGTGGTCTGACTCATTGCGACCTCTCATCAGCGCGGGACAGTCGTGCATCGAGCAGCCGTTCGACGTACTTGGCCAAGACGTCCACCTCGACGTTGACCTGATCGCCGACGCCACGGTGACCGAGCGTCGTGCGCGCCAACGTCTCCGGAATGAGCGACACGGTCAGTGTCTCGCCCGCTACGGCCACGACCGTGAGACTCACACCGTCGAGAGTCACTGAGCCCTTCTCCACGATGTACGGCGTCAACGCATCCGGGATGGCGATGTCGACCTCGTCCCAGTGCTCAGCCGACCGCCGATCGGCGATCGTCCCGACGCCGTCGACATGGCCTTGCACGATGTGGCCGCCGAGCCGGGTGGTGGGTGTGACGGCGCGTTCGAGATTGACCGAGTCGCCGCCGCAGAGGCCACCAAGGGTGGTCCGGCGAAGCGTCTCCCGCATCACGTCGGCGGTGAAGCCGCTCGGCTCGATCGCAGCGACGGTGAGGCAGACGCCGTTGACCGCCACCGATTCGCCCGCCACCAGGTCGGCCAGGCTCTGGCCGTCGACGCTCACTCGCGCCGCGTCCGCGAGTGGCTCGACCCGGCGAACGGTGCCGAGCTGTTCAACAATTCCGGTGAACATCAGCTGCTTCCGATCCTTGGGACGGTCGTGATGCGTACGTCGTCGCCGATTTGCGTGACGTCGACGGTCGTCAGCCGCATGGCGCCATCGATGGTGCCGATACCGAGATCGTCGAGCGACGGCACGCCGGCGCCGAGGATCACCGGTGCGTAGTAGCCGACGACGCGGTCGACCAGGGACCGGCGCAGGAAGCCCGCCGCGAGGCGCGGACCGCCCTCGAGAAGGGCGATGTAGACATCCCGGGCGCGAAGCTGCTCGAGGAGCTCGGCGAGATCGACGACGCCGTTGCACCGCGGCACTGCGAGGACCTCGGCACCTGCAGCGCGCAGCGACCGCACCCGCTCGGCGGGCGCGTCATCGCAGACCGCCACCACGGTCGGCGCAGCCGCGTCGAGCACCCGGCTCCCGAGCGACGTTCGGGCATCGCTGTCGACGACCACCCGCAGCGGCTGACGAAGGGCTGGCCGGTCGCGCACGGTCAGGTGCGGGTCATCGGCGAGGACGGTGCCGATCCCGACGATGACCGCATCCGCCTCGAGCCGCTGCCGGTGGACGTCAGCCCGAGCGGACTCGCCCGTGATCCAGCGGCTACTGCCATCCGATGCAGCGATTCGGCCGTCGAGGGTCGCGGCGTACTTCCAACTGAGGTGGGGGCGGCTGCGGCCGGCTGCCGTGGCCCACCGCCCCAGGACATCGCCGGCCTCCGCAGCCAGTACCTCGGCCTCGACGTCGACTCCGGCGGCCGTGAGCGTGGCGGCTCCCCCGGCCGCGACCGGATGCGGATCGGCCAGTGAGTACACCACTCGGCGCACCCCGGCGTGGGTGATCACGTCGGTGCAGCGCTGGCTTCTGCCCACATGGCTACATGGCTCGAGGGTGACGACGAGTGTTCCGCCGCGAGCGGCGGCGCCGGCCGCTCGCAGCGCGCAGACCTCGGCATGATCGCCACCGATCGGCTGGGTGACACCTTCGCCGACGACTTGTCCGGCGGGGTCGAGTACGACCGCTCCGACGCAAGGATTGGGATTGGAGCTGCCGAGATGCTGCACCGAGAGCTCGAGAGCGCGTCGCATCGCCGCAATCTCCGCCGGGCTGGCCACTCGCTCCTCCTCCCACTGCCGTCGGACCGGCACTTCGGGAGCGAGCGGAAGACGCGAACGACGAAGGCCGCACGGTCACGCGATGCGCTGGCACCGCGATCAAGCGGTCGCCGCTCGCGCGCTACCTCTCATCCGGACTATCACCGTCGGTCCTGGATTCTCACCAGATCCACCGGCCGATGGCTTCGGCCGGGTCGCGGACTTCGGGGCATCTCACGGGTGGGATGCCCCGTCACCGCCGGTTCGGGTTTTCACCGATCCCGGAGCGCGCGGGGCGTTCTCTCCTATTGTGCACCGTCAAGCTCGAATTAGATAGCACCGTGACACGGAATTCATGCGAGGTCGGTCACACCTCTTGTTGGCTCTTGCAGGCTGGGGCGGGCGAGGATCAGTCAGAACGACGATCGATGGCGACGGCGCTCCCAGCCCGAGCCTTCGCCACCGTCTTCATCTCACTCGCCACAGCGACGACATCGCGGTGATCGAAATACCGCCGGCGTTCCGTGGTCGCTACTCCGATCGAGACCGACGTCAACGGGTAGTGCCGCTCGTGACCTTGCCGGTCGACGACGGCGAGAAAACCTCGCTCCACATCGTCAGCTTCATGCAGCGCCACCACACCCTCGTCGAAACGTTCGACGACGCGGGTGCAGAGTGCCTCGACCTGATCGGGCGAGCAGACCACCACGAAGTCGTCACCGCCGACATGGCCGATGAACGGCTGCGGCGGCCCGACCGCGGCACCTGAGACTTTCAATGTGGTGGCCAGCAGCTCGATGACATCGTCGCCGCGCAACCAGCCGTAGCGGTCGTTGAACGCCTTGAAGTTGTCGAGGTCGACATGGCAGACGGCGAACGCCGTGCCTTCCTTGGTCCGGAACTCGATCTCCTCGTTGATCCGGTGGTTGCCGGGAAGACCGGTGAGCGGCGAGACCGCGCGCATGTCAGCGTTGCGGCGAAGGGTCGAGCGAACCCGCGCCACCAGTTCGAGGGTGTCGAACGGCTTCATGATGTAGTCGTCGGCACCTGCGGTGAGGCCGACGACGCGGTCGGTCGGCATGCTCTTCGCGGTCAGCATGATGACCGGGAGACTCGCGGTTGAGGCCGCCGATCGGAGCCGGCGCACCACCTCGATGCCATCCATCTTCGGCATCATCACGTCGACCAGCGCCAGGTCCGGGAGCTGCGCGTTGATCACGTCGAGCGCCTCGACGCCGTCATGTGCGAGCAGCACCTCGAAGCCTTCGATTCGCAGGTTGGCCTCGATGTACTGCGCGATGTCGACGTCGTCATCCACCACGAGGACGGTGTTCACTGCCTCCCACCCCACCACGAGGCGGCACCTGCGCGCGTCGCGGCCTCGCGGAGCCGGCGTACCGCGTCTGCCGGATCGTCGCAGCCGTACACAGCCGAGCCGGCGACGAAGACATCAGCACCCGCCTCGGCGCACCGCTCGATCGTGTCGAGGTCGACTCCACCGTCGACCTGGACCCATACGGCGTGCTCGCCGTCACGCACCAGCTGCCTCGCGCGACGGATCTTCGGAAGTACGACGTCGAGGAACGCCTGGCCACCGAAACCCGGCTCGACTGTCATCAGCAGCACGGTGTCGAGCTCACCCAGGATGTCGGCGTACGGCTCGATCGGGGTCGCCGGCTTGACCGCCATGCCGGCGCGGGCCCCGGCCGAACGCAACGCCCGCGCGAGCCGCACCGGAGCCTGAGCCGCTTCGATATGGAAGGTGACGCTGCGGGCGCCGGCCTCGGCGTACGCGGGCGCGTGCCGGTCCGGCTCCTCGATCATGAGGTGACAGTCGAGCGGCACGGCGGTGTGCTTCAGCAGCGCTTCGACCGTGGGCAGCCCGAGGGTGAGATTCGGCACGAAGTGGTTGTCCATCACGTCGACGTGCACCCAGTCGGCGTCCCCGATGACGGCAACCTCATCGGCAAGCCGGGCGAAGTCCGCCGACAGAATGCTGGGTGCGATCTGCATCGGCGACCTTCGACTCGTCGGATTCTCGTATCCGGTAGTTGCGACCCAGTCTAGGTGGGTTTGATAACCGTCGCAGGCAACTAAGGGGCGTTACGCCGGATGGCCGCGATGAACATCGCGTCTGTCCCATGCCGATGAGGCCAAAGCTGGACATACGGCCCCGCACCCACGTCGGCTACTTGTGGCAACAAATCTCGCGCGTCGAGGATCGTGAGGTCGGTGCGGTCCCGCACAACGTCCTCGACGACCTCAATCGTCTCGGCGAGGTGCGGCGAGCACGTCGAGTAGACAGCGACTCCACCGGGCCGGGCCGCGTCGATCGCAGCGCGCAGCAACGCCCGCTGCAACGGGCCGAGCCCGTCGATGTCCCGAGGCTCACGGCGCCATCGGAGCTCGGGCCGGCGGCGCAGCGATCCCAGGCCACTGCAGGGGACGTCAGCGAGCACGCGGTCGAAGCAGGCAGCGCGCCATGCCGGCCGGGTGCCGTCGGCGACCACCACGGTGCTGGTCGTGCCGCCCACTCCGCGCTGCACCAGCCCGGCGCGATGCGGTTGACGGTCAGCGGCGACCAGGCGCGCGCCGACCGGAAGCAGACCGGCGAGCAGGCTGGCCTTCCCGCCCGGGCCGGCGCAGATGTCCAGCCAGGCACGGTCGGGGTCGCCTACCAGGGCGGCACGTTGGAGAGCGAGCGCGACCAGCTGGCTGCCTTCGTCCTGCACCCGGGCCCGGCCGTCCCGAACGGCCGTGATGCGGCTCGGGTCGCCGCCGGCGAGGTACACGGCGTACGGCGAGAGCGTGCCAACTCGGGCATCCGGACCGGCAGCGGCGGCGAGCGTCGTCGCATCAATGCGGCCGGGACGGGCCAGCAGATGGGTCGTCGGCCGGTCCGTGGCGAGCAGTGCAGCGAGCTCGGCTTCATCGCCGTTCAACGCCGCCAGCAAGGCCACTGCAATCCAGCGCGGATGACCGGTCTCGAACGCGAGCCGGCCGACCGGGTCCGCGGCAGGGGCAAGTCGCTGCACCCAACCTTCCCAGCTCGACTCGCTGACCCGGCGCATCACCGCATTGACGAATCCGGCTGGCCGCGGCCCGGCGACCTCGCGGGCGAGATCGACGATGGTCGACACGGCGGCGTGCGGAGGCACCCGGGTGTGAAGGGCCTGATAGGCACCGAGGCGCAGCACCGCCCGCACCGGCGGGTCGAGTGTGGCGACATCGCGGCGAGCGCCGGTCGCGATCACCTCGTCGAGCACGCCCTGCCATCGCAACGTCCCGTAGGCCAGCTCGGTCGCGAGCCCGGCGTCGGCCCCAGTGATCCGCCGATCCCGCAGCATCCTCGGCAGCAGCAGGTTCGCGAACGCGGCATCCCGCTCGACGGCGAGTACGACGTCGACGGCCGCCCGTCTGGGCGGATCGGCACTCACTCGAAGGTCTCGCCCGGCCGAAGCCGGAGGCCGCGGGCCCACTCCTCAGCGGTTCGCTCCGGCTTGCCCTCGGGTCGCACCGATGTGAGTCGCACTGGGCCGGTCGCGGTTCCGACGATGACGCCCTCGCGACCGCCGTCGCGCAGCTCCCCCGCCGTCAGCCCAAGATCCTCCGGCAACGGCAGTACCGGCCCGAGCCCCACCCGCCGCCCGCGTAGCGAGGTCCAGGCGCCGGGCGCCGGCGTACACGCGCGGATCTGCCGGTCGACCACGATCGCCGCACGGCTCCAGCTGACCCTCGCATCGGACGTGGTGAGCTTGGGTGCGAGCGAGATGCCCTCCTCCGGCTGCGGCACCGCAACGAGCGTGCCCGCCTCGATTCCGTCGAGCGTTGCGATGAGCAGGCCGGCGCCGTCGACAGCGAGGCGATCGAGCAGATCGCCGGCGGTGTCGCGGGCACCGATGGTCTGGGTCATCACGCCGTACACCGGGCCGGTATCGAGGCCGGCCTCGAGCTGGAACGTGCTGGCGCCGGTGACGTCGTCGCCGGCCAGAACGGCGTGCTGCACCGGGGCGGCGCCACGCCACGACGGAAGGACCGAGAAGTGCAGGTTCACCCAGCCGTGCGGCGGGATCTCCAAGGCCGCGGGCGGCACCAACGCGCCGTAGGCAACCACGGCCACACACTCCGGCGCCAGCCCGCGCAGTCGATCGAGAAACTCTGGCTCCGAGGGCTTCGCCGGCGTGAGCACCTCCAGACCGGCAGCCTCAGCGCGGATCTTCACCGGACTCGCGGTTAGCGTGCGGCCCCGCCCCGCGGGCGCATCCGGCCGGGTGATCACCGCGACCAGTTCGTGCCGGTCACTGCCGAGCAGCGCCTCGAGCGAGGGCAGTGCCGTTGCCGGGGTGCCGGCGAACGCGACGCGCATGAGTAGCTCCTAGCGAGGGGGCACTAGAGGGCGAGACCACCGGTGGCGTGGGGTGAGACCTTCACTGCCGGCGGGGTGAGGCCTGACCACTCGGCCTCGCGGATGGCGCGCATCGCTGCCTTGCGCTGCTCCGGATCGAGCCGGTCGATGAACAGGATGCCGTCGAGGTGATCGACCTCGTGCTGGATGCAGCGGGCGAGCAGGTCGCTGCCGTCGATGGTGACCGGCTCACCGTGCATATTCATGCCGGTCGCGATGACGTGGTGCTGACGTTTGGTCGGAAAGCTCAGCCCGGGAAACGACAGGCAGCCCTCGTCCCCGTCCTGCTCCTCGTCGCCGACCACCGCAACGACCGGGTTGCAGAGGTGTCCGACCTCCTCGTCGATGTCGTAGGTGAAGACCCGCAGGCTGACGCCGATCTGGGGCGCCGCCAGGCCCGCCCCGGGCGCGTCGAGCATGGTCTCGGTCAGATCCTTGACGAGGACCCGCAGCTCCTTGTCATACGTCGTGACCGGCTCCGCCGGGATCGTCAGCACCGGATCCCCGAACAAGCGAATCGGCTGGACCGGCACGGCAAAGCTCCTCGGGACTGGTACGGCGGGCTGTCGAGTCTAGATTCAGCCCGCGGTGCGCGAGCCGATCACCCGAGCAGCGCCGGATCGAGTTCCACCCGTACCGGCTCGCGCGCCTTACGGGCACTGCGGGCGGCCTGCGCCGCCTTCAACGACTCGGCCAGTGCCGTACCGCTGACCCTGGGCACCCGGAGCAGCATCCGTTCGGTGTCGGGGTCGCTGCCCGGCACCGGCCCGAGCACCTCGGCACCGGGCGGCAAAGCAGCATCGGTGAGCAGCTCGCGCAGCGCCGGTGGCGACCCGGTCAGCGCCGCCATCCGGCCGGCCGGCGGCAGATGCAGGGCGCGACGGTCCTCGAGTTCGCGCTCGGCGTGCCAGCGCGGCTGCCATCGGATCAGCGCCTGCACCGGTCGCAGCTCGCCGAGCGCCACGACCACCACCCGGCCACCTGCCCCCGCGCCGCGCACGAGCGCCGCCGCGTTGAGCCAGCGTCGCAGCGCCTCCTCGCCGGCCCGCAGATCGGGCCGCGACAGCAGCAGCCAGCCGTCCAGCAGCACGGCTGCCGCGTAGCCGCCCGCCGCGAGCGGCTCGGCACCGGGCGTCGCGACGATCAGCGCCGGTCGGTCATCGACCTGATCGATGACGGCGTCGCCGCCCGAGGTCCGTACCGGGGTGTTGGGGAAGGCCCGGCCGAGCTCCTCCGCGGTACGCCGGGCGCCCACCACGACCGCCCGCAGCTCCAGCGAGGCGCAGTGTGGGCAGCGCCAGGCCGTCGTGGTCACCCCACACCATCGGCACACCGGCGTCTCGGCCGCCGCCGGCCGGGCCAGCGGGCCGGCGCAGGCCGGACACTGCGCCGGTCGCCGGCACGACGCGCAGCCGAGCCCCGGCTGGTAGCCCCGGCGCGGTACCTGGATCAGCACCGGTCCGGTCGCGAGGCCGTCGCGCGCCGTGCGCCACGCCAGCGTCGGGAGCCGAGCAGCGCGGGCGGCCGGGTCCTCGGCGAGTTCCTCGTCACCACCGGTTGCCCGAATCGCCGGCAGGGCATCGCGCGCCGCGGCGGTCGCGGCGAGCTCGCTTGCCCATCCCGTTGCCAGCAGCTGGGCGCCTTCCGCGGTCACGGAGTAGCCGGCCAGCAGCAGCGAGGCACCGCTTCGGTGCGCCCGCAAGACCGCGACGTCGCGGGCATTGCAGTACGGCGCTCGCGGCTCGGCGTACAGGTCGTCGCCGTCGTCCCAGACCACGATCAGACCCAGGTCGTGAACCGGGGCCCAGACCGCAGCCCTGGTGCCGACGACCGCACAGCTCCCACCCCGGCTCACCGCGAGGAAGCGACGGTAGCGCTCGGCCGGGCCGAGACCAGCGGCCAGCGCGACGTGGCGGCCGGGACCCAGCTGCACGGTGAGCGCCGCGTCGACCCGGGCGAGATCACGAGCATCAGGAACCAGCACCAGCGCACCGCGGCCGGCGGCCAACGTCGCCGCCACCGTCGCGGCGATCTCGTTCGGCCAATCCGCCGGCAGCGCGGCCCACACCCGGCGCGCGGTCCCGCGTGCGAGTTCGTTGAGCAGCTCGTGGCCACCGGCGTACCGGCACAACGCCGTCGCAGCTGGCACGGCGAGTGTCCGAACTGGCTCGGCCCGTCGCTCCCGCTCCATCGCCGCGTGCCGCGGCGGCACGGCCAGCCGCACGACATCTGCGAAGCTTCCGGCCCATCGATCCGCCACCTCGCGGCAGAGCGCGGCGATCTCGGGCAGCAGTACCGGCTCATTGCCGAGTGTCCGCTCGAGGTAGCCGAGCCGGCCAGGATGCTCGGATGCCGCGACCCGATCGAGCACGTACCCGCCGACCAGCTGCCCGGCGAAGCGGACACGCACCCGCACCCCCGGCTGCGCCGCCTCCGACTGTGCCTCGGTGACCAGATAGTCGAAGACCCGATCGAGATGCGGCAACGAGACATCTACCGCGACCCGCGCCACCGGGAGTTGCTCAGCAACCAGCTTCGGCGTCGTCTTCGGTCGGGCGGGCCGCGGCCGGGCAGCCCTGGACGCCTTCGGCTGTCCGTCACCTACCGCTGCGGCCACCCCATGTGTCTAACAGCCCGGCCGGACGAACGCGTTGCGGCGCACTCACCGCTGTTGACGACCGCCAGTCCGGCACGCAGGTAGTCCGGCGCGTGCCTTCAGCGGGTCAGGCGCCGGCGGCGGCCTTGAGGGCGTCGACGCGGCTGGTCGACTCCCAGGTGAAGTCCAGCTCCGGACGGCCGAAGTGGCCGTACGCCGCAGTCTGCGAGTAGATCGGCCGAAGCAGGTCGAGGTCGCGGATGATCGCGGCCGGACGCAGGTCGAAGACCTGCAACACGGCGTCTTGGATCTTCTCGTCAGCCACCACTCCGGTGCCGAAGGTGTCCACGAACATGCCGACCGGGCGGGCCTTGCCGATCGCGTACGCGACCTGCACCTCACAGCGCTCCGCGAGGCCGGCCGCGACCACGTTCTTGGCCACCCAGCGCATCGCGTACGCCGCTGAGCGGTCGACCTTGGACGGGTCCTTGCCGCTGAACGCGCCGCCGCCGTGACGGGCGAAGCCGCCGTAGGTGTCGACGATGATCTTGCGGCCGGTCAGCCCGGCGTCACCCATCGGTCCGCCGATCTCGAAGCGACCGGTCGGGTTGACGAGCAGCCGGTAGTCCGCGGAGTCGAGGCCCAGCTCGGCAAGCTCCGGCTCGACCACGTGCTCCTGGACGTCCGGCTTGAGCAGGGTCTCGATGTCGATGTCGGCGGCGTGCTGGCTGGAAACGACGACGGTGTCGAGCCGGACCGGCTTGTTGTCGACGTACTCGATCGTCACCTGGGTCTTGCCGTCCGGGCGCAGGTAGGGAACGGTGCCGCTCTTGCGAACCGCGGACAGCCGACGCGCGAGACGGTGAGCGAGTGCGATCGGCAGCGGCATGAGCTCGGGTGTGTCGGTGCAGGCGTACCCGAACATCAGCCCCTGGTCGCCGGCGCCCTGCCGGTCGAGCGGATCGTCGTCACCTTCGGCGCGGTGCTCGTAGGCATCGTCGACGCCCTGCGCGATGTCCGGCGACTGCGAGCCGATCGACACGCTGACGCCGCAGGAGTCGCCGTCGAAGCCCTTGCGCGAGGAGTCGTAGCCGATGTCGAGGATC
>JAICXJ010000057.1 GCA_025980465.1 Frankiales bacterium | reverse complement strand
GAGGATCTTGTCGCGGACGATGCCGGCGATGTCGACGTAGGTCTTGGTGCGCACCTCGCCCGCGACGTGGACCTGGCCGGTCGTGATCAGGGTCTCGACCGCGACCCGACTGCCCGGGTCCTCCTTGATCATGCCGTCAAGAATGGCGTCGCTGATCTGGTCGGCGATCTTGTCCGGGTGGCCCTCGGTGACGGACTCTGAGGTGAACAGGCGGCGCGACACTAGGTGGCTCCTATCGGGGTTGCTCCCCAGCGGGGACTCCGCTGACTTCTGTGGAGCCGGTCGCCTCGGCGCCGGCTGGCTCCGGCAAATTCTAGTGGTTTGTCGCGCCTCGCGCTTGATCCCTGGCCGCGGCGAGCGCAGCAGCCGCGCCCGGCCATTCGGCGGCGAGCGTCGAGTACACCGCGAGGTCAACGAAACCGCTGGCCAGCAGCTCAGCCTGCCGGCGGACGCCCTCGAGCCGTAGGCCGAGCCGCTCGGCCACCGCCCGGCTGCGGTGGTTGGCGGTGGCGGCCATCAGCTCGACCCGGTTGAGCGCCCGGTCGCGGATCGCGATGTCGATCAGCGCAGCGACCGCCCGCGTCATCACCCCGCGCCCGACCGCGCGCGCCGCGAGCCAGTAGCCGACCTCGGCACTGCGGTGGACGGCGCTGATCCGTAGCCCGGCCACCCCGGCGAACTCGCCGTCGAGACGGATCGTGGCATGCAGGCCGGAGCCGTCCGCATTCGCGCTCTCGAGCGAGGCCAGGAACTCCCGCTCGATCCTCACGCTTGTCGTGTCGTCGATCCAGGGCAGCCACTGCCGAAGCCGGTCCCGCTCCCGCTCGACCACCCGGTACGCCGCCTCGGCGTCGGCGACGACGGTGGCGGTGAGGACGATCCCGTCGCCGAGATCGATCGGAAGCGCGGTGCTGGTCACGAAAGGCGCGCGAGGACCAGATCCCAGATCGCGTGGCCGAGATCTTCCTTGCTGCCTTCCGGAACGATGGTCGAGCTGCCGTCGGCGCCGAGAATGGTCGCCGAGTTGTGCTCGGCATCGAACGTGCGGTTCTCCCCCACCTCGTTGACCACCATCAGGTCGCACTGCTTCGCGGCGAGCTTTTTGGCGCCGTTGTCGAGGACGTTGTCGGTCTCGGCGGCAAATCCGACGACGACCTGGCCGGCACGCCGTCGATCCGTTGCTATCTCAGCGAGGATGTCGGGATTGCGCACCAGCGCGACCGGGTCGGGGTCGGCATCAGTCTTCTTCACCTTCGACGTCGCCCGCTGCGCCGGCCGGAAGTCCGCGACGGCGGCCGCCATGACGACAGCGTCGGCGCTCGCGGCGGCCTCGATCACGGCATCCCGCATCTCCTCGGCAGTCGCGACTCGCACGACCTTCGCGCCGGCCGGATCGAACAACGCGGCGTTCGCCGAGACCAGCGTGACCTCGGCGCCGCGCGCCAGCGCCGCGCGAGCGATCGCGTACCCCTGCCGTCCGCTCGAGCGGTTGCCGAGGAAGCGGACCGGGTCGAGCGGTTCACGCGTGCCACCGGCCGAGACGACGACGTGGCGTCCGGCCAGGTCGGGGGTGACTGGTCCACGAGCAAGCACGGTGCGGGCGACCCTGAAGATCTCGTCGGGCTCGGGCAGTCGCCCGATCCCGCTGTCCGCTCCGGTCAACCGGCCCACGGCGGGGTCGAGGACGACGATGCCGCGATCCCGCAACGTGGCCACATTCGCCCTCGTCGCTGGGTGCTCCCACATCTCGGTGTGCATCGCGGGGGCGATCACGATCGGGCAGCGCGCCGTCAACAACGTCGCGGTCAGCAAGTCGTCGGAGCGCCCGATGACCATCCGGGCCAGAAAGTCGGCGGTCGCGGGTGCGACGACGATCAGGTCGGCGCGACGTCCCAGCGTCACGTGCGGCACCTCGTGGACATCGGTCCAGACGTCGGTGGTGACCGGGTTTCCCGACAACGCGGCGAACGTGGCCGCACCGACGAAGCGAAGGGCCGACTCGGTCGGTACGACGCGGACGTCGTGGCCGGACTCGGTGAAGCGGCGGATCAGCTCGCACGCCTTGTAGGCGGCAATCCCCCCGCACACGCCGACAACGACGTGTGGGCCACGCGACTGCGCGGCCAAGGACTTAGACCTCGACCTGCTCGAAGGTGAGGAGGTCATCGTTCGCCTCGCGCAGCGCGACCGACAGCGGCTTCTCCTGCACGTGGGCAGGGACCAGCGGACCGACGTACTCCAGCAGGCCCTCGCCGAGCTGGGAGTAGTAGGCGTTGATCTGCCGCGCCCGCTTGGCGGCGTAGATGACGAGGGCGTACTTGCTCTCGACCTTGTCGAGCAGCTCGTCGATCGGGGGGTTGGTGATGCCCTCGGGTCGAGCGGCGGTGCCGGCCACGCGGTTGCCTCATTTCCAGGCGGGATTGGGATGCGCCCCGCCGTGAGCGAGGTGCCCATTCAGGCTACCAGCGAATATCTCGGCGCCCGCGGCTTCCGATCAGCCGCCGATCAGCCGCCCGAGCTGCTGTGCCGCATCCGCCACCGAGGTGTTGACGATCACCTCGTCGAACTCGGACTCCGCCGCAAGCTCGGTCCGTGCCTGGGCCAGGCGGCGGGCGATCACGTCCGGCGACTCGGTGCCCCGGCCTTTCAACCGGCGCTCCAGCTCCTCCCACGACGGCGGCGCGAGAAAGACCAGGAGCGCATCGGGGTCGATCTGGCGGATCTGGCGGGCCCCGTGGATCTCGATCTCGAGCAGGACCGGGACGCCGGCGGCCAACATCTGCTGCACCGGCGCCCGTGGCGTGCCGTAGAAGTTCCCGGCGTACTGAGCCTGCTCGAGCAACTCGCCATCGGCGACCATCCGCTCGAAGTCCTCCACCGACACGAAGCGGTAAGCGACGCCGTCCACCTCGCCGGGTCGTTGCGGGCGGGTCGTGACACTCACCGAGTGCCAGATTCGGGGGTCGTGGTCGCGGAGGTAGCTGACGACCGAGCTCTTTCCGACCCCAGCAGGACCGGAGAGCACCGTGAGCCGACTGCGAGTAGGCGCCGTCACGACCCGGAGTCGGGGCCGCAGGAGAACTCCCGCTCCAGAGCGGAGCGCTGGTGCAAGCCGAGTCCGCGGACCCGGCGGCTCGCCGAGATCGAGAGGTTTTCCATGATTCGCTGGGCCCGGACCTTTCCGACACCGGGCATCGACTCCAGGACCGCGCTCACCCGCATCTTGCCGATCGCCTCGTCCTGCTCCCCGAGGTCGAAGACGTCGAGCAGGCTCGCCTTGCCGTGCTTGAGCCGTTCGCGTAGCTCAGCCCGGGTCTTGCGAGCCGCCGCCGCCTTCGCCAAGGCAGCCGCCCGTTCCTCGGGGGTCAATGGCGGAAGCGGCAACCGGTTCACCTCGGGTCGGACGGGATCGGACAGCGGCCGCCGGGAGCCCGTCCCATGCCCGCCAGCGGCGGCGAACCTAGCGAGGCAACAGCGGGTCGCGCAACTAACCTGCGCCGGGCGATGCCACCAACGTCGCGGCAATGGCCGCAGCCGCCTCACCTGGATCAGCAGCACCGGTGATCGGCCGCCCGATCACCACCAGATCGGCACCGTCGGCGAGCGCCTGCTCAGGCGTCGCGACCCGGGCCTGGTCGTGGTGGTCGCTGCCGGCCGGCCGCACACCTGGGGTGATCAGCGTGACGCCGGGGCCGACAGCGGCACGGACCGCGGCCACCTCCTGGGGCGAGCACACGATCGCCCGGGCACCCGCCTCGACCGCGAGCACGGCGAGCCGGCGCACCGCCTCGTGTGGTGGCCCGGCGATGCCGAGCCGGTCGAGATCCGCCGCAGCCAGCGAGGTCAGGATCGTCACGGCGGTGATCCTCGTCTCGGGCAGCGCGTCGGCCGCAGCGGCGATCATCTGCGGGCCGCCCCCGGCGTGCACCGTGAGGTACGTCGGAGCGACCGCACGGACCGATCGGGCGGCGCCCGCCACCGTCGCCGGGATGTCGTGCAGCTTGAGGTCGAGGAAGACCTCGACATCTGCCGCCGCACGCACCTTCTCGATGGCACCGGGACCTTCGGCGCAGAACAGTTCCAGGCCGACCTTCGCGGTGCGGATGTGCGCGGCGGTGGCGGCGACCCACTGGACGGCGGTCGAGATGTCGCCGGTGTCGAGGGCCAGCGCGATCGGCGCGTTGCGAGGGCTCATGCGTCCTGGTCCCGACTCGGATAGTCCTCGAGCGCCTCGATGTCGAACGGCACCTCCTCACTCGACCCCTCGCCAGCGGACTCGTCGTCGTACCCCTCGTCGGCAGCGGGCTGCCCGTCCCCGCTGTCGACCGCGGTGAACTCGACGATGTCGACCGGTTCGCCGACCAGGTCGTCGCCCGGCGGGTCTGGCAGTTCCGGGATGATCTCCTCGGGCGGACGATGACCGAGCCCGATCGCCTGCTCGAGGCGATCCATCCCGCGCTCCGCGATCGCCTCGCGGAGCTCCCGAGAGATCCGGGCGGGTGCGCCCGGGTCGTTGAAGATGACCGTCCCCACCTGCACCGCGCTGGCGCCGGCGAGGATGAACTCGAGCGCGTCGAGGCCGGTGCGGATGCCCCCGACCCCGACGATCGGGATGTCCGGCAGCGCCTGGTGGACCTGCCACACGCATCGCAGCGCCAGCGGCCGGATCGCCGGCCCGGACAGACCGCCGGTGACGCCCGCCAGGATCGGCCGCATCGTCGTCGTGTCGATGGCCATCCCGAGGGTGGTGTTGATGAGGGTGAGGCCGGTCGCGCCGGCGTCGACGCACGCCTTCGCGATCGCCACGATGTCAGTGACGTCGGGTGAGAGCTTGGCGAAGACCGGTACGCCGGCCGGCGCCGAGCGGCGTACCGCCTGGATCACCGCCGCAGCGGAGCCGGCATTGCAGGCGAAGACCTGGCCACGGTCCTCGACGTTCGGGCAGCTGATGTTGACCTCGACCATCGCGACCGGCTTGGCGCGAAGCTTCCCGGCGATCTTGCTGAAGTCCTCGATCGTCTGTCCGGCGATCGACACGACCGCGGTCACGCCATGCTCGTCGAGCCACGCCAGGTCGCGCTTCACGAAGACGTCGATCCCCGGGCCCTGAAGACCGATGGAGTTGAGCATCCCGCTCGGCGTCTCGGCCATTCGCGGCGTCGCCCGGCCGGCCCGCGGGTGGAGCTGGATCGACTTCGTGACAACGCCACCGATCGCGGTGAGGTCGTTGAAGGCCGCCAGCTCCTGTCCGGCGGCTGCGCAGCCGGAGGCGGTGAACACCGGATCGGGTACGACGAGCGAGCCCAGCGTGGTCGTCATGTCGACGCTGACGTGACGCGGGCTCTCGGTTCGGTGATGAAGGGTGACGCTCATTTGTTGTCAGCCCCGATCGCGTCGTCGGGAACGGTGCCGAGCGCGTCCCACCTGATCCGCTCACCGGCGAACACCGGCCCGTCGACACACGACCGCACCATGCGGGTGTGGTCATCACCGCCGACCACCGGCAGCACGCACGTCATGCACACCCCGACGCCGCAGGCCATCGACTCCTCGACGGAGAGCTGGGTCGGGATTCCGGCGCCGCCGTACGACGCGCCGGCCACCCGCTGCACCGCCTCCAGCATCGCCATCGGTCCGCAGGCGTATACGACGTCGGCGTGCACCCGCTCGATCACCTCCGGCAGCACATCCGAGACGCGGCCCTTCTCGCCGTACGAGCCGTCGTCGGTGGTGAACGCGACGCTCGCCGCCATCCGCTTGGCGTCGAGGGCTCCGAACAGCCGGTCGCCGGTCGAGGCGCCCAGGACCGCATCGATCCGGCAGCCCCGGGTGCGCAGCGCGTCGGCGAGCAGGAACAGCGGCGCCGAGCCGTAGCCGCCGCCGACCAGCACACAGTTGGCCGGTTCACGGGGCAGTGCGAACGGCCGGCCAAGCGGACCGACGATGTCGATCGGGTCGTAGGGCCGCTGCGCCGCGAGCCAGGCGGTGCCGCGGCCGGTCACCGAGAAGATGAACTCGACCGTGCCGCCGTAGACGCCGGTCTCCCGCACCGAATAGATGGAGAACGCCCGCCGCAGCAGCATCCCGCCGCCCTGACCACCGACCGAGACCGCCACGAACTGGCCGGGCCGGGTCTGTTCAGCGATCCCCGGCGCCACCACCGTCATCGAGAAGTACTCGCCGACCGGCTTGAGGGTCAGGACCTCACCCTTGACCTGCACCGCCATCAGTTGCCGTCACCTTCCTGCACTTGGGTCGCGCCCCCGCGAGCAATGGTGCTGTCGGCCCCCGGCACGGCTGGATTCTCACCCGACAACCTCTCAGACTCCCGCGCCGCCGTGATGACCGCATGGTGCTGTTGGAGCGAGGCGACTCCGATCTCGCCCCCGCGCAACGCCTCGATGCCCTGGACGGCGGCACCAAGAGCCTGAACCGTTGTCAGACAAGGGATTCCGCGCATCACAGCGGCAGTGCGGATCTCGTAGCCGTCGAGCCGGGGCCCGGAGTTGCCGAACGGGGTGTTGACGATCAGCTCCACCTCCCCGGCGTGAATCTTGTCGACGATCGTCGGTTCGCCGTCGGGGCCGCGTCCGTCGGAGAGCTTGCGGACGACGGTCGACGGGACACCGTTGCGGCGCAGCACCTCCGCGGTTCCCTCCGTCGCCAGCACCTCGAAGCCGAGGTCGGCGAGCCGCTTCGTCGGAAAGATGAGATGTCGCTTGTCCCGGTTCGCGACCGACACGAACACCCGGCCCTTGGTCGGCAGGGCGCCGTACGCCGCTTCCTGCGATTTCGCGAAGGCGGTCCCGAAACCGGCGTCGACACCCATCACCTCACCGGTCGACTTCATCTCCGGGCCGAGCACGGTATCGACGCCGGCGAACCGGCTCCATGGCAGCACTGCCTCCTTGACGCAGATCGCAGCGTCGAGTGGCAGGGTCGCGCCATCGCCCGCCGGCAGCATCCCCTCGGCCCGTAGGTCAGCGATGGTCGCGCCGAGCATCACCCGGGCGGCCGCCTTCGCCAGCGGAACGGCGGTGGCCTTCGCGACGAACGGCACGGTCCGGCTCGCCCGCGGGTTCGCTTCGAGGACGTAGAGGACGTCGCCGGCGACCGCGAACTGCACATTGAGCAGGCCGCGCACCCCGACACCTCGAGCGATCGCCTCGGTCGCTTCGCGGATCCGCCGCACGTCGGCCCGGCCGAGGGTCATCGGCGGCAGCGCACATGCCGAGTCGCCGGAGTGGATCCCGGCCTCCTCGATGTGCTCCATCACGCCGCCGAGGAACAGCTCCTCGCCGTCGAACAACGCGTCGACATCGACCTCGATCGCGTCGTCGAGGAATCGGTCGACCAGCACCGGATGCTCCGGGCTGACCTCGGTCGCGCGGTCGATGTAGTCGTGCAGCGTCTCGTCGTCGTACACGATCTCCATGCCGCGACCACCGAGGACGTACGACGGCCGCACCAGCACCGGATAGCCGATCTCGTGCGCGATCGCGACTGCCTCGTCATAGGAGCGGGCAGTGCCGTGCTTCGGCGCCTGCAGACCCGCTTTGGCCAGCACGCGACCGAACGCGCCACGTTCCTCGGCGAGGTGGATCGCTTCCGGCGCGGTGCCGACGATCGGGACGCCGGCGTCCTTCAGCCGCTGTGCGAGACCGAGCGGGGTCTGGCCGCCGAGCTGGACGACGACACCGACCACCCCACCGCTGTCCCCCTGGCCGCCCGCCCGGCCACTTCGCTGCTCAGCAGCGACGACCTCGAGGACGTCCTCACAGGTCAGCGGCTCGAAGTAGAGCCGGTCGGAGGTGTCGTAGTCGGTGGAGACGGTCTCGGGGTTGCAGTTGACCATCACCGTGTCGTAGCCGGCGTCATGCAGCGCGTAGCAGGCGTGGACACAGGAGTAGTCGAACTCGACGCCCTGCCCGATCCGGTTCGGACCGCTGCCGAGGATGATCACCTTCGGTCGGTCGCCGGTGGTGATCTCGTCCTCCTCGTCGTACGACGAGTAGTGATAAGGAGTGCGCGCCGCGAACTCGGCAGCGCAGGTGTCGACGGTCTTGAAGACCGGCCGGACACCGAGGGCGTGGCGTAGCCGCCTGACGTCGTCCTCGCTGACGTCGCCACGGATCGCCGCGATCTGCACGTCGCTGAAACCGTGTCGCTTCGCCGCCCGCAGCGCATCCGCGTCGAGCTGCGGCGCGCCGGCAAGCTCGGCGGCCACCTCACCGAGCAACGCGAGCTGGTCGAGGAACCACGGATCGATACCGGTCTCGCTGGCGAGGTCGGCGACGCTGACCCCGGCACGCATCGCTTGGACGACCGCCTGGAGTCGGCGGTCGTGCGGTCGTTTCGCCTTCGGCAGCCAGTCGGCCACCTCGCCGACGGGCGAGGCGAAGTCGAGCTCGGCGCCCTTGGCCTCCAGTGACCGCACTGCCTTCTGCAGCGCCTCGGTGAAGTTGCGACCGAGCGCCATCACCTCCCCGACGCTCTTCATGTGGGTGGTCAGCGTGGTGTCCGCGCCGGGGAACTTCTCGAACGCGAAGCGCGGGATCTTCACCACGACGTAGTCGAGGCTCGGCTCGAAGCTGGCCGGTGTCTCGCGGGTGATGTCGTTGGGAATCTCGTCGAGGGTGTACCCGAGCGCCAGCTTGGTCGCGATCTTGGCGATCGGGAACCCGGTCGCCTTCGACGCCAGGGCACTCGAACGCGAGACCCGCGGATTCATCTCGATGACGACCTGGCGCCCGGTGGCCGGGTCGACGGCGAACTGGATGTTGGAACCGCCGGTCTCGACGCCCACCTGCCGGATGACGGCGAACGCCGTGTCACGCATCACCTGGTACTCGCGGTCGGTCAGCGTCATCGCCGGAGCGACCGTGATGCTGTCGCCGGTGTGCACGCCCATCGGGTCGAGGTTCTCAATCGAGCAGACGACCACACAGTTGTCGTGCTTGTCGCGCATGACCTCGAGCTCGAACTCCTTCCAGCCGAGCACGCTCTCCTCGACGAGGACCTCATGCACCGGGCTGGCAGCGAGGCCGGCGGCGATCATCGACCGCAGCTGGGTTTCGTCGTGAGCAAAGCCGGAGCCGGCGCCACCGAGGGTGAACGACGGTCGCAACACGAGCGGATAGCCGAGCTCACCGGCGGCCGCCACCGCCTCGTCGACCGTGCGCACCAGCGAGCTGCGGGCGTAGTCGGCGCCGATGACGTCACAGACGCCCTTGAACTTCTCCCGGTCTTCGCCGGCCCGGATCGCCTCGATCGAGGCACCGATCAGCTCGACGCCGTACTTGTCGAGCACCCCGCGGTCGTGCAGCGCTACGGCGGTGTTGAGGGCGGTCTGGCCACCGAGCGTCGCGAGCACGGCGTCGGGTCGCTCGGCCGCGATGACCTTCTCGACGTATTCGGGCGTGATCGGCTCGACGTAGGTCGCAGCGGCGAACTCGGGGTCGGTCATGATCGTCGCCGGGTTCGAGTTGACCAGGCTGACCCGCAGCCCCTCCTCACGCAGTACCCGCAGTGCCTGGGTGCCGGAGTAATCGAACTCGCACGCCTGACCGATGACGATTGGCCCGGAGCCGATCACCAGCACGCTGTTGATGTCGCTGCGACGTGGGCTCATCGGTGTGCCGCCATCAGCTCGATGAACGACGTGAACAGGCCGGTGGCGTCGTGCGGGCCGGGCGCCGCCTCAGGGTGGTACTGCACCGAGAAGGCAGGGACGTCGAGACAACGCAGCCCTTCGACGACGCCGTCGTTGAGGTCGAGGTGACTGACGACGACCCGGCCATGGTCGGTCGTCGCCTCCCGATCGGTCGGCGCATCGACGGCAAAGCCGTGGTTGTGACTGGTGATTGCGATCTTGCCGGTGGCCCGGTCCTGCACCGGCTGGTTCACGCCGCGATGACCGAACTTCAGCTTGTAGGTGCCGAAGCCGAGCGCCCGGCCGAGCACCTGGTTGCCGAAGCAGATCCCGAACACCGGCTTGACGCCGAGCACCCCGCGCATTGCTGCGACCGGCCCGTCCGCGGTAGCCGGGTCGCCGGGGCCGTTGGAGAAGAAGACGCCGTCGGGGTCGACCGCGAGGATGTCGGCGTCGGTTGAGGTGGCCGGGAGGACGTGGACTTCGCAGCCCTGCTCGGCCAGGTAACGCGGTGTCGAGGACTTGATGCCGAGATCAACCGCCGCGATCGTGAACCGCTTCTCCCCCAGTGCCGGTACGACGTACGGCTGCCGGGTCGTCACCTCATTCGCCAGGTCAGCGCCCGCCATCCCTGGGCTGGCGAGAACCCGCTGGAGGAGCGCGTCGACGTCAGTCGTCGTACTGCTGACGCCCACCCGCATCGCGCCTCGTTCCCGGAGGTGCCGGGTGAGGGCTCGGGTGTCGATGCCGCTGATCCCGACGATCCCCTGGTCGGCGAGCTCCGCATCGAGGCTGCGCCGCGATCGCCAGTTGCTGGGCACCCGGGCCGGGTCGCGCACCACGTAACCGCAGACCCACACCTGCCGCGACTCCGGATCGTCGTCGTTGACACCCGTGTTGCCGATGTGGGGTGAGGTCTGGACCACGACCTGGCGGTGGAAGGAGGGATCGGTGAGGGTTTCCTGGTAGCCCGTCATGCCGGTGGTGAACACCGCCTCGCCGAACGTCTCGCCCACCGCGCCGTAGGCCCGACCCCGGAAGGTCCGGCCGTCCTCGAGCACGAGGATCGCCGGTTCAGTCATGGTGGTCGCCGTCCTTACCGTGTTTGAGCCGTTGAACGAGGATCCAGGCCGCGAAGAGGAGGAACAACACCGCGGCAGCGATGCCGACGGCGATCCCGCCCCAGGCCGGGTGCGGGTCGACCAGCACCTGCTTGGACCGGAGCACAGCAGGTCCGATCATGTCGGCTTGCCGTCGACGACGGTGGGGGCGCCCCGCAGGAACGTGCTGATCACGCGCGCCGACAGCTCGCGGCCGGCGAACGGCGTGTTACGACTGCGGCTCGCCGACTGGCTGGCATCGACGGTCCAGGTGGCCGCCGGATCGATGAGCACGAAGGTGGCGGGGGCTCCGGCGATGAGCGGCTGGCCTTGCCGGACCAGCCGACCGATGTCGGCCGGACGGATGCTCATCCGGTCCGCGACACCGGCCCAGTCGAGCAGCCCGGTGTCGACCATCGCCGTCGCGACGACCGACAGCGCCGTCTCCAGCCCGGTCATCCCGAACGCGGCGGCCGCCCACTCGGTTTCCTTGTCCTCCAGCGCATGCGGAGCGTGGTCGGTCGCGACCGCATCGATCGTTCCGTCGGCGAGCGCATTGCGAAGCGCGAGGACATCCTGGTGGGTGCGAAGCGGCGGGTTGACCTTGTAGACCGGGTCGTACGACGCGACCAGGTCGTCGGTGAGCAGCAGGTGGTGAGGGGTCACCTCAGCGGTGACGTTCCATCCCTTGCTCTTCGCCCACCTGACCAGCTCGACCGAGCCGGCCGTCGACACGTGACAGAAGTGCACCCGCGATCCGACATGTGCGGCGAGCAGGCAGTCCCGGGCGATGATCGCCTCCTCGGCCACCGCCGGCCAGCCGGCGAGCCCGAGAACGCCGGAGATCTCGCCTTCGTTCATCTGCGCCGACTCGGTCAGCCGCGGATCCTGCGCGTGCTGCGCGACGACCCCGTCGAACGCCTTGACGTACTCCAGCGCCCGGCGCATCAGCAGCGGGTCGTGTACGCACTTGCCGTCGTCCGAGAAGACCCGCACCCGGGCGGCTGAATCAGCCATCGCGCCGAGCTCGGCGAGCCGCTCGCCGGCAAGACCGACGGTGACTGCCCCGACCGGGTGCACGTCGCAATGTCCCGCCTGCTGACCGAGCCGCCAGACCTGTTCGACGACCCCGGCGACATCGGCCACCGGGTCGGTGTTGGCCATCGCATGCACCGCCGTGAAACCGCCGAGCGCAGCGGCGAGCGTGCCGGTCTCGACGGTCTCGGCATCCTCCCGGCCGGGCTCGCGCAGATGGGTGTGCAGGTCCACCAGGCCGGGCAGTGCGATCAGCCCGTCGGCGTCGATGACGTCGGCGTTGGCGGGCGCGTCGTCGACCAGTACGCCGTCATCGACGTACAGGTCGGCCGGATCACCGTTGAGAACCCGGGCGCCCTTGATCACCCACCGGCTGCCCGGTACCGAGCGCACGCTCACGCGACGCCCCGCTCGTGAGGAACCGGTGCGGCATCGGAGATGTCGACTTCCATCAGGCCGCCGAGCAGCAGGTAGAGCACCGCCATCCGCACCGAGACTCCGTTCGCGACCTGCTCGACGATGGTCGAGCGCACGCTGTCGGCAACCTCGGCGGCGATCTCGACGCCTCGATTCATCGGGCCGGGGTGCATCACGATCGCGTCGTCGGGCAGGGCCGCCATCCGACGGGCATCGAGACCGTACCGGCGGGAGTACTCGCGAGTGGTCGGGAAGAACCCGCCCTGCATCCGCTCGTGCTGCACCCGCAGCATCATGACGACGTCGCTCTTGGGCATGACGGCATCGAGGTCGTAGGAGATGTGGCACGGCCACGACCCGACGCCGACCGGCAAGAGCGTCGGCGGTGCGACGACCGTCACATCCGCGCCGAGCGTCGACAGCAGCAGCACGTTGCTGCGGGCGACCCGGGAGTGCAGCACGTCGCCGACGATCGCCACCGACAGCCCCTCGAGCCGCCCGGTGCGCCGACGCATGGTGTAGGCGTCCAGCAGCGCCTGGGTCGGGTGCTCATGGGTCCCGTCGCCGGCGTTCACCACGCTGCCGCGGATCCAGGTGGCGAGGCGATGCGGGGCACCACTTGCCGAGTGCCGTACGACGACGGCGTCCGAGCCCATCGCCTCGAGCGTGAGTGCGGTGTCCTTCAGCGACTCGCCCTTGCTGAGGCTCGACCCCTTCGCCGAGAAGTTGATGACATCCGCCGAAAGCCGTTTCGCCGCAACCTCGAACGACGTGCGGGTGCGGGTCGAGTCCTCGAAGAACAGGTTCACGACGGTCCGCCCCCGCAGCGTCGGCAGCTTCTTGATGCTCCGTCCGGCCAGCGCGGCGTCCATGTCGGCGGCCGTGTCGAGGACCAGCAGCGCATCGTCGCGGCTGAGGTCGCCGGCGGAGAGCAGATGACGGTTCATGGCCGGGCCTCCTCGCTCGCGGCGGCGCTGGCTTCCCGAGACAAATCGGCCGGCCCGAGCAGTACGCCGTCGCGGCCGTCATGCTCGGCCAGCAGGACATGGACGGTCTCGGTGAGCGAGGTCGGGATGTTCTTCCCGACGTAGTCGGCCCGGATCGGCAGTTCGCGATGGCCGCGGTCGATCAGCACCGCCAGCTGGACGGCGGTGGGCCGGCCGATGTCGGAGAGGGCGTCGAGCGCCGAGCGGACGGTGCGGCCGGAGAACAGCACATCGTCGATCAGCACCACCGTCCGGCCGTCGATGCCGGCCGGCGGGATATCGGTGGGCTCGAGGGGGCGCACCCCGCGGAGCCGGAGGTCGTCGCGGTACATCGTCACGTCGAGGCCGCCGACCGGAGCGGGACGGCCCTCGATCTCGCCGACTTTGGCGGCGATCCGCCTGGCGAGCGTGACGCCGCGGGTGGGGATACCGAGGATCACCACGTCCGTGGCGCCGTGGTTGCGCTCGACGATTTCGTGGGCGATCCGGGTCAGGGCGCGCTGGACGTCGCTGGCTTCAAGGACCGGATGGGCGACTGACGGGTCACCGACGGTGGGTCGCGGGCTGCCGGATGCGGCGTCGGATCCAATCCGAAATGTCGCGTCATCCGGGCTGTGAGCAGCCGTCATCGTGACACCTCCTTCTCCGCCTCACGGGACGGTATTAAAGGACGGCGATCGAACGTCTCCGACCTTAGCAGCCGCCTCGACGAGGGAGAACTGGGAATCCGCCGGACACGCCTGCATGCGCCCGGTAGCGTCACGACCACCGGCTGTAACCACATCACTCGTTGCCCAGCGGAGTGAGGCCATGATTGAACCGGCTGCGACGCCCTTCGGCCTCGCGCTCGGTGCCCGGCTGCGGGCGATCCGAGTCCAGCAGGGGCTGTCGCTGCACGCCGTCGAACGCAAGTCGGGCGGGCGGTGGAAGGCGGTCGTGATCGGCTCCTACGAACGCGGCAGCCGTGCGGTGACGGTGCAGCGGCTGTCCGAGCTGGCCGACTTCTACGGCGTACCGGTGGCTGAACTGCTCCCCGGCGGCGCAGCCCAGCACGCCCCGGAATCGTCCGGCCGACTCGTCCTCGACCTCGAGCGGCTGGCCGATCTCCCGACCGAGCGGGCCGCGCCACTGTCGCGGTACGTCGCTTCCATTGCGCGACAGCGCGGCGACTACAACGGCCGGGTGCTCACGTTGCGCCTCGACGACCTGCGCACCTTGGGCATCATCTACGACGAGTCGCCAAGCCGGCTCGTCGCCGAGCTGACCGAGTCAGGCGTACTGCGCAGCGACAACCAGGTCATCGACCTCCGCGAGGAACAGCTGCGGCGCTGAACCTCGGGGCTGTGGATGGCGTCAGCGGAGGCCGGCACGAGATGCGATCGTGACGCGGTTTGACCACGTCGAGCGCGCAGGAGCACAGTGATCGTCAGCGAGGCGGATCGCCACCGGCTGCACAGCCGGTTGATCGAAGCCCTGGGACAGGACGTGGCCGACACCCTGATGGAGCACCTACCACCGTCGGGATGGGCCGATGTGGCTACAAAACGTGATCTCGACCTGCTGCGAGCCGAGTTGCGTGGCGAGATCGCGGAACTGCGTGGGGAAATGGCGCTGTTTCGTGGCGACATGCGCATGGAAATGGCGAACCTGCTGCGAGCTGTCGTCTTCAGCGTTGCGGGCATGATGCTCGCCACAATCGGCAGCGTGGCGGCCCTCATCCACTAGCCCGCTGCTGGCTCTTTCGTCACGCCGTCGCGGACGAGCCGCGAGAGAAGGCCGTTGACGAACTTCGGCGAGTCGTCGGTGGACAGCGACTTCGCCAGCTCGACCGCCTCGTCGATGACCACCGCGGTCGGGACGTCGTCACACCACAACAGCTCGTAGACGGCCAGGCGAAGCACGGTGCGGTCGACCGGCGGCATCCGTTGCAGCGACCAGTCCGCGGCGTAGGCCGTCAGGACCGCGTCGATGCGCTCGGAATTCGCGGCCACACCCTCCACGAGCTCGGTGGAGTACGACGGGACCGGCGGGTCGCTGCGTCGTACCCAGTCGGACAGCGTGGCGCGCGGATCGGTATTGCGCTGGTCGGCCTCGAAGAGCACGTCGAGAGCGCGTTTTCGGGATTTGCTGCGGGCTGCCACCAGCGCGGGGCCGACTAGCTGCTGACGCGGCTGATGTAGCGGCCGTCGCGGGTGTCGACCTTGATCTTCTCGCCTTGGTTGATGAACAACGGCACCGCAACGGTCGCACCCGTCTCGACCGTGGCCGGCTTGGTCCCGCCGGTCGACCGGTCACCCTGGATGCCGGGCTCGGTGTAGGTGATCTCGAGCTCGACCGACGCGGGCAGCTCGACGTAAAGAACGGTGTCGCCGTGCATCGCGACGGTGGCGTTGGTGTTCTCCAGCAGATAGTCCTTCGACTCGCCGACGGCGGCGGGCGCGACGTGGATCTGGTCGTAGGTCTCGACGTCCATGAAGATGTAGTCCGAGCCGTCCTGGTAGAGGTAGGTCATCTCGCGCTTGTCGACATTGGCCGTGTCGACCTTCACGCCCGCGTTGAACGTCCGCTCCACGACCTGACCGGTCAGTACGTTCTTCAGCTTGCTGCGAACGAACGCCCCACCCTTGCCCGGCTTCACATGCTGGAACTCGACGATGTTCCACAGCACGCCATCGAGGTCGAGGGTCATGCCGTTCTTGAAGTCGTTAGTCGTCGCCACGGCGAACAGGGTATGTGAGCCTCGTCGCCGAGTTGTCAGGATCCGCAGGCGCGAGACGGCGCCGACAACCCTGACAACTCGGCTAGAGCTCGAGCAGATCGCGGGTCACGGTGGTCAGCGGGTCGAAGCCGGCAGCTGTGACGACGCCGGTGTCCTCGATGCGGACCCCGCCGCGACCTTCGAGATAGATGCCGGGTTCGATCGTGATCACCATTCCGGGCGCCAGTTCGCCGGCGGTCGACGACGGGGTCAGGAACGGGTCCTCGTGGATCTGCAGGCCGACGCCGTGGCCGAGGCCGTGGGCCGGGCGGTATCCGGCGGCCGTGATCGCGTCGCTCGCTTGCGTGTCGAGCTGTGACGGGAGCGCGCCCGGCGTCGCGGCAGCACGGCAGTCCTGTTGGATCCCGGCGACCTGGGCATGCAGCTCACGCTGCCAGTGCGCCGCCGGACCCAGTACGACGGTGCGGGTCAGGTCCGCGTGGTAGCCGTCGTAGCGGGCACCGAAATCGGTCTTCACCAGGTCGCCGCGGCCCAGCTCCCGGTCAGTCGGCTGATGATGCGGGATCGCGCTGTGCGGGCCGAATCCGACGATCGGGTCGAACGCCGCGGCCTCGGCCCCGGCGGCGCGCATCGCCGAATACAGCCGGTCCGCGACCTGTCGCTCCGTGACACCCGGTGAGAGCTTCAGTACGACGTCACTAAACGCCGCATCGGTGATCTCGCAGGCCCGGCGGAGTGCCGCGATCTCCTCGGCGTCCTTGACCGCACGCAGCGCCTCAACAACCCCGTCGGTCTCGACCAGCGTGACACCGTCATCGGCGGCTGTGTGCAGCCCGCGCACCTGCGCAAGCGTCACATGAGCCGCCTCAATCCCGATCGCTGACTGGCCGGCGTCACGGCATGAGGCAACGAGGCCGGGGGCGGGCCGTCTGGACTCGATGACGTCGAGGTCAGGCGACTCGGCCGCTGCCTGGACCAGGTAGCGACCGTCGGTTGCCAGCCGGGCGTTTCCGTCCCGACCGATGAACAGCGCGCCGTTGGATCCGGTGAAGCCGGAAAGGTAGCGGACGTTCTCCCACCCGGTCACCAGCAGACCGGCGAGCTCAGCCGAAAGACCTGCCCCTAGAGCGCTACGCCGCGCTGCACAGCGACCATGCTCCACGCCTTGGCCCACCCGAAAACAGTACTGGGGGCGGTCCCTTTCGGGACCGCCCCCAGTGTCTGGGTGTTGCTAGTTACTCGTCACTCAGGTGATGTGCTTGTGAATCCGGTTCGAGAAGTGGGACACGTAGTGGCTGCCGAGCTTCACAACTCGAGCAACGAACGTGTAGTGACCCCTCTTCAGGTGACGGATCGTGGCGTGCGCAACACCGGTGGAGCCAGTGCCGTGAGAAGCCACGAGGTGGTTGATGCCGTTCCGCACGATGTAGAAGTGAACGACACGGTGGCGAAGGTTCGGGTGAGTCGCAGCCCGCAGGTGAACGGTGTGGCCGTTCTTGTGACCGGAGAGGTGCGGCCGCTCCGAGATCTTCGGCGCCGGCGGCGGAGCGGCGACGTAGTTGACCGTCGCCGTCGCCGTGCAGTTACCGGCACCAACACCGGTCACCGGCTCGCCGTTCACGAACCCGGCCGCGTCACCACACTGCGAGCCCTGGATGCCACCGGAGTTGGGGTCCTGGTCCGGATCGATCGTTGCGCTCACTGCCTCAGTGCCGGTCGTGTTCGATGAAACCTGCACCTGGACCTGCCCGTGAGAGTTGGTAGCAGGCAGCCCGCCGAACGGGCCGATGCCACTCCCACCAGCGACCTCAGTGACACAAGTCGCACTGAGGATGCAGCCCGAGGTGAACGCGCCCTGGCCGGTGGTGCTGAAGTCGACGATGACATTCGGCACCGGGTTGCCATGGGCATCGGTGACCGTCGCAGTCAGCACGCCGGTGTGGCCCGCGACAACGTTCTGCGTCGGCGGGTTCAGCGTGATGTTACGAGCCGTCTCCGGCGCCGGGTTCAGCGTCAGTGTCGAGCTCGCGGTCTGCGTGGTGCCCTTGATGGTGCCGGTCACCGTGATGACCTCACCCGGCGTCGGGTTCGGCTCGTTGACGTAGACCTGCGTCTGGCAGGCGGCCTCGCCGTTCTCCAGGAACTCGTGCGTGAAGCAGTCGTTCTGCGTCGCCGCCGCGCCACCAGGGGAGAGTGAGAGTGTGGCACCCGAACTGGCGCCCGTCATCGTGTAGGTGACGACCGTGTCCGCACCGAAGTCGTCGGTGTGGTTGGTCACGCCCGCCGTGACCGAATTGCCGTTGCGGTCCTCAGAGAGGCCCAACGGGTTGCTTGCCGGGTCGAGGACGTCGAAGAAGAACTCCTCGCTGACGGCATTGTTGTTGTTCGGGTTGGTGGTGTCGATCGACTGGGTGCAGGTGCGGCCAGAGTTGTTCGAGTTCTGGTCGCAGAATGCGGTCAGCGTGTCGCCGGCCGGCGCCGGACCGATGTTGTTGATGGTCGCGGTCGTCTGGCTGTCACCAGTGTCGACGCCCGGGCCGCTGTTCGGGCCGTTGTTGACGAAGAACGTGACAGTGTCCGTGCCGGATGCGGTCGCGCTACCCGACAGGGTGACGCCGCAGTGAACCGTGCCGTCGGAAGCGGTGGTGCCGCCGCCACAGGCCGTCGGGCCCTGAGCGTCCGGGCCGGTCACGACGTACCAGACCTGCGCACCGGACACGCCCTGATCCGACACCGGGACCGCGTTGTTGCCGTTGATCGCGGTCACGATGAAGTGCACGCGGTCGCCAGGCCGAGCCTTCGCGGTGGTCGGGCTGACCGACAACGAGTGGACCGCGGTGTCACCGGAGTTGCTGATGAATGTCGCGGTGGTCGAGGCGTTCGCCTCGCCGCTCTCCCAGACGCCGTCGCTGTTGACGTCGTTGAACACCCGAATCGCGTCGGTCTCTGCGGTGGAGTCGGTGGCCGAGAACTGGATCGTGCCGTTCGACCCGACTGTGAAGGCGTAGGTGACGAAGTTGGACCCCGCGGAGTTCACACCGCTGGTGACGAGACTGCCACCACAGAGGTCCTCGGTGCCGGTGTTGACCGCGGCGGGCTGCGTGATCGTCACGTCGAGGGTGCCGGTAGCAGTCGAGGGGGTCACCGACGCGGTGTAGTTGTCGGTGCAGAAGCCGGTGTTCGTGGTGGTGCCGGTGGTCGGCGGTGTGATCGAGATCGCCGTCGCCGCCGGCGTGGTCGCGGCAAACGCCGTCCCGCCGTAGGCGATGAACGTCGCGGCACTCAGGCCGAGTACGACACCGCCCTTCAGCGCCTTGGATGCCTTTAGCATCTGGTTCCTTTCGAGATAGGTCTGTAGATGAATTCGTCTTCGAGGCTGATGACGCCGTCAGTCAGCCAAAATGTCGCGCTGTCGGCACCTCCTCACGGCGTCCAAGCCTCCAAGATCGTCAAGCCCGTTC
>JAICXJ010000069.1 GCA_025980465.1 Frankiales bacterium | reverse complement strand
TGCCTGTCAGCTGAGGCGCTCGAGGACCATCGCCATGCCCTGACCGCCACCGACGCACATGGTCTCGAGGCCGAAGGTCTTGTCGTGGGTCTGCAGCGAGTTGATGAGGGTCGTGGTGATGCGGGCCCCCGTCATGCCGAACGGGTGTCCAACAGCGATCGCGCCGCCGTTGACGTTGAGCTTGTCACCGAACGGATCGATGCCGAGCTCGCGGGCCGATGGGATCACCTGCGCGGCGAACGCCTCGTTGATCTCGACCAGGTCGATGTCGTCGATGCTCTTCCCGGCAATTGCAAGGGCACGCTTGCTCGCTTCGATCGGTCCGAGCCCCATGATTTCTGGCGACAGGCCAGAGACTCCGGTCGAGATGATCCGGGCCAGTGGGGTGAGGCCGAGTTCCTTGGCTCTCGTGTCGCTCATGATCACCACCGCCGCCGCACCATCGTTCAGCGGGCAGCAGTTGCCTGCCGTGACCGTCCCGTCCGGTCGGAAGACCGGCTGCAGCGCCGAGACAGCTTCAAGGGTGACGCCGGCTCGCGGGCCGTCATCCTTGGCGACCTCGGTGCCGTCGGGCTTGGTGACCGGGATGATCTCCCGTTCGAAGAACCCGTTCGCGATCGCCTTCTCGGCCAGGTTCTGTGAGCGGACACCGAATTCGTCCTGCTCCTGCCGGCTGACGTTCTTCAACTCGGCGACGTTCTCGGCTGTCTGACCCATCGCGATGTAAACGTCGGGGAGGTTCCCGTCCTCGCGCGGATCAGTCCAATGGAAGTTGCCCTCGCCCATCTTTGCCGAGCGAGCCTGCGCATCGTTGAACGCCGGGTTCTGGGTATCGGGCAGCGAGTCACTGCTGCCCTTGGCGTACCGACTCACCATCTCGACTCCGGCGCTGACAAACACGTCTCCCTCGCCGGCCTTGATCGCGTGGAAGGCCATCCGGGTCGACTGCAGCGACGAGGAGCAGTAGCGCGTGATCGTTGTTCCGGGTACGTCGTCGAGGCCCAGCTTCACCGCGACAACGCGGCCGATGTTGAAGCCCTGCTCGCCGCCGGGCAGTCCGCAGCCCATGATCAGGTCGTTGATGGTGTGCGGGTCGAGCGCCGGGACCTTGTCCAGTGCCGCTTGAACGATCGTCGCTGCGATGTCGTCTGGCCGGAAGTCGACCAGAGAGCCCTTGAACGCGCGGCCGATCGGGGAACGCGCGGTGGCGACAATAACGGCCTCAGGCATGGCTGCTCCTCTGCAGAACGATCGATCCCACTAGCGGCAAGGGTACGTTCTGCCTCGTGGAGGTCTACGACTCGGTGGTCGACCTAATCGGCCGCACCCCTCTGGTCCGGCTGAACGGGGTTGCGGGCGACATCCCTGCGCCCGTCGTCGCCAAGGTCGAGTACCTCAACCCGGGTGGATCAGTGAAGGATCGGATTGCCATCCGGATGATCGATGCTGCGGAGGCCTCCGGTGCCCTGCCACCCGGCGGGACGATTGTCGAACCGACTAGCGGAAACACCGGGATCGGACTTGCGATCGTCGCGCAGCAGCGCGGCTACTCCTGTGTCTTTGTCTGTCCCGACAAGGTGTCGCAGGACAAGATCAACGTGCTTCGCGCGTACGGGGCCGAGGTCGTCGTGTGCCCGACCGCCGTACCGCCTGAGCATCCAGACTCCTACTACTCGGTCTCCGACCGACTCGCTGCGGAGCGTCCGGGCGGCTGGAAGCCCGATCAGTACTCCAACCCCGCGAACCCGCAGTCGCATTACGAGACCACCGGTCCGGAGATCTGGGAGCAGACCGACACCCGGGTCACTCACTTCGTCGCCGGGATCGGCACCGGCGGCACGATCAGCGGCACCGGCCGGTATCTCAAGGAGGTGTCGGACGGTCGGGTCAAGGTGATCGGCGCCGACCCTGAAGGGTCGGTCTACTCCGGCGGGAGCGGCCGGCCGTACCTGGTCGAGGGGGTCGGCGAAGACTTCTGGCCCGCGAACTACGACAAGACGATCTGCGACGAGATCATCGCGGTCTCCGATGCCGACTCGTTTCTGATGACGAGGCGACTGGCGCGCGAAGACGGGCTGCTCCTCGGCGGTTCATGTGGGATGGCCGTCGTGGCGGCAATGCGCGCTGCCGAACGCCTCACGGACAGCGACCTGGTCGTGGTCCTGCTTCCAGACGGCGGTCGCGGCTATCTGTCGAAGATCTTCAATGATGACTGGATGGCGGACTACGGGTTCCTTTCCCCCGACGACCGGGCGGAGACAGTGAAAGAAGTCCTGACCCGCAAGGGGGCCGTGATTCCCGAGTTCGTCCACGTCCATCCGAATGAGACGGTGCGCGAGGCGATCGACATCCTCCGCGAGTACGGCGTCTCGCAGATGCCGGTGGTCAGAGCGGAACCGCCCGTGATGGTGGCCGAGGTCGTTGGCTCGGTGGTCGAGCGCGACCTGCTCGACCGGCTCTTCAACGGCCGAGCTCGGCTCGCCGATCCGCTGGAGCGACATATGTCCGACGCGCTGCCCCTGATCGGAGCCGGTGAGCCGGTCGCCGCAGCTGTTGCCGCGCTACAGGCAGCCGACGCCGCAGTCGTCCTCGACGACGGCCGGCCGGTGGGGATCGTCACCCGGCAGGACCTCCTCGGGTTCCTCGCATCCCGGTGAACGAGCTGGCCGGCCACGACGGTGCCCACGACGGCTTCGAGACCCTTGCCATTCACGCCGGCCAGGCGCCCGACGCGGAAACGGGAGCGGTGGTCGTCCCGCTTCACCTGACGTCGACCTACGCGCAGGACGGCGTCGGCGGCCTGCGCGGCGGCTATGAGTACAGCCGAAGCGGGAACCCGACTCGCACCGCACTCGAGACCTGTCTCGCCGCGATCGAGCACGGCGCCAGAGGTTTCGCGTTCGCCAGTGGCCTCGCTGCCGAGGACACCCTGCTGCGCGCCATCTGCTCCCCGGGCGATCACGTGGTGATACCCGGCGACGCGTACGGCGGGACCTACCGACTGTTCGCGCAAGTGCTCGAACGTTGGGGCCTGCAGTACACCGCGGTCCAGCAGCAGGATCTCGACGCGGTCCGTGGCGCCATTCGCGACCGCACCAAGATCGTGTGGTGCGAGACGCCGACCAACCCGCTGCTCGGCATCGTCGACATCGGTGCGGTTGCCTCGATCGCGCACGCCGCGGACGCGATCCTCGTCGTCGACAACACCTTCGCCTCGCCGTACCTCCAGCGCCCGCTCGCCCTCGGCGCCGACGTCGTCATGCACTCGTCGACGAAGTACCTCGGTGGCCACAGCGACGTGGTCGGCGGTGCTCTCATCACTCGTGACGAGCTCCTTGCCGAGCCGATCGCGTTCCATCACAACGCGATGGGAGCGGTCGCCGGGCCGTTCGACTCGTGGTTGGTACTGCGCGGCATCAAGACGTTGGGGGTTCGGATGGACCGCCACTGTGACAACGCGGAGCGGGTTGCCGCGATGCTGCGACGACACGACAGGGTCAGCGAGGTCTACTACCCCGACACCCACCCGGTCGCGGCCAAGCAGATGCACCGGTACGGCGGAATGGTGTCGTTTCGGCTTCACGGCGGAGAAGCCAATGCATTGGATGTGTGCGGCCGGACCCGCCTATTCACGCTCGCCGAGTCGCTCGGCGGCGTCGAGTCGCTGATCGAGCATCCGGCCCGGATGACGCACGCCAGCGTCGCCGGTTCACCTCTTGAAGTGCCGGGCGACCTGGTTCGGTTGTCAGTGGGGATCGAGACCGGCGCTGATCTCCTCGCCGACCTCGAGCAGGCGCTCGGCAGCTAGCCGGTCCTACGTCGTCGTCGATGCGGCGCTGCCCCCTTCCATGCGCGCCGGCGCCGGCTCGGCCGGCGCACTCGTCGTCAGTCCGCGGGTCTCCGGCGCCATCATCGCGAGCAGCGCAGCTGCTCCGAGGATCGCGGAGGTGCTGACAAACGCATCTGCGTAGGAGATGTCAGCGATGGCGCCGGCGACGACCGGACCGACGACCGTGCCGACATCCGAGGACATGGTGTACGCCGCGAACACTGGTCCCGCCCGTCCCTCGACCAGGTCACCGACGATCGCGCCGGGCGCGACGTCGAGCAGGCCCGAGCCGAAGCCCAGCAGCGCCAGACCGATCAGGTAGCCGGGCAGCGTTTGCGACGCCGCGAGCACCGCGATACCGGCGCCGCTGCCGAGGCAGCCGGTCACGAGGACCGGTTTGCGCCCGACGTTGTCCGCGAAGCGGCCAGCCGGCAGCAGCATCGCGCCGTTGACAGCGGACACGATGAGAAAGCCGATACCGGTCCAGATCGGCTTGCGGTGCAGGACATCGCTGACGAAAAGCGGCACCAACGCCGACCGGACGCCGATCGCACCCCACGAGTCGGCGAAGTTCGCCGCGAGCGCGGCCCGGTACGCGCGGCTTCGAAGGGCATCGCGCAGCGTGGTTCGCGCTGGCGTGCCCGCGGAGCCGCGGTCCGCGAGCGGCGTCGCGCGGAGTTGGATCAGCCCGACCGCCCCGGCGGCGGCGAGTGTCCCGGCGTAGATGAAGAACGGCAGTCGAATCGAGATCCCGTCGATCACGCCACCGAGCACCGGTCCGGTGATCCCGCCGAGCAGGAATCCGCCCTGCCAGAAACCCATTGCTCGGCCGCGCCGCGCCGGTTCGGTCATCCGCACCAGCAAGCCGAGTGCAGAGATCGAGAACATCGACGATCCGATGCCGCCGAAGCCACGCAGGACGATCAGTTGGGCGTAGCTCTGCGCAACGCCGGCGAGCAGGCTGCTGACCGCGACGATGCCGATCCCGGTCGCCATGACGAGTCGTTCGCCGAACCGGTCGACCAGTCGCCCGGCTGGAAGCGCGAACGCGATCCGGAGGAAGCCGAAGACGCTGATGACGGCGGCAGCCGATGCCTTGCCGACTCCGAAGTCACGCGCGAACACCGGCAGCGCTGGCGCGACGATCCCGAACCCGAGCGCGACGAAGAATGCGACCGCCACGAGAACGCGGATCTCCCGCGGCAGCGCGGGAGTCGGCTGGGTGCCAGTCACCCTTCGATCCTGCCTCGACCGATGTCCTGGCTCCTGGGATTAAGCGGTGCGGCGGGCCCGGCGTCCCTGCCGGGCGCGCAGGTAGTCGCTGACCACGTAGTCGCCGAGCCGGTTGGCGTCGGGGGTGAACACCCGGCCCCCGTTGCGCGCCGCCATCGCTTCGACGAATCGGATCAGACCCGGTTCGTTGTCGAGCATGAACACGTTGATCGTCGCACCGCGCCGGGTGATCCGCTCCACCTCGGCCATCGTCGCGGCCGTCGTCTCCGGATGCGTCGGCCAATCAAACCAGGCGCTGCCATCCGCCATGAGATGCGCGGTGGGTTCACCGTCGGTGACAACCATGACGACAGGTTCGGCGTCGGGATGCCGGCCAAGGTGACGCGACGCGAGGATCAATGCGTGCTGCAGGTTGGTCCCCTGGACCATGTCCCAGCTGAGTGACGGCAGGTCCTGCGGCCGCAGCACCCTGGCATACCGGGAGAAGCCGACAACCTCGATCGCGTCCTGCGGGTACTTCGTCGACACCAGGGTGTGCAGGGCGAGCGCGGTCGATTTGGCCTCCGGCCAGGTTCCGCGTAACGCCATCGAGTAGGACAGGTCGATCAACAACGCAACGGCCGCACCCGACCGTCGTTCGGTCTCCACGACCTCGAAGTCCTCCACCGCGACTCGCACCGGGCTGCCCGGACCGTGACGAAGGACGGCGTTGCGGACCGTGCGTACGACGTCGAACGGCTGCTCGTCGCCGAACTCCCACTGCCGAGTCGCTCCGGTGGGATCACCCGCGGCGCCAGCGTCATGCATGTCGTGGTCGCCCCGACCCCGCCCGTGCAGGCGCGCGAAGATCCTCGAAAGAGCGGTCTCTCCCAGTCGCCTCATCCCGCGGGGGGTGAGGTTGAGCTCGCCGTCGCTGCGCTGCATGTAGCCCTGATCCTGCAGTTCGCGTTCGACGCGGCGTAGCGCCTCGAGGTCGTCGACGGCATTGCGGCCGAGCGCGCGTTCGAGCAGTTCCGGGTCGACGTCCTCGAGCGAGGCGCCGGGATAGTCCTGCGACAGCATCTGCTCCAGCTCGTCGAGATCAGCTGCGTCCTGCAGTGCCGTGGTCGCGTCTCCGAGACCGAGTGGGTTGTCGCCACGCATCCGCTGTCGACCCTGCCAGTCGAGCTCGGGCCGCCGCGCCCGTAGCTGGTCGGACAGTCGAGCCATCTGCTCGGCGAGCCCGGCATCCTGCATCGCCTGCTGCATGAGTGCGTAGAGCTCCGATTGCTGCTCGGGCGACAGCGAGTTCATCAGTCGCTGCATCGCAGCCGCTCGGCGGGCGAGCGAGTCGATCAGTTCGTCGAGGTTCTGCGGGTTGTCGGGGAAGAAGTCGCCGTAGTTGTCCATGAACTCGGCGAACTGCTCGCTGGTGTCCTCGCCTCGGGCGTCGGCATCAAGCATCTCGTTCAGCGCGGCGAGCATGTCCGTGATCCGCTGCTGCGTTTCGGCGTCGCCGTTCTGAAGCGCTTGCTTCATCCCGCGGAACTGGCTGTCGAGCACCTCGCTCTTGAGCAGTTCCTGGATCTCTTCGTACTTCTCGCGGGCCTCAGGGCTGTGCCAGTTGTAGTCGGCGAGCTCGCGGACCGCCCTCGAGGTCTGCGAGGGGATGGCGTCGAGTTCTGCCTCGGCCAGCCGGGCATCGTCACTAGGGTCGGGAAACAGCGTCTGTCGTTCGGCTTCGAGCGCCTCGTCGAGCAGCTCGCGGACCCGATCCAGCGTTCCGTCGAGCCTGCCGGCGCGGCGAGATTCGCGTTGCCTCTCCCGGATCTGCCGGAGCAGATCGTCGAGTCCACGTCGCCCCGACAACCCGCGACGCATGAGTTGCTGCCAAGCCTCCGACGGCGAGAGCCCATCGAGCACCGAGTCCCCGATGCGGTCCATTGCATCGGTGAGGTCGTACGGCGGCGCGAGCGGGTCGTCCCCGCCCCGCCACTCGCCGTATCTCGCTCGCGTCATCGCGCGCCGTACACGATCCGATCGGGAAGCTCTTCCTTGGACAGCCGCCGCAGGAGGTACAGCCCCTCGAGGGCGAATTCGAGACCGGCCGCTGCAAGGCCAGGCGTCTCCGCTCCTTCATCGATGTGGAGCGCGGTCAGCAGCTTGCCGAGTCCCGGCACGGTGCCGAGGTTCGCCAGCAAGTCGGTGGCGGGGACCAGCTCACCGGTTTCGACGGTGGCGCCCTCGTTGAACTTCTCCACGAGTGGTGCGAGATCGATGCCGCCGAGGCGGGAGCGGAACGTATCCGCAACCGCACGTCGCAACAGATGCTCGAGCACCTCCGCTTCGCGGCCCTCCTCCGAGGCTTCGAACTCGACCTTTCCCTGGACTGCCGGAACGATCGCCGGAAGGTCAGCGATGCGGGCGACCGGCACCTCCTCGCCCGTGATCGCGGCGCGACGTACTGCGGAAGCAGCGACCGTCTCCGCGGCTGAGACGGCGAAGCGTGCCGACACTCCTGACCGGTGGTCGACCGCGGGCGACTCGCGAACATGACGGGTGAACCGCGCGATGACCTCGATGAGATGGTCCGGCAGCGCTGCCGAAACGGCCTCGTTACCCCAGACGATCAATGCTTCCTGGGCCACGACGCGCAACTCGTCGTTAAGTTCCAGCGGGTAGTGGGTACGCACCTCCGCGCCGAACCGGTCCTTCAGCGGCGTGATGATCCGGCCGCGGTTCGTGTAGTCCTCGGGATTCGCCGACGCAACTAGCAGTACGTCGAGCGGGAGGCGCAGGGTGTAACCGCGCACCTGGATGTCGCGCTCCTCCAAGACATTCAGCAACGCGACCTGGATTCGCTCGGCAAGATCTGGGAGTTCGTTGATCGCCACGATGCCTCGGTTGGTGCGTGGCACCAGGCCGTAGTGCACCGTCTCGGGGTCGCCTAGCACGCGGCCTTCGGCCACCTTGATCGGATCGACGTCACCTATCAGGTCACCTACCGACACGTCAGGGGTGGCGAGCTTCTCGGCGTACCGCTCATCACGCGGCTTCCACGACACCGGCAGGGCATCGCCACGGTCGGCGGCAAGCCGGCGGCATCGCACACACACCGGGAAGAATGGGTGGTCGTTGATCTCGCAGCCGTCGACCACCGGAGTCCACTCGTCGAGCAGCTGGACGATGGTCCGGATCAGCCGCGTCTTGCCCTGACCTCGCTCGCCGAGAAGCACTAGGTCATGGCCAGCCAGGATGGCTCGCTCGACCTGCGGCAGGACCGTCTCGTCGAAGCCGATGATGCCGGGGAAGCGTTCCTCGCCAGCGCGCATCCGCGCCAGCAGGTTGTCGCGAAGCTCGGCCTTCACCGTCTTCGCGACATGGCCGGAGGCTCGTAGATCACCGAGGGTGGTGGGCAGGTCGGTCGGCGCCGCGGAGAAGGTCACTCGCTCACCGTACGTCCGTCGGGTCGATGCCCGCAGGGTGCCATCGGGTGCAGACTGGCTGGCATGCCTCGGTTCGGCGACGGTCTCGCGGTCGACACCGACCTGGTGCGCGCTGCCGAGACCGCGACCGCGATCGCCCTCGACCCGCTCGGCGACCAGCAGCCGGATCTCGTCGCGGTCTTTGTGTGCGGACGAGGGGACGAGCAGGTCGAGTCCGCGCTGGATCGCGCAGCGGCGGCCAGCGGAGCGCGGGCGACCATCGGATGTTCGGCGCCCGGTGTCATCGGCGCCGGGCAGGGTGTCGAAGCGACGAGTGCGGTCGCAGTGTGGGCAGCGGTGCTGCCCGACGTGAAGATGCGGACATTCGCACTCGAGGTGATGCCGGCCGAGGCGGGTATGGCGGTCGTCGGGATGCCCGAGCGCGCGGCGGATGACGCGGTGGCTGTGATCTTGGCCGACCCGTGGTCGTTCCCGGTCGATGGCTTCATCGAGCAGACCAACACCTCGCTCGCCGGACTGCCGATCGTCGGTGGAATGGCAGCAGGTGCGGACGGGCGCGGCTCGACCCGCTTGTTGCTCGACGGCAAGATAGTGGCGCGCGGCGCGGTCGGCGTGTTGCTCGGTGGCGCGGTCCGCGCCAGCGCGCTCGTCAGCCAGGGCTGCCGTCCGATCGGACCGGCGATGACAGTGACCGCCGCCGACAACAACGTGATCCTCGAGCTCGCCGGAGTGCCAGCGTTGCGAAAGGTCCGCGACATCATCTCGGCGCTGCCACCGACCGAGCAGGCGATGGCATCCGGCGGCCTGCAGCTGGGGATCGCGCGCGACGAGTACGTCGAGGAGCACCAGCAAGGTGACTTCTTGGTCCGCGGAATTGCCGGCGCCGACGCCGAACGTGAGGCACTCGTCGTCGGCGACGTCGTCTCGGTGGGAAAGACGGTGCGGCTGCAGGTGCGCGATGCCGATGCAGCCGATACCGACCTTCGCGAGGTGTTGGAGGCATTCACCCAGAACCCGTCGGTCGGTGTCGTCGAAGGTGCGTTGTTGTTCTCCTGCAACGGCCGTGGCGCGCATCTGTTCGGTACGGCGGATCACGATCCGGCGCTGGTCAGGTCGGCGCTGGTCGCCGACGGCGTAGCCGGCTGCTTCGCCGCAGGGGAGATCGGGCCGGTCGCCGGTCGCAACTTCGTTCACGGCTTCACTGCCTCGATCTTGGCGTTCGGTTCGGCACAGCTCGATTCGAAACAGGGGTGATCGACTCACCCGACGTGCTGGCGATCGACATCGGTGGCACCAAGATGGCCGCCGCGCTGATCGCGGCCGACGGGCGGATCGAGCGCCGGTCGCAGGTCGTCACCGCACCGGTGGCAGCCGACGCCGGCGACGAGCTGTGGGCGACGCTTGCCGCCCTGCTCGACGAGGTTGTCGGCGACACCGTGCCAGGTGGGATCGGCGTCGGGTGTGGCGGCCCGATGAACTGGGCGCACGGGGATGTCTCGCCATTGAATATCCCGGCCTGGCGCGACTACCCGCTGCGACGACGCGTCGAGGAGCGGTTCCCCGGGACCACCGTGCGGCTGCACAACGACGCGATCGCGATGGCGGTTGGGGAGCACTGGCAAGGTGCCGGACGCGGGTCGCGAGGTTTCCTAGGTCTAGTCGTGTCGACCGGGGTCGGAGGCGGGTTGGTCGTCGACGGGAAGGTGATCGCGGGACAGTCGGGCAACGCCGGGCACATCGGGCATGTCGTGGTCGATCCCAACGGTCCGGACTGCGCGTGTGGCGGTCGGGGCTGCCTCGAGGCGATCGCTCGAGGTCCTGCGGTTGTGGACTGGGCGGTCCAAAACGGCTGGCAGCCGAGGTCAGGTGATTCTGACGGCCGGTCGCTTCTCGCCGCCGCCACCGCCGGCCACGAGATCGCGCTTGCCGCCTTCGCCCGAGCCGGGCACGCGCTGGGCGTCGCGCTCGCCTCCGCCGCTCACCTCCTCGAGCTTGACACGGTCGCGGTGGGCGGCGGTCTGGCCAATGCCGGCGAGACCCTCCTCGGCCCAGCCCGCGTCGCTTTTGCGACGCACACCAAGATGCCGTTCGCCGCACGGTGCGAGATCGTGCCGGCAGTCCTCGGTGGCGATGCCGGTCTTGTCGGCGCCGCGGCGTTCATCCATCACAGCGAGCAGTACTGGCCGGGCGGAGCAGACTGAGGCCCATGGACGTCGACCTCGCTGCCATCGAATCGGCACGCGGCGTACTGGATGGAGTGGTGCGCTGCACCCCGATCGAGGGCTCGCGGCCGCTGTCCCAACTCGTCGACGGTCCGGTCTGGTTGAAGTGCGAGAACCTGCAGCGCACCGGTTCATTCAAGTTGCGCGGCGCGTATGTCCGGATCTTCCGGATGACTGCCGCCGAGCGGCGTAACGGCGTCGTCGCAGCGAGTGCCGGCAACCATGCGCAGGGGGTGGCGCTGGCCGCCTCGCTGTTGGACACGCCGTCGATCGTGTTCATGCCGGAAGGCGCACCGATCCCGAAGGTGGAAGCCGCGCAGTCCTACGGCGCTGAGGTGCGCTTCGCCGGTACGACGGTCGACGAGGCGCTGTCGGCGGCGACCCTTCACGCCGAGCAGACCGGTGCCACCCTGATCCATCCGTTCAATCATTCCGATGTCGTTGCCGGGCAGGGCACCGTCGGGCTGGAGATTCTGGCGCAGGTGCCGGATGTGAAGACGGTCGTCGTGAGCGCCGGAGGTGGTGGGCTGGTCTCCGGCATTGCGGTGGCGGTCAAGTCGACGCGGCCGGACGTGAAGGTAGTCGCGGTTCAGGCGGCCGGAGCTGCCGCGATTCCTGGATCGCTCGCGGCGGGCCGTCCGGTGCCCGTCGAGTCGATGGCAACCATGGCCGACGGAATTGCGGTCGGGTGTCCCGGCGATCTGACGGTCGGGTTGATCGCGAAGTACGTCGACGACGTCCGCACAGTTACGGAGGACGCTCTCGCCCGCGCCCTCTTGCTCTGCCTCGAACGTGCGAAGCTCGTCGTCGAGCCGGCTGGCGCAGCTGCGGTCGCGGCCATCCAGGAGAACCCGACCGGCCTGGAGACTCCGGTGGTCGCCGTGCTCTCGGGCGGGAACATCGACCCGCTGCTGCTCATGCGGGTGCTCCGTCACGGCATGACGGCGGCCGGCCGCTACCTCTCGTTCCACCTCAGCGTTCCCGATCGGCCCGGCGAGCTGGCTCGGCTGCTCGCGGAGCTGGCGGCCTCTGGCGCGAACGTGCTCGACGTGGAGCACTCGCGCACCTCGCGTGCGCTGCACCTCGATGAGGTCGAGGTGCAGCTGGTGCTGGAGACCCGCGGCGACGAGCACCGCGATGAGGTGTTGTCCCGGCTGCGTGCCGCCGGTTACCCACTGTCAGTCGACGGTTAGCCGGTGTACGGCTCAGCCCTGAGCAGTTCGAGACTGATCTGTTTGCCGTTCGGTGCGGTGTAGCTCACCGAGTCGCCGGCCTTCGCCCCGGTCAGGGCCTGGCCGAGAGGTGACTGCGCCGAATAGACCGTCAGGTCGGTGACGGCGGCTTCCTCGCGGGATCCGATGAGAAAGGTCTCCTCGTCGCCGGGTCCATAGGCGACGGTGACCACCATGCCGGGACCGGCGAGTCCCTCGTCGGCGCCGGGCGGCGCTCCGACCTTCGCCTCGCGCAGGATCTGGGTGAGCTGGCGGATCCGCGCTTCCATCTTCCCTTGCTCATCCTTGGCTGCGTGGTAGCCGCCGTTCTCCTTCAGATCACCTTCGGCGCGAGCTGCCTCGATCCGGCGGGTGACCTCGGCGCGCGCCGGCCCTGACAGGTGCTCCAGTTCGGCATTGAGCCGGTCGTAGGCCTCCTGAGTCAGCCATGTGGTGTTCGCGTCGCTCATCCGAAGGAGGCTACCCGCGGGCTCCTCGAGCGTTCGTGGGTGAGAAGTCGTGGAACCATAGAACTGTGAGTTCAGGTCCGCTGCGGCTGATGGCCGTCCATGCGCATCCCGACGACGAGGCCAGCAAGGGCGCCGCCACGGTCGCCCGCTACGTGGCCGAGGGCGTCGAGGTGCTCATCGTGACGTGCACCGGAGGCGAGCGAGGCTCGATCCTCAACCCGGCGATGGACCGGCCCGACATCGTCGCGAACCTCGCCGGAGTTCGGCACGCCGAGATGGACAAGGCGATCGAGATCCTGGGCGCCCACCATGCCTGGCTCGGCTTCGTCGACTCGGGCTTCCCGGAGGGTGATCCGCCTCCGCCGCTCCCCGAGGGTTGCTTCGGCCTCGAGCCGCTCGAGCTCGCCACCGAGCCGCTGGTGCGGATGGTCCGCTCGTTTCGTCCGCACGTGATGACGACGTACGACGAGCAAGGCGGGTATCCGCATCCGGACCACGTCATGTGCCACAACGTCAGCGTCGAAGCGTTTGAGGCGGCCGTCGACCCTGAGCGCTATCCGGGCACCGGCGAGCCGTGGCAAGTACTCAAGCTCTACTACCACCTCACCTTCCACAAAGCCCGCTTCATTGCCTTGGATGAGGCGATGAAGGCGGCGGGCCTGGAGTCGCCGTACGCGGAGCGTCTCCGCGACTGGATCGACCGGCCGGAGCATCTGGTGCCGACGACGAAGGTGCCCTGCGGTGACTACTTCGAGGTTCGCGACAAGGCGCTGATTGCGCACGCGACCCAGGTCGACCCGACGTCGTTCTGGTTCGCGTGTCCGCTCGACGTGCAACGTGCCGCGTGGCCGACCGAGGACTACGTCCTGGCGCGGTCACACGTCGAGACCACTACTCCTGAGGACGACCTGTTCGCGGGTGTTCGTGAGATGGCCGTGAAATGACCCGAGTGAGCGCTGCCGCGCACCTTCACCTGATGGCCTCAGGCGGCTCCGCCCTTGGTGCGGGCTTCATTGCGTTCATGGTGGTTCTGGTTCTTTCCGTCGCGTCATACTTCTTGTTTCGTTCGATGAATCGGCACCTGCGTAAGGTGCCGACCAGCTTCGAGGTCCCCGCGACCGAGCAGGAAGAGACGAAGTGACTGCCCCTCCGCGCGACGAGGTTGCCCATGCCGAAACGGCGGCACGCCTGCGTGTGGTGATCGCCCGGCTGGCCCGGCAGATGCGCCAGCACAGCCCCGGTGGCCTCTCGCCCTCGCAGTGGTCCGCGCTGGTGACCGTCGAGGATCACGAGCCGCTTCGCATCGGCGATCTCGCCGATCGCGAAGGGGTGAGCGCGCCGACAGCGACCCGGTTGGTAGCAAGCCTCGAGGAGGCCGGCCTGCTGTCGCGCACCAGCGATCCGTCGGATCGCCGGACGGCGTATGTCGCCCTCACCGACGCCGGCCGCGAAAAGCTCGAATGGGCGCGTGGGGTCCGGACTGCCCGGCTGGTTCAGCGACTTTCGTCGATGCCCGCGGAGGACGTCCAGCGCATCGTTGATGTGCTGCCGCTGCTGGAGTCGTTGCTCGTCGACGAGGGCTGAGGCGCTCGCCCCCATCTCGAACGAAGCCGCCAGTCGGCTGACAGCGAGCTCCAAGCCCCGCTCGCGAGAGTTCCTGGCATGACGCCCCTTGCCGGGCTCGAGTCGGGTGGCTCGCGCTACACCCGGGTGGCGGCAACCATCGGCTCCAAGAACGCCTCCGGGTACCTGGCCAGCTTCGAGTGCCGACGGGGTACGACCCTGACCTCGCCGTCGTCGTCGTCACCGGCGTAGAAGTAGCCTCGAGGTCATGGCTCCATCGGCTGGTAGGCAGCCGAGACGCTACGGCATCGGGGCGCTTCTGCTCGTGGTCGGCGGCGCGGTGCTGATCTTCGGCCTTCTCGGTGCACTCGTGGCAAAGCTGGTGCACTGACCGAACCAACCTGGCTGCGGTGAAAGGCTGAGCACGTGCCCAACCGCCTTGCCGACTCGACCAGTCCCTATCTGCTCCAGCACAAG
>JAICXJ010000097.1 GCA_025980465.1 Frankiales bacterium | reverse complement strand
GGCCACGGAGCTCTCGACGGCCATCGACGCAGGTCACGACGACGACATCCGACTCACGACAGCGGCCGCCGAGTCGGCACTCGCCGCAGCCGCTCACAGCGATCTCCTCTGCCGCCTCGCGCGGCAGGTGTCGTCGTCGCTTGATGACGCCACCCTGGCGTCGAGCGATCGAGGCGAGCCGATCTCCGAAAGCGCCAGGTATCTAGTGCGGAGCGTACGCGCCGTCATCGACCGCGATCTGGAAGCCGCCGATCGGCACGTCCGGCTCTGGCTCTCTGCCCGCGCGTCCGCGCTTGCGCCGGAGCAGACGCGAATGGAGTATGTCGCTGCGGAAACGAGGCGCGGTCCCCGAGCGAGTCATGCGAGGCGGACTGACGCGCCGCCGGGAGCCAGCTGACACGCCAGGTTGACATATCATCAGACGTATGATGTTTCACAGAACCCGGCTGGCGCTTACGCTTGTTCTGATCGCCGGGACCGGCCGGGGCGCCAGCGTCTGCGCTCAAGGGATGAACATGCCGGGTATGGGCGATTCCACCATGCACATGGCCGGCGTCCTCGGCATCCCGATGAGTCGCGAGGGCTCGGGCACATCATGGCTTCCAGATGCGTCGCCCCTGTTCGCCAATCATTTCTCAGCCGGCCCGTGGGACTTCATGTTCCATTACCGCGCCTTCCTCTATTACGATCGGCAGAACGGTGCGGACCGCGCCCGGCGCGGCGACGACCAGTTCGGAAGCGTCAACTGGGCGATGCTCATGGCGGGCCGGGACATGGGTCGTGGTCGCCTCGAGCTCCGCGGCATGGTGAGCGCGGAGCCGTGGACGGTGGGCGCGGGAGGCTATCCGCTCCTCCTGCAGTCGGGCGAGTCCTACCACGGCCAGCCGCTCCACGACCGACAGCACCCGCACGATCTCTTCATGGAGCTGGCCGCGATCTACGCCCACCCGTTAGGCAACGATCTCGCCATCCAGGCCTACGCCGCGCCCGTCGGAGAGCCTGCGACCGGACCCGTTGCCTTCCCGCACCGTCCGTCCGCATCCGGTGACCCGTTCGCCCCACTCGGCCACCACTGGCAGGACGCCACACACATTTCCTACGGCGTCATCACGGCGGGCGTCTTTTCTCGCTCGTGGAAACTCGAGACCTCGATCTTCAACGGTCGAGAGCCCGACCAAAGTCGCACGAACTTCGACTACAAGGGCCGAAGCCTTGACTCCTACTCCGCTCGCTTCACGGCCAACCCCGCGAGCTCGTTGAGCCTCAGTGCTTCTTACGCCTACCTCAAGAGTCCTGAAGCGCTCGACCCGTCCGTCTCCGAGCAGCGAATCACGGCATCCGCGCTGAATACTCGGTCAATTTGGTCGCGGGGCGAATGGGCGAGTGCGTTCATTTACGGCGGAAACAAGGACTCGGACACTGGCCGGTGGTCCAACAGCCTGCTTGCAGAATCCAACCTGTCCTTCGACGCGTGGAACTCCGTGTTCGCCCGCATCGAGTACGTCGACAAAACCGCAGCGCACCTCGACCTCCTCGGCCGCCCGGCCGATGGGCGCTTCGACCTCGGTTCGCTTGCGATTGGCTATATCCGCGAGATCGCCCGGTATCCCGGTGGATCGTTAGGCCTGGGAGGCCGACTCGCCGTCGACTTGGTCCCTCGCAGTCTCGCGCCCGTGTATGGCTCTCGCACCCCAACAGGGTTCGCGATCTATCTGCGCCTCCGCCCCCGCCCCGTACGCTCCAATGCGATGCCGGCAACGAGAGCTCCCACCGGCCACGGCGTCACCACCAACTGACGCGGCGTACAATCTGGCCGCATCCGGTCCGGAGCAGGCCAACACCGGCGTTGGCTGGACCTTCTTACAATTTGACGCACGTCGCCGGGGGCCGGCGCCCGCCTAACGCAACCGCGGCGCGGGCCACGCCGGAACCGCGACAATCTCAGAGGCGCGGGCCGGAATCGAACCGGCGAATAGCGGTTTTGCAGACCGCTGCCTTACCACTTGGCTACCGCGCCGTGACTGCGACGTAAGCTATTGCCACCGAGGAAGCTGAACAAGCGGTGCCGCGCTCACGCCTCGCATTCGCCGGCGTGCCCCGCCACCGGACGCATTCTGCCTAACAACTCGCCCCGCGGTTCGCACCCCGCGCGCCGAGCCACCACAAATCCGACGGCCATCGCCGCGCACTGCGTCAACAAGTCGGTCACGTCGAACACCCGGCTCAATACGACCATTTGCCCGACCTCGAGCACGGCGGCCAGATACAACCCCGGCAACACGTTCGCCACCCACCCGCGATACCGCAGCGGCCACACGGCCAACACCACGCCGATCGACACATACAAGAAAAACTGCTCGGCCACATCCATGACGCCGAACAGGTCCGACGTCGTGCCCAGCATTCCTAACGGAGTCAGGTGCACCGCCGTCACCTGCGACGCCACGGCCTGCCACGACACGCGCGGCAGGAACGGACGCCACGCCCACGCCACGAGAAGGACCCCGAGCGCCGCCGCGAGAACGCGCGCCCGCTGCCGCTCGTGTCCGCGACCCGCCGCAGACGGTCCGAAGCACCACCCCAGCACG
>JAICXJ010000009.1 GCA_025980465.1 Frankiales bacterium | reverse complement strand
TGACCGGTACTAATAGGCCGAGGGCTTGACTACAACAATTACTGCTACGCGTCCACTGTGCGGTTCCCGAGATGCGGTCGGTGCACGACCCACATCTCAATAGAGTTTCGGCGGCACAATGGCGAAGGGGAAACGCCCGGTCCCATTCCGAACCCGGAAGCTAAGCCCTTCAGCGCCGATGGTACTGCCCTGGTGACGGGGTGGGAGAGTAGGACGCCGCCGGACATCTTTTGCGACGGGCCACCCATTCATCGGGTGGCCCTTCGTGATTTCTGTGCCATTCGGCTTGAGAGGATCCGCCCGTGCCTCCGCCCCCGCGCCGTGGTCGACCGATGGCCGGCCGCGGCCAGGAACGGCCGGCGGGCCCGAGCCGAGCGGCGTGGCCGGACCGCGGCACCCGCAAGGAACCCACCGATCGGCGGCCGAGTTCGCAGCGCACCGGCCGGACGTCACGGCGCACCGATTCCGGCGAGCGTCCGCAGCGGCCTCGCCGGGACGAGCCAGTCCTCGCCGACGACATCGACCCGGCCGACCTCGACCGCGCGGCGCGCGCGGAGTTGCGCAGCCTTCCCAAGACCCTCGCCGACCGGATCGCCCGCCACCTCGTCGCCGCTGGCCGCTCCGTCGACGAACGACCGGAGACGGCGCTCGCCCACGCGAAATACGCCCGCGGCCTTGCGCCACGACTGGCGGTGGTCCGGGAGGCATATGGCGTCACGGCTTACCGCGCGGGCGAGTACGCCACCGCCCTTGCCGAGTTGCGTGCGGTACGCCGAATGACCGGCGACCCGTCGTACCTCGCGATGATGGCGGACTGCGAGCGCGGGCTCGGGCGGCCGGATCGCGCCCTCGCGCTGGCCCGCGACCCTGAGGCGAAGCGGCTGGCGCCTGCCGATCGGGTCGAACTGGCGATCGTCGAGTCGGGCGCGCGGCGCGATCGCGGCGAGCACGCGGCGGCAGTGGTTGCGCTGCAGAGCCCGGCGCTGCACCGCCAGGACGTTCAGGACTGGACCGTGCGGCTCTGGTACGCCTATGCCGACGCGCTTGCCGACGCCGGTCGCGACGAGGAGGCGCGGCGGTGGTTCGAGTCGGTTGCGAGCATTGATGACGACGGCGAGACCGACGCCGAGGAACGTCTCGGCGAGCTGGGCGACGGCTGAGTTGACGCGCTAGTTCGCGTCTGCCTGCGCTGCCTCGAGCTTGTCCAGCCAGCGGTTGATGCCGTTGATGTTGGCGGCCGTCGAGTTCAGCACCTCGAACTTTTCGTCGAGCTCGGCGTCGGTGTAGAGCCGGCCGTACCGTTCCGCCGTGCGCTCCCGCAGCATGGTCACCGCGTGATCGAGGTCGAGGTGGTTGCTCCGCGCCTCCTTCACCCCGGCAACCCAGTCCCGCAACTCCTCGGCCGCCTCCGCCAGCGCCGATCCGACCTGATCCACCGGGCCGAAATGACTGAAGAGCAACCGTTGCGGCGCCAGCCCAGCGAAATGCCGGAGCGAGGTCAGCGCGGTGTCGAGGTCGAAGTCGGGCGGCGGCGTCGACGGCCGGATCTTGCCGATCTCCGGCATGAAGATGCCGGCGGCGTCCCCGACGTACAGGTCACCGCTTGCCGAGTCGAGCAGCCCGACGTGGTGCTGTGCGTGGCCGGGGGAGTAGTACGTCGTGAGCGATCGACCACCCCCGAGGTCGATCGCGCCGACCTCGTCAACCGCCCGCACCCGGGTGGCATCCGTCGGACGTAGCGGGCCGAAGACGGTGTCCATCAGATCGCCGAAGACGCGCCGGGCGCTATCCATCAGCCGATCCGGCTCGGCAAGGTGCCGGGCACCCCGCTGATGGACCACGATCTCCGCCGATGGGTACGCGGCTGCGAGGTCGCCGACCCCGCCCGCGTGGTCGAGGTGGATGTGCGTCACCGCGATGGTCGCGAGGTCGTTGGGTCCGATCCCCAGCGAGTCGAGCGCCCGTCGCACCGCCGGCGCCGATCGGGCCGTTCCGGTCTCGACCAGGCAGGGCCGGTCGGCGGCGATCAGATAGCCGGCGGTGATGCCGGTGTAGCCGGCCATCAGGGTGTCGAGGCTGTGAACGTCGTGACCAAGGTCGACGGTCACGATCTGGTCGTCGGCGTCCACAGTGCGTCCCATCTCACTCTCGTTCCCCAGCAGCGGAACGCACCCGTACGGAAGCCGTCCGCCGCGCCGATCCTAGGTCGGAACCTGCGAGAGCGAAGGACGGGCAGATGGGAGTACGGCGAACCGCTCAACCTGCGGCACCGGCGCGGTCGCCGCGGCGCCGCAAGGAGCTGCCGCTGGTCGAGCACCGCAATGAGGTCGCACTGGCCGGCCGCCTCAAGGCGCCGCCGAAGACGAAGGTGCTGCCGAGCGGCGACGAGATCGCCACCTGGCGGCTGATCATCTCGCGTCCGAAGCCACGGACCAGCAGACAGTCCACCGACTGGGTCGACTGCGTCGCGTTCGGCGCCCGGGTGCGGCGAGCCGCGCTCACGTGGCAGGTCGACGATGTGATCGAGGTTAATGGCGCGCTGCGCCGGCGGTTCTGGCGTGGGGCGAACGGGCTCACCAGTGGATGCGAGGTCGACGTGGTGCGGGCCGCTCGGCTCACCCTGCCGGCGGCGACGAAGTAGACCGCGACGCTCAGCAGTCGGCGAAGGCGCGGATCAGCAGACCGGTCGCGGGCTTCGGGACGAACAGCGTCGACTTCCGCGGCATCCGGTCGCCCGCCGCGGCGACCGCGGCGACGTCCGACACCGGAGTGGGGTTGAGCAGCAGCGCGACACCGCCGCTTGCCCGTGCCGCCGCCACCGCAGCAGGCACGTCGTGGTGGAACTCGACAATGTCTTCGCGGTCCTCGAGCTGCCACAGCTCGCGAATGAGATAGGAGTGCGCGATCGCGACGTCGAGCGCCTTCCACGCCGCCGAGCGTTCGGCGGGAAGTGCGGCTGCGAGCCGATCCGGGTCGGGATCGGTCAACAGCCAGGCGGCCTCGCCATCGGTGAGGACAAATGCCGGACCGGCGAGGCCGGCTTTGACGAGCTGTTCCTCGGCGGCGGCGAGCCCACCTGCCACCTCGGTAACGGTGAAGCCCGTGGCGGCCTCGATTGCGGCGTCGCGCGCTGACAGGCCGGGCACCGCGCGGTGGATCGCGTGCACCTGCGGGCCGAATGCCGAGCCGTCGACGAGAAAAGCCAGCCCGTAGTCCCACGGGCCGGGGCCGTCGCCGGCGTCGTGCCGATCGGCCTGGTAGCGCAGGAACGTCGCGTAGCGGTGATGGCCGTCGGCGATCACCGCGCGCCGCGGATGCAGGTCGGCCGCGATCGCCTCGAGCGTTGCCGGGTCGGTGATGGCCCAGATCCGGTGCCTGATATCGTCCGGAGTCGTTATGTCGACAAGAGGACTTTCTGAGCCAATGCTCGCCACCGCCTGGCTGGCCGGCCCGCCGCCGTCATAGACCAGGAAGATCATCTCGAGGTCGCTCGCCGTGGCGCTCATCAACGCCAGCCGGTCGGCGACCGGTCCCGCCATCGTGTTCTCGTGGGGGAGGACGATCGCGTCTTCGGCCGGGGTGAGCCCGATCGCTCCCACCAGACCCCGCTGGGTGTGGCCCTCGGCCTGCTGCTCGTAGACGTAGACCGCCGGCTCCGGGTCGGGCTGGAGTGTCCCGGCTGCCCGCCACTCCTCGAGTCGGCGGCCGGCCGCGGCGTACCGGCTGTCGGGTCCGTCGTCGTCGCGCGGGAGGGTCAGTCGGACCACATTGTGGGGATCGCGGGCCTCGAGCGCCTCGAGCTGCTCGGCGTCGATAACGTCATACGGTGGAGCGAGCACGTCGCCGAGCGACTCCTGGTCGCGATAGCGAAGCGCCCGGAACGGCGCCAGGATGAGGCCGTCCGGTCGGGGCTGGGTCATGACGGCAAGCGTACGGCGCGGGTGAGGTTCGTTGAGCGGCGGGATGGTGCCCGTGACAGCCGATGACACGACTGTCGTCCTACCGGGCTGCGACCGACCGCTTTACCAACAATTTCAACGACTTCTGCTCGATCTCGACGGTGTCGTCATCCTCGTCGACGAGCCGATCCCGGCCGCTGCCGAGACCTTGCAGCGGGTCCGTGCCGCAGGGGTGTCGCTGCGATTCGTCACCAACAATGCGTCTCGGCCACCGGTCGCGGTTGCCGATCTGCTCACCCGATCAGGAGTCAGCGCCGAGCCGAGCGAAGTGGTGACCTCGGCGATGGCCGCCGCCGCCCTGCTTGCCGGCCGGCATCCCGCCGGAGCCCGGGTGCTGGTCGTCGGCGGCGAGGGGGTTTATACCGCGTTATCCGATTCCGGGCTGTCACCGGTCACCCACGCCGAGGAGAACCCGGTCGCAGTGATGCAAGGCTTCGCGCCGGAGGTCGACTGGCCGATGCTCGCCGAGGCGGCGATCGCGCTTCGGGCGGGCGCCGATTGGGTGGCGACGAACACCGACCGCACGCTGCCGTCTCCGCGCGGCCCGCTGCCCGGCAACGGCTCATTGGTCGCGGCCCTGACGACGGCAACCGGGCGGGAGCCGGAGTCGGTCGGAAAGCCGGCCGCCGCGCTCTATGACGCCGCCCTCTCCGGGACCGACACTAGGCACGCCCTCGCGGTGGGGGACCGGCTCGAGACCGACATTGCCGGTGCGAAGAAGGCCGGCGTCCGGTCGCTCCTCGTGTTGAGCGGGGTGAGCGGCGTTCGGGACCTGCTGATGGCCGAGGTCATGGCGCGGCCCGACTTCATCGGTCGTGACCTTCGCGCGCTCGATCTGCCGCATCCGGCCGCGGTCCGGGTGGGCGAGGAGGGTCGCTGCCAGGCGGCCCGAGTTTGGGCGCGGCCCGGCGGGATCGAGCTCTCCGATGCGGGCACCGGCGGGGAGGACGGCCTCGACCGGCTGCGGGCGCTGTGCGCCTTGGCCTGGTCGCACCCGCTGGAGCTATCCTCGGACGCCTACGACGGCGTCATCAACGAGTTAGACCTCGACTAGAGGTACAGGGCATTTATCCAGGTCAGGCGCTAGAAGCCGCCGAGCGAGCGTAGCCGGAGCATGTCGCGCACAGACGCCGACACGTGCACCCGGCCCCGCAGCCAGGCGGTGAGAAAGTCCTCGTCGCCGGCTGCCAGCGCGATGAGCTGGTCGCTGTGGAGCGCCAACTTGACGTCGGCATCGGCGTTGTCCTCGAAGCCCTTGCGGACCTGCCTGATGTCGTGGACGCCGTCGGGATCCAGCCGCGCGGTGAACGTCACCTGGAGGTCGGTCACCCGGCACAGGACGCTGCGGGTGGGCACGTGCCTGGTCCGCAGCTCCGGATCGACCTCGTCGAGAGACTTGGCCAGCCCGTCGAGGGCGAGCCGGCACTGCTTCACCGTCGCCACGCCGTGCCCCTCGACAAATGCGGCCCCGCCGCAACCGCCCCTGGACCCGGCCACACGGCGAGCGACGCTAGCGCACGCCGATTCTGCTGCCGGTCGGATACCGTCTGCGCCGATGGACGACGAGCGGATCGCGCCGGAGAACGGCGCCGTCGAGCCCGCTTCCGGGGCGGCCGCTGAGGCGGCAGAGGCAGCCCCGACCGAGCCTGAGTCTGCGGTGGACCCGTCGCCGTCGGCCGAGGGCGGCTCCGCGGCTGCGCAGACCGAGCTTCCGATCCGACCGAAGCCCACCGGCGAGCCGGCGGTCGACGCCACCCTCGAACGGCTTCGCGACGTCGAGTCCGCTCCCCTCGAGCAGCACGTCGAGATCTTCGACGACGTACAGCGTCAGCTGCATGACGCGCTGGCCGAGCTCGACGACGAGCAGTGACATGGTGCGCAAGGCCCGACTCGACGCGGAGCTGGTGCGACGCGGCCTAGCGCGCTCGCGGCAGCACGCGCTGGACCTGGTGAACGAGGGCAAGGTCAAGGTTGGCGGCCTGCCAGCCCGAAAGGCATCGACCGCCGTCGACCCGGCTACCTCAGTGCAGGTGGCCACCGCGCTCGACGATGACGTCGTGTCACGCGGCGCCCACAAGCTCGCCGGCGCGCTCGACCATTGGCCGGAGCTGGTCGTGGCCGACCGCCGCTGCCTCGACGCCGGCGCATCCACGGGCGGCTTCACCCAGACGCTGCTCAGACGCGGGGCCCGGGAGGTCGTCGCAGTGGATGTGGGGTACGGGCAGCTCGCCTGGCGGCTGCAGACCGACCCCCGGGTGACCATTCGCGATCGCACCAACGTCCGCACCCTCACCGCAGAACGGATCGGCGGCCCGGTCGGCCTGGCGGTCGCCGATCTGTCGTTCATTTCGCTGACCCTGGTCCTCGGCGCACTCGCTGACTGCGTGGAGCCCGACGGCGATCTGCTGGTGATGGTGAAGCCGCAGTTCGAGGCCGGCCCTGACGCCGTCGGGGACGGTGGGGTGGTCCGCGATCCGCTGGTCAGGGGAGCCACGGTCCAGCGGGTCGCCGACCACGCCGAACGGCTCGGGCTCGGTGCCCGCGCAGTGGTGGCGAGCCCGCTTCCCGGGCCCGCCGGGAACGTGGAGTACTTCCTGTGGCTTAGGGCCGGTGTCGGCAGGCTCGAAGCCACCGCAGTGACGGCCGCCATCGAGGCGGGTCCGCAGTGAGTGCCGACCGATCCGTCCTGCTGGTGATTCACGCTCGGCGGGCCCCGGCGATCGCGGCCGCCGGGGATCTCGCCGGACGACTGATCGATGCCGGAATCGAGGTGCGTGTGCTCGCCGATGAGGCGGAGCAGGTGGCCCTGCCCGCCGCGCAGACGGTCGCCAACGACCCGACCGCGGCGGACGGCGCTGAGCTGGTCATCGCCCTCGGCGGCGACGGCACCCTGCTCCGAGCCGCCGAGTTCGCGCGACCGCAGTCGACGCCGCTGCTCGGTGTCAACCTCGGTCATGTCGGATTCCTCGCCGAATCCGACCCGATGTCCCTCGACACCACCGCCGCCAGGGTGCTGGCGGGTGACTACGACGTCGAGGAGCGGCTCGCTCTCGAGGTCTGCGTGCTCCGTGACGGCGAGACCGTCATCCGGGACTGGGCGCTCAACGACGTCTCAGTCGAGAAGGACGCGCGCGAGCACATGATCAACATCGTTCTGGAGATCGATGGTCGGCCGTTGTCGCGGTGGGGTTGCGACGGGATTGTCTGCGCCACTCCCACCGGGTCCACCGCGTACGCGTTCTCGGCCGGCGGTCCGGTCGTGTGGCCCTCGGTGCAGGCGGTGCTCGTCGTACCGATCAGCGCCCACGCGCTGTTCGCCCGACCCCTCGTCGTCTCGCCGGCGTCGACGGTGGCGATCGAGCTGACCGACCTCGAGGTGCCGGCGGTGCTGTTCTGCGACGGCCGTCGCAGCCACACCCTGGCGGCGCGCGACCGGTTGGAGGTGGTGCGCAGCACGGCACCCATTCGGCTGGTCCGGCTGCGCAGCGCCCCGTTCACCGACCGGCTGGTCGAGAAGTTCCAGCTTCCGGTACAGGGCTGGAGCGGCCGCTGACTGCGGGTTGTCCACGGCCTCGGCGCGCCACGGCGCCGCTGTCGGTGCCCGCGCCTACCCTGCGGGTGTGCTGCTCGAGCTTCGGATCCGTGGGCTCGGCGCAATAGACGAAGCGGTGCTCGAGCTCGGGCCCGGCTTCGCCGCCGTGACCGGCGAGACCGGCGCCGGCAAGACGATGCTGCTGACCGGCCTCGGACTGCTGTTGGGCGGTCGCGCCGACAGCGGGCTGGTCAGAGGCGGGTACCCGAAGGCCGAGATCGAAGGCCGGTTCCGGATCGGGGCGAGTAGCCCCGCCCTCGCGATTGTCGAGGAGTGCGGCGGCACGCTTGATGGCGACGAGGGCGACGAGTTGCTGGTCGCCCGTTCGATCACCGCCGACGGCCGGTCCCGGGCGTTCCTCGGTGGCCGCTCGGTGCCGGTGGCGACGCTGGCCACCATCGCCGAGGACCTGGTGACCGTCCATGGCCAGGCCGACCAGCGCGGGTTACTTCGCCCCGGCGTCCAGCGTGGCGTGCTCGACCGGTACGCCGGCGACGCCGTGGCAGCGCCGCTGTCCGACTACCGCGCCGCGTTCGCCGAGCTTGCCACCATCCGTGCCGAACTCGAAGCGATCACCGCCCACCGCCGGGAACGCACCCTCGAGGCCGACGCGCTCCGGCATGGCCTCGCCGAGATCGACGCGGTCGAGCCAACCGCCGGCGAGGACACCATGCTCGCCGCCGAGGCGGCGAGGCTCGGCCACGCCGAGGCACTGCGGGCGGCGGCGCGGTCCGCCCACGTCGCCCTGCACGGCGCCGAGACCGACGCCGGCGCATCACCGGCGCCGGATGCCCGATCGGATGCGCTCGGCCTGCTGGGCGCCGCTCGCCGGGATCTCGATGCGGTGCGCGGCCACGATGCCCAGCTCGACGCGCTGGCCGGCCGGCTGGCTGAGTCGTCGTACCAGCTCACCGACGTGGCGGTGGATCTGTCGGCGTATCTCGATCGGCTCGACGCCGACCCGCAGCGGCTAGCCGTTGTGCAGGAACGGCTGGCTCGGCTGTCGGGCCTGACGAAGCGGTACGCAGCCGACATCGCCGGCGTCCTGGAGTGGGCCGGCCAGGCGCGGGCACGACTCGGCGGACTCGACGATGACGACAGCCGGGTCGGCGAGCTGGGTCAGCGGCGCGACGAGGTCCTGAGTCGCCTGACCGGGGCTGCGACCAGGCTGTCGCAGGCGCGGACCGCGGCTGCCGCGCGACTCGAATGCGCGGTCTCCGTCGAGTTGTCCGGGCTGGCCATGCCGGCGGCCGCTGTGCCGGTCGTGGTGAGCCGTCGCGCCGACCCGCACGGTCTCGTGGTCGATGGCGAGAGCGTCGCGTTCGGACAGTGGGGTGTTGATGACGTCGAGTTCCGACTGGTCGCGCACGAGGGCGCGCCGGATCGGCCGCTGCACCGCGGCGCGTCGGGCGGCGAGCTCTCGCGGGTGATGCTCGCAGTTGAGATCGTCCTCGCCGGAGCCGATCCGGTCCCCACCTTCGTCTTCGACGAGGTCGACGCCGGCGTCGGTGGTCGAGCGGCGGTCGAAGTGGGACGCCGCCTGGCGTCGCTCGCCCGCAGCGCTCAGGTGCTCGTCGTGACCCATCTCCCGCAGGTCGCGGCGTTCGCCGACCGGCATGTGGTTGTCGCGAAGCCGGGGCGCGGAGTCGTCACGTCGAGCGAGGTCGACCTGATCGACGGCGACGACCGGCTGCGCGAGCTGTCCCGCATGCTCGGCGGCCAGGAGGAGTCGAAACTGGCGCGCGGTCACGCCAAGGAGTTGCTCGCGACCGCCGCCGAGGCGAAGTCCGGTCGCTGACCCGACCGGGTCCGCTCAGCTGGATCCGCCTTGCCGCGGTCCGGTGATGGCCAAGACTGCTCTGGCGACTGCGTCGCTCTGGCAGACTGCGTAGCAATGAGGCTGGCCCAGATGCGACGGACTCGGCCGGGCGACCAACCGCCGGGAGTCGTCGGGCCGGTGCGCCTGGACCGTCGCACCAAGAACCTCACCCGGCGGCTGCGAGCCGGCGATATCGCCGTGATCGACCACGTCGATCTCGACCGAGTGGCGGCCGAAGCCCTCATCGACCGGGGCGTCGCGGCCGTGATCAACCTGTCGCCGAGCATCTCCGGGCGCTACCCGAATCTTGGCCCGGGCATCCTGATCGCTGCCGGTGTGCCATTGCTCGACGATGTCGGTCCGGACGGTTTCGCCCGGTTACGCGAGGGCGATCTGGTCCGGCTGCTCGACGACACCGTCTTCGACCTCGACGGTGGGGTGCTGCTCAAGGGGGTCAGCCAGACCACGGATTCGGTCGCGCGGGCGACAGCCGAGGCCCGCGAGGGGCTGGCGGCGCAGCTCGAAGCCTTCGCGTCGAACACGATGGAGTACCTCCGGCGCGAGCGTGACCTGCTGCTCGACGGCGTCGGAGTCCCGGACATAGCCACCCCGCTCGAAGGCCGCCACGCGCTCGTCGTCGTCCGTGGTTACAACTACCGCGAGGACCTGCTCGCGCTGCGCCACTACGTCCGTGAGTACAAGCCGATCCTGATCGGCGTCGATGGCGGCGCCGACGCGCTTCTCGAGGAGGGCTTGAAGCCTCACGTCATCGTCGGCGACATGGACTCGGTCAGTGATACCGCGCTGCGCTGCGGGGCCGAGATCGTGGTCCACGCCTACCGCGACGGGACGGCGCCCGGTCTGTCGCGGGTCCAGGATCTCGGGATCGCGCCGGTGATCTTCCCGGCGGCTGGGACCAGCGAGGATGTCGCGCTGCTGCTCGCCGACGACGGCGGCGCGTCGCTGATCGTGGCGGTCGGCACCCATGCGACGCTCGTCGAGTTCCTCGACAAGGGGCGGGCCGGGATGGCCAGCACCTTCCTCACCCGGCTTCGCGTCGGCGGCAAGCTGGTCGATGCGAAAGGGGTGAGCCGGCTCTACCGCAGCCGGATCCCGGTGTACTCGCTGGTGCTGCTGGTGCTCGCCACTGCGCTGGCGTTCACCGTGGCGTTGTACGTGACTCCCGGCGGCCAGCTCTACCGGGAGTACTTCTCCACCGACTGGGGGCACTTCACCCACTGGCTCCGCCACCTGCTGTGACCGCCCGCAGCCGTCCGAGTGAGGGAACAACCATCGATAGGATTCGCCGCGTGCCAGGAGCATCCGGACGCGGCCGTTGATCGACTTTCGCTACCACATCGTCTCGATCGTCGCGGTGTTCCTGGCGCTGGCGCTCGGCTTGTTTCTCGGCAGCACGACGCTGCAGAGTGCGGTCACCCACAACCTGAAGCACCAGGCGAACTCGGTGCTCAGCGACAACCGCCGGCTCAACGTCGCGAACCATCAGCTGTCCGGCCGAAACGGCGCGCTGACCACCTTCACCGCTGCGGTGGAGCCCTACGCGGTCGCCGGCCGGCTCGCCGGCAGGACGGTCGCGCTGGTGTCGGCCCCCGGGGTCGACGGCAGCGTCCGAAGGAACCTCACGACGACCTTGACCGAAGCCGGCGCAACGGTCGTCGCGGACGTTGGCCTCAACTCCACGTTCCTCGACTCGAGCCAGGATGCCGAGCTCGGACAGCTGGCCCGTGAGCTCTCCCGCGGCCAGACCCTGCCGAGGCAGAACGGCGCGATCCAGGCCGGCTACGTCTTCGCCCACACGCTCCTGGCCCGGCCCGCAAGCCTGCCGGCAACCCAGGCCCGGCTCGCCTCGGTGCTCTCCACCTTCTCGGCCGGCAAGATGCTCAGCGTTGCGGGGCCACTGCCGACCCGCACGGCTGAGTACGCCGTCATGCTGGTCCCGGCGGGCGCGGCAACGGATGCGACACCGGCGACGACAACGGGCCAGGACAGCGTTCTGATCACCCTCGCAAAGCAGCTCCGCGCTTCCGCGGCAGGCGTCGTGCTGGCGGGTCCGACGATCGATCCGAACCGGACCGGCGGCACGCTCGACGTCGCGCGGGCCGACCCGACGTTGCCGAAGACGGTGACGACGGTCGATGCCGTCGACAGTCCGGCCGGCCGGATCGCCACGGTGATCGCGCTCGCCGCCGCATCGAGCGGTCGGGTCGGGGCATTCGGTCTCGCGCCCCATGACGCACCCGTGTTGAGCCCCAGCCCGACACCGTGATCGCCTCGCCGCGTCGTGCCGAGGCGGTGGCCGCGCTGGTCACGGGAGCCGCCTGGCGCTGGCTCCAGTCGTCGCCGGCCGCGGGGTCGCCGTCGTGGACGCGCCGCAACTACCGGGATCGCGAGGTCAGCCTGCTGCTCGGCCCAGCAGTGGCGGCCGGCGTGATCAGCGGAACCGTCATCGGTGTCCCCGGTCCGCGCCGCGGCGCAGTGCTCGCGGTAGCCGGCGCGGCACTTGTCGGCGGGTACGACGACCGGTACGGCGACACCCATGCCCGCGGCCTCGGCGGCCACCTGCAGGCGCTCGCTGAGGGTCGGGTCACGACCGGGCTGGTCAAACTCGCCGCGCTGACCGCGACCGCCACTGTGAGCTCACGACAGCGGCGACGCTCCTGGTTCGACACCGCTGTCGACACGGTCCTGATCGCCGGGTCGGCGAACCTGGTGAACCTGTTCGACCTGCGTCCCGGGCGCGCGGCCAAGGCAACTGCTGTCGCGGCTACCGTGCTGCGGCGCACCAGCCGAGGTCCGGCCAGCGCCGCGGCGGCGGTTGCCGCGGGAGCGTCGATTGCTGCCCTTCCGATCGATCTGCCGGAGCACGCGATGCTCGGTGACTGCGGAGCCGCGGCCCTCGGCGCCTCACTGGGGATCTCCGCGACGCTGCGTCGTTCCCGCCTCGGCCGGGCGGCGATCGCTGCCGCGATCGTCGGCCTGACGCTGGCGAGCGAGCGGGTGAGCTTCAGTGCGGTGATCGAGGGTCACCCGCTGCTGGATGCGATTGACCGCGCCGGTCGCGCGGACGTGGCGCGCCGCAGTGCGCCGCCGGCGGCGTGAGCCAGCGGCCGAACGAAACGTCACCGGCGGGGATAGCCGGCGGCTCGGGCGTCGCCAGGGCGGCGCTGCTGATCGCCACCGCGACCGTCCTCGCACGTCTCATGGGTTTCGTCCGAGTGATCGTGTTCGCCCGGACAGTCGGGCCGAGCTGCCTCGGCGACACCTACTTCACCGCGAACACAGTGCCGAACATCATCTTCGACGTCGTGGCAGGCGGCGCACTGTCCAGCCTCGTCGTACCCGTCATCGCCGGCCCGGCCGCGACCGGTGATCGGGCAGTCGTCGACCGCACCTTCTCGGCGCTGCTGACCTGGGCCGCGACGCTGCTCGTCCCGATCATGCTGATCGGTTTCGCGATTACCCAGCCAGTGATGCGTCTGCTGGTGGGCAACGGGCATCCGGGGTGTCGAGCGGGCGAGGAGGTCGCGGTCGGCGCCCGGATGCTGGCGGTCTTCCTGCCGCAGGTGGTCATCTACGGGCTCGCGGTCATCCTGATCGGAACCCTGCAGGGTCACCGGCGCTTTCTCGGTCCGGCTCTCGGCCCATTGGTGTCGAGCCTCGTCGTGATCGCCGCGTACGCCGTGTTCGCCGGGGTCGCGAGTCATCGCGAGCGTGACCTGTCCACGCTCAGCCGCTCACATGAGTTGATCCTCTCGGTCGGTACGACGCTCGGCGTGGCCGCGCTGGCCGTGCCGATGCTGGTCCCGGCGTTCCGGCTGCGACTGAAGGTGCGACCCAGCTTCCGCTTTCCGCCGGGCGCCGCCGTGACGGTGCGCCGGATGGCTGTCTCCGGGGCTCTGGTACTCGGCAGCCAGGACTTGGCGACTGCCGTGGTGCTGCGCCTCGCGAACGACCGCGGCACAGCCGGGGCGGTCGTGCTCTACAACCTGGCGTGGACCGTGTTCACCGTGCCCTGGGCGGTTGCCGCCGTCCCCCTCGCGACCAGCACCTTCCCTGGCATGACGGCGGCTTGGCAGTCCGGCGAGCGTGACCGTTATGCCACGACGTTGGCGCGGACGGCGCGGGTGCTGACCGTTGTCGCTGCCGCCGGGACGGCCGTGATGGTCGCGACGGCTGGACCGCTCGCGAAGGTCGTGGTGCTGGGTGCGCCTGGTCACGTCTCGCCCGAGGTGTTGAGTCGAGGGCTGGTCTGCTTCGCGCCGGGGTTGCTCGGCTACGGCCTGGTTGCGCTGCTGTCCCGGGCGCTGTACGCGCAAGGCAACGCGCGGACTCCGGCGACGGCGGCCGTCGGCGGCTGGGCGGTCGCGGTCGCCGCCGACATCGTGCTGGCCGCGACGATGCCCCGGGGTTGGACAGTCGCGGCGATCGGCCTCGGCACCTCACTCGGCGTCACCGTGATGGGAGGCTGGCTGCTGGTGGCAGTACGTCGCACGACCGCCACCACGCCCCTGGGGGGTGTGGCACGGGCGGCCATGGCGGCTCTCGTCGCCGGCCTGGTCGCGGGCGTTGCCGGGTGGGGAACCGCTCAAGCGCTTGCCGGCAGCCGCGGGGTGGTCGCCGACCTATTGATCGCGGTGACCGTGGCCGCGATAGCGGTGGCGGTCGACCTCGCCGTCGCAGCAGTGCTGGACCGCTCAACGGTCGGCTTGTTGCTGTCGTTGCGGGGACGGCGCGATCTCGCCAGGAGCGGACGCCGCAATGTCTGAGGTCTCCGGCGCTGACGGCAGGCTCACTGTCGGATTGGTGCTGGCCGAGGCGGTGGGTGGGATCGGCCGGCACGTGGGCTGGCTGGCCCGGGGCCTGGCATCACGTGGGATCGATGTCACGGTGTGCGGACCGCAGCCGACCCTCGCCGGCCTAGGTGGCCTCGGACCGATCCGCACCCTGGCAGCGCCCATCGGACGGTTCTCGCCTGTCGGGTTGACACGCTCGCGGGCGGCACTGCTGCGCGCCGCCGGATCTGTCGACGTCCTTCACGCACACGGGCTGCGCGCCGGAGCCGCTGTGGCGACGTTCGTGCCTGCCGCGCCGCGCGCCGTCACCTGGCACAACGCCTGGCTGGGCGGCGCGCCGGGTCGCTTCGCGCACCGGCGACTCGCCGGCTACGTCGCCCGCCACAGCGACATGACGCTCGCCGCGTCGCCGGACCTGGCCGAAGCGGCCCGGCAGGCGGGGGCGAAGCAGATTCGCTCAACGTTCATCGCCGCTCCACCGCTCGGCCCGCCCGCTCGAGCCCGCAGCGAGGTCCGGACGTCGCTGGGCGCTGCCACGCGCCCGCTCGTACTCGCCATCGGCCGGCTCCAGGCCCAGAAGCGGTTCGACGTACTGGTCGCCGCGGCGGCCGGGTGGGCCGACGATCCGGCCGGCCCGATGGTGGCGATCGCCGGCGACGGGCCGGACCGGGCCAGCCTCGCCGCGCAGATCGCGACCACCGGGGCCCCGGTCCTCCTGCTCGGTGCTCGCGACGACATCCCCGACCTGCTGGCGGCGGCGGATCTCGTTGCGCTTCCGAGCCGGTGGGAGGCCCGCGCCCTGGTCGCCCAGGAGGCGCTGCGCAGCGGCGTGCCGCTCGTCACGACGGCCGTCGGCGGCCTTCCGGACCTGGTCGGGCCGGCCGCCGTGACGGTCGCCGAGGGTGATCCGACCGGCCTGCGCGCGGCCATCGAGCAGGTGCTCGGTAATGGCGAGCTGCGGGACCGTCTGATCGCGGCCGGTCGGGCACGGGCGCAGACCTGGCCGAGTCCTGACCGGATGATCGACGAGCTGATCGAGATCTACCTCGACCTCAAGCGGACCCTGAGACCTGGCCTCTGAGGCGCTGCCGATCGGGGAGCACTGCGACACGCAGATCGCGACGAGAACCGCGCCTCACCGGCCTGCCGCAGGTCGTCGGTGTTACCGTGACCTTCCGTGGGTTGCCGCGCAGGTTCGCCAGCCGCTCCCTTCCCCTCGCGCCATCTCCACCGCCGCGGGACAGCCGGGACCGCAGATTCCCGAGGGACCTCGCGAGCGTCCGCACCACAGCGCGACAGGCGAGAGTCGGATCGCCGTGCGTGAGACCACGGGAGGAAATGTGGACCGGTCAGCGGGTGGCGCCCAAGCCGTCGTTCGCCATGTCTTCGTCACCGGAGGCGTCGCCTCCAGCCTCGGCAAAGGCCTGACCGCCTCCAGCCTCGGTCGGCTGCTCAAGTCCCGTGGGTTGCGAGTCACGATGCAAAAGCTCGACCCGTATCTCAATGTCGATCCCGGCACGATGAACCCGTTCCAGCACGGCGAGGTCTTCGTCACCGAGGATGGCGCCGAAACAGATCTCGACATCGGCCATTACGAGCGGTTCCTCGACGAGGAGCTGTACGGCGCTGCCAACGTGACAACCGGCCAGGTCTACTCCGAGGTGATCGCCAAGGAGCGCCGCGGCGAGTACCTCGGCGACACGGTCCAGGTCATCCCGCACATCACCAACGAGATCAAGGCCCGGATCCGGGCGATGGCGACTGACGACGTCGACGTCGTGATCACCGAGATCGGTGGCACGGTCGGTGACATCGAGTCGCTGCCCTTCCTCGAGGCGGCTCGACAGGTGCGCCAGGAGGTGGGGCGCGACAACGTGTTCTTCCTGCACGTCTCGTTGGTGCCCTACCTGGCGCCGTCGGGTGAACAGAAGAGCAAGCCGACCCAGCACTCGGTGCAGTCGCTGCGCTCGATCGGTATCACGCCGGACGCGATCGTCTGCCGATCCGACCGGCCCATCCCGGACAACATGAAGCGGAAGATCGCGCAGACCTGTGACGTCGACGACGAGGCAGTCGTGTCGGCACCGGACGCCGCGTCGATCTACGACATCCCGAAGGTGCTGCACGCCGAGGGCCTGGATGCCTACGTCGTCCGTCGGCTGAACCTGCCGTTCCGCGACGTGGACTGGACCGAGTGGGACGAGTTGTTGCGCCGGATCCATCGCCCCAGTCACCGGGTGACCATCGCGCTCGTCGGGAAGTACATCGACCTTCCTGACGCTTACCTGTCGGTCACCGAGGCGCTCCGGGCGGCCGGCGCTGCCAACGACGCGGCGATCGACATCCGGTGGGTGACCTCTGACGACTGCGAAGGCGCCGATGGCGCCGTCCGCGCGCTCGACGGGGTGGACGGTGTGCTGGTGCCCGGTGGGTTCGGCGTACGTGGCATCGAGGGCAAGGTCGGTGCGGTTCGCCACGCCCGGGAGCACAACATTCCGACGCTCGGACTCTGCCTCGGACTTCAGTGCATGGTGATCGACGTCGCCCGCCACCTGGCTGGTCTCGACGGGGCCAACTCCGCCGAGTTCGACGCGGACACCCCGCATGCCGTCATCGCGACGATGGCTGACCAGCGTGATGTGATCGCCGGAGAGCGGGACATGGGGGGCACGATGCGGTTGGGCTCCTATCCGGCGGTGCTGGCCGAGGGCTCGCTGGTCGCGGGGTGCTACGGCACGACCCGGGTCGCTGAGCGACACCGCCATCGGTACGAGGTCGCGAACGACTACCGCGACCGGTTGGAGGCCGCTGGCCTGCGGTTCTCCGGCACCTCACCCGATGGTCGACTGGTCGAGTACGCCGAGCTGCCTCGTGACACGCACCCGTTCTTCGTCGGCACCCAGGCGCATCCTGAGTTCAAGTCCCGACCCACTCGTGCCCACCCGCTGTTTGCGGGGTTCATCGCAGCCGCGCTCGAGCGCGCCACGGGTGCGCGCGCTGCCCTCGGGGCAGTGCGGCTAACCGGTGACGGCCTGTCCGTGAGCCCCTGAGTCCAGACCGTGGCTGAGATAGCAGACGAACCCAGCTCGGCGTACCCGGTCCTCGACTCCGAGACCGTCTACCGGACCGGCCGGGTGATCGACCTCCGGACCGACTCGGTTGCCATGCCGGGCGGGGGCTCGGCCACCCGCGACGTCGTGGTCCACCCGGGCGCGGTCGGCGTCATCGCCCTCGATGAGGGCGGCCGAGTCCTGTTGATCCGGCAGTACCGCCATGCCGTGGGGCGGCTGCTGTGGGAACCCCCGGCCGGGCTGCTCGACGTCGCGGGGGAGGACCCCCTGGAGGCGGCGAAGCGAGAACTGTACGAGGAGGCTCATCTGAGCGCCGGGCGGTGGGACGTGCTGATCGACGCCTTCACCTCGCCGGGCATGACCGACGAGGCGGTTCGCGTCTACCTCGCCCGCGACGTCTCGCCGGCACCGGGAGCGCGGTTCCAGGGAGTCGACGAGGAAGCCGACCTGCCCACCGAATGGGTGCCGCTCGACCACGCGGTCCAGCTCGCGCTATCCGGTCGGCTACACAACCCGCTGGCCGTGATGGGGGTGCTGGCGGCGTCGGCAAACGCGCGTGAGGCATTTGCCTGGCTTCGGCCGGCGGACTCGCCGTGGCAGGAGATGTCGCCGTTTCCCGGATCCTCGAACGTGACCCGCGCCGAGTCCTAGGGTGGGTGCCGCGACCCGGCGCGACGGCCACGCGGCCGGGTGAAAGGTGAGTGCGTCGTGAAGGTCGGCATTCCGCGCGAGATCAAGGACAACGAATTTCGGGTGGCGATGACGCCGGCCGGTGTCCACGAGTTGACCCGGGCCGGCCATGTCGTCGTCATCGAGCGCGAGGCAGGGGTCGGCTCATCCATTCCGGATGACCAGTTCGTCGCGGCCGGCGCGACCATGCTGGCGAGCGCGGACGACGTCTGGGGCGAGGCTGATCTGGTCTGCAAGGTCAAGGAGCCGGTAGCCGAGGAATACCACCGGATGCGCGCTGATCAGGTGTTGTTCACCTACCTGCACCTTGCCGCAAGCGAGCCCTGCACGAAGGCGATCATCGCCTCGGGGATCACCGCGATCGGCTACGAGACCGTGCAACTCGCGGACGGCTCCCTGCCGCTTCTGGCGCCGATGAGCGAGGTCGCCGGCCGGATGGCGCCGCAGGTCGGCTCACACCATCTCCAGCGCGACGGTGGGGGCCGTGGCGTGCTGATGGGAGGTGTCTCGGGCGTGTACGCCGCCAAGGTGGTGGTCCTCGGCGCGGGGGTGTCCGGGATGAACGCCGCCGCGATCGCGCTGGGCATGCAGGCGGAAGTACTCCTGCTCGACAAGAACATCGAGAAGCTTCGGCAGGCCGATCGGATCTACCAGGGACACCTGCAGACGGTGGCCTCGAACACCTACGAGATCGAGCGTGCCTGCATCGACGCCGACCTCGTCATCGGCGCCGTCCTGGTCCCTGGCGCCAAGGCGCCGACGCTGGTGACCGACGAGCTGGTGTCGCGGATGAAGCCAGGCGCGGTGCTGGTCGACATCGCGGTCGACCAAGGCGGCTGCTTCGAGTCGAGCCGGCCGACCACCCACTCCGACCCGACCTTCCTGGTCCACGAGGCACTCTTCTACTGCGTGGCCAATATGCCCGGCGCGGTGCCGCACACCTCCACGTTCGCGCTGACCAACGTGACCCTGCCCTACGCGGAGCGGATCGCCGATCTGGGCTGGAGCGAAGCGGCCCGCCGCGACCCGGCCCTTGCTCTCGGTGTGAACGTGGTCGGAGGTGACGTGGTGTGCGAGCCCGTCGCCGCGGCCCACGGGCTCGACTACCGCCCGCTCGCGGCGGTGCTGGATTGAGTCGTACCGGGTGAGCGGCGCAATTCCGCTGGAGCGAGTGGTCAGTGACTACCTGTCACACCTCACCGTCGAGCGCGGGTTGAGTCAAAACACCCTCACTTCGTATCGTCGCGACCTGCGTCGGTACACGACCTACCTCACGAGCGTCGGGGTCGGCGCCATCGGCGATGTCGCCGAGAGCCACGTGAGTGGCTTCCTCGCCGCGCTCCGCAGCGGGGGAGACGGCCAGCCGGCGTTGCTCGCCTCGAGCGCGGCTCGTGCCGTCGTAGCGGCCCGCGGGCTGCACCGATTCGCCGTCCGGGAGGGAATGGCCGAGATCGACCCGGCCGCCGCCGTGCGCCCGCCGACCCCGCCGCGGCGGTTGCCGCGGGCCCTTCCGCTCGACGACGTCATTGCGATGCTCGATGCCGCCGGATTCGACGGCACGCCCAAGGCGGTGCGCGACCGGGCGTTGCTGGAGTTCCTCTACGGCACCGGGGCCCGCATCGGCGAGGCCGTGGCGCTCGACGTCGATGACATCGACCCCGACCGCGGCACCGTTGTGCTCCACGGGAAGGGTGGCAAGGATCGGGTCGTCCCGGTCGGTAGCTATGCCCGCGCGGCGCTCGAGGCCTACCTGGTCCGCGGCCGGCCGGTCTTCACCGCCGCCCGCGGCCGGGGCACAGGCGGGCCGGCTGCCGGGCCGTCCGCACTGTTCCTCAACATGCGGGGCGGTCGGCTCTCCCGGCAGAGCGCATGGACCATCCTGCGGGAGACCGCCGACCGGGCCGGGGTGAGGGCTGCGGTCGGCCCGCACACCCTCCGGCACTCCTTCGCCACCCATCTGCTCGACGGCGGCGCTGACGTTCGGGTGGTGCAGGAGCTGCTCGGACACGCCTCCGTCACGACGACGCAGGTGTACACCCTGGTCACGGTTGACCGCCTTCGCGAGGTCTACGCCACCGCCCACCCGCGGGCTCGAGCCGGGGCAGTCCCGCCGGTCGTAACCGGCTGAGGAGACCCGTGGCAACGGCGGCACGAGCACGTTGTGCCAGGCCAGCCGGTTGCCAAGACCAGCGATAGACGGCTAAGTTCCCGACTCGTCGCTGAAACGGCATCGCGAGAAATCGTGCTATCGATTCAGCGCTTTGTCGAGAGGACGATATGTCGACTTCCCCCCTCGAGCCGGTTTCTCACCGGCCGGTCGCGGCCGCCGCCGTGCCGGGTTCGGGCGGTGCAACGCCGGCCACACTCGCTTCCGAGTACGAGGTCACTGCGAGCGCCGGCGCGGCGACGAAGCTGCGGCCGGTCCGTGAGATCGGCCCGACCGGCCGACCGCGGCCGAAACTGCGGGACCCCAAACCGCTGTCGGAACACGGTCCTGCCGTCGTGCTGGCCTTGTGCAATCAGAAGGGTGGCGTCGGCAAGACGACGACGACGATCAATCTGGGCGCCGCGCTGACCGAATTCGGTCGCCGGGTCCTCCTCGTCGATTTCGATCCCCAGGGCGCGCTGTCGGTCGGGCTCGGGGTCAATCCGATGGAACTCGACCAGACGATCTACAACGCCTTGATGGAGCGCTCGGTGACCGCCGACGACATCCTGATCAAGACCGGCGCCGGGATGGACCTGCTCCCCTCGAACATCGACCTGTCGGCCGCCGAGGTCCAGCTGGTGGGGGAGGTCGCCCGGGAACAGACCCTGCAGCGGGTGCTGGCCCCGGTGCTCGGCGACTACGACGTGGTTCTCATCGACTGTCAGCCGTCGCTCGGCCTGCTGACGATCAACGCGTTGACCGCGGCGGATGGGGTGATCATCCCGCTCGAGTGCGAGTACTTCTCGCTACGAGGCGTTGCACTCTTGATTCAAACTATAGAGAAAGTGAGTGAGCGGCTTAATCCTCAACTAGAGCTTGAGGGCATCCTCGCCACGATGTACGACGGCCGCACCCTTCATGGCCGAGAAGTTCTCGCCCGGGTCGTTCAGGCGTTCGGCGACAAGGTCTTCCACACCGTGATCAAACGCACGGTGCGATTCCCCGAGACGACGGTGGCCGGCGAGCCGATCACCAGCTACGCGTCGTCGTCCGTCGGTGCGGCCGCCTATCGCGACCTCGCCCGAGAGGTGGTGGCACGTTGTCTCGCCGAGTAACGCTTCCCGGGGCCGACGAGCTCTTCCGCTCGACCGGTTCGGTGCAACGGCCCGCGGACCCCACAGTGGCCGACGACCTGCCGAGCGGACCGGCGGGCGCGGCTGTCGAGGTCGTCGAGCGCAGCGCCCCGCCGGCGCCGACGACCCGTCCGACCGGGCCGCGGCGGCCGAGCGGGCGCCAACGTCACGAGGAGAAGATCACGGTCTACGTGTCGCCGAGCGAGCTGGTCGATCTCGAGCATGCCCGCCTGGTGCTGCGGGCCGACCATGCGCTTGCCGTCGACCGGGGTCGGATCGTCCGTGAGGCGCTCGCCGTCGTCTTGGCCGACCTCGAAGCGAAGGGCGAGCAAAGCATCCTGGTCCGCCGGCTGCGCAGCCGGTAACGGCCCCGAGGCCCTCCGTGCTCTTTGCGTTACGTCAACCTGCCGTCCTGGTCGGGTTGGTCCTGGGTTTCGCCGCGACCTCGATCGCTGTGACGCTCGTCCAGGGCCTGTTAAGCGGGCCTAAGCGTGGCCTTCGACAGCGGACCCAGCCCCGATTCTGGCTCGACCCCTACGGCGCGGTCGCGGCCCTCCTCGCCGGAGTCGGATGGGCGCCCCGGCCGGAGATCCGTCGCGGGTTCGGGTCCAGCACCCGTCGTACCGCCTGGCTGATGGCGGTGGTCGCCCTGGTGGTGCCGGCGGCCCTCGCCGCCGCCGGCCTCGCTGCCTACCTCGGTGCCGGCGGCACCCGGTTCGCCCTGTCGGTCCTCGGCTCGCTGTCGGTCGACAGCGGCTCGGTGACGGTCCTGCACGGCTCGCAGCACATCGCGTCTGCCTTCGGCCAGAAGGTGGCACTCGGGTTCGCGATGGAGTGCCTGGCGATGGGGCTGCTCTCGGTCGTGCCCATCCCGCCGCTGGCCACCGGCGTCGCGGTGTGGAGCCAGTTCCCGCGGACGCCGGGATCCCGCCGGCTGGCCTATCACCTGCTCGAGGAGCAGTGGGGGATCGCAGTGATCCTGGTCTTCACGCTGATCCCGCTCGTCGGACAGGAACCTGCCCTACTTGCCCTGATCGGCACGGTTGCGGATGACATCCTCCGCGCCATCGGCTGAGCACCTAAAGGCCCCTTCGCGACACGCCGTCGCGCGTCGCGGCTGCCTCCATCCGCTGGGCTACCGTCGACCGATGGCCGCCAGCGACCTCGTCGACGAGACCGCGCTCGACGACACTGCGCTCGACGAGATCGCGCTCGACGACACTGCGGCAGACCACCCGGTAGGCAACGCCGCGGCGGCCCAGTCCCGGTATGGCGCGATGGGCGGCTTCGAGGTCCATCTCGATGTTTTCGAAGGCCCGTTCGACCTGCTGCTCTCGCTCATCGCCAAGCGGCGCCTGGACGTGACTTTGGTGGCGCTGTCGCAGGTCACCGACGAGTTTGTCGGCTACATCCGCAGTCGAGGAGACAACTGGGATCTCGACACCGCCAGCGAGTTCCTGGTCGTGGCGGCGACCTTGCTCGACCTGAAGGTCGCCCGGCTGCTGCCCTCGGCCGAGGCCGACGAGGAGGATCTCGCCCTGCTCGAGGCCCGGGACCTGCTGCTCGCGCGGCTGCTCCAGTACCGCGCCTACAAGGACGTCGTCTCGGTCTTCCTCGCCGAGATGGACAACGCGGCACGCCGTTTCCCGCGCTTGGTCCCGCTCGAGCCGCGGTTTGCCGGCCTTCTTCCGGACGTCGATCTCGGCATCGATCCGATCGGGTTCGCCGAGCTTGCCGCCCGAGCGATGACGCCTCGGCCGGTTCCGGTGGTCGACATCGGCCACCTCCATGCCCCTGTCGTCAGTGTTCGCGAGCAAGCCGCGATCCTCGCCGAACGGCTTCGGACTGCGGGCGCCGCGACGTTCCGAGCGCTCGTCGCCGATGCGCCCGACACCATGACCGTCGTGGGACGTTTCCTCGCCGTGCTCGAGCTCTATCGAGAGGGTTCGGTGGCCTTCGACCAAGTCAGTCCGCTCGGTGAGCTCCACGTGCGCTGGGTGGCCGCCGAGGGGTCCAGCGGTGAGATCGGCGCCGAGGTCGACGCCGAGTACGAAGCGGCAGGAGTCCAGGAGTGAGCACGCCGATGAGTGGGCAGCCGGCGACCGACACCGACGAGATCGCGGTTCTCGTGCATCCCGATCCGCCAGGCGAGCTGCCGGAGCTGCGGGCCGCGCTCGAGGCGGTGCTTTTGGTGGTGGAGGAGCCGGTCGAGGAAGGGCTCCTCGCCCAGGTTCTGGAGCGCCCGCGCGAGGAGGTCGCAAGCGTGTTGCGCGAGCTCGCCGAGGAGTACGACGCCGCTGGTCGCGGGTTCGAGCTCCGGTCCGTCGCGGGCGGCTGGCGGCTGTACACGCGCGCCGAGTGCGCGCCGTACGTTGAGCGGTTCGTGCGGGATGGCCAGCCGGCCAAGCTCAGCCAGGCGGCGCTGGAGACTCTCGCCGTCGTGGCCTATCGGCAGCCCACCACGCGATCGCGGATCGCGGCAGTCCGTGGCGTCAACGTGGATGCCGTGATCCGAACGCTGCTGACCCGTGGGCTGGTGGCGGAGGTCGGCATCGAGCGGGAGACCGGCGCGATCCTGTACGCGACGACGGAGCACTTCCTCGAGCGGCTCGGGCTGGCGTCGGTCGACGATTTGCCGCCGTTGTCCGAGTACCTCCCGGACCACACCGCCCTCGACGACGATGCCGCCGTCGGCTGAGGGCCGCGACATACCGCAACCCGCGAACGCGGAACCGGCTGGGGTTCGCCTTCAGAAGGTGCTGGCGGTCGCAGGGCTGGGCAGTCGGCGCGCCTGCGAGGAGCTGATCACCGCCGGGCGGGTGACCGTCAATGGGCGGGATGCCCGGCTGGGGATGCGGGTTGATCCGGAGGCCGATGTCGTGGCCGTGGACGGCTCTGCGGTCCCGACCGCGACCGGGCTGGTGTACGTCGCGATCAACAAGCCGAGAGGCATGCTCTCGACCATGTCTGATGAGCGGGCCCGACCCTGCGTCGGCGACCTGGTTGCCGACTTGTCGACACTTTTGCACCACGTCGGGCGACTCGATGCGGACAGCGAAGGACTGCTTCTCCTGACCAACGACGGCGCCCTTTCCCACCGGTTGACCCATCCGTCCTATGGCGTGCTGAAGACCTATCTCGTCGAGGTCGACGGGGTGGTGCCGCGCTCGCTCGGCCGCCAGCTGCGGGCGGGGGTGGAGCTCGAGGACGGGCTGGTGACCGCCGACGGTTTCCGGGTCGTGGATTCCACGCCGGGCCGCTCCGTGCTCGAGCTGAGCGTGCACGAGGGCCGCAAACACGTGGTCCGGCGCGCGCTGGCGGAGGTCGGCTACCCGGTGACCCGCCTGGTTCGGGTGGCGGTGGGCCCGATCCGGCTCGGCGGCCTCAAGCCGGGCCGGCGCCGACGCCTGCAGCCCGGGGAGGTTCACTCGCTTTATCGAACAGTCGACTTATCAACTTAGGGCTAAGCCGGTTCAGCGGTTCGGCGTCGTGTCGGTTGATCGCGACATCGGCATGACCAGGTGTCGCCCGGTCGGGCGACGCGCCGAAATCACCGGCCCGCGCATCCCATCGCCGGTGCGTCCGCCAGAATGGCCGGGCAGCGGACCGGCCGATCGGACGGGATCTGGAACCCTGGGAACAGCGGAGCAGCCCGCAGCCGCCTTCGCCGGGCGACCGCCGGCGGGGTGGTGCGGACGTGAGGAGGGACGGATGGCGGTACGCGCGCTGCGCGGCGCCACTCAGGTCGACGCCGACGACCGCGAGGTGATCATCGAGGCCACGGCCGAGCTGGTGCGGGAGGTGCTCGCCCGCAACGCGCTCACCGCTGAGGACCTGATCTCGATCATCTTCACGACCACCGCGGACCTCACTGCGGAGTTCCCGGCATACGCCGCCCGCACCATCGGAATCACGGACGTGCCATTTCTGTGTGCCGGCGAGATCGACGTCCCCGGCGCTATGCCTCGGGTCATCCGCCTGATGGCTCACGTCGAGGCCGACTTCGCCAGGGCGCAGGCCCGCCATGTGTACCTGCGGGGGGCCGCCGCCCTACGCACCGACCTGCCACGAGATTGACATAACGACGCCATGACCACCGCATTCGACGGGATCGGTCCGGTCGGCCCAGGTCGGCTGCTGATCGTTGGTGCCGGGCTGATCGGTACCTCCGTCGGGCTGGCCGCTCGGGCGGCGGGTTATGAGGTGTTCCTCTCGGACACGACGGCCGACCGGGTGGACCTAGCCGCGTCAGTCGGGGCGGGGGAGCCCTGGTTGCCGGAGCTGGGTCCGGTCGAGCTGGCCGTTGTTGCCGTGCCCCCGGTCCAGGTCGCCCCGGTCGTCGATGAGCTAGTTCGTTCTGGTGTTGCTGCCACTGTGACCCATGTCAGTAGTGTTCAGCATCGACCTCAAGTCGAGGTAGAGATCTTACAACCGAACTTCATCGGGTTTGTCGGTAGCCACCCGATCGCCGGCCGAGAGCGGTCCGGGCCGCATCACGCCTCGGCCGACTTGTTCCGGGAGCGCCCTTGGGTCGTGTGCCCCACCTCGCGATCGTCGCCGCCGGCCGTTGCAGCGGTCGTTGCGCTCGCCGAGGGCTGTGGGGCAGCGGTGCGCCAGATGGCTGCCGCCGACCATGACCTCGTGCTGGCCAGGCTGTCGCATGCCCCCCAGCTGATCGCCTCGGCGCTTGCAGGATCGTTGCTCGGTCTCGATCGCGGTGACGTGGCGCTTGCCGGCACCGGCCTGCGGGACACCTCGCGGATCGCCGACAGCGATCCGGCGTTGTGGGCGGAGATCGTCACGGCCAACCCGGCCGCGGTGGCGAGTGCCCTCGAGGCAGCACTCGCGCCGCTCGCGAGCTTGCAGCGCGCCCTCGCGAGTGGTGACGCGGCCGGTGAGCTGGTCCACAGCCTCGTTGAGCGGGGTCGAGCCGGCCGAGGCCTGCTCGCCGGCAAGCACGGGCAGGCGGCGGTCCGTTGGGCGACCGTCTCGGTGGTGGTTCCCGATGAGCCGGGCCGGCTGGCCCGGCTGCTGGCGGATGCCGCGGCCGACGGTGTCAATGTCGAGGACATCCGGGTGGACCACTCGCCGGGGCAGCCGCTGGGCATCGTCGAGCTCGACGTAGCGCCGGGCATGGGTGGCAGGCTCGAGGCGGGGCTGGAGGCACGGGGCTGGCGCGCCAGCGCAAGCGAGCCGAGTGGCGACTGATCGTCATATCGACAAGTCGGCTCTGAGCGCCTCATTCACGCTCAGGCCGGACCGGTTCGCGCAGCGTGGGGAGGGTCCCGAGCGCCGGAGGCCTAGACTCTGCCCGGCCAGTGAAACCGCGAGGAGGTCCGGTGCAGCGGCGCAATCTCGTCGTCGCCATCGACGGGCCGTCCGGGTCGGGAAAGTCCACCGTCGCGCGAGGGACCGCGGTAGCGCTCGGGTTGCGCTACCTCGACACCGGTGCGATGTACCGATCGGTCACGTGGCTGGCCTTGGAGCGCGGCGTGGGGTTGGCCGACGGTGCAGCGTTGACGGCGCTGGCGGAGGCTGCCGAGCTCTCGATCACGCCGGACCCGGCAGCGCCCCGGATCGCGATCGACGGGACCGATGTCACCGATCAGGTCCGTACCCGCAAGGTGACTGCCGCGGTGAGCGCGGTCAGTGCAGTGCCGGGAGTGCGCCTAGTGATGGTTGCGCGCCAGCGTGACCTGATCGGCGCCGGCGGCATCGTGGTCGAGGGGCGGGACATCGGCACCACAGTGGCGCCTGATGCGCCGGTGAAGGTCTATCTCACGGCCGACCCGGCAACCAGGGCGCGGCGACGTGCCAGCCAGGACGGCCAGGGCGCGGAGGCGGTTGCCGGCACCGAGGCGGAGCTGATCCGCCGCGATCAAGCCGACTCATCACGGGCGGCGTCCCCGCTGACCCAGGCCCCGGACGCGGTGGTCGTCGACACCAGCTCACTGTCGGCCGACGAGGTCATCGCGGTGATTGTGGGCCAGGTCGCGGAGGTTGTCTCATGACCCGGCCCACGAGCAGGCTACGGCGAGTCGATGATCCGGCGAAAGAGTCAATCCCGCTCGCGATCACACGACGAGCTGCTCAACTCCTGTTGAGGCTCGTGTTCAGGTTGAGACTTGTTGGATTGGAACATCTACCGTCGTCGGGGCCGGTGCTCCTCGCCGGAAACCACTCCGGCTTCCTCGACGGGCCGATCGTGATGATCATGCTGTCGCGGCCCTCCGCCTTCTTGGTCAAAAGCGAGCTCTACGACACCGGATTCAGGCCGATCCTGAACTTTGCCCGCCAGATCCCGATCATTCGCGGCACCCCTGACCGGACGAACCTGCATCGAGCGCTTGCCGTGCTTCGCGGCGGCGGCGTCCTCGGCGTCTTCCCGGAGGGGACCCGCGGGACCGGCGAGCTGGCCATCATCCAGCACGGGATCGGCTACTTGGCACTTGGCGGGCGCTGCCCGATCGTGCCGGTCGTCTGCACCGGAACGGCGGCGGCGCTGCCCAAGGGCAAGGCGCTGCCGCGCTTCCGCGCGCCGATCCAGGTGGTGTTCGGGCCGGCGTTCTCGCTCGAGGTCAGCGGCGATCCTCGCACCCGGGCGACGATCGCGGACGCCGCCGAGCAGATTCGTATCCAGTTGCTCGAGCACCTTCGGGCAACCGGCGGCGAGTCCGGCCGGGCAGCGTGACCCAGCCAGGCTCGGCCACGGCCATTCCGGTCGTGGCGGTCATCGGCCGTCCGAATGTCGGTAAGTCGACGCTGGTGAACCGAGTGCTCGGCCGCCGCGAAGCGGTCGTCGAAGACGTCCCCGGGGTCACGCGTGACCGAGTTAGCTACGAGGCGGAGTGGGCGGGACGGACCTTCACCGTCGTGGATACCGGCGGCTGGCTCCCGGACGCCAAAGGCATGGCCGCTCGAATCGCCGCCGGGGCGGAGGTTGCTGCTGAAGCTGCCGACGTCGTCGTCCTCGTCGTCGACGCCACGGTCGGGATCACCGACGCCGATGCCGCGGTCGCCCGGGTGCTCCAACGCCGGGCGCCGGCAGTCGTGCTCGCCGCCAACAAAGTCGACTCGTCGACAAGTGAACCGGAGGTGGCGGCGTTGTGGGGCCTCGGGGTCGGCGAGCCGCTGGCGGTCAGCGCGCTGCACGGCCGGGGGAGTGGCGAGCTGCTCGACGCGATTGTCGCGGCGCTGCCGGCGTCACCGGCACCGGGTGCGGCGCCGGTCGGGCCACGCCGGGTCGCCCTGGTCGGGAAGCCCAATGTCGGCAAGTCCAGCCTGCTCAACGCCCTGTCGGGTGCTGAGCGCGCCCTAGTCGACGCAGTGGCGGGCACCACGCGAGACCCGGTGGACTCGATGGTGACGATCGATGAGACGACATGGCGGTTTGTCGACACCGCGGGCCTGCGGCGAAGGGTGCACGAGGCGAAGGGGGCCGAGTACTACTCGAGCCTGCGAACTTCCGCGGCGATCGACGCGGCCGAGGTCGTCTTGCTGCTACTGGATGCATCGGAGCCGATCACCGATCAGGACCTGCGGATCGCCGACATGGTCGTCGACGCGGGTCGGGCACTCGTCCTGCTGCTGAACAAGTGGGACCTGGTCGATGAGGATCGGCGGGAGCGACTCGACCGAGAGATCGAGCGAGAACTCGGTCGGGTCAGCTGGGCGGCTCGCCTCAACCTCTCGGCACGGACCGGCCGCGGGCTGCGCCGGATCGCGCCGGCGCTCGTGGCCGCTCTCGAGGCGTGGGAGACCCGAATCCCCACCAGCGAGCTCAACGCGTTCCTCAGCGCGCTGGTGGCGGCGACGCCGCCGCCGGTGCGCGGTGGCAAGCAGCCGAAGGTGCTGTTCGCGACCCAGCCAGGCGTGGCGCCGCCTCGCTTCGTGCTCTTCACCACCGGGCCGCTCGAGGCGTCGTACCGGCGCTTCATCGAACGGCGGTTGCGCGAGCAGTACGGCTTCGCTGGTACGCCGATCCAGCTCGTGGTGAAGCCGAGGGAGTCGCGGAAGGCGGCGAAGGGACGCCGGTGAGCCCGGTGACGCGATATGCGCTAGCCCGCTCACAGCGGCAGCCCCGCCAGTGCGTCGGGCTGACAGGATTTGAACCTGCGACCCCTTGACCCCCAGTCAAGTGCGCTACCAAACTGCGCCACAGCCCGCTGGCCGCGAAGTCTAGTGGGCGCGCCGCTCGCGCCACGTCGTCAAGGATGTGATCGCGCCTCTCTAGACTCCGCTCGATGAGCACGGGACCGGCCCCGGCGAGCGACCGGGTGTGGACGGTCCCGAACCTGCTGTCGGCACTGCGTCTGGTGGGGGTGCCAGTCTTCCTCTGGCTCGCGCTCGGGCGGCATGCGGACGGCTGGGCGGTGATCGTGCTGATGCTCGCCGGATTCTCCGACTACGCGGACGGCAAGATCGCCCGACGGTTCAACCTGACTAGCCGGGTCGGCGAGCTGCTCGACCCGGCGGCCGACCGGCTCTACATCCTGGCGACGCTCGCCGCGCTGACGGCGCGGGGGATCATTCCGATTTGGCTCGCCGCGGTCCTGGTCGGCCGAGATCTGGTCCTCTCCGGCGGGCTGGTGGCTCTTCGGCGCGCAGGTCACGGGCCGCCGCCGGTGCACTTCCTCGGCAAGGCGGCCACGCTCAATCTGCTCTACGCGTTCCCTGGTCTGCTGCTCTCCGTGGGTGACAACACGCTCGGGCACGTGATGCGGCCGCTCGCCTGGGCCTTCACCGGCTGGGGCGCAGCGCTCTACCTGTGGTCGGGCTGGCTGTACCTGGTCGAGGAACGCCGCGTGCTCGCACGTTAGGCTCCCGCCAGCAGTGGGCCGAAGCAGTCGACGAGCGGGAGCGAGCGACGTGGTACCGGAGGATCTGAGCTACACGACCGAGCACGAGTGGGCGCGCACCGAGGCCGACGGTGCGGTGCGAGTCGGCATCACGGACTTCGCTCAGGAGGCGCTCGGCGACATCGTCTTCGTGGCGCTGCCCGAGATCGGCGCGACCGTCGCGGCCGGGTCGGTGCTCGGCGAGGTCGAGTCCACGAAGAGCGTGTCGGAGATCTACGCCCCGTTCGCCGGCGAGGTGGTCGCCCGCAACGAGGAGCTCGAGACCCGGCCGGACCTGGTGAACAGCGACGCCTACGGCTCGGGGTGGATCGTCGCGATCAAGCCGATCGAGCAGGGTGCTGCGGATGGCTTGCTCGATGCCGCGGCGTACCAGGCGCTCATCGACGCCGGCTCCTGAACCAGGCCCCGGCCGCTTTCACGGCTCGGCGCCAGCCCGCTTACCTGTCGGGTTGACCAGTGTCGGCCGTGGCTCTAGCGTGTGCCTGCCCTAGACCTGTGGTTGAGGTTTCATCTAGCAGGCGCTAGGCCACCGAAGTCCACCCGGACCACGGAACGAGCCACCGGGAAGTAGGCGAACCACCCGATGCCCAGCGTCTTCTGTCCCGAGTGCGGAAACCAGAATCCGGGCGACTCCAGGTTCTGCTCGCGGTGCGGGACCGCGCTTTCCGGCGCCGGGGGCGCCGCGGCCGTGTCTGCGGACCAGACCAGCACGCTCTCGCTTGCCGGCGTCGAGGTCGACGAACATGACGACCTGGCCGGTGAACTGCTCGGCGAGTCGCTTCCGGCCGGTTTCGCGCTTCTCGTCGTGCAGCGAGGACCCAACGCCGGCAGCCGATTCCTGCTCGACCAGGAGGTGACGACCGCCGGCCGGCACCCCGACAGCGACATCTTCCTCGACGACGTCACCGTGTCGCGTCACCACGCAACATTTACTCGGACCGCGGACGGCTATGTCGTGGCCGACACCGGCAGCCTCAACGGCACGTACCTCAACCGGGAGCGAATCGAGTCGGCGCCGCTCGGTAACGGCGACGAGGTGCAGGTGGGGAAGTTCCGGCTGCTGTTCTTCACCAGCTACCCGGCTGGGGCGTGATGAGCACCAGCGCCTCCCACGCCTTCATGAGCATCGGCGAGGTCCTCGGGCAGCTGCGCGGCGAATTTCCGGACGTGACGATCTCGAAGATCCGGTTCCTCGAGGCGGAAGGTCTGGTGGAGCCGGCTCGCACGTCCTCGGGCTACCGCAAGTTCAGCCGCGATGACGTCGGCCGGCTCCGTTACGTGCTCGCCGCACAGCGCGACAACTACCTGCCGCTGCGGGTGATCAAGTCCCACCTTGAAGCGATCGACCGCGGTCTGCAGCCGGCGGTGGCGGGCCAGAGCGGACCGCAGGTGCCGGTCAGTGCGGGGGAGGAGGCTGATGGCCTGCCACACGCGGACGACTTCCTGCCGGAGCCCTCCGAGCTCCGGCTGTCGCGGGATGAGCTCGTTCAGGCAGCCGGCATCGAGGCCGAGCAGTTGAACCAGATCGAATCGTTCGGCCTGATCAGCCCGCGGCCGGGGGGTCACTACGACGGTGACGCGCTGGTCATCGCCAAGACCGTGGCGCAGATGAGCCGCTTCGGGCTCGAGCCTCGTCACCTGCGATCGTTTCGGACGACCGCCGAGCGCGAGCTGGGGTTGGTGGAACAGGTCGTGGCGCCGCTGGTTCGCCAGCGCAATCCCGAGGCCCGGGGCCGCGCCGACGAGGTCGCGCGCGAGCTGGCCAGCCTGTCAGTGCGGCTGCACGCCACCTTGGTGCGGGCAGGGCTTCGACCCCAACTCGGCGGCTGAGTGATCGCGAGCCTCCGCTGCCGGATCGCGGTGTAGGTTCGCAGCACAGCCAGCACGAGTCGGAGCGGAGTGAGGGTGTGAACGAACTCACCGTCGTCGGCGTCCGAGTCGAGCTTCCGTCCAACCAGCCGATCGTGCTGCTCAAAGAGTCAGCCGGCGACCGCTACCTGCCGATCTGGATCGGCGCGGTCGAGGCCACCGCGATCGCCTTCGCGCAGCAGGGGATCGTGCCCGCCCGCCCACTGACCCACGACCTGCTCAAGGACGTCCTCGAGGCGCTCGGCGCCCAGCTCGACGCAGTCCTGATCACCGATCTGCGCGATGGCGTCTACTACGCGGATCTAAAGTTTCAGGACGGCACCGCCGTGTCGGCGCGGCCGTCAGACGCGATCGCGCTCGCGATCCGGGTGGGGACGGTCATTTACGCCGAGGAGTCCGTTCTCGACACCGCTGGGATCGCGATCGCCGACGAGCAGGAGACCGAGGTCGAACGCTTCCGGGAGTTCCTCGACCAGATATCTCCTGAGGACTTTGAGACGGGCGACTCATAAAAAGTCTCGACTAGACATCGAGATCTAGGACGCGCCTGAATCTGTCATTGACGCCTACCGGCCAGGCTCCTACCGTCAGCCACGGAATTCCATCGATGGCGTTTACCTCGGTGGCGGCGGGATCGGCGCGGTTCGGAGGGCACGTGACGGGCGACGAGTCAGGTAGCAAAGACCCCGGCACGCGCGCAACGCAGCCTGCGCTGTTCGGCATGGAACAGGCCGGCGGCGACCCGGTCGGCTACCGAGGACCCACCGCGTGCACAGTCGCCGGGATCACCTATCGCCAACTCGACTACTGGGCCCGCACCGGCCTCGTAGTGCCCTCGGTGCGTCCGGCGTCGGGCTCCGGGACCCAGCGGCTGTACTCCTTCCGCGACATCCTGTTGCTCAAGGTCGTCAAGCGGCTGCTCGACACCGGCGTCTCGTTGCAGAACATCCGGCTCGCCGTCACTCATCTTCGGGAGGCCGGCGAAGCGGACCTGACCGATGTCACGCTGATGAGCGACGGCACCACGGTCTACGCCTGCACCTCTCCCGACGAGGTCGTCGACCTGGTGCAGGGCGGCCAGGGGGTCTTCGGGATCGCCGTCGGCCGGGTGGTGAGCGAGGTCGAGGGCAGCCTTGCCGAGCTCCCGGCCGAGCGCGCCGAACCCGGTACGGGCCTCTCAGCGGACGCTGCAGACGAATTGGCGGCCCGCCGCAAGCGTCGTACCCCCGCCTAGCCGATCGCGGCGCTACGAGGCGCTCAGCGCGGCGTTTCCGGCGTTCCACGGCCCGATCTGGCGGCCGTCACTGATACCGTCAAGTAGCCTGATCACCCCGCGTGGGAGAGTCCCCGGCACGCCAGTCCGGGGCGCCGAAGGAGCAACCTCCCCGGAACCTCTCAGGCAGACGGACCGCGCGGGCAGGGCACTCTGGAGAGCAGGCGTCGTTCGACGCCTCACCGACGGGGCAAGCTCGCCCGGCGGACCCGCAGTGGGTCCGCTACGGCGGGGGACACTCTCAGGTTCGTAGACAGAGGGGGAGCCTTCGATCCGCCCAAGGGCGGATCGTCCGACTGGTCAGGTCCGCGATGCGGATCGACCCGCACCGTCCCGCCCGGTTTGGGACGGACTCGAGGAGGCTCCAGTGACCCAGCCGCACCGCTTCGCCGACCGCCACATCGGGCCGACGCCCGACGAGCGGGCCAAGATGCTCGACGCCGTCGGCTACGGCTCGCTCGCCGAACTGGTCGACGCGGCCCTGCCGGAAACGATCCGGACCCCCGCCGCCCTAGCGGTGCCGCCCGCCGTGACCGAGGACCAGGTGCTCGCCGAGTTGCGAGGGCTGGCGGGCCGCAACCAGGTTCTGACCTCGATGATCGGGCTGGGCTGGCACGACACGATCACCCCGCCGGTGTTGCGGCGGGGGATCCTCGAAAACCCCGGCTGGTACACCGCCTACACGCCGTACCAGCCGGAGATCTCGCAGGGCCGGCTCGAGGCGTTACTCAACTTCCAGACCCTGGTCGCCGACCTCACCGGGCTGGCGGTGGCCGGCGCCTCCCTGCTCGATGAATCGACAGCGGCTGCTGAAGCTATGTCGCTCTGCCGACGAAGTGCTAAGTCGACATCTCGTCGATTTATTGTCGATAAAGAGTGCCATCCTCACACGCTCAGTGTCATGCTCACCCGAGCGGAGCCGATCGACATCGAGATCGCGGTGGCCGACCTCGCCGACGGCCCGCCGGAGGGGGAGTATTTCGGGCTGCTGATCGCCTATCCGGGCAGCACCGGCCGGTTGTTCGACCCGGCCGAACTGGTCAGCGCGGCCCATGAAGCCGGGGCCCTCGTGGCGGCCACGACCGACCTTCTCGCGCTGACCCTGCTGCGCCCACCGGGAGAGTGGGGCGCCGACCTCGCGGTCGGGTCGGCGCAACGGTTCGGCGTTCCGCTCGGCTTCGGCGGCCCCCACGCCGGGTTCATGTCGGTGCGTCCCGGCCTCGAGCGGGGACTGCCGGGCCGGCTGGTCGGAGTCAGCGTCGACGCCGACGGGGCACCGGCGTATCGACTCGCGCTGCAGACCCGCGAGCAGCACATCCGCCGCGAGAAGGCGACGAGCAACATCTGCACCGCCCAGGTGCTGCTGGCGGTCGTCGCCGGCGCGTACGCGGCGTACCACGGGCCGGGCGGCCTGACCGCAATTGCCCGCCGGGTCCACGGGCACGCGACCGACCTCGCCCGGGCGTTGCAGGCGGGGGGAATCGAGCTCGCTCACGACAGCGGCTTCGACACCGTCTGCGCGGTGGTGCCGGGCCGGGCCGATGCCGTCATGGCCGCCGCGGTCGCCGCCGGGATCAACCTCCGGCGGATCGACGTCGACCGGGTCGGCATCAGCTGCGACGAGCGCACCACCGCCGACCACATACTCGCGGTCTGCGGCGCGTTCGGGGTGGCCGGACCGGCCGGAGCCACAGCCGGCGACCCGGTGAGCTCGCTGCCCGCCGAGCTGCAGCGAAGCTCACCGTTCCTGACCCATCCGGTGTTCTCGGAGCAGCACAGCGAGACCGCGATGATGCGCTACCTGCGCCGGCTCTCGGACCGGGACCTGGCGCTGGATCGCACGATGATCCCGCTCGGCTCCTGCACGATGAAGCTCAACGCGGCTGCCGAGATGGAGCCGATCACCTGGCCGGAATTCGCCGGGATCCACCCGTTCGCGCCGCTGAGCCAGGCAGCCGGTTACCTCGCGGTGATCCGGGACTTGGAACAGTGGCTTGCGGCGATCACCGGGTACGCCGCGGTCTCGCTGCAGCCCAACGCCGGGTCGCAAGGGGAGTTCGCCGGCCTGCTCGCGATCCGGGCCTACCACCGCCAGCGGGGGGAGGGCGGCCGCGACGTCTGCCTCATCCCGTCGTCGGCGCACGGCACCAACGCCGCCAGTGCGGCCATGGTCGGGATGCGGGTGGTGGTCGTCGCGTGCGACGAGGGCGGCAACGTCAGCCTCGCCGACCTCCGCGCGAAGATCGTCGAGCACCGTGACGCCCTCGCGGCGATCATGGTCACCTACCCCTCCACGCACGGCGTGTTCGAGGCCGGCATCACCGAGCTCTGCGAGCTGGTGCATGAGGCAGGCGGCCAGGTCTACGTCGACGGTGCCAACCTCAACGCGCTCGTCGGTCTGGCCCGCCCGGGGGAGTTCGGCGCCGACGTCTCCCACCTGAACCTGCACAAGACGTTCTGCATCCCTCACGGCGGCGGCGGTCCCGGGGTGGGTCCGGTCGCGGTGCGCGAGCATCTCGCGCCGTACCTGCCCAACCATCCGCTGGTGCCTGAGGCGGGCCCCCAGACCGGCGTAGGGCCGATCTCGGGGGCGCCGTGGGGCTCGGCGGGAATCCTGCCCATCCCGTGGGCGTACGTGCGCCTGATGGGCCCTGACGGGCTGCGCGAGGCGACCGAGGTTGCGCTGCTCACCGCCAACTACGTGGCCCGCCGGCTGGCACCTCACTTCCCGGTGCTCTACACCGGCCGGGGCGACCTGGTCGCCCACGAGTGCATCATCGACGTCCGAGGCATCACCAAGGCCACCGGCGTCACTGTCGAAGACATCGCCAAGCGGCTGATCGACTTCGGTTTCCATGCCCCGACCATGTCGTTCCCGGTCGCTGGCACGCTGATGATCGAGCCCACCGAGAGCGAGGATCTTGCCGAGCTGGACCGGTTCTGCGATGCGATGATCGAGATCAAGTCCGAGATCGACCGGGTCGCGAGCGGGGAGTGGACGGCGCAGAGCAGTCCGCTGCGCGGCGCCCCCCACACCGCGGCGGCGCTACTGGGGGACTGGGACGCGGCTTACGACCGGGAGCGGGCGGCCTTCCCGCAGCGGTCGCTGCGGCGGGACAAGTACTGGCCGCCGGTGCGGCGCATCGACGGCGGGTACGGCGATCGCAACCTGGCCTGCAGCTGCCCGCCGCCAAGCGCCTACGAGGACTAGCGAGCCCTACGCGGCGGGGAGGTGGTGGTCGTGCGGCTGCCGCTGCTGCGGCGGGATCACGCTTCCATCCGGAAGTAGGTCCCCCGCGTCGTCGAAACTGACAACGCCGTTGCAGAGCAGGCTCCAGCCCTGCTCGGGGTGACTCGCGACCACGCGGGCGGCGTCGCGGTCAGCGGCATCGGCCGACGGGCAAGTCGGGTGGTGCAGGCACATCGTTGTGCCCCTCTTTCTGTGCGTTCCTTCCGACGCCGGATCGCGCCGGTACATCCAGTGTCGGCACGACCGGACGAATTCCGTATAGCGAATCGCGGCGAACTGTGAATGAGTTCTGCGCGACCTGAGACTGTGGAGTGGCCGGGGGTGCCGCCCGGAGCGACCCTGGGTCGAAATCCTGGCCCGTCTGCGGGGGATCCCTTCACCTTCGGCCCGATATGGTAGACCTGACATAATGTCCATTATCGGCGTCAGACTAGAATGCTGAGAACCGATGGAACCGGCGCGTTGCGCAACCGTGATGTGAACCGGTCAACCATCCCCGGCGTCCCAGCGTCTGTTCAGGTAGGTGGGCTACACCTACACCTACCGGACAGCAGGTCGCCGGCCGGTGGGTATGAACCGCGGATCCGGGAATCGACGTACTAACGAACGGCGTTATGCCAACGAACGCCGCAACTGCCAGGAGGCGGACATGGGTGAGCGCGTCCTACGGGGCAGCCGCCTCGGAACCACAAGTTACGAGACCGACCGTAATACCGATCTTGCGCCGCGGCGTGAGGTCATCTTCGACTGCCCGGAGGGCCACGAGACCCGGATGCCGATGGCGCTCGACGCCGAGGTGCCGGCGAGCTGGGAATGCCGGACCTGTGGCGCTCCCGCCGTGCAGCGTGACGTCGAGGCGCCGGCGGCGAAGGTCGGCAAGCAGGCCAGGACGCACTGGGACATGCTGCTCGAGCGGCGGTCTATCGATGACCTCGAGGACGTCCTCAACGAGCGGCTGGCCGAGCTGCACCCCGCGCCGAAGTCGCGGAAGTCGGCCTAACTGGCGACTGCTGACGGCTCCACCCTCGACTCCGGCTTGAGGGTGACCGGCGGGCGTTTCCTGCGGCCTGCTGCGACGACGATTCCCAGCCCGAGCAGCCCCGCGGCGCTGAGGACCCATTCCGGCCAGGCTCCGACCCGGTCGGCGATGGTGAGCGGGTCGCGCAGCGGCAACCGAAGGTCGAGTATCGCCGGGGTGAACACCCCGGTCCGGGCCAGCACCTTGCCGTCGGGGGAAATCATCGCGCTCACGCCGCTGGTGGCCGCGACCACGACCGCCCGGCCGCTCTCAACCGCCCGAAGCCGGGCGATGTCGAGTTGCTGGGCGGTTTCTCCCCCGTTCCCGCTGTCGCCCTTCCGCTCGTAGTCAGCGTTGTTGGTCTGTACGACGAGCAACCGGCCGCCGCCCGTGACCGCCTGCCGCACGACGGTGTCGTCGGCGATCTCGAAGCAGATCGTGTCGGCGACGGTGATCGCCCCGATATGCAGTGTTCCAGCCGCATGGCCCGCGGCAAAGTCCTTGGAAATCAACGAGAACTTGCCATTGAGCTTGAGCAGCAAGCTACGCCACGGCAGGTACTCCCCGAACGGCACCAGGTGCCGCTTGACGTAGGTCTGCCCCGGCCCGGTGGTGGGCGACCAGACGATCGCGGCGTTGCGCACATGGCTCGGCCCGGGTCCGTCCAGCACCGCCCCGACCAGGATCGGCACCCGGACCGCGGCGGCGGCACTGTCGATGACGGCGCGGGCGATCGGGTCGGTCGTGGGGTCGAGGTCGGAGGCGTTCTCGGGCCAGATCACCAGGTCCGGCCGGGGCAGCCGGCCGGCCGCGACGGCGGCGGCGAGGACCCGGGTTTCGGCCAGGTGGTACTCGGTGACCGCTCGCTTCTGGGCGAACTCCGCCAGCCCCAGCCGCGGCACGTTCCCCTGGACGGCCGCGACCACCGTTGAGCTTGGGGCGCCGTGTCGCGAGGTGCCGGCAGTCGGCAGCTGGATCGCCAGCGGGCCGGCGAGCAGCGCCGCGAGCCCCACGATGGCCGCTGCGGCGCCGCGGCGCCGCCTGCGGGCGAGGAGGACCCAGGCGAGAGCTGCGCCGGAAAGGGCGACCGCGAAGCTCACCAGCGGCGCTCCTGCAACCGCGGCGAGGTGCACGAGCGGGCTGCCGGCTTGACCGAAGGCCAGCCGCCCCCACGGAAGGCCGCCGAACGGCCACCGGTCCCGCAGAAACTCCTGCCCCACCCACAACAGGGAGCTGGTCAGTGGCCACCAGCGGGCCCGCAGGACGACCCGCAGCGCGAGCGCGAGCCCGAGGAACCACAGCGACTCGATCACGGCGACGGCGGCCCATGCCTCGAACCCGAAGGACAGCCGCAGGAAGCTCATGAGTGGCACCCACAGCCCGAGACCGGCCAGCATGCCCAGGCCGGCTGCGACCCGCTTGCTGCTCCCCCGCAGGGTCAGCGTGAGCCCGGCGACGCCGCAGATCGCCAGCGGCCAGAGCGACAGCGGCGGGAACGAGGCCCAGATGGCGACGCCGGCGGCGAGGGCGCAGCCGGGTCGAGCGAGGGCACGCGCGGCGTCCCGTCGGAGGCGATGACGCAAACGGTCGGTCTTTACAACCGGCGACGCTACCAACGCCACCCGGGCGGCACGGTTCGCCTCGGGCCGGAAACGGATCCGGCCCGGGTGCCCTTCGGACCGACCCTGTGGCGGCCGGCAGCCGCCTCAGTGCCGTTGTCTACTGGGCACCCGGGCCTGTCCCGAGTAGTCGCACCACGCTCGCCCTTGTCGCTCATGACGCGCCGGGGGCCAACTGGACCTGGCACCAGCTCGACGGATGCGGGTGCACGCATCGCGCCGACCGGCCAGCCGGTATCCCCGGAATCGTCACCGCGGTGAAGGTCGAACGTCCCTGTGGTGGACGGCAGGCAACCTAGCGCCCGAGGGCCCGTGGCTGTCAACACCGCCTTGACCTGCGAAAACGCCCGAAACTGCAGGTCAGGCCGGTGATCGACGATCTTGATCAAATTCAGTGAATTCTCCTCCACAGCCCCTGTTGGTAACCCGCGAGGCTGTCGGGGCGCTGCGGCCCGGATTCGGCACCAAACCTGACGATCGACCACGGTCGTCCCGTCCAACGCGCCTTGCCCCCCGCTCAGACCGAAGCGCGAGATGATCTTTGCCAACACGACACTAACCCTCGACTTTAGGTAGAGATATCTGAGAACGGTCCGACTGATTATCCAGCCACCCCGGAAACGAATCCGTCCAGATCTGACCTAGCCGGGCCAGGTCCGGGGCCAACGCGCGCCGCAGACTGTCGGCGATTGCCGCCGGAATCTCCAGTTCGGCCCCGGAGATCTCGCGGCGGACCAACGGCGAGCGGCGCTCGTCGAGTCGCGCCAGCCAGTGCGGCGCCCAGTGGGTCTTGTCGTGACGCAGCATCAGGCCGCCCGCCCCCCGCCACCAAGCCCGCGGAGCCCGCTTGCCGGCGCTGGTGTTCTGTGGCGCCGGATCGGCAGCGGGTTGCCAGCTGGCGTCGATCCCGAGGAAGCGGAGCGCCCGCTCGAGCACTCTGGCCGGATCGGCGCCGAGATCCTCGAGGCTGAGCAGCAGGAGCCGCTCGCGAGGGATCTGGGCGAGCCACTGGTCGGCCTGGAGGGCGTAGCTACTCGTCAGCAGGTAGCGCGGGTCTTCTAAGAGGGCGGTGCCGATCGGTCGGGTCTCGGTCCCCCAACTCAGCGCGTGTTGGTACGCCGACCGCATCCGGGCCAGCGGCTCGCGGGTCAGATAGACGATCTTTGGTTCCGGCAGGACCGAGAGCGCCCGGTCCACGACGCCGGCGTAGTGGGGGTACATCGAGTACGTCGTCGAGGCCTCACCGATCGCGCCGGCGTCGCCGGCCGCGGCGAACAGCGACCGGTACCAGCCCACCCCTCTCCCCCAGGCCTGCGGCGAGCTGAAGAAGTCGGGTTCCTTGGGGTCACACAGGAACGCCTCGGGGTGCTGCTGGAGCAGCCGGTGCAGGCTCGTCGTGCCTGACTTCTGCGCCCCGATGATGAGAAACGTCGGCAACCGGCCGGCGGAACTGGTCACAGCGCGGGCGGACGATCCTCGTACGGTGTCGACAAAACGACAGATGTCCGTGTCGACACACTCGCTGCGGCGCGGATCTCCTGCAGCAGCGACTCGAGGTCGGCAGGCGACGCGACGCGCACTTTCAAGATGTAGTTCTCGTCCCCCGCCACGCTGTGACAGGCCTCGATCTGGCGCAGATGGGACAGCCGTTCCGGCGCGTCGTCGGGGCCGCTGGGATCGATCGGCTTGATCGAGATGAATGCGGTGACCGGCAAGCCGAGCTCGACCGGGTCGGCGATTGCCCGGTAGCCGCGGATGACGCCGCGCTGTTCCAGACGCCGTACTCGCTGGTGGACGGCTGAGACCGATAGCCCGGTGTCACGGGACAGATCGGTGAAACTTCTCCGGCCGTCCTCGCTCAGCAGCCGCACAATTGAGCGGTCGACGTCCTCCACGAGGGTGAACCTTAGTGCCATTGGCACCAAATCGCTTCGGACACGACATGAAGAGGCGCCGCTCCGCCACGTGGATGGAGCGGCGCCTCTGTCGTGCTGGGCCGGCCGGCGTCAGCTCGTCAGCGAACCCGACGAACCACGCCGTCCTTGCCGCGAACATAGGCAACAGCAGGGCCGAGCCGGACAGTGTTGCCCGTCCGGGCACCAGGCTGGTGCTTGATCACGGCAGGGCGCTGCGAGTGATGACCCGCGGCTCTTGCCAGCGCTGGTACGGCGGGGAACGCCACGCTGCCCACCATCCCGGCAATAGCAAGGATGAACGAGGCGCGCCCCGCCGACCTGTTGAGGACCGTGCGCATAGAGTGCTCCCGTCCATCAGGGCTTGCGCCCCATCCGGTCGGGCCGGTCTCGCCATTCACTCCCCGAGCAACCTAGGCGACCGTCTTTCTCCGTGCCCCCGCCGCGCGAACGCGCCGGGAGTCGGTGAGGGTCACTCGGATCACCGTGTCCCATGAAACCGGCGGTTGCCGGCTTCACTTCTCCGATCGGCCGCCATCCTCTCTCGCTTAAGTCAACGAAAGGGTGAGGTCAAGGACAATTGTGACCCAACTGTGACCCAGGATGTCGGTGTGGCGCGTGGTGCCGGTGTCCGAATTGTCGCTAGTGGCAGGCTCGCCCGACTGTCGGCGTTGCCCCCCGCCGGGGTCAGCCGGCGCAGCACACCTCCGCGGTGGCTGCGGCCGCGGATCCGCACGCGCAGTCAACAACCCCGCTCTCGGCGCCGAACGTGTCGCTGTCGGCGAGGACGGCGTAGATCTCCCAGCGCTCGCCGTTCGGGGAACCCTCGACCCAGAACTTGTCCTGCGTCGCGTAGCAACACGTGGTCTGCCGCTCATCGGCTGAGGCGAGACCGACCGCACGTAGCCGGGTCTGCTCGGCGTTGACCTCATCGGTCGACGTGACCTCCACCCCGAGGTGATTCAGACTCCCGCCGCGGCCGGGGTTCTCGAGCAGGACCAGCTTGAGCGGCGGATTGGTCACCGCGAAGTTCGCGTAGCCGGGCCGGACCTTCGCCGGCTCGGTGCCGAACAGCTTGGAGTAGAAGCCGATCGCCTCATCGAGGTCATCGACGTTGAGAGCGAGCTGGACGCGGGACATGGTGACCTCCTAGGGTCTTAGATATTCGTCTAACTCATGCCACCGTGGCAATATATTTGACATATGTCAAATCCCTGCGACGATGATCTAGTGCCCAAGGCCCTTCCGCTGATCGACACGTCCGGTCCGATCTGTTGCTCGCCGGTCGCGGCAGCGCCGATGTCCCCGGACGACGCGCTTGAGGTTGCCCTGCGTCTGAAGGCCCTGGCCGACCCGGTGCGGGTCCGGCTCGTCTCGCTGCTGCTGGCCGAGGACGAGATCTGCACCTGTGACCTCGCTCCGGCTCTCGGCGTCACCGAAGCCACGGTCAGCCACCACCTGTCCGTCCTGAAGAAGGCCGGGCTCATCAGCGACGGCGAGCGCCGTGGGATGAATGTGTACTACCGCGCGCGCCGCAACTCCCTGGTCGCGCTGTGCCGGGTCATCGACCCCAACTGCTGCTGATGCGGTCGGCTCCGCTGCTGGTGCGACAGGCGTTGGCCGAGTTCCTCGGCTCTGCCGGTCTGGTCGCCGTCGTGATCGGCTGCGGCGTCGCCGCCCAGCACCTCTCCCCCGGTGACATCGGTCTCGAGTTGCTCGAGAACGCCCTCATCACCGGTTGTGGGCTGCTCGCGCTGATCCTCGCGTTCGGCCCGGTGTCAGGCGGCCACTTCAATCCCGTCGTGACGCTTGCCGACCGGGCGTTTGGTGGCCTCACCAACCGGCAAGTCGCGGTCTACCTGCCGACCCAGTTCGCGGGCGGCGTGGTCGGGGCAATCGCGGCGAACCTGATGTTCCACCTGAAGCCGTTGACGATCTCCAGCCACCACCGGTCATCAGGAGGACTCTGGCTCTCGGAGGTGCTCGCTACCTTCGGCCTGATCGTGCTGATCTTCGGCCTGGCCCGAACCGACCGCGCTGCTAGCGCACCGTTCGCCGTCGGCGCGTACATCACCGCGGCGTACTGGTGGTCATCGTCGACCAGCTTTGCCAACCCCATGATCGACGTCTCCCGGACGCTGTCCAACACCTTCGCTGGGATCGCGCCGAGTTCCGTCCCGATGTTCGTCCTCATGCAGCTCATCGGCGGAGCCGCTGCCGTTGGCGTCGTGTATGTGCTCTACCCGGCAGCGAGTGCGGTCGCGGCCGACATCGTCGTGCCGCACCCGCAACCCGAACCAGCGATGGAGCCGGTCTGACCACGGGGCGATCCTCGCCAGGGCTTCCCGAGATCCCGGGTTGCCATTAACTGCGGGCCGGTCAGGACAGCAAGGTCCTTCCGATGACCAGGCGCTGGATTTGGTTGGTCCCTTCGAAAATCTGCATCACCTTCGCTTCGCGCAGGTAGCGCTCGACCGGGTACTCCGCGGTGTAGCCGTAGCCGCCGAACACCTGCACGGCGTCGGTCGTCACCTGCATCGCAGTGTCAGTGGCAAACAGCTTCGCCATCGCCGCCTGCTCGACGTAGGAATCGCCGGCGTCGCGGCGCCGGGCGGCAGCCAGGTACGTCGAACGGGCCGCCTCGACGCCGGTCGCCATGTCGGCGAGCAGGAAGCTCACCCCCTGGTTGTCCGCGATCGGCCGGCCGAACTGGTGACGTTCCTTGGCCCACGACACCGCCGCATCGAGTGCCGCCTGCGCGACCCCGGTGGCGACTGCGCTGATCCCGAGCCTGCCGCCATCGAGCGCGGACAGCGCGATTCGCAGGCCGTCTCCTTCGTTGCCGATCAGCCGCTCTGCCTCGACCGCGACGTTGTCGAGGACGATCTGAGCGGTTGGCGAGGCCCGCAGTCCCATCTTGCGCTCGGGCGGCTGGGGCAGCAGGCCCACAGTGTCCGCCGGCACCAGGAAGGTCGACACACCGCGGCGGTCATCGGCCGTGCGGCAGAAGACGTTGTAGTAATCCGCGACGCCGCCATGGGTGACCCAGGCCTTCGTGCCGGTGAGGGTGTAGCTGTCGCCGACCCGCACCGCCCGCGCTTGGAGTGAGCCGGCGTCCGATCCGGATCCGGCTTCGGACAGGCAGTACGCGCCGAGAAGTTCGCCACCGAGCATGTCGGGCAGCCACCGGCTGCGCTGCTGTTCGGTGCCGAACGCCATGACTGGATAACAGCTCAGGGTGTGGACGCTCACCGCGACGCCCACCGCTGCCCAAGCTGAGCCGAGCTCCTCGAGGACCTGGAGGTAGACCTCGTAGGGCACGTCCCCGCCGCCGTACTGCTCCGGGTAGGCCAGGCCGAGCAGACCGGCGCGGCCGAGCAACCGGAGGATTTCGCGGGGGAACTCGCTGCGTTCCTCGAAGGCCGCGGCGTGCGGCGCTACCTCTGCCTGCGCGATTTCGCGGGCGAGGGACAGGAGCTGTCGAGCATCCTCGCTCGGCAGGGCACGATCGACGGCCATCAGCCGCTGAGCACCGCGAGCTCGCGGTCGATGGTGTCGAGCCGTTCGACGCCGTCCTCGGTGACGACGACGATGTCCTCGATCCTGGCGCCGTGCCGGCCCGACGCGTAGATCCCAGGCTCGATCGAGAAGCACATGCCGGGCTCGAGCACGACCTCGCTGCCGGCGACGATGTAGGGCTCCTCGTGCTCCTCGAGCCCGATCCCGTGCCCGGTCCGATGGATGAACAGCTCGCCGTACCCGGCATCGGCGATTACCTCGCGTGCCGCCGCGTCGACGCTGTGGGAGGTGACGCCGGGGCGCACGACCTCGCAGCTCGACTTCTGAGCGGCGAGAAGCACCTGGTAGTACTCGGCGAAGTCGCTCGGTGCCTTGCCGCCCGCCACGTAGGTGCGGGTGCAGTCCGAGCAGTAGCCGTCGGGCATCGTGCCGCCGATGTCGACGACGACCGGATCGCCGACCTCGATCACCCGCTCGGCGGTGTGGTGATGCGGACTCGCACCGTTTGGTCCCGAGCCGACGATCACGAAGTTCACCGCGGCGTGACCCTCCGCGATGATCGCGTCGGCGATGTCCCGCCCGACGGTGCTCTCGGTGCGCCCGGGCCGCAGCCACTCCCCCATGCGCGCGTGCACCCGGTCGATCGCCTGGGCGGCGCCCCGCAACGCGTCGATCTCGTCCGGCCGCTTGCGCAGCCGCAGCGGTCGCAGCACCTCGCCCGCCGTCCGCTGCTCCGCGCCGGGGAGAATGCTGCGGAACCGCAGCACCTGCTCCGCCCACATCCGGTCGGACACCCCGACGGTCCGCGGCTCGCGCCCGAGCGCCTCGCTGGCATGTCGAGCCGCTAGCGCGAAGGCGTCGTCGGTCTCTTCGTGCGTGATGACGGTGACGACCTCACCGGCGCCGCTGGCGCTCGCCGCGCCCAGCTCCAGGCGAGGGACGACGAGGGTCGCGGGTCCGCCGGCCGGGACGACGAGGCAGGTGAGCCGCTCGAGCGGAAGCGCGTCGTAACCGACGAGGTAGCGCAGGTCTGCGCCGGGCGTGATCAGCAGGGTGTCGATGCCGGCAGCCGCGGCCGAGGCGGCAGCTGCCGCGAGCCGGTCGCGATGGGCTCCCCCAGTGGCGCTCACCAGCTCAGATTATGTCCTGGCGCCGTGACCTGGCCGCCACCACGACGAAGCCGACCGCCGAAGCAAGCATCAGCCCGAAGACGACCGGGTCATAGACCGCCTCGACCACGCCGGCGCTCCACGGGCTCGCCGGCGAAGCCAGTTCGCCCCGGATGAATGGCAGGTACACGAACGTCCCCGGGATGAGCAGTACGACGGCTACCGCGGCGGCAGCCCGAGGTGCGGCGAGGATCAGCAGCGGCAGGACCCACACCGAGTAGTGGACGCTGAGGTTGACGCCGAGAACGTACAACGGCAACACCATCAGCAACGCGCCCACGTCGGGCCGGGACCGACGTAGCGCGACCACAACTGCCGCTATGGCCAGCGCGACCAGCGTCGCTGCGTCGGCATGTCGTTCGAGCTGGCGAAGTGCTCCGTTCGGATGCACGATCACCCCCGACAACCACAGCGTTGCGGCGCGCGGCTCCGCGAGCAGGGACAGGCCGCCGATCCCGGGCAAGCCCTGATAGCGAAGCCAGGTCGTGGTGGCTGACCAACTGGCGATCAGCCATGGGGCTAACGCGCCGGCGAGGATCACGGCGAACGGCACCACCAGCTTCGCCGCTTCGCGCAGGCTGTCGCAGATCACCAGCAACGCCACGATGACCACCGTCGGTGCCGGTTTCACGGCGGCCCCGACGCCGAGCAGCGCTCCGGCGACGTAGGCCCGCCGGCCGATCGGCAGCCGGCTCCACGCCCAGAGTGCCGCCACCGCGCAGGCGGTTGAGATCGGGTCGAGCTGGCCGTGGAATCCCGAGATCGCGATGAACAGCGGGTTGAGCGCGATCAGAGCGGCCCCAACGGTGCAGCGTCGTACGGAACCGCCTCGGTCCGCCAGCCAACGCGCGACGATCCAGGCAATCGCCAGGTCTGCCGCGATCACTGGGAGCCGCTCGAGGTTGTGGAACGCGACACCGGTGGCGTCGCTGAACCACTTGGTCGCCGCGAATACGCCGAAGTAGCCGGGCGGGTACGGGTAGATGGCGGTGTGTTGGAACGAGTACGCCGACAGCGGATGGTGGATCAGGACGGCAGCGAGCTGGCCGGTGTGGTCGATGTCGCCGTTGCTTCCGGTTGCGAAGTCCAGGACCAGGCGTGCCAACAAGCCGATCCCCAGCACCGCATAGACGGGGCGGCGGACGCTCGGCCAGCTGTCGCTGCCTCGGCCGGGTCGGGATTCGGTCACTGCGCCGCGCGGCCTGGCGACCAGCCGCGGCGCAACCGAAGGAAGGTGCGCTCGATCACGGCGTACCCGATCGCAGCGAGGCCGCAGCAGACGACCAGCGATCCCACGAGTACGGCGGCGAAGCCGTTCGGATACCAGGAGGCGCCGGCGAGCAGTTCGACCATCGGCTGATGCACCAGGTAGAAGCTGTACGACGCGATGCCAAGCAGCGCGATCGGCCGCCAGTCGAGAAAAGCCAGTCGAGCCGCCGACGGGAACGGCAAGACGACCGATCCGACCACCAGGAACGATCCGAACAACACGATCAGATCCGCCACCTGCAGGTAGGAGTTGGTGCACCCCACGAGGAAGACGACCACGCCCGCCGCGAACCAGGCCTCACCGCGACCCAAGAACCCGTCGGTCCATGCCGGGCGACGCTCCTGCCATGACACCCGCATCAATGCGAGAAGCATCCCCGGCACGAAGAAGACGAACGTCATGGGCAGCGAAACGACCCATAGATACCAGTGCCTTTGGTGGAACTCGACCAGCATCGATGGATGGCTGGTCGCCAGCCAGTACCACAGCCGAGCACCTCCGGAGACCGCGCCGATGACAAGCAGCGCGACGACCGCCCAGCGCCGCGAGCGGAAGCTGACGATCGCGAGGAGGGCCGCGAGAACCGGGAGCAGCACGTAGAACTGCACTTCGTCGACGAGTGACCACATCGGCCCGTCGGTCAGGTAGATCGTGTGAATGCTGTAGTTCTCCCAGAATCCCGCGAACCGCGGAAACACCGACCACGAGCCGCCGTCGCGGTGCCAGCCCGTGTAGATCAGCAGGATCGTGTAGTAGATCGGCAGGATTCGAAGCGCGCGGTTCAGGGCGTACTTCCGGTAGCTGATCGGTACGCCGCTCCCCCACCAGTGCCGAGCGAACGGAAGGAAGATCAGATAGCCGGACAGCGCGAAGAAGACATACACGCCCCAGGCACCGCCGAGGGCGACATGCGCGACAGCGCCGGAAAACGTCACGTTCGTCAGGTGCGTGAAGCCGTAGGCGTGGGTGAGAAGCACTGCGAGAGCCGCCAGCGCACGCATCGATTCGACCCGCCGGCTGCGCACCTCGCCGGCCTGCCGGACCTCCTGATCGCCGGCGGTGGACGACCCGACGGTGAGGACGTCAGTCGCCAACCGCGAGCCCTTCCACCACGGCGAGCCGCGCAGCCGGATCGGCGAACATCCGTCCCTTGATCGTCGCCAAGGTCGGCCCGGCCTTCCCGGCAAGCGGGCGAGCCCTTTCGAGCGCGGTCGAACGGACCTCGTCCTCGGCCACGGCAACGTCGACGATGCCGGCAGCAACGGCCTCGTCCCCGCCGTAGCGGCGACCGGTTGTCATTGCCTCGACCGCGGTCGCGATGGGGAGCTTGGCGCGCAGCAGCGCATCCATGCCGACCGAGAACGGGATGTTGATGTCGACCTCGGGCAGACAGAAGAACCCGCGGTCGGCCCGCATCACACGCCAGTCGTGAGCAAGCGCGAGAAGCGCGCCGGCTGCGAAGCAGTGACCCTGGATCGCCGCAACGGTCGGGACACCAAGGGTCATGGTCCGGGAAAACAGCGACTGGACCGAGGCGACGTACTCCCCCGCCTGATCGAGATGCGTCGTGAGCCAGTCCAGGTCCAGACCGTTCGACCAGAACTTCCCTTCCGCCACCGTGACCAGCGCTACGGGCGCCGGCATCAACGCCACCTCGTCGAGGCAGGCGTGGATCTGGGCGAGCCAGTCGACGGTAAACCGGTTCTCGTCGGCTCCGATGTTGAGCACGGCGAGATCACCGTCGCGATCGAGGTGCGGCATACCGCTAGCGTGCCATTCATGGCGAACGACGCCGATCACCGGCTGCTGTTGCTCGACTCCGCGTCGATGTACTTCCGCGCCTTCTACGGCGTGCCGGACACAGTGGTGGCGCCGGACGGCACGCCGACGAACGCGGTGCGCGGGTTTCTCGACTACATCGCGAGGCTCGTCGAGGACCGCCACCCGACCCATCTCGTCGCGGCGATGGACGACGACTGGCGACCGGCCTGGCGGGTCGAGGCGATCCCGACGTACAAGACCCATCGGGTAGCCGGAGACGGGCTCGCCGAGGAGGTACCGGACCTGCTCAGCCCGCAGGTGCCGATCATCGAGGCGGCGCTGGACGCGCTGGGCTTATGCCGGATCGGCCTCCCCGACTGCGAGGCGGATGACGTGATCGGCACGCTGACCGCGACGGCGACGATGCCGGTCGAGATCGTCACGGGTGACCGCGATCTGTTCCAACTCGTCGACGACGAGCGCGCGGTGCGGATCGTCTACATCGCAAAGGGTGTCGGAAACCGCGAGATTATCGACGAGGCTGCTGTCACCAGCCGTTACAACATCCCCGGTCGCGCCTACGCGGACTTCGCCACGCTGCGGGGCGATCCCTCGGACGGCCTGCCCGGCGTACCCGGAGTGGGCGACAAGACGGCGGCAGCGCTCATCACCACGTTCGGTGATCTCGACGGTGTCGTCGAGGCGGCAGCCGAGTCCGACGTGGGCTTCCCGCGCGGTTGCCGCCCGAAGATCCTTGCCGCCGCCGACTATCTGGACCGCGCCCGCCTCGTCGTCGCGGTGAAGCGCGACGCCAAGCTGGGCCAGTACGACGCGACCCTGCCGGCCCGACCGGCCGATCCGGACGCCCTCCAGGAGCTGGTCGGGAGATGGGGGCTCGGCAGTTCCGTCGAGCGGGTGCTCGCCGCGCTCGCCTCAGCTCATGCCTGAGTACGCGACGACACCGCGGCGAAGCTGTCCGACAGCTGCGGCGGCGGTGGCGCGGACCGGCGAGCCGTCGACAGCCGCATCGGTGATCTGATCGAGCAGGTCGATCAGCTGCTTCATCCAGCGGACGAAGTCACCGGGCGCGAGCGGACTGTCGCGAAGGACCGCATCGAGCGTGTGGCCCTTCGCCCAGCGCCACGCCAGCCACGCGAAACCAGGCTCGGGCCGGCGCAGGAACGACAACCCGGCGTCGGCCTCGACACCGCGCAGCGTGTCCCACCGTCGCTCGAGATCCTCCAGTGCGGATCGGCAGCGCCCCGGTGGCAGCTTCGGCGCCGGATCGTCGTCGCGACGGGCCTCGTAGACCAGTGCCGACACCACGGCTGACAGTTCTGCCGGGTCGAGGTCATCCCAGGCACCGGCACGCAGCGACTCTGCGACCAACAGGTCCGACTCACCGTAGAGCCGGGCGAGTGACCGACCGGCGGGTGTGATCTCGTCGTCAGTGAAGTAGCCGAGCGACGTCAGCACGTCGCAGACCGAGTCGAAGGTCCGCGCCAAAGTCCCGGTCCGGTTGCGCACCCGGCGCTCCAGCGCGTCGGTGTCGCGCTGGAGGCGGTCATGGCGCTCGGCCCAACGGGCATGGTGTTCGCGATCCGGACAGCCGTGGCATGGGTGTCGGCGGATCGCGGCACGGAGCCGCGCGATGTCGGCGTCATCGGCCGCCGCACTGCGGCTCTTCGGCGCCCGTTTCGTCTCGGTCTCGAGGTCCAAGGCCCGCAGACTCGACACCAGATCGCGGCGGGACTGTGGCGACCGTGGATCGAAGTTGCGAGGTAGTCGGACCTTGCCGACCGGGACGACGGCGGAGCCGAAGTCCGACGGCGCCAACCGCTTGAGTTGGCGATCGGCGGTGACGACCAGCGTGCGGGGCGTCCCGCCTGCGACGTCGGGATCCACGACGATGGCCAATTGGGCGTGTCGCCCCGCTGGCATCCGGATCACGTCACCGACCCGCAGCGTTTCGAAGGATGCCGCCGCGGCGGCCCGCCGCTGGCCCGCGCGATCCTTGGCCAGCAGCGACTCGCGGTCGGACAGCGCGCGGCGCAGCGCGGCGTACTCACCAAAGTCACCGAGATGGCACGTCATGGCCTCCCGGTAGCCCTCGAGCGCCTCGTGGTTGCGCCTGACCTGGCGGGACAGCCCGACCACAGCCCGGTCAGCCTGGAACTGCGCGAACGACGACTCAAGGAGTTCGCGGGCCGCGGGGCGACCCATTGCGGCGACGAGGTTGACAGCCATGTTGTAGGAGGGCCGGAAGCTCGATCGAAGCGGATAGGTACGCGTCGAGGCGAGGCTCGCCACATGGCGGGGATCGAAGCCGCTGGTCCACAGCACGACGCCGTGACCCTCGATGTCGATGCCGCGCCGGCCGGCGCGTCCGGTCAGTTGGGTGTACTCCCCCGGCGTGAGGTCGACGTGCGCCTCGCCGTTCCATTTGACCAGCGACTCGAGGACGACGCTTCGAGCCGGCATGTTGATGCCGAGCGCGAGGGTCTCGGTGGCGAACACGACCTGCACCAGGCCGGCAACGAACAGCTCCTCCACTGCCTCCTTGAACACTGGCAGCAGTCCGGCGTGGTGGGCGGCGATGCCGCGCATCAGCCCGTCGATGAACTCGTCGGATCCGAGTACGGCGAGGTCCTCGCTCGGGATCGCCGCTATCCGGCGCTCGACGACCTCGCGGATCCGGTCGCGCTCGTCCGGATGCGTCAGGCGCAGCCCGGCCCGCAGGCATTGACGCACTGCCGCGTCGCAGCCGGCGCGGCTGAAGATGAACACGATCGCCGGAAGCAGGCCGTCCCGCTCCAGCCGCTCAACAACATCGGGGCGGCGCGGGCCGTTGAATGGACGCGGTCGTTTGCCACCGCGGTGCGGCCGCCGATCGTCGTGAAACCGCCCGAACCGCGCTTCCTGCGCCGCGAGCCGCGAGAGCTGCGGATTGACCTCTTGCTGCGCATCGTCGATGAACAGGTCGTACAACCGGTCGCGGACCATCACCGACTGCCAGAGCGGCACGGGTCGGTGTTCTTCGACGATGACCGTCGTGTCGCCTCGCACCTCCTGCAGCCATTCGCCGAACTCCTCGGCGTTGCTGACTGTCGCGGACAATGACACGAGTTGCACGTCGGCCGGCAGGTGCAGGATGACCTCCTCCCATACCGGTCCGCGGAACCGGTCGGCGAGATAGTGCACCTCGTCCATCACGACCGAGGACAGTCCGGTGAGCGTCGGCGAGCCGGCGTACAGCATGTTGCGAAGCACCTCCGTCGTCATGACGACGACGGCGGCCTCACCGTTGATCGAGTTGTCGCCCGTCAGCAAGCCGACCGACTCGGCGCCATACCGCTCGGTGAGATCGTGGTACTTCTGGTTCGACAGCGCCTTGATCGGCGTCGTGTAGAAGCACTTGCCGCCGGAGCGAAGCGCGAGATGGACGGCGAATTCACCGACCAGGGTCTTGCCGGCACCGGTCGGGGCAGCGACGAGCACACCATGCCCCGCCTCGAGTGCCTCACAAGCACGCAGCTGGAAGTCGTCGAACTCGAAGCCGTATCCGGCCGCGAACTCCGTCAGTGCCGGTCGCGCCCCTCGACGTCGAGCCTCGGCATAGCGCTCCGCCGGGCTCGCCATCACCCCAGCGTAGGCCGGGTGGGTGGAGCGGCTTGAAGAAAGGCTCAGGCCAGGATCTGGACCGCGCCCGGTACGCACTCGCAGCGGATCGGGAGGTCGGCGAGGTACTCGCCGTCGGCGTACGCCGTGACGCCTGGCGAAGAGACCTCGATGGTGCGTGCCCGCTTCACGGTCACCGCCGGGTGGCTGACGTGGGTGCCCTTGAACACCTTCGGGAAGGTCTTCAAGAACTCGGGCTTGCTGACCGGTCCGAGCACCATCACATCGAGCAGGCCGTCGCGGACGTCGGCGTCGGGAAGCACCTTCATCCCGGCGCCGTATGACTGGGCGTTGCCGATCGCAACAAGCATGGCGTCGGTTTCCCATGGCTCCCCGTCGTCGAGCACCAACCGGAACGGTAGGGGTGAGAACACCGGGAGCTCGGCGAGCATCGCGAAGTTGTAGCGCATCTTTCCCTTCGGCCAGCTCATCCGATTCGCTCGGTCGTTGACCCGGGAGTCGAAACCGCAGCCGAGGACGCAGCCGAACCACTTCTCGCCGACTCGGATCGCGTCCATCGGCCATGCCCCGCCGGCCGCCAACCGCTGCGCGACAAGGGCGGCCGCGGCCAATGGGTCGTTGGTGGGCAGGCCGAGGGTGTGGGCAAGGTCGTTGCCGGTCCCCGCCGGGACGATACCGAGCGGCGTGTCGGTGCCGGCGACGGCATTGAGCGCGAGGTGGACCATGCCGTCGCCGCCGAGCGCGACAACCGCGCTCGCTCCGTCCGCCGCCGCCTTGCGGGCCAAGGTCACTGCGTCCTCGGCGTCGTGGCCGATGAGGATCGAGACGTTGGCCCCTGCCTCGCGAATCCGGCCGGCAACAGCGGCGACCAGCCTGGCGGCCCGCCCCTTGCCGGCGGTGGGATTCACGATTAGCGCGACGTCGCTAGTCCTCATGTGATGGCAGCTTCGTCGTCGATGCTCGACAGCTGATCATCCGGGAGATCGTAGAGCGGCCCGCGGGCAGCGACTCGCCGGTCGTGGATCGAGGCGACCAGGACGGATATGCCGTAGAGAAGGCACATCGGGATCGCCAGTGCGCTCATCGTGATCGGATCCTGACTCGGCGTGGCGACGGCGGCGAAAACAAAGATCCCGAAGATGATCGCGAGGGCCCACGCGCGGAGCCGGGCGGCAGACAGCACGCCGATCAGGTTCAGCATGATCACCAGCAGCGGGAACTCGAACGAGACCGCAAAGATCAGGACCATTGCGGTGACGAATCCCAGGTACGCGTTCACTTGCAGCAGCGAGGCGATTCCGCCGTTCGCGAAGCCGAGCAGGAAGTGCAGGCCCTTCTCGAGCGTGAGATAGGCGAACGCCGCACCCAGTGCGAAGAGCAGCACCGACGAGGTGACGAATGCGGTGGCGTAACGCTTCTCATGCGCATAGAGACCCGGCGTGATGAAACGCCAGAGTTGATACAGCCACACCGGAGATGCGGCGAGCACACCGGCGTACAGCGAGATCTTCAGCGTGACGGTGAATGGTTCCAGGACGCCGCCGGTGACCAGAACGCAGCGGCCCTGAATCGCGCGGTCCTTGGCCGGCAGCGTGCAGTACGGGTGGGTGAGGAAATGGAGGATATGGGTGTGGAAGACGTAGGCGACGATCGTCGTCACGATCACCGCGATGGCCGAGACGACGACCCGGTAGCGCAACTCGTAGAGATGCTCGGCCAGCGTCATCCGACCGTCAGGCGAGCGGTCGGTATGCGCCCGTGCCGGGCGCGGCATCCTCATCGCCAGATCCGGCGGTGGCGACTGTTAGTGCCGGACGGCCGCTACGGCGTGGATTTGGGCTCGCCTGCGCCTACGATCTCGGCCGGAGGGCTCGAGGTCGGAGGAGCGGCAGTGATCTCCGCGGGCGGGCTCGGCTCGTCGTCGTGCAGTCCCTTGACCTCGGCCTTCAGGATCCGCATCGACCGGCCGAGCGACCGGGCGGCGTCGGGAAGCTTCTTCGAGCCGAAGAGCACGAGGATGACGACCGCGATGATGGCGATCTCTGGCCAACCGATGTCCATGAGTGGTCCTCTCCTCTAGCCGCCTCCTAGTTTACGACCTTCGGGCGCCGCGGGATCGGTTCGAACTGACGGGCACCTGCTCCATCGCGGCGCTGGCGGCTGAAATCCGCTCTCCGGCCGCGCCGATGTCACGCGCGAACTGCCGGACCTGCCGGTAGAGGCGGAAGGTGAGCAAGCCGAGGACAGCAAGCCCGAGGACGGCGATTCCGACGTAGAAAACCACCCAGGGCATGCCCGAAGGCTAATGGCAGCGCGGCCTACCTCGTCAGGAACGCCGAGTGATCGCCGGTCTCAGTGGTGAGCCGGCTGCGTCGCGCGGGCGGCGAGCATGTCGTCGCGGCCCAGCTGCAGCACGAAGTCGAGCAGGTCGTCGTAGGTCAGCTCGGCGCCTGACTTCGGCTCGAGCGCCTCGGCCGGGACCTCCCACACCTCGGCGCGGACACCACCGGACATCAGCAGCGACACGATGTGGTCGTCGGCCGGCTTGCGGACCAGCTCTGCGCACTCTGGACAGGTGAAGGAGTAGTAGGACAGCGGACCGTGGCTGCACACCCGCAGGCGAACGTCGTCGTTGCTCAGTTCGACCTCGCCACAGCTCGGGCAGGACGCCTTGATCGTGGTCACGGCTGCCAACCTCCGGTCCTGTCACCTTCGGGCAAGTGACGTAGAACCTCTCTTCGGCAGATCACCGCTCTGGCTTAACGGACAACCGGCGCGAAGGAACTAGTTCTGGTAGGCCGCCAGGGCACAAGCCGCGACATGTCGGACTTCGGCGGCGAGATCCAATGGTTCGGTCAGGACAGCCACACCCGCGAGGCCGAGCGCAAGCCAACGCACCCAATCGTCATCATGTGACCGCATTTGCACGATTAGTCCGCCGTCGCCGCGCTCCTGCACCGTCTCGCAGGGGTAGTAGTCCGACACCCAGCGGGCGGCCGGGTCCAGCGAGAACGTCACGAGCCGGTCATCCGCGGCCGGGGTGAACAGGTCCGCATCGAACGCGCGGCGCCGGGCTTCGTCCGGCGCCGCGACGGCCACGTCCAGGATCTCCGCCGAGAGCACCCGGCTGAGCTTGAAAGTGCGCAGGTCCTCCGAAGCGTGGCAGTAGCCCTTCAGGTATGCCGACCCGTCGCTGGTGAACAGCCGCAACGGATCGACATCTCGCTCGGTGGCTTCATCACGCGCCGGCACCCAGTACCTCAGGTGGAGCCGGCGGCCACGGGCGAGGGCGTTCGAGGCGGTGGTCACGATCTCGACGTCGGTGCCCGACTCGGGCGCCGCGACCACCCGGTCAGCGACGCCGGCGGTACCGGCAGCCGCCTCGAGCTTGGCGAGCGCCCGGTCGATCGCCTCGGTGGAGACGATGCCGGGTACGCCGGAGAGCGCCCGCAGCGCGGTGATCATCGCTAGCGCTTCGTCGCTGGTGAGCCGCAGCGGCCGCTCGATCGTCTCGGCGTTCGACAGCGTCACCCGGTCGCCGTGCCAGGTCACGTCGATGAGGTCGCCGGGACCGTAGCCCGGCAGCCCACACATCCAGAGCAGGTTCACGTCGGCGCGCACCTGCGCCTCGGTGATTCCGAACTCCCGCGCCACGTCGGAGACCTCGGTGCCGGGGTGGGCAAGCAGCCACGGCACGAGCGCGAGCAGCCGCGGTAGATGATCGGTCGCTCCACTCATTGGTGCGCCCCCGTGAGCGCGTGCAGTCGCTGGACGATCGCATCGCGAGCTTCGGCGGGCGAGAGAATCACCGCGTCGGCGCCGTAGCCGAGCACCTGCTCGGCCAGCCGATGCGGATCTGGGCACGGCACCGTGACCACGTCCCAACCGCCGCCGTCGTCGCTGACGTCGACGGTCTGCCGGCGCAGCCCGATCGCGCGGTTGTGACGCACCTTGACCCGTGCCATCGCGTCGGTGGTCGGCGGATCGCTGGCCACCACCAGCGCCCGCAAGTCAACTCCTTCCGGCACTGTGACGGCGCCGGCCTTGCCCTCCGCCTTCGGGTCCCCCATCACCCGCGACAGCCGAAAGACCCGCGGCGCCTCGCGGTCGAGGTCATGTCCGACCAGATACCACCGGCCGTGCCACCAGACCACGCCCCAGGGCTCGACGTGCCGGGTAGCGGGTGCGGCGTCGCTGGCACCCCGGTAGTCGAATCGCAGCCGCCTGCCTTCGCGGGCGGCCTCCGCGACGATCGGAAGCCCGGTCCCGCCGGCGCCGACGCGCGGTTGCAGCCCATCGGGGAGCCGCGAGATCTCCACGCCGGCCGCCTCGAGCTTGCGCAGCGCTCGGGTCGCCGAGGCGCCCAGCGCCGCTGAGGACCACATCCGCGCGGCCAGCACCAGCGCGGCGGCCTCGTCGGGCTCGAGGGTGATCGACGGCAAGGCGTAGTCGTTGCGGGGGATGCGATAGCCCGGCTCGTCGTCGAAGTGGCTCAACGAGCCGGTCTCCAGCGGGATACCGAGATCGCGAAGATCCTCCTTGTCACGCTCGAACATCCGCTTGAACGCCTCGTCGCTCGGCGCCTCGGCGTACCCCGGGATCGTCTCGCGGAGGCGTTCGGCCGTGATGTACGAGCGGGTGTGCAGCAGGCAGATGACGAGGTTCATCAGCCGCTCGGTGCGCTCTGCCGCCATGCCTCGGAACCTACCGTGGACCGGCCGCGGGGCTCGGTAGGGTCGCGCAGTGATCCAGTGGCGGGACGGCCGGGTCGTGGCGGTCGGTCGAAGCCGGCCGGGCGCGATCGAGCTCGAGGTTGAAACGACCGACGGTCGCGTCGCCGCTCTCGCCTACCCGCAGCTCGTCGGCACCCCCGACGTCGGCGACCGGGTGCTGCTCAACATCACCGCGATGTCCCTCGGGCTCGGCACCGGGGGCTACGCGATGGTCGTCGCGCTCCCAGACCGGCTTCCGGTCGACCGCGACGAGCCGGGCCACGTCGTGAAAGCCCGCTACACCCCGCTTCAAGCCACCGTGCTCGCGGTCGACGAGCCGGATTCACCTCACTACGACGTCCTCCGCGAGGCCGAGGATCTCGATGGCATGCCGGTCGTGGTGGCTGACCTGCACTCCGCCCTCGCTCCGGTGATCGCGGGATTACGGACTGACGCGGAGCCGCCGCGGATCGTGTACGTGATGACCGACGGCGGTGCCCTTCCGCTCGGGTTCTCAGACACCGTCGCAGCACTCGCCGATGCCGGCTGGCTCGCGGCGACGGTGACGGTCGGCCAGGCGTACGGCGGGGACCTCGAAGCGGTGACCCTGCAGACCGGGCTGTTGGCCGCCCGGCTGGTGCTCGGCGCCGATCTGGCTGTGGTGACCCAGGGCCCGGGCAACCTCGGCACCGGCACCCGATGGGGCTTCAGCGGGGTGGCGAGTGGCGAGGCAATCAATGCCGCGGCGGCATTGCACGGCCGACCGGTTGCCGCATTGCGCGTCAGCGCGGCGGACCCGCGCGAGCGGCACCGCGGCATCTCGCACCACACCCTGACGGCGCTCGGGCGGGTGGCGCTCGCCCCGGCTGACATCGCCGTTCCGGTCCTCGAGGGCGAGTTCGGCGCATCGATCCGCTCCGCGGCCGACGCCCTGTCGCCGCCGCACCGGCTCGTCGATGTGCCGGTCGACGGCCTCCTCGACGCGATGTCTGCGGCACCGGTCGCCGTGGCGAGCATGGGGCGGTCGCTCGATGAGGATCCGGCGTGCTTCCTCGCGTGCGCCGCCGCTGGTCGTCACGCAGCCGCGCTGCTGGCCTGACGGCCGAGGCGGTTACATGCTCGCGATCAGCTTCTCGACCCGGTCGTCGACAGCACGGAAGGGGTCCTTGCACAGCACGGTGCGTTGCGCCTGGTCGTTGAGCTTCAAGTGCACCCAGTCGACGGTGAAGTCGCGACGCTTCTCCTGCGCCCGCCGGATGAAGTCGCCGCGCAGCCGGGCGCGGGTGGTCTGCGGCGGCACCGACTTCGCCTCGAAGATTCGCAGGTCGTTGCACACCCGATCGACCGCGCCGCGGCGTTCCATCAGGTAGTACAGGCCGCGACGGCGATTGACATCGTGGTAGGTCAGGTCGATCTGCGCAATCCGTGGCGAGGACAGCGCGAGGTCGTGCTTCGCGCGGTACCGCTCGACCATCTGATGCTTGATCACCCAGTCGATCTCGCGGTCGACCAGCGCGAGGTCTCCGGTGTCGACCGCCTTGAGGGTGCGTTCCCAAAGCTCGAGAACGCGTTCCGTTGTCGCGTCACCGCCACGGCGCTGGACGAAGTCGCGGGCCTTGACGAAGTACTCCTGCTGGATGTCGAGGGCACTCGCCTCGCGGCCGTTCGCGAGCTTGACCAGACGCCGGCCGGTGATGTCGTGGCTGATCTCGCGGATGGCGCGGATCGCGTTCTCGAGAGTGAGATCGCGCATCACGACCCCAGCCTCGATCATCCGAAGCACGAGGTCCGTCGTTCCGATCTTCAGCAACGTCGTCGTCTCCGACATGTTGCTGTCACCGACGATGACATGCAGGCGGCGGAATCGCTCGGCGTCGGCGTGTGGCTCGTCGCGGGTGTTGATGATCGGTCGGCTCCGGGTCGTCGCCGACGACACGCCCTCCCAGATGTGCTCGGCGCGTTGGCTGACGCAGAACACTGCCCCTCGCGGCGTGAGGAGCACCTTGCCTGCGCCGCAGATGATCTGACGCGTGACGAGAAACGGAATGAGAACGTCGGCCAACCGGCTGAACTCGCCGTGACGGCCCACCAAGTAGTTCTCGTGGCAGCCATAGGAGTTGCCGGCCGAGTCGGTGTTGTTCTTGAACAGGTAGATGTCGCCGGCGATGCCCTCCTCGCGCAGCCGTCGCTCGGCGTCCATGAGCAGGCCTTCGAGGGTCCGCTCTCCGGCCTTGTCGTGTGTCACGAGCTCGACGACGTCGTCGCATTCCGGTGTCGCGTACTCGGGGTGAGAGCCGACGTCGAGATAGAGCCGGGCGCCGTTCTTCAGAAACACATTGCTACTCCGGCCCCAGGAGACCACCCGCCGGAAGAGATAGCGGGCGACCTCGTCGGGTGAGAGCCGGCGCTGCCCCCGGAACGTGCACGTCACGCCGTACTCGTTCTCCAGGCCATAGATGCGCCTATCCACCCCTTGAGCGTAAGCGCCCGCCTTCACCACGGGCGGGACATTCGACGGATAGCGGTTGACCTTCGCGCCGCGAGGCCTTGACCGGCTGGGCAGGATATGGCCGACTGGTAGCGAAGTGTGACCTGACTCACCTGCATGCGTGGAGGTACGGTTGCGGCTAGCCCCCAGGCGATTCATGGCAGCATGCGCTGTTTCGGTGGCGCTTTTGCCCGCACTGGCCGGCTCGCCGGCCGCCCACGCGGCCACGCCGAGCGGCATACATCCCGGTGTCGCCGTGACGTTCGGCGGGATCACCTGCAAGGCCGGCGCGATCATGCGACAGGGCGCGAGACTCTACGTCGCCATCCCGGCCTCGTGCGCGGGGATCCAGCCCGGGGTACTCCAGGACGGCTGCGCTGCAGCCGAGACCCCGATCGGCATACCCGTGCACATCGCAGGTGCCCGCCATCACGGCACGCTGGTCTACAACTCCTTCACCGAGATGCAGCTGCATGGCGTGACCGACAAGACGATGTGCGACTACAACGATCTCGCCCTGGTCCGGATCAATCGTCGCGATGCGTCGCGGGTCAGCGGCGCCATCCCCGGATCGAAGGCGCCGCAGCAGGTCACCGCCGCACGGCCCACGTCCGGCACGGCGATGACTGTCAACCGTGCGCCCGCCACCGCTGGTGCCACCCACCATCACGGCTGGGAGCATGACTTCACGACCCTCGCGGCGCTCGGTCCCGCTGATGTCGGGGCGCCGGTCGTGTTCGCGAACCAGCTGGTCGGGATGCTGACGGTCCTGCCCTCTGGCTTGGTCGCGAAGTCACCGGCAGAGACGTACAGCCTCGCGAAGGCGATGTGGCAGATGCACAAGGTGGCGGGGTTTCGCCACGTCGTGCTGCTGCGCGCGGGTCAGCGCGGCTAAGACGCACCGAGCGACTGCGCGACGGCAGCGTCGGGCAGTCGCCGGAAGGTACGGCGGGGCCGGGTGCGGTCGAGGATGGCTACCTCGAGGCTTGCGGCAGCGATCTCGCGATTCTCACCGTCGGCGTTCGTCAGGGCCGAGACCGCCAGCCGGAGGCCTTCGTCCAGCGGAAGGTCGGCGCGGTGACCTTCGCGGAGCGCGTTCCCGATCGAATCGGCTGACCCACCCATGACGACGATGTCCTGCTCGTCGGCGACGCTCCCGTCGTACGTGAGCCGGTAGAGCTGGTCGGTGGCCGAGGTCTCCCCCACCTCCGCGACCGTGATCTCGACTTCGAACGGCTTGTCACCGCCGCTGGAGAAAATCGTTCCGAGAATCTGCGCGTAGGTGTTGGCGAGCGCGCGTCCGGTCACGTCGCGACGGTCGTAGGAATAGCCGCGCAGGTCGGCCATCCGCACGCCGGCGACGCGCAGGTTCTCGAACTCGTTGTATTTGCCGACTGCTGCGAAGCCGATCCGGTCGTAGATCTCCGAGATCTTGTGAAGCGCACTGGACGGGTTCTCGGCGACGAACAGTATGCCGTCGGCATAGGTCATGACGAGCACGGCGCGGCCACGCGCGATCCCCTTCCGCGCGTAATCGGCGCGGTCCTTCATGACCTGCTCGGGTGAGACGTAGCCGAAGGGCATCGTCATCGGTCGTCGCGGTCCTCTCTCGTCGTGGTCGGGGCTGCACTCGCCGTGCGAGGAGCTATTGAAGCGGCGCCTGCGGACCGCCTGGGTGTTCCATGCGCTCGTTGACGACCTGCTCGGTGATCCCGGCTACCTCGTCGTCCCCGAGGCGGCGGAAGCCGGCTGCGGTGACGCTGGTGATGACCGGATAGATGCGCCGGGTGAGATCCGGCCCGCCGGTCGCCGCATCGTCGTCGGCGGCGTCGTACAGCGCGTGGACGCTGCTGAGGACCGCGTCGCTCTCGCTGAAGTCGTCGCGGTAGAGCTTCTTCAGCGCACCGCGGGCGTAGACACTGCCGGAGCCGACCGAGTGGAACTTGCGCTCCTCGTAGCGACCGCCGGTCACGTCGTAGGAGAAGATCCGGCCGGCGGCTGCCGGGTCGGTCACTTCGAGGTCGTAGCCGGCGAACATCGGTACGACGGCGAGGCCCTGCATCGCCATCGGAAGGTTGTTGCGGATCAGCAGCGAGAGCCGGTTGGCCTTGCCCTCGAGCGACAGCGTGACGCCCTCGATCTTCTCGTAGTGCTCGAGCTCGACCTGGAACAACCGGACCAGCTCGACCGCGACGCCGGCCGTTCCGGCGATGCCGACGGCGGAGTACTCGTCGGCCTGGAACACCTTCTCCATGTCACGCTGCGCGATGACGTTGCCCATCGTGGCCCGGCGGTCGCCGGCCAGGATCACACCGGTGGTGTGAGCGATCGCCACGATCGTCGTGCCATGCGGCGCCTCGACCGTCATCGAGGCGACTCCGGCCTGGAGCCGCTTCCCGGGCAGCAGGTCCGGCGAGTGGTTGGCGAGAAAGTCGCTGAACGACGAGGTCCCAGGCATGAAGAACGCGGCGGGAAGCGTGAGGCCGTCGGAGAGATCCACCGCACCACCCTGCCACGACCGGGCCCGAGCAGTGAGGCGGGGTTCGCTCTCGGCGCAGTCAGGCTCGCGCCGGGGGCGCGAACCCGGATGCCGTCGCAGGGCACGCCCACCCAGAACTAGAGTAGATCGCCTACCTCGATCATCATTCGCCGCCTTTCTGGACGTAGCCGCGGACGAACTCTTCGGCATTTGACTCCAAAACTGAGTCGATTTCGTCGAGGATGTCCTCGACGTCGTCACTCAGTTCTTCTTGCCGTTCCTGCAGGTCGGTGGTGTCGAGCTCCTCGACCTCGTCCGCTTCTTGCTTGCGGCGCGACGCACGCGCCTGACCGCCCTCGTCGCGGGTCGTCATCGGGCACCTCCAAGGTGCTGTCGTTGGTTCTGACGTTACCTGCCAGTCCCAGCGTTCTCCCTAGTCGGCATGGTGCAGCAGGGCTAAGAGCGTCCGCGGTTGAATATCGGCACAACTGGTGCCGATCCTGACCTAACGGCGGTTGGCTAGCGCGTGCCAGCGATCTCGTCGACCAGCTGCGCCGCTGTCTCGCAGCGTGCCAGCAGCTCCTCGACATGAGCCTTGGTCCCGCGCAACGGCTCCAGCATCGGTACCCGCTGCAACGAGTCACGCCCGACATCGAAGATCACTGAATCCCACGAGGCAGCCGCGACGTCGGCCGCGAACTTGGCCAGGCACCGCCCCCTGAAGTAGGCCCGGGTGTCTTCCGGCGGCTCCGTGACGGCACGCTGGATCTCCTCGTCGGTGAGCAGGCGCTGCATCCGGCCGCGGGCCACCAGCCGGTTGTACAGCCCCTTGTCCGGGCGGACGTCGCTGTACTGGAGATCGACGAGTTGCAGCTTGTGGGCGTCCCACTCGAGACCTTCCCGGTCGCGGTAGCCCTCGAGCAGCGACAGCTTCGCCACCCAGTCGAGCTCGCCGGCGAGCGACATCGGGTCGTCAGCGAGCCGCACCAGGACTCGGTCCCACCGATCGAGCACGTCGAGCGTCTGCTCATCGGCGTCCGCGCCGTACCTCGACTCGACGAACTTGCGCGCCTGCTCCAGATATTCCGCCTGCACCTGCAGACCGGTGAGCACCCGGCCGTCGCGCAGCGTGACGGTACGACGCAACGTCGGGTCGTGCGAGATCGCGCGCAGCGAGGCGACCGGGCTGTCGATCGTCAGGTCGACGCCGGTCTCGCCGAACCAGTCCTGTTCGATCATCGAAAGGACCAGCGAGGTAGTGCCCACCTTGAGGTAGCACGAGATCTCACTCATGTTCGCGTCACCGATGATCACGTGCAGTCGGCGATAGCGCTCCGGATCGGCATGTGGCTCGTCGCGGGTGTTGATGATCGGCCGCTTGAGGGTTGTCTCCAGCCCCACCTCGACTTCGAAGAAGTCGGCGCGCTGCGAGATCTGGAAGCCGTGGCCGTGACCGTCCTGGCCCAACCCGACCCGGCCGGCGCCGCACACGATCTGCCGCGTCACGAAGAACGGCGTGAGGTGACGAACGATGTCGGCGAACGGCGTCTGCCGACGCATCAAGTAGTTCTCATGGGCACCGTAGGAGGCACCCTTGTTGTCGGTGTTGTTCTTGTACAGCTGGATGTGGCCGGCGCCGGGGATCTTCGCGGCGTGCTCGGCCGCTGCCACCATGACCAGCTCTCCCGCCTTGTCCCACAGCACCGCGTCGCGGGGGTTGGTGACCTCCGGTGTCGAGTACTCCGGGTGGGCATGGTCGACGTAGAGCCTCGCGCCGTTGGTGAGGATCACGTTGGCGAGCCCGACCTCGTCGTCGGGAAGCACGTCGGCGGCGTCGCGCACAACCGCCGGACCGGCATCAAAGCCACGGGCGTCGCGCAGCGGCGACTCCTCTTCGAAGTCCCACCGCGGGCTGCGGTCGCGGGAGATCCCGGTGGTCGCGTTCAGATAGGCGTTCACGATCTGGCTCGACGCCAGCATGTGGTTGGCCGCTGTCTGGCCCGGAACCGAGATGCCGTATTCCGTCTCGGTCCCGATCACGCGGCGGACCGTCATAGGTCAAGCCTAGGCGCTAGCGCCCACACCGCGCTGTTACAGCGCCGTGGACAGCGCGCCTACAGGTACTGGCCGGTGTTTGCGACGGTATCGATCGCGCGGCCGGACTCGTCGCCCTGCTTGCCGGTGATGAGGGTACGGATGTACACGATCCGCTCGCCCTTCTTTCCGGAGATCCGGGCCCAGTCGTCGGGGTTGGTCGTGTTGGGGAGGTCCTCGTTCTCCTTGAACTCATCCACGCACGCCGAGAGCAGGTGGGTGATCCGAAGCCCCTTCTGACCCGACTCAAGGAAGTCCTTGATCGCCATCTTCTTCGCCCTGGCGACGATGTTCTCGATCATCGCGCCGGAGTTGAAGTCGCGGAAGTACAGCTCCTCCTTGTCGCCGTTGGCATAGGTGACCTCGAGGAAGCGGTTCTCCTCCGATTCGGCGTACATCCGCTCGACGGTGCGCTGCACCATCGCGTCGATGGTGGCCGCCGCGGACCCACCGTGCTCGCTGAGGTCCTCGGCATGCAGCGGGAGCTCCTCGACGATGTACTTCGAGAAGATGTCTTTCGCCGCCTCCGCGTCGGGGCGCTCGATCTTTATCTTCACGTCGAGCCGGCCGGGCCGCAGGATCGCGGGGTCGATCATGTCCTCGCGGTTGGATGCGCCGATGACGATGACGTTCTCGAGGCCCTCGACGCCGTCGATCTCGCTCAGCAGCTGCGGCACGATCGTGTTCTCGACGTCGGAGGAGACACCTGATCCTCGGGTGCGGAAGATCGAGTCCATCTCGTCGAAGAACACGATGACCGGCGTACCTTCGCTGGCCTTCTCACGGGCGCGCTGGAACACCAGCCGGATGTGCCGCTCGGTCTCACCCACGTACTTGTTGAGCAGCTCGGGACCCTTGATGTTCAGGAAGTACGAACGGCCCTCGCCCTTGCCGGCCTCGGCGACCTTCTTGGCGAGCGAGTTCGCGACCGCCTTCGCGATGAGGGTCTTGCCACATCCCGGCGGGCCGTAGAGCAGGATCCCCTTCGGCGGACGCAGCTGGTGTTCGATGAACAGGTCCTTGTGCAGGAACGGCAACTCGACAGCGTCGCGAATCGCCTCGATCTGATCGCTGAGGCCACCGATGTCCTCGTAGCCGATGTCCGGCACCTCCTCGAGGACCAGTTCCTCGACTTCCGACTTCGGGATCCGCTCGTAGGCGTAGCCGGAGCGCGCCTCCAGCAACAGCGAATCACCGGCCCGCAACGGTGATCCGAGCAGCGAGTCGGCGAGCATCACGACCCGTTCCTCGTCGGTGTGACCGATCACCAGGGCTCGGTCGCCGTCCTCGAGCACCTCTTTGAGCATCACGACGTCACCCTGACGTTCGAAGCTCAGCGCTTCGACGACGTTCAGCGCCTCGTTCAGCATGACCTCCTGGCCACGCCGCAACTCTTCGACATCGAGTGACGGGGACACCGCAACCCGCAACTTGCGACCGCCGGTGAAAATGTCGACGGTGCCGTCCTCGTGCGTCGCGAGGTAGTAGCCGTATCCGGACGGCGGCTGGGCGAGCCGGTCGACCTCTTCCTTGAGCGCGACGATCTGCTCGCGAGCTTCCTTGAGGGTCGTGACGAGCCGCTCATTGCGTGTCAGCGCGCTGGAGAGGTCGGCCTGAGTCTGAGCGAGCCGCTCGTCGATCGCGGTGCTCGGCCGCGAGGATGCCGCCATCCGGCGCCGAAGCGTGCCGATTTCGTCCTCGAGGAAGGCCACCTGGGCGGAGAGGTCCTGGGTCTCCTTCTCCAGCCGGGCGGCCCGTGCCGCAGGCTCCTCCTTCGCGGGCACGGCCACCTCCCCTGCTGCAATCAGCGGTTACTCAACCTCTGAGCCTATAACCGTGGCGGTGCCCATACCCGTGCAATTACCGGTTACGCGCGCGGCGTGGCGATTGCCCCGGTTGCTATGCCGGCGCGCTCTTGGCCGGTCGCTTGCGACGCGGCGGCGCTGTGACGCCCGGCGCAAGTCGTCTCGCGGTGACCAGAAACCCGGTGTGCCCGATCATGCGGTGCTCGGGACGCACCGCGAGCCCATCGACATGCCAGCCACGAATGAGCGTCTCCCACGGCGCAGGCTCGGCGAAGCCGCCGTGCTCCCGTAGCGCCTCAACGATTCGCGACAGCTGCGTGGTGGTGGCGACGTAAACGCACAGCACGCCGCCCGGAGTCAGCGCGTTCGCGACGGTGTCGACCACCTCCCACGGCGCCAGCATGTCCAGCACCGCCCGGTCGGCGCCGGTCTCGGTGCACTCCTTGGCGAGGTCGCCCACGGTCAGCGTCCAGTTCGGACGCGGGCCGCCGAAGAAACGCTCGACGTTGGCTGTCGCGACCGCTGCGAACTCCTCACGCCGCTCGTACGACGACACCTGACCGCCCGACCCCACCGCTCGCAACAAGCTGCACGTCAGCGCGCCCGAGCCGGCACCCGCCTCAACGACACACGCACCGGGAAAGATATCGGCCATTGCCACGATCTGCGCGGCGTCCTTCGGGTACACGACGGTCGCGCCGCGCGGCATCGACAGGACGTAGTCGGTCAGCAGCGGCCGAAGCGCGAGGTACGCCGTCCCGCCGGCGGAGGTGACGACCGATCCTTCCGGCGCCCCGATCAGCTCGTCGTGCCCGATGAGGCCGCGATGCGTGTGGAAGTCCTTGCCGGGCACCAGCTCGATCGTGTGCATGCGACCCTTCGGGTCGGTCAACTGCACCAGGTCACCGGCACGGAACGGGCCCCGCCGGCGGTCGCCCTCGCCGTCGGAACGCGTCGTGGCAGCACTCATCGCGATCTGTCTACCGGATCGCGACGAGCCGCGTTACCGGACACCGGCCGCGCGCAGCGCAGCGACCAGGTCGGCGCGGGCGAGAACGCCCTTCAGGTTGCCGTCGGCGCCGGCCACCAGGTACTCGGTCGCCGGGGTCTGCTGCACGGCGGTCATGAGATCTTCGCCGGTCAGCGTCGGTGACAGGACCAGCCCGGACTCCACCGGTCGGGCGAGGTCGCTCACCGACATCCACGGCTGCCGCTCGGGCGGGGTCGCCTGCACGGCGGCTTCGGAGACGATCCCTGACCATCGGTCGCGGCTGTCGACCACGACCAGGGCTCGGGCCCCGATCGCCCGTGCCCGCCGAACCGCCTCCGCCAGCGGTAGCTGAGCCTCGACGGTGAGTGCCGGGCGGATCAGCGAGTTCATCTCGAGGCGCGGTATCACCGCACCGACGCGTGCCTGAGCGATGGCGAGCGAGGCGTTGACCCAGATGAACACCGCGACGAAGAACAGATAGAGGGTGGCGAAGCTGGCATTGCCGGTCTCGAACTTCGGCGCGAGCATCGCGTAGCCGAAGGTGCCGGCGGCCACGAGCCGACCGATCCATCCGGCGACGAGCAGGCCACGCAGCTTGTCGTGAGTGAGGTGCCAGAGCAACGCGCGGAGCATCCGACCGCCGTCGAGCGGCATGCCGGGTAGCAGGTTGAACGCAGCGACGACGCCGTTGATAGCTGCCGTTGCTTCGGCGAGCAGCCAACCGACCGAATGGTGCGGAAACTGCGCCCCGATTGCCGCCGCGATGCCGGCGAGCAACACCGAAGTGAGCGGCCCGACCGACGCCACGAGGTACTCGGCGGCCGGCGTAGGAGGCTCGTCGAGGACCTCGGACTGGGCGCCGAGAAACTGCAGCACGACCCGGCCGACCCGCAGGCCGAGAGCCTTGGCAACCAGCACATGGCTGGCCTCGTGGACGAGCACGGCGCCGTAGACGAGCAACACCAGGACGAGCGCGACGGCGTAACTGGCCGCCGTGCTGACGTGGACGTTGTCGCGGATAAAGCTCGGCATGGCCAACGTCGCGAGGACGACCAGCAACAGCCAGGTGGGAGTGACGACCAGCGGCACCCCGAAGATCCGACCCGCCGAGATCCCGCCAGCCATCCGCGGCGTCAGCCGCTCGGCGGGCGGGCCCTCTTGGCTCATCTACCGATGGTAGGCGCGCCGGATGACGCAATGAGCGATTCTTGTTGCCGCGGCTGTTCCCCACATCCCGGGCGCGGCGCCGGATTTCGTCGTCGCCGTCGTCTACCGTCCCATTCATGACGGCGGAGACCCTGGTCGTGGAGACCGAATCAGGCTGGTCGCTCTCGCCGTCGCGCGCCCTCGACTTCAAGAACTGTGCGTTGCTTTACCGCTTCCGGGCGATCGACCGGCTGCCCGAGCCGCCGAGCCTCGACGCCGCCCGCGGGACGGTGATCCACGGCATCCTGGAGCGGTTGTTCGACCTCGCCGCTGCCGACCGGACGCTCGACGCGGCGGTGGCTGACGTCGAGCCCGGCTGGGCCACGATCCTCGCCGAGGAGCCCGAGCTGGCGGCACTTGTGGGTGACGAGCCCGGCGGGCTCGACAGCCTGATCTCCTCGACTCAGACCCTGCTGGCCAGCTACTTCGCGCTGGAGGACCCGACCCGGCTCGAACCCGCGGAGCGGGAGGTCCTGGTCGAGACGACGCTGCCCTCAGGCGTCCACCTCAAGGGGTTCGTCGACCGCCTCGATCGCTCTCCCGCCGGCGACCTTCGGGTGGTCGACTACAAGAGCGGGAAGGCTCCCAGCGAGGCCTTCGAGGGCAAGGCGCTGTTCCAACTCCGGTTCTACGCGCTGGTGCTGTGGCGCTCGACCGGCGTGCTGCCACGCCTGCTGCGGCTGTACTACCTCAGCAACCGAGAGGTCCTCGACTACTCCCCCGATGCCGCAGATCTGGACGCACTCGAGCGCCAGATCGGCGCGATCGCGACAGCGATCGAGAAGGCCCGCGCGACCGGCGACTGGCGGCACAAGCCCAGCAAGTTGTGCGACTGGTGCTCCTACCACGAGTTCTGTCCGGCCTTCGGTGGTACGCCGCCACCGCTGCCCGAGCGGGTCGAGCTACCCGAGCCGTCAGCCGACTCCCAAGGCTGACTCGCAGAACGCCAGCATGTCGGCGCGAGCGTCGATCAACTTGCTCACCGGCGTTGCAGCGCCGTGTCCGGCCGACGTCTCCACCCTGATCAGCACCGGCGCGTCGCTGGCCTGCGCCGCCTGCAGCGCAGCGACGAACTTGAACGAGTGCCCCGGGACGACCCGATCATCGTGATCTGCGGTCATCACCAAGGTGGCCGGGTACGCCGTACCGGGCTGCAGGTTGTGTAGCGGCGAGTAGGCACGCACCCAGCGGTACTGCTGCGGGTCATCGGGATCGCCGAGGTCGCCGGTCCAGGCCCAGCCGATGGTGAATCGGTGGTAACGAAGCATGTCCATGACCCCGACTTCCGGGACGGCGGCCCCGATCAGCTCGGGATGTTGAGTCAGCAGGGCGCCGACGAGCAGGCCGCCGTTGGATCCACCGTTGATCGCGATCCGATCCGGCCGGGACCACCCTGACTCGACGAGCCACCGGGCGCAGCCCGCGAAGTCGTCGAACACGTTCTGCTTCGCCTCACGCCTGCCGGCCTCGAACCACTCCTTACCGAACTCGCCACCTCCCCGGAGGTTGGCGACGACGACGACGCCTCCGCGTTCGCTCCACACGAGACGCCCGGGATTGAACTCCGGGGTCAGCGCGATGTCGAAGCCGCCGTACCCGTAGAGCATCGCGGGCACCTCGCCCGTGGGTGCGACGTCGCGGCGATGGATCACGAACATCGGCACCGCCGTCCCATCGGTCGACCGTGCCGATGCCCGCGACACCACGAGTGCGTCGGCGTCGATCGGTGGCGCGGCGTCGTGCACCATCCGAAGCTCGCCGGTCCGCACGTCCGCTGTCCAGACCGAGCCGGGGTCGGTGAAGGACCGCAGGCCGATCCAGATCACGCTGGTCCGGTTGGCCGTGACCTCCGTGACCGTGACCTGCGGCGGGAGCGGCAGGTCCGAGCGCCGCTCCCCCGATTTGGTCCAGATCTGCAGCGCCGAGCTCGCATCGTGAAGGACGTGGACGACGAGACACTCACCTGCCTCGGTGACTCCGATGATGGCGTCCGGGCTCTCGGGAACCACCTCCCGCCAGTCCGCTTTGGTCGGTGCGTCAAGCGTGACGGCGACGACCCGACGTCGCGGCGCGTCAGCATCGGTGAGGACGAAAAAGGTCCGGTCGTCGTTGCCGACGACGAAGTTCTGATCAGCTGCGGCGGGTAGAAGCGGCTCAACCCGGAGCTCGCCGGCGGCCAGGTCGGCGACATGGAGCTTGGTCTGCGGCCCGGTGTTGCCCTCGCTGGTGATCACGAGCCAGCGACCATCACCGAAGCCGTCGGCGTAGGACTCCCATCCGACCTGGTCATCGGCGAAGACGACACTGTCGGCGGCTGACGGCTGCCCGAGCCGGTGCAGTGCAAGCCGGCATTGGCCGTGGCCCTCGAGATACTCCTGCCCTCGGGTTGGGGCGTCCTGGGCGCCGTAGATGAAGCCGGATCCGTTCGGCAGCCACACCGCCGAGGACCACTTGCACCACTCGACGAGGTCAGGTAGCTCCTCGCCGGTTGCGGTCTCCTTCACTCGCCACGTCATCCAGTCGGAGCCTGACTCGCTCAAGGCGTAGGCGACCCGCGCGCCGTCTCGGGACACCGCCCACTTGTTCAGCGAAATGGTTCCGTCGCGGCTCAGCAGGTTCGGGTCGACCACAGCGGTGCCCATGGCGGACGGTTCCGCAGCGACGAACAACGCCGGCTGGTCGGCGCCGGCGTCGTGACGAACGAAGAACCAGCGGTCGGCGTGCGAATGAGGCGGTCCCCACCTCGTCACGTTCCAGATCTCGGCCAGCCGGTTGCGGATCGCGCTGCGGGAGCTCAGCCCGCTCAGGTAGCTGATCGAGACCGCGTTCTGCTCGGCGATCCACGCCTTGGTGTCGGCTGCCTCGGTGTCCTCGAGCCAGCGGTACGGATCGGCCACGGCCTCGCCGTGGAGGACGTCGACGATGTGGTCGCGCCGGGTCACCGGTGGATGCGGGATCACGGCACCAGTCCAAGCAGCCACCCGGCGTCGACGTTGGCCAGCGCGTCGACGACATGGCGAGAGGGAGTTGCGGCAATCGGTGCGACCGATGGTACGACGACGACCACGCAGCCGGCGGCCTCGGCAGAACTGACGCCGTTGATGGCGTCCTCGAGCACGACCGTTCGGCGCGGGTCGACGCCGAGCCGTTCGCACGCCGTGAGATAAGGCTCGGGATGCGGCTTGCCGCGAGCGGTCTCGTCGCCGGCAACGGTGACCTCGAAGCAGTCGTGCCCGAGCCGGTCGAGCGCGGCATTGATCAGACGGCGGTACGACGAGGAGACCAGGCCGACTGGGGTGCCCCTCCGGCGTACCGCGTCGACGAGTTCGACCGCGCCGTCGTGGACCGGAAGCTCGGCACGGAACCGCATGACCATCTCATCGATCAGTTCCTCGCTGATGGCGTCGACGGTTCCGTTCGCGCCCGCGACCTCAACCATGTAGCGGGCTGAGGCGGCCATCGTGCCGCCGATGCACGCTTCCTGGTCCTTCGGTCCCCACACCCCGCCGAGCCGGGTAACGACGTCGTACTCGACCTGGTACCAGAGCGGTTCGGAGTCGATCAGCAACCCGTCGAGGTCGAACAGGACCGCAGCCGCGGTCACCGCGCGTTGAAGTATTTCGCCTCGGGGTGATGCACGATGATGGCGTCCGTGGCCTGCTCCGGCGCGAGCTGGAACTCCTCGGACAGCGTCACGCCGATCCGTTCGGGCTGCAAGAGTTCGACGACCTTGGCCCGGTCCTCGAGATCGGGGCAGGCCGGGTAGCCGAATGAGTATCGCGATCCGCGATATGCCTGGTGTGCGAGCACCTCGGACAGGTCGTCGGCCGTCTCGGCTCCGAAGCCGAGCTCCTCACGGACCCGTCTGTGCCAGAGTTCGGCGAGCGCCTCGGTGAGCTGCACGGACAACCCATGAAGCTCGAGGTAGTCGCGGTAGGCGTTCTTCGCGAACAGCTCCGCGGTGACCTCGCTGACGCGCGCGCCGACCGTCACGAGCTGGAACGCGACCACGTCGATCTCACCGGAGTCCTCCGGCCGGAAGAAGTCCGACAAGCACAGAAACCGGTCGCGTCGCTGTCGGGGGAACGTGAAACGCAGTCTCTCCGATCCGTCCTCGTGCAGGACGATGAGGTCATCTCCCTTGGAAACACACGGGAAATATCCATAGACAACGGCCGCCTCGAGCATCTTCTCGGCCTGCATGCGCTCCAGCCACGCCCGTAGCCGGGGTCGTCCCTCTGTCTCGACCAGCTCGTCGTACGACGGGCCTTCCCCGCGGGTGGGCTTCAGCCCCCACTGGCCAAGGAAGGTCGCCCGTTCGTCGAGCATCGCGGCATAGTCAGCCAGCGCGATCCCCTTGACGACACGATCGCCGAAGAACGGTGGCGTCGGGACGGTGTTGTCGAGCGCGACGTCAGAACGCGCCGGCAGCTCCTCGGGTGGTAGCTCGCTCGGACGTTTGCGAACCGACACCCGGCGCTCCCGCAACGCCGGCAGCTGCGCACCTGGCTCACCTCGCTTCACCGCCATGACGGCGTCCATCAGGCGCAACCCTTCGAAGGCGTCCTTCGCGTAGCGCACCTCGCCCCGGTACATGTCGGCGAGGTCGACCTCGACGTAAGCGCGGGTCAGCGCCGCGCCGCCGAGCAGGATCGGCCACTTGTCCGCGAGGCCGCGACTGTTCAGCTCCTCGAGGTTCTCCTTCATGATCACCGTGCTTTTCACGAGGAGGCCACTCATGCCGATCACGTCAGCGGCGTGCACCTCCGCCGCCTCGACGATCGAGGTGATCGGCTGCTTGATGCCGAGGTTGACCACGGTGTAGCCGTTGTTGCTCAAGATGATGTCGACGAGGTTCTTTCCGATGTCGTGGACGTCGCCGCGGACAGTGGCGAGCACGATCGTGCCCTTGCCGTCGTCGTCGGACTTCTCCATGTGCGGCTCGAGATATCCGACGGCCGCTTTCATCACCTCGGCAGACTGCAGCACGAACGGCAGCTGCATCTGGCCGGAGCCGAACAGGTCGCCGACGACCCGCATGCCCTCGAGCAGGTGGTCGTTGATGATGTCGAGCGGCTTCCACCCCTGGCCCATTCCCTCGTCCAGGTCGGCCTCTAGGCCGTTGCGCTCGCCGTCGATGATGCGGCGACCGAGCCGCTCGCCGAGCGGCAGTGCGGCGAGTTCCTCGGCGCGCGACTGTTTCGCAGCGGCGACGTCGACGCCTTCGAACAAGTCCAGGAACCGGGTCAGCGGGTCGTATGCCGGCTGGTCGTCACTGGCGGGACGCCGCCGATCCCAGACCATGTCGAGCGCGACCTCGCGCTGCTCCTCAGGGATCCGCGAGAACGGCAGGATCTTCGACGCGTGAACGATCGCGGAGTCCAGACCCGCCTTGACGCACTCGTGCAGGAAGGCCGAGTTGAGCACCTGCCTGGCGGCCGGGTTGAGGCCGAAGGAGACGTTCGACAGCCCGAGGGTCGTCTGCACCTCGGGGAAGCGCCGCTTGACCTCCCGGATCGCCTCGATCGTCTCCAGGCCGTCGCGACGGGTCTCCTCCTGACCGGTCGCGATCGGGAAGGTGAGGCAGTCGACGATGATGTCGCTGGTCTCCATCCCCCAGTTGGTCGTGAGGTCGTTGATCAGCCGCTCCGCGACCCGCACCTTCCACTCTGCGGTGCGGGCCTGGCCCTCCTCGTCGATGGTCAGCGCGACGACCGCGGCACCGTGCTCTTTGACGATCGGCATCATCCGGGCGATGCGCGACGACGGCCCGTCGCCGTCCTCGTAGTTGACCGAGTTGATGACGCTCCGACCGCCCAGGCACTCCAGCCCGGCTTCGATGACGTCCGGTTCGGTCGAGTCGAGCACCAGCGGCAGAGTCGATGCGGTGGCGAACCGGAACGCGACCTCGCGCATGTCCGTCGTACCGTCGCGTCCGACGTAGTCGATGCAGACGTCGAGCAGGTGGGCGCCATCGCGGGTCTGATCGCGAGCGATCTCGACGCAGTCCTCCCACCGCTCGGCGAGCATCGCCTCGCGAAACGCCTTGGAGCCGTTCGCATTGGTCCGCTCGCCGATAGTGAGGTACGTCGTGTCCTGGCGGAACGGGACGTGCTGGTACAGACTCGCGGCGCCGTGATCCGGGTGCGGCTTTCGCGTCGCCACCTCGCGCCCGCCTACCCGCTCCACCACCTGTCGGATGTGTTCCGGTGTCGTCCCACAACAACCGCCAACGAGGGCGAGACCGAACTCGCGGGTGAAGGTGTCGTGGGCGTCGGCGAGCTCTTCCGGTGACAACGGGTAGCGAGCGCCATCCGCGGTCAGCTCGGGCAAGCCGGCGTTCGGCATGCACGACAACCCGACCCGGGCATGCCGAGAGAGATGGCGCAGATGCTCGCTCATCTCGGCGGGCCCGGTCGCGCAGTTCAGGCCGATCAGGTCGATCTCGAGCGGCTCGAGTGCCGTCAGCGCGGCACCGATCTCGCTGCCCAGCAGCATCGTGCCGGTGGTCTCCACGGTGACCTGGACGAACAGCGGAAGCTTGAGCCCACTGGACCTGAACGCCCGGCGAGCACCGTTGATCGCGGCCTTGCACTGAAGCAAGTCCTGGGCAGTCTCCACCAGGACCGCGTCGGCGCCACCGGCGATGAGGCCATCGACCTCGGCCTGGTAGGCGTCGCGGAGCGCGGCGTACTTGACGTGACCCAAGGTCGGCAGCTTCGTCCCCGGACCGACCGAGCCGATCACCCATCGCGGCCGATCCGGCGTCGAATATCCGTCGGCAACCTCCCGTGCGAGCCGGGCGCCGGCTTCGGACAGCTCATGGATGCGGTCCTCAATGCCGTACTCGGCGAGGTTGGCGAGGTTCGCGCCGAAGGTATTGGTCTCGACGGCATCCGAACCGATCGCAAAGTAGGCGTCGTGGACCGACCGCACGACGTCGGGCCGGGTCGCGTTGAGGACCTCGTTGCACCCCTCGTGACCTTCGAAGTCGTCGAGTGAGAGATCGTGCGCCTGCAACATGGTGCCCATCGCGCCGTCGGCGACGAGCACGCGCTCGCGCAATGCCTGGAGTAGCGCCGCGGGTCCGGAAGCATCCGGTGTAATCGACATTTGAAACAGATTCTAGGTGAAGGTGCCGTGTGGCTGCCTCGCAGTTATACGGTTCCCCCAATCGCACGCCAGCAGCCGAGAGGAAGCCATCAGTGGGTAGCTACAGCACAGTGCTCGTCGGCACCGATGGGTCGGCCTCGTCGTTCCGCGCGGTCGAGCGTGCCGCCGCGCTGGCTTCGGACACTGGCGCGACGCTGCTGATCGCCTCCGCCTACCAGGCGATATCGGAGCGGGACCGCGACCGCGCCGTCAACGAGCTCGGGAACGACGCCTACAAGGTGATGGGCTCCAACCCCGCCGAGGACGCCCTACGCGACGCGAAGGCATTGGCAGTGAAAGCCGGCGCCAAGAAGATCGAAACCGTGGCCGAGGCGGGCGACGCCGTGGACGTCCTGGTCGCGCTGATCGACGAGCGCAAGGTCGACCTGTGCATCGTCGGCAACCGCGGACTGAACAGCCTGGCCGGGCGGCTGCTCGGCTCGGTGCCCGCCAACATCAGTCATCGTGCCGCCTGCGACGTCCTGATCGTCCACACGACCGGCGGCGGTCGCTAGTGTCACGACACTAGTCGATCGCGGCGGTGCCGATCGCCGTGGCCGGAGACCGCTACGGACCGGGCATACCCTGGGTTCGTGACGGTCGATCGCGGCGGGTCGAGTCCGAAGCGCGCGATGATCGCAGCCTTCGAGGGTTGGAACGACGCGGCCGACGCTGCTACCGGGGCGATTGAGCACCTCGAGCGGGAGTGGAAGGCGCGACCGTTCGCCGCGATCGACCCCGAGGACTACTACGACTACCAGGTGAACCGCCCGACCGTGCGGCTCGTCGACGGGGTCACGCGGCGCATCGACTGGCCGACGACTCGGCTCGGGTTGGCGACCGTCGGCGATCAGGAAATCGTGCTGGTGCGAGGCCTCGAACCGAACATGCGGTGGCGGGCGTTCTGCCAGGAGCTCACCGAGTTTGCCGATGAGCTCGATGTGGATCGAGTGGTATGCCTCGCCGCATTGCTCGCCGACGTTCCCCACACCCGTCCGATCGACGTCAACGGCTCGGCATCCGACGATGCGCTCGCCACATCGCTGGGTCTGACCCGCTCCCGTTACGAAGGGCCGACCGGCGTGGTCAGTGTGTTCCACCAGTCCCTTGCCGAGTCCGGCCGCAAGGTGGTCAGCTACTGGGCCAGCGTGCCCCATTACGTCGCGCAGCCACCGTGTCCGAAGGCGACGCTCACCTTGTTGCACCGGGTCGAGGACGTTCTCGATCTCGCCGTACCGCTCGGGGATCTGCCGGAGGCGGCGCAGGCCTGGGAGAACGGTGTCGACGAGCTGGCGCGAGAAGACGGCGAGATCGCCGACTACATCGCGTCTTTGGAGCTACGGGAGGACGAGACCTCGCTCCCGGAGGCGAGTGGCGAAGCGATCGCCCGAGCGTTCGAGCGTTATCTGCGGCGCCGCGACAGCAGCGACTGACCACGTCGATCCGATCGTCGGTCAGCGGATCCCGAGCAGCGCGTCGATGGCCTGCGCGGCCACTGCGGGCGCCTGCGGGTCGTTACCGTCGGTCGTGACCCAGGCGTCGACCGCAGCCACTGCGGCGGGGGTGTCGAGACCACCGCGCAGGGCGCGCCGAAGCGACTCGACGAGTGCGCCGGGCTCCGGCCCGCGAGGTCTGGCGAGGCCGGCCCGCCAGGTGGCGAGCCGATCGGTCGCTGCGGTGAGCTCCTCGTCGTGCCACTCCCACGCGCCGTCATGACGATGGTCCAGCAACCCGAGCCGGATCGCCATCGGATCGATTCCGGACTCGCGCAGCGTCGACACCAGCACCAGGTTGCCGCGCGACTTCGACATTTTCTCGCCGTCGTAGCCAACCATCGCCTGGTGAACGTAGGCCCGGGCGAAGGGCGTTCGTCCGGTCAGAACGGCGGCCTCGGCGGCGCTCATCTCGTGATGCGGAAAGATCAGATCGTCGCCGCCCCCCTGCACGTCGATCGTGTCGCCGAGGTGCTGCAGCGCGATCGCGGCGCACTCGATGTGCCACCCAGGTCGGCCCGGCCCAAGCTCGCTGTCCCAGGCCGGTTCGCCGGGACGGGCGGCCTGCCAGAGCAGGCAGTCAAGCGGATCCTTCTTGCCGGCCCGGGCCGGATCTCCCCCGCGTTCGGCTGAGAGCGTGATCATCTGCTCGGGGTCGAGGTGCCCGACCGATCCGAAGCTGTCCGTCGCGGACACCGAGAAGTAGGTGTCGCCCTCCACGTCGTACGCCGCGCCCCGCTCGCGCAACCCCACCACCGCGGAGACGATCTGCGGGATCGCCTCGACCGCGCCGACGTAGGCGTCCGGAGCGATGATCCGAAGCGCCTCCATGTCATCGCGGAACAGCTGGATCTCGCGCTGCGCTAGCGCGGTCCAATCCTCCCCGGTGGCATTCGCCCGCTCCAGCAGCGGATCATCGACGTCGGTGACGTTCTGCACGTAGCGCACCGACTTGCCGGCGTCGAGCAGCACTCGCTGCAACTCGTCGAAGAGCAGGTAGGTGGCGGCGTGGCCGAGGTGGGTCGCGTCGTACGGCGTGATCCCGCAGACGTACATCGTGACGTCGTCGCGGTCGGCGCCGAGCGTCACCAGCGTGCCGGTTGCCGAGTCGTTGACCTGCACCGGCTCGCCAGACCCGGCGGCCAGCCGAGGAACCGAGGGCGAGGACCACGAACGCACGCTGGGAGCCTACGGATTGGTCAGAACGGGGGCCATGGGAGGGCGGGCCAGTCGCCGTCAGGCATCGGGTGCCGCTTCGTCGAGAGCAGCCGGTGGATCCGCCGCTGGGTCGCGAGCACCTCCCGGTCGGTGAGCAGCTCCCGCAGCCGACAGCCGAGACTGCCGCGAAGGTCCTCCCGGAGGCCGACGAGCACGCCCATTGCCTCCTCGGTCAGCCGTTTGCCGCGCCAGTGCCACAGCAGGGTGCGCAGCTTGTCGTCTTCGGAAAAGCAGACCCCGTGGTCGACGCCGTACACGTGACCGTCGGCGACCGGCAACAGATGCCCGCCTTTACGGTCGGCGTTGTTGACGACCGCGTCGAACACCGCCATCCGGCGAAGCGGCTCGATCGTGCTGCGCGCCAGGATGGCGATGTCGATCGTCTCCTCGACGTCGATCCACAGTTGGCACATGCCGGGACCGAACGGCCCGTCGCGCATGACGGTGGGGGGCACGACGTCCCAGCCGGTCGCGACCGACACCAGATAGGCCGCGACCTCTCGGCCGGCCAGCGTCCCGTCCGGGAAGTCCCAGAGCGGCCGCTCGCCCGCGATCGGCTTGTAGACGCAGGCGGCGACCACGCCGTCGAGGGCGACCGAGCAGTACAACGTCGCATTGGACGCGTCGACCAGCCGCCCCTCGACGTCGAGCTCGCCGTCACGCAACAGTCGCAGCGCATCGGCTGCGTCGAGGGTGTAGGCGGGCGCGGTCACGGGTCCAGTGTCACCCGGCGTGCAGGTGCCCGTTTTGCCGTGGGCAGATGTGCCCCTCGGCATCGAGCGGGTTGCCGCACAGCGGGCAGGGCGGCCGGCCGGCTGCGACCACCCGCAACGCCCGCTTGGCGAACGCCCGCGCGACCGCCGGTGCGAGCGTGACTCGCAACATGTCGGCGTTCGTGTCGATGTCCGAGGGCGCTTCCGTGCCCTCCTCCAGGTCCTCGACGAGGGACTGGGCCTCGATGATCACCAAGCTCGTATCGTCGTCCCAGGCGAGGGCGAGCGTGCCGACCCTGAACTCCTCCTCGACCGGCGCTTCGAGCGGTGCCACGTCCTCGAGCTGGGCCGGCGCGAGCGCCGGCACGGTGGAGTCAGCACCCTGCCGACGTCGTACCTCGTCGAGCAGCTCGTCGAGCCGCTCGGCCAGCGCCGAAACCTGCATTTTCTCGAGCGCGACTGAGACGGTACGGCCGCTGCCGGAGGCCTGCAGATAAAAGGTGCGCTGGCCCGGCTGTCCGACAGTCCCGGCGACGAAGCGCTCCGGGGGGTCGAACGCGAACTCACGGCCGGGCATGGACTCAGCCTATGTGTCGCGCACTAGGACGACTCCGCTCCTGCTCCGCCGCCGACGACCGCCTCCGAACTCGCCTTGCCCCGGCGCCGACGCTTCGGCGGGATCAGCCCGCTGACACCACCGCCGGTGTCGTTCATCCGCAGCACGAACGGCCGCAACGTCGTATAGCTGACGACCGAGACCGACGCCGGGTCGACCACGATGCGCTGAAACTCGTCGAGATGCAGCCCGAGCGCATCGGCCAGCACCGCCTTGATCACGTCGCCATGACTTACCGCAATCCAGGTTGCCGCTGCCCCGAACCGCTCGTTGTGCTCCCTCACCGCCGCCACGGCGCGAGCCTGGGTGTCGCGAAGCGCCTCGCCGCCGGGGAAGGTTGCGGCACTTGGATGGGCCTGGACCACCTTCCACAACGGGTCCTTCGCGAGCACCTTCAGCGGCTGGCCCTGCCAGTCCCCGTAGTGGCACTCGCCGAGGCGTTCGTCGGTGGTGATCGCGAGATCGCGGCTGACAACCAAAGCCGCGGCGGTCTCCTGACAGCGCTCGAGCGGGCTGCTCACCACCCCTGCAACCGGGACCGCCCCCAGCCGCTCGGCGAGGGCGCTGACCTGCTGCCGGCCCTTCTCGGCGAGGTGGACTCCCGGTGTCCAGCCGGCGAGGGTGCCGCCGGTGTTGGCGTCGGTCAACCCGTGCCGCACCAGCAGGACAGTCGTCATGGCCTCATCCTGGTACGCCGGGCATCTTCACTTCACTAGCAATGTGACATTGCTGTCTGCAATGTGGGATTGCTGGCGGCAATTCCGACAGCAATGTGGCATTGCTGTGCACCGGTCAGTCGCCGACGCCGGACTTTTCCAGCGCCTCAACAACGCCGCGCAACGTGGCGAGACGCTGCTCCTGGCTGCCGGCGAACCCGCTCACGTTGACCGTCGTGACGCCTGCCGCTGACAGCACCTGCATGCGCTCGGCGATCCGGTCGATCGGACCGAGCAGCGACGTGCGGTCGATGAACTCAAGCGGTACGGCGGCCGCCGCCTCGAGGTACTTCTTGTCCAGGTACAGGTCCTGGATCTCGCCGGCTTCCTTTTCGAACCCCATCCGACAGGCCAGCCGGTTGTAGAAGTTCTGCTCCCGCGACCCCATCCCACCGACGTACAGCGCGGCGTAGCCGCGGCAGGGATCCGCGCACGCGTCGACATCGTCGCCGATGATGACCGGCACCGTCGGCGTCACATCGATCGTCGCTTCCGAGCGGTTCGCCTTGTCCTTGCCGGCCTGCACCGACGACAGCAGCTCGGGTGCGAACTCCGGGTCGAAGAAGATCGCCAGCCAACCGTCGCACTTCTCGCCGGTGAGTTCGAGGTTCTTCGGCCCGATCGCTGCGAGATAGATCGGCATGTACTCGCGGAGCGGGTGGATGATCATTTTCAGCGCCTTGCCCGGACCGTCGGGCAGCGGCAGCTCGTAGTGCTCACCGTGGTACTCGACCCGCTCGCGGGCCATCGCCAACCGGATGATGTCGATGTACTCGCGGGTGCGGCCAAGTGGCTTGTCGAAGCGGACCCCGTGCCACCCCTCGGACACCTGCGGGCCCGAGACTCCCAGCCCGAGCCGGAACCGGCCACCGGAGAGGTGATCGATCGTGGCCGCGGTCATCGCGGTCATCGCGGGCGAACGCCCAGGAATCTGGAAGATCGCGCTACCGAGCTCGATCGTCGACGTCTTCGCGGCCAGATACGCCAGGACGGTCGCGGCGTCGTTGCCGTATGCCTCCGCCATCCATACGCAGCTGTAGCCCAGCCGCTCCGCCTCCTGCACCAGCTCGACGTTCTCGACGTCGCTTGCAAGGCCCCAGTAGCCGAGGTTGAGTCCGAGTCGCATTCGCGGAGCCTATCCAGCGATGATCAGGCTGCTGGCAGTGCGGCCAGCTCCCGGATCATCCATCCGGGTGCCCGGTTGACCAACCGCAGCCAGACGCCGGCCAGGTGCGCGAATGGCGCCGTGACAGGGTTCGATACGACGGCCGTCGCAACCGGGCTTGGCCGGCGGAGAGCGCAGGCAAAGTGCGCGGTAGCGACGCGCACTCGGGTGACGGGAAGCCGTTTCCGGCGGTAGAAGTCGAGGCCGTCGCTCACCGTCCGATGGCGAAGCGCGAGGGCGAGTGCAATCCCGTCCTCGATCGAGGTACAGGCTCCCTGCCCGATGCACGGCAGCATCGGGTGGGCGGCGTCGCCGATCGCGACCACCCGATCGACGACCATTGCGCGGGTCGGCCGCCGGTCGCGGGCCAGCCACTGGCCGAGCCGATCGGTCGGAGTGAGCCGAGCGACCTCGCGGACCAGGGCATCGTCCTCTTCCAGTGTCGCGGCCAGCACCTGCTCGGCGGTGGCGTCGAGCGGAAGCGATGGCTCCTCGACGAACCAGCAGAGCTCGCCGTTCGGGTGCCGCCAGATCCCGTAGAACCGCTTCGGGGTCATGACGATCGCCCCGCCGCCGGTTTCGACAAGATCGGCACCGCTCGGGATGACGGCCTGCCAGACCGACCATGGCCGGCTCACCTTCTGCCGCTTGCTGAGGTCCGGCCGCAGCTGGGAGCCGACGCCGTCCGCTGCGACCACGAGGTCAGCGCCAGCCTCCAACAGGTCCTTGGCTTGGGCCACCTTCACGCCGAACCTCACCGAGCCGGGCTTGAGCTCGTCGTGAATGGCGCGCATCAGCGCTCCCCGCTCACCATTCATGTGTGGCTGGCCCCGGGTCGGCAGCGCGACCCGAGCCCGCTCCTGGCCGCGGGTGCGCAGGATCATCCGCTGGTAGGGCTCGCCGGGCACTTTCACGCCGAGGCGGTGCAGCGGCTCGGTCGCGTTGGCCCAGAGGTTCAGCCCGAAGCCACCCGTCCGCAGCTCGCTCGCCTGCTCCAGGACCCGAACGTCATGACCATCCCGTTGGAGCGCCAGCGCTGCGGTCAGACCGGCGACTCCGGCACCGACGATGGCGACCCGCACACCACGATCATTGCCCTCGACCCGGTGTGAGCGGCGACACACCCCTGACTGCGCCGATTGACCGGCAGGTGTCGCGGATAGCCTCCGGTTCATGAAGCAGCGGCGGCTTGGTACGACGGGTCTTTACGTGTCGCACCTTGCCCTCGGCACCATGAGCTGGGGTCGGGAAACCGATGAGGATGACGCCGCCGATCAGCTGACCGCTTACGTCGACGCCGGCGGGACACTCGTCGACACCGCAGACGTCTACACCGATGGCGAGAGCGAGCGCATCCTGGGTCGGCTGCTCCACGGCGCGGTCCCGCGTGAGGAGGTCGTCGTCGCGACCAAGGCGGTAATGGTCCGCAATGCCGATCGCGACCGGAACGCTTCCCGCCATCACCTGCTCGCCGCCCTCGATGCGTCGCTCGGTCGGCTTGGCTTGGACCACGTCGACCTGTGGCAGATGCATGCCTGGGATCCACGGACGCCGCTCGAGGAAACTCTCGCCGCCCTCGACACCGCCGTCAGCAGCGGGCGCACTCGCTACGTCGGAATCAGCAACTACAGCGGCTGGCAGACCGCGAAGGCCGCGGCGTCGCAGCGGGCGAACCCGGGGCGGGCACCGATCGTGTCCACCCAGATGGAGTACTCGCTGCTGCAGCGCGGCATCGAACGCGAGGTCATCCCGGCAGCGATCAACCTCGGGATCGGGGTGCTGCCGTGGTCACCGCTGGGCCGTGGCGTCCTGACCGGCAAGTACCAGACGGGTACGCCGATGGACTCCCGCGGCGCGTCGGAGGGCTACAGCCGCTTCATCTCGGCGTACCTCGACGAGCGGTCGTCGCGGGTCGTCGGCGCGGTCATGACGGCCGCCGACGGTCTCGGGGTGTCGCCCCTCGCGATCGCACTCGCCTGGGTCCGGGACCGGCCCGGTGTGACCGCCCCTGTCGTCGGCGCTCGTAGCGCGGGGCAGTTGAAGGGCTCGCTGGACGCCGACGCCACGGTGCTGCCGGAGGAGATCCGCACGGCGCTCGACGACGTGTCGACACCCGACATCAGCTACCCGGAGGCCGGGCCCAGCATCGGGCGCTGATGGCAGACACCGCGTTCGAGGCGTTCTGCGAGGCGGGGCTGTGGCCCGGCCTCGGCCGACTCGCCGCCGCGCTGCCCGGCGCACACATCAACTCGCCGCAGGACGTCAGCGTCGATGCCCTCTCCGGCCTCGACGGGGTCGGCAAGACCCGCGCCGAAAACCTGATGAAGGCATTCGCCGGCGCCGCCCCCCGGCTGGCGGTCGCCGAGTTGCTGTACGCCGCCAGCCTTCCGGTCCGTCCGACCTTCGGCGCCGTCGAGATCTTCGGGCCGTCGGCTGCCGAGGTGCTGCGGGCGGACCCTTGGCGGTTGCTGGAGGTGCCGGGTGTCGACGTTCGCACCGCAGACCGGTTCGCCCTCGCGACGTTGGAGGAGCGACCGACCAAAGCTGACCCGCGGCGGTGCCGGGCCCAGGTGCAATACGCGCTGAGCCGCGCCGCCCGGGACGGTCACACCGTCATGCCGGAAGATCCCCTGCTCGCCGCCTTGGCCGGATTGGACGCACCCGACCCCGCCCTCGCCATCCGGCTTGCCGTCGAGGCCGGACCGGTCGCTGAATTCGAGCTGCCCGGCGAGGACGGCACGACGCGGCGGCTGATCGGGCTGGTCCGCTACGCGATGGCCGAGGACGCCGTTGCCGAGGGACTCGCTCGACTCGCCGCGACTGCTCAACCGTTCGCCGCCGCGGACGAGGGTGCCGGCATCGACGCGGCCCTCGACCCGGCTCAGCTGGCCGCGGTAGCCGGGGTCGCGGCGCACGGCGTAACGGTGCTGCACGGTGGCCCCGGCACCGGGAAAAGCCGAGCAGTCGCCGCCGTGGTCGAGCTCGCCAGCCGGCACGACAAGCGCATCGCGCTGGCTGCACCGACCGGTCGCGCGGCCAAGCGGCTCGCCGAGCTGACCGGCGCCGAGGCCTCGACCCTGCACCGGTTGCTCGGTGCCCAGGGGAAGTCCGGCGACTTCGCCCGCGGCGAGACCTGGCCGATCGATGCCGACGTCGTCGTCGTCGATGAGACGTCGATGCTCGACGTCGAACTCGCTGCCGCTCTCCTCGACGCCTGCGCCGACGGCACCCATCTGCTGCTGGTCGGCGATCCGGCACAGCTGCCGTCCATCGGGCCGGGACGGGTGCTCGGCGACGTACTGGACTCGGGCGCGATCCCGGCGACTGAGCTGACGATCCTGCACCGGCAGGCCGAGGGCGGCAGCATCGCGCGCCTGGCGTCGGCGGTGCGAACCGGCGAGCTTCCCGCAGTCGACGACCCGACCCGCGAGGTCGTGGTGATCACGGCGGAGGGAGCCGGCGAGGCGGCCCAGCGGGTCGGTCAGCTCGTCACCGATTCGATCCCACGGGTGCTGGGCATCGACAGCAGCGAGGTCCAGGTGCTGACTCCCGTGCACCGGGGCGGCGCCGGTACGGCGGCGCTGAACGCCGCGCTGAAGGCAGCGCTCAACCCAGGCGACGGCACCGTGGGCGGCTTCGACGTCGGCGACCGCGTGGTCGCCACCGCGAATCATCTCGACGACGGTTTCGCGAATGGTGAGGTCGGCGTGGTGACTGACGTGTCCGAGGGCTCGCTGGTCGTGGACTTCGGCGCCGGCCCGGTCACTGTCGCGCCGAAGGCGCGCACCGATCTCATGCACGGCTGGGCGATCACAGTGCACCGCGCCCAGGGCTCGGAGTGGCCGGCAGTCGTCGTCGTCCTCCCCCCGGAGGCAACCGGAATGCTGTCGCGGCCGCTGGTGTACACCGCATTGACCCGCGCGCAGCGGCACGTCTCGATCGTCCATGCGGCGGGCGCTGCGCTTGCCCGCGGCGTCCGCGAGGTCGGTGCCAGACCCCGTCGTACCCGGCTCGCACACCTGCTCAGCGAGCTACGGTGAGCGGCGATGGCTGACTACGAGTATCAGCGGATAGATCTGCCGCGTGGCACCTCGCGCAACGTGGCACGCCGGCTGCTGACTGACGCGGCCGAGTACGGCCGATGGGAACTCGAGCGGCTCCGGTTGTTTCCCGACGGTCGTCGCCGGGTGGTGCTGCGCCGGCGGATCATCAAGATGCGCTCGACGTTGCCGCAGGGCGCCCCGAGCGGCTGACGTCAGGCCGAGGTCAAGAAGCGGGACAGGGCACGGACGCCGAACTGCAGACCGTCAACCGGCACTCGCTCGTCGACCCCGTGGAACATCCCCATGAAATCGAGCTCCGGTGGCAGGCGCAGCGGCGAGAACCCGAAGCACCGGATCCCGAGTTCTGAGAACGCCTTGGCGTCGGTCCCGCCGGACATGCAGTACGGGACACATCGTCCGTCCGGGTCCTCAGCCAGGATCGCGGCGGTCATCGCGTCCACCAGCGGGCCGTCGAAGCCGGTCTCGAGTGCGATCTGGTGTTGCACCGTTTCGATCGCCACGTCCGGACCGACGATTCTCGCCAGCTCCGCCTCGAACTGCTTCTTCTTGCCTGGCAGGAACCGACAGTCAAGGTAGGCATAGGCCTCGCCGGGGATCACGTTCTGCTTGTAGCCGGCTTCGAGCATCGTGGGGTTGGCGGTGTGCCGTACCGTCGCGCCGATCATCTTGGCGAGCGGGCCGAGCTTGGCCAGCACCGCCTCGACGTTGTCCGGGTCGAACGGGATCTCGAGTGCATCGCAGATTTCGCGAAGGAATGTCTCCACCGTCTCGGAGAGCTCGATCGCGAAGCTGTGTCGCCCGACCCGGGTCACCGCTTCGGCAAGCGTGGTGACCGCGTTGTCGTCGTTGAGCATCGAGCCGTGGCCGGCTCGGCCCTGCGCGACAAGCCGGAGCCAGGCGATCCCTTTCTCCGCCGTCTGGATGGCGTAAAGACGCCGGCCGCCGACCGTCATCGAGAACCCGCCGACCTCACTGACCGCCTCGGTGCAGCCTTCGAAGAGCTGAGCGTGGTTGTCGACCAGGTGATGCGCGCCTTTCACCCCGCCCGCCTCCTCATCGGCGAGGAAGGCGAAGACAACGTCGCGGGGCGGTCGCTTGCCCTGCCGCTGCCAGTCTGCGAGCAGCGTCAGGATCATCGCGTCCATATCTTTCATGTCGACCGCGCCGCGACCCCAGACGCAGCCGTCACGGATCTCGCCTGCGAAGGGGTCGACCTGCCAGTCATCGGCGTTGGCGGGTACGACGTCGAGGTGGCCGTGGATGAGAAGCGCCTCTCGGCTCGAGTCCTCGCCCGCCCAGCGCGCCACCACGCTGGCCCGACCTGGTTCCGACTCGTAGATCTCAGGTGTCAGGCCGGCGTCGGTGAGTCGCACGGCCACCCATTCGGCGATCGCGCGCTCGTTGCTCGTCGGATTTGACGAGTCGATACGAATCAGGTCGCGGCAAGTCTCGACGACCTCCTCGTCGATCCGGTCGGTGAGACCCGCCTCAGCCATGTCGTCACGCCCCGCTGCTATTGAACAGCCCGCTGCTGCCCCCGAGCTGGAAGAGCTGGCTCAGGTCGAGGGGAGTCGCGCCCGCAGGCGCGGTGATGGGCGCACCAGAGCGGCTGAACGTCGCCGTCACCGGAAGGCTGAAGGGAATGCTCTTGGCGAACTGCCCAGTGTTGAGGGTCAGCATGGACAGCGCCCCGCCGGTGACATCGGCCAGCACCGTGACGTTGACGTTAGGGACCTTGTTGAAGGCAGGATGCGGGATGGCAGTGATCGATCCGGACAACGCGCTCAGCCTGGGGAACACCGCGGTGTACTCGTCGTGCAGAACGTTTCGCAGGTTCGCCGTGAGTGTGAGGTGATCGGTCGTACCGGTGCCAGTTCTCGTGACGTTGAGGTCGCCGAGCAGGGTTGAGATCGCAGCGTGAGTGATGGCGTGTATCTGCGATGCAGAGGGACTCGGGGCACTCCCCCCGGTCGCACCCTTGAGAAAGCCCTGAAGGCTCTTCACTGTGGCGGCCGGCAGCGAAACCCACTTGCCCTCGACGGCAGCCTTCGCGAACGGCGGCAGCGACGCACTCCGGCGGAGCAGCGCGCGGTACTGATTCGGCGCTCCCCCAAGATCGAAGAAGTACTTGAGGTTGATCTGCGCGTACAGCGACTTGTTGACCACAAGGAACGACGCGTACGTCGCGCTCGGCGACTGCAACCGCATCGCGAACGCCCCGTTGCCACCGGATGCGGAGGCTTCCGCCAAGGTCTTGCCGGGCGGCGCGAAATCCTCGAAAACAATCCGGTCTTCGGCCAGGGCCTTCGCCTGAGCAGGTGTCGGACCGTTGTTGCCGCTCTTGTCGGTGCCGAGCCTCAGGATGTCCGCAGTACTGGCACCGAGCCCGATGGAAACGGTGAGCGCGTTGCCACCGTCCAGGGCGCTGATCGCGTTGGTGAGCTCTCGGGCCGGCGCCACGGATGAGTCGTTGCGACCGGAGGTCGGCCCGCTGCTGCTGCCGCACGCACTCAGCGCCAGCGCACCGGCTACCAACCCGGTCGCGATCCTGACGGCAGGTCGAGCCACGCTTCATCCCTTCGACACTGGTCAACTGCACGGTACCCGCGGCCGGACCCGCGCAACATCCGTTCTGCGCTCTGCGGCGTAGCCGCCTGCTCGGTGCGAGTTAGAGGCCGCCGCCGCTGAACGAACCGAGCAATTGGCCGAGCTCGTTGGTGTCGATGGGCGTCGCACCTGAGGGGGCGGAAATCGACGGCCCAGACTTCGAGATGGCGAGCTGAAGTGGCAACGACGGCTTGCCGGTCTTGGTGAACTGACCGAGGTCGATCGACAAGCTCGACAGTGCACCGCCCGTCACCGTAGCGGTGAGACTGATGGTCTTGCTCGGAACTGACGACGGGTTGGTCGATCCCAACGCAGCACCTGCCGCGGGGACGTTGCTCGTGACCGCTGACATGAAGTCGCTGGTCAGCGTGCGGGCGTTGCCGGAGATGGTGAGCACGTCGGTGCCGCCGGAGCTGGTCCGGGTCACGGTGACGTCCTTGCTCAGCAGAGACTTGAGCGCATTGAGTACGGCGTTGCCCTGCGACGAGCTTCCCGAGGACTGCGACCCGCCCAGCTGGCTGCTCAGTGATTTCGCGGTTGACTCCGGCAGTGAGACCCAGCCGCCCCTCAGCAACGCCTGGATGAAGGACGGCAGCTGTCCGGCGGCCGATTGGATCTGCGCGTAGGTGGAGGACTTGCCTAGCGTGTCGAGCAGGTTCTTGACTGCGACCTGGAAATACAGCGTCTTGTTGACGACCCGCAAGGTGAAAAGCGGCGAGCCGTTGTCGCTGATCGAGATGTCGGCCGCACCGCCGCCGTTCGTTCCCGACTGTCCCAGCGTCTTGCCGCTCGGTGCCGTGGCCTCGAACGCCAGCTGCGCCCCGGCGAGCGCGTTGGCCTGCGAGGCGGTCATCTTGCTGCTCGGGTCATGCTGCTTGACGAAGGTCAATAGCTGGCTTGCGGTGGCGCCGATCTTCACTGTCGCGTCGACTGTCGAGGCGTTGCTAAGCGCGTCGATGGCGCTGGTGAGTTCGCCCGCCGGCCCGGAGTTGTTGTTGGTCCCGCTGCCCGAGCCGCCGCTGCTGCCACCGCCACAGCCCGCCAGTAGCGACGCGGTCGCGGCGAGCGCCAACGCGGAAATGAATGCACGACGAGGCATGGTGTCCCCTCCGGGGTAGCGATCGAACACCTGACGGTAGCTCCCGCGCCCCTTCAGGACAGTGCCGAACCCGCCGATTTCACCCTGGTGAGACTCCTCACGCTGCCTCGGCGTGCCCGCGTCAGCGCCGCTGTGGCGCTGACCGCGGCGGCGCTCGCCGCCGTACCCGTCGTGCTCCCGGCGGCGCGCGCCGACACCTCGGGACAGGCAGGCGCTCAAGTGCAGTCTCTCCTGCAGAAAGTGCATTCCCTGCAGGTGAGGGCGAAAGCCGCTGAAGGGCGCTACGCGGCGGCGTTCAACGCGGTCGCCGACAGCGTCGACATCGCAGTCTCGGCCGACCAGAACAGCAGCGTCGACGCCTCCCGGGCAGCGCAGGCACAGCAGAATCTGCTCGACCGGGTCCGAGGCCTGTATGAGTCCGGTGGCTCGCTCGCGACCTACGCGGCCCTCCTTGAAAACGGCAGCGTCACCGCGATCTTCGATCGAAACGAGATCGCCACGCGGGTCGTCTCCACCCAGATCGCAGACCTCCGCTCCGTCGCGAAGGACGCCGCCCGGGCGCAGCACGCCGCGAACCGCGCTGAGCGGCGTGCTCACCGTCAAATCGGCACCGAGCGCAATGTCGCCGCGGCCGCGAGCCACGTCCTGACCCTCCTCCGTCAGGAGAAGGCGCTGCTGGCGAAGGCGAACAAGCACCTGGCCGCGGTGCAGCAAGCCGAGGCCGTCCTCGCCACCGAAAACCTCACGTTCGGCTCGATCACCTCCTCGGCGATCGCCGGCCTGCACATCCTGCCGCCGTCGGCGCAGTACCTGGCGCTCTACAAGTCGGCCGCAACGACCTGCCCCGGGCTCCCCTGGACGGTGCTGGCCGCGATCGGACAGGTCGAGAGCGGTCACGGCCGTAACCCGTCGACGTCGTCAGCTGGCGCGATGGGTCCGATGCAGTTCGAGCCGGCGACCTTCCAGCACTACGCCGTGGACGGTGACGGTGACGGAGTGAGCTCGATCATGGACCCGGCGGATTCGATCTACACCGCGGCGCGCTATCTGTGCGCCAACGGTGCCGGACGGTCGGCGGGCGCGCTCAGCGGCGCGATCCTGCACTACAACCACGCCGCCTGGTACGTCGCGATGGTGCTGAAGCTCGCCGGCATGTACGCCGCGTCATACAGCTGACTCCGAGCCGCCTCCGCGGCTCCGTCGTACGCCGAGTTGACGCCTGAGGCTCTTGTAGACTCGCCGCGCCGGTCGCCGATGAACCACGCTGCGCGATCGGACCACGTCGGAGTGGCGGAATGGCAGACGCGCTAGCTTGAGGTGCTAGTGCCCTTCAACGGGCGTGGGGGTTCAAGTCCCCCCTCCGACACGACCCCCTCCGACACGACACCCCCTCCGACACGACATTCAGCC